>CBDTUA010000050.1:0-14617 GCA_965363735.1 uncultured Sulfitobacter sp. | reverse complement strand
ACCACCGACACGAGGATTTTCAATCCACTGCTCTACCCCTGAGCTACCCGGGCACTTTAATGAAACCAAAGGCTTCCAAGTTTAATTTAATGAAGTGACTTGCAACTATCTGAATAGTCGATCTGCCACTGCATGTTGGGGTCGGGGTAGGACCATCAAACGTCATTAAACTCAGTCGCAGCTAATCTTACATACAGCGGCGCGTGTCAAGAGCACCTCGAAGAGTTTTTCCATGATAAGGAAAACATTTAGTTCGGGCAAATAATGGCCCTTACCGGCAGTGACCCTTGAGCAATTGATAGGGTGCTATTGAGCTATGCGGTGACCAGAAATCAGTCCTGAAATGGACCCTTAAATTTCCCATCTGCCCTATGCCTGCGACCGCCAACCGGGGCTCCAAAGCCAGCTTTTGTAAATGATGTGCGAATGACCACTGGGCCTTGGCATATTTGCTGAATACTGTAGTGAAATTATGCTGGCCTTTTGATGGTCACGACAAACAATAAGGATCGCAAAATGCCGCTCACAATCGACATCGCCCGCTTTACCAATCTTGAAGTTGAAAACCATGGGGATGGGGTGTGGGGCGTCACGTTGAACCGAGCTGCAAAGCGCAATGCGCTAGATATTGCAACTATTGAAGAACTGGTTGATTTCTTTTCCGTGGCACCGCGGGCGGGGGTGCGCGCGGTAGTTTTGGCGGGGGCAGGGGACCACTTTTGCGCCGGGCTTGATCTGATCGAGCACCACGATGAAGACCGGAGTCCAGCCGACTTTATGCATGTTTGTCTGCGCTGGCACGAGGCGTTTAACAAGATGGAATACGGCGGCGTGCCGATCATTGCCGCGTTGCAAGGCGCGGTTGTGGGCGGCGGGCTTGAGCTTGCCAGTTCGGCTCATGTGCGGGTGATGAACGAGACGACATATTTTGCACTGCCAGAGGGGCAGCGTGGCCTGTTTACCGGCGGCGGTGCTACGATCCGGGTCACTGATCTGGTAGGCAAGTCGCGGATGATCGACATGATGCTTACCGGTCGCGTCTATCAAGGGAACGAGGCGATGGATGTCGGGCTTGCACAATACATTGTTCAGGGCTCCAGCTATGATGCTGCACTTGAACTTGCAAGAAAGATGGCCCAGAACCTGCCCCTTTCCAACTTCGCGATCTGTTCAGCTGTCAGCCATATGCAAAACATGTCGGCGATGGATGCCGCCTATGCCGAAGCGGTCGTGGCAGGGGTCGTAAATACGCAACCCGATGCACGCGCGCGGCTTGCGGCCTTTGCTGACAAGACGGCTGCCCGTGTCAGGCGCAATGACTAGGCGCTTAGGCTAGGGATTTGCCGCTAGGTATCGCCAACTTTTTTTGCGCCACTTCGAGATGGCGTTTTGCCGTTCTGGATACCTTTAGAATTGTCTTTTCCCCGTCCGCGAAAAGCAGGGGGTGCATCCATTTCTGTTCACCTTTGCGTGGTGGATTGTCACGCTAAAATGGTTAGCCTATTCTGAATGGCGAGAAGTCTCAGCGACGCTGCCTTCACTTTGCAGACCATTCAAGACGGTACTTACCTCATAGTCTTAAAATCAATACATTAGGGTCGCCCTTTGACGACTTTAATGAACTCTCGCCATTGCTTTAGCGGGGGTGAGTTAACTGTCACATTTTTCACTCATCGGTAGTCATTTCAGCATAACACATTCCCTTCTCTAACTCGGCCCTCTGGACCCATGGGGGCTGACGTTAGATAATCTAAGGATCCTGTTTGGAGCTGTCTCGCTTTAGCGCCGCTCCCAGTGCTTGTTTAAGCCACTTTCTGTTCGATAGCGACGATGCTTTTCCAGCCTAACGCTGAGTGGCGGTGACGCGGATTGTAGAACCCGTTTATGTGTTCGAAGATCGCCATATCAGCCTGTCGCCGCGTTTCCCATGAATGCCGCCAAATCAGCTCGGCCTTGCTCGTTTTGAAGAAGGTCTCGACGGCGGCGTTGTCGTAGCAATTCCGCTTGCCACTCATCCGCTGCCCGGCAGCATATGTTTACGTGCGCGACAGTGGACACCTTGAACCTGTGCTGACGCAGGATTTTCTGATCATCATGCGAACAGTATTGGCTGTCCCATTGCCTGACAGGGTATTGCATAGCGATATCCCGAGAAGGGCGGTCCGTGTGGTGGATGTAGTCTTTGGGTGACGAACCAAACGCGATGGCCGTCTTCAGCGCCCGGATCGCCAGATCGCGCTTCATGCGATTGCTCACCGACCAACCGATGATGCGCCGGGAATGCAGGTCGAGTATCACCGCGAGATAAAGCCAGCCCTCCCGCGTCCATACATATCTGATATCACCTGCCCATTTCCGGTTCGGGTACTCAGCAATAAAGTCGCGGTCCAGCAGGTTTGGCGCGATGCTGACCTCCATAACCTGACAAAGGCGCGCTGCCGGAAATGCATCCCGGCGTTCCTCCCCTCTCGTGCATTTTCAATGCACGAGAGGGGAGTGGACGAACCCAAACCTCACGGTTTTTGGCTCGCGAAGAACTGCGTTGCATTTTTTGAGGATGCCCCGCTCCTCCTTGAGGATGCGAACCTCGCGCCGAAGCCGGTCATTCTCTTGGGCCAGCCCAAATCCTCTTTCGACACCACGTCCGTGTCTCAATGCGAAGTGATCCACTTGTTCCGTGTCGACATTCCGACACCCACCCTCTCGAGACATTGCCTCGCAATACCCTGTCGGTCAGTGGATCATCAGCTACCTGCTTGCGCGTCACTCCGCTGGTCAGCGAGATACGCACCGCATTCTTGCGAAATTCGTCCGATCATTTTAGTCCGATAGTCAGTTTCCTTTGCTGCAGTAAATCCAATCAAAGTAGCGGCACGAAACCGCGACAGGGCCAGTTGCGTTCGACAAGGCGCGTTGCCCCCCCGAAGACCGCAGATGGCCGACCACTGGACTGCCATCCGAATAATCGCGCCCAACGCCACAACGATATGATCCGCGCTGACAAAGGTGGCATTGGTCAGGTCATATTCGGCCCACCCTTACGCAACACCGCGTCAGTCGCGAGCGCCAACGCCTGCATGGCATCGACACCTTCCAGCTTGACGCCGCCGGAGGGCTGCAGGGTGTTTAGAAAACCGCTGATATCGCCAGACGGGATACCAAGTGATTACAGGGCAATGATCATGATGTGAGTAAAATTCTGACACACGCCACGGCGTTTTGCGAAAGCCTCGGCAGCGGCGGTGTTAACATCCAAAGTCGCGGTGCTTGACGCGGCCCTTGAAGTTGACCCGTGCAGACATCCCTTTCACCCTTTTCTTGTGCGGCTCTTTGTGGGTGACGGCACTGACGGTGTTGCCAAAGAAATCAACGCTATCGTGGCGGTTGCCAGTCAGGGAAAAGATGTCGATCAGATGGACAGCCAGATGTTGCCAGTTCGCAATCTTTGGTAGCTTTAGGGCCTGACCAGAATGTTGGCGTGCGATTTTGCTCAAGAACGCCATCAGCGCGCGGGTCTGAAGCACAGCGGCCTTGACAGAATTAGCCATGTTTACCCGTTTTTGCCGCAAGGCATCGAGCAAACCGGGGGTGCCGATAAGCGATCTTTGATCCAAAGCAAGAGAATCAATCAATGCTCTAGGGATGCGGTTCCAGATGATGCTGACGGGTTTAGGCCATACGACCGTACGGACTATGAAATTGCCGTCTTGAACGATCAGTTATTCGCTCTCGATCAACGGCAAACACAGGTAACGCACAAAATAGTCGTGTTCGGCATAGTTTTGATCGCCCGATCGGGAGATAGCAACGCGATTTGCCCGTCTGACTTGCCGCACAGGTAGAATAGCTGTTCTTGAAAGACCTGAAAAATAGCTGCAATCCGCTATTTATTGGCATTGGCGAAATTGTTATGAAAAACCTTGGTTAGGGCCATGCTCAATGTCAAAGGATAGAAGATTCAGGAAATGTCCTGACGCCGGTTCAATGCCAACCATGGATCTTAACAATGCCGGGTTGCGGATCAACAAAGCTGCATAAAATCCTGATCCTCCATCCCCTGCAAATGGTTCAAAAACGGCTGCCAGACCAGTTTCACGTTACCGGGCGCGTCCACCATCTCGTTGCGCGCATCGGTTAATCGCTGGTAATCGGTCAAAAGTTAACGGGTCGCGCTTGAGGTGAGGCGGCGTCCAACTTTTTACACAAACCGGGGCTTAGCCGCAAATCAAGCGTCATGGGGAATTCCGGATGCTGGGTTTCGTCGGGTGGGCTATAGCTGTTCCTCGTAAGCCCCATCGGTTTGAACCGCCTAAGGTGCCGCGCCTCGGCTTCGGTTCCATTCACTTGAAACGTATTGAAATTTCGCCGCCTAGTTGGGCAACTTGATAGCGACACCCAGCCAACGATCGCCCGGTGCACGTGCCGTAGATGTCAAAGCTCAACGGAGCGTCGACCTTAAGCACCGGAAGCAGCGACACAGAAGGTTTTCACGCTTTAAGTCGCACGCCGCCAACACGTTCTTCATTCTTAACGGCCTGTTGCAGCGGCACAGAACGTTGGTGTGCCGTCACGCGGCAAAGGTCTGGATTGAGACCAGTCATTTTGACCTGCGACCGTTAACGGGGTTATCGGTAAAGGGCACAGTCCCGCCGATTATGCCGGTTTCACGCAGCACATGCCAAGTCTCAAGCCCTTTGTGGAGCTCCAACGTCATGCCTTCAGAGGTGCCTTCCTCGCACAAGGGAAAATCGAATTCGGCCTGTCTTTTCAACCACACGGGGCCCTGCGCCATGCCGTGTACTGTAAAGTCGTTCGGCACATCCAAGAAGTCATCTCTGATACAGGTGTGTAGCATAAACTTTCAGGCAGCGTCGTGATCCAGCGGGTCAGCTAACCGCTGAACGGGCTTCGCCAACGCCGTATGATGACTGCACGGATCCCGTCAATGCGCGGATCACAAGGCGGCGAATACCCTTCGATCAGCATCTTGCAGCCAATGGTCTTGGCAGCGTTTTCGTGGCCGAGATCAGTTCGAGGTAACCTTCAAGAGATTCAACGGGCGGCAGGAACACGCACAACTTGCCATCACGGGGTTCAACGGAATCTGCGGGCCCAACGTGACCGGACGGTCATACTTGCAATCCGTGAGGTGATAGATACTGGCGGTGATTGACATCAATAGGTGCCCCTGCGGCGAGCACGGCGACTTAGGTGGAGAGCAGCGACACGATACCGCCGTCATATCCATTCGATGTGAAATACGTGTTGCGCACAGGGTCGGAAGTGCAAACTAAACCCTATAAATTTCAATAATATGTGTGGAAAATTCAAACGCCCTGTGAAGCTTAGCGCTTGCAGTGGGTACCCAATTTATCAGCAGCTAAATACCGGGTGGCAACATCAACAGCTGTCCGATTTGGGACGACGCGCGAAGGGCAAAGTGTAAGTTTCCGCGAAAAGGCACGACAATCGACAGACGGTTGGCCAATTGCGTGAACTGAGGCAGTGGATCTAGGCGGAGTCGGCACCTAACATTGAACCCAATGCCGCGCCTATCCACACGCCTTGCGATGGGCGAAAATACGCTAACTGCCTCTAATGTAAGGAATAAATGGTGCTGAAGGGGAGGATTGAACTCCCGACCTCGTCATTACCAATGACGCGCTCTACCACTGAGCTACTCCAGCACGTTGGGCGGCTGATTAGACGCATTCGCAATATGGTGCAAGGGCTATCTGGACCCTGACTGCCTGCTGCGCTAGACAATCGACATGTCACAAGGTACCGCCCCACAAAAGCCCAAGACCGCCAAAGCCATTCGCGAGGATCGGCTCAAGGCTGCGCTAAAGGCAAACATGGGCCGGCGCAAAGCTCAGGCTCGTGCGCGTGGGGCAGAGACAAAGACAGACAACGGCCGATCAGGCCAGGATACGGAAGGCTGAAAGATGGATTCGATTGTGGTCAAAGGCGGCGGTGAGCTGTCCGGACAAATTCCAATCGCAGGGGCCAAGAACGCCTGCCTGACCCTGATGCCTGCCTGCCTGCTGTCAGAGGAACCCTTGACGCTGACCAATGCGCCGCGCCTGTCGGACATTCGCACCATGACCGAATTGTTGCGCTCGCTTGGGGCCGAAGTGACGTCGATGCAAGACGGCCAGGTGCTGGCGATGTCCTGCCACGGTGAAATCAACACACGCGCTGAATATGACATCGTACGCAAAATGCGGGCGTCAAACCTTGTGCTTGGTCCGCTGCTTGCACGCGAAGGCCATGCAGAGGTGTCTTTGCCCGGCGGTTGCGCCATTGGCGCGCGTCCAATGGACATTCACACTGACAGTCTGGAATTGATGGGCGCGCAGATTGATCTGCGCGACGGCTATCTGCATGCCAAGGCAGAGGGTGGGAAACTGAAGGGGGCTGTGATCGACTTCCCATTCGCCTCGGTCGGGGCGACGGAAAATATCATGATGGCCGCAACCTTGGCCAAGGGCACCACGGTTATTAATAACGCCGCGCGCGAACCCGAAATCGTCGACCTTGCAGATTGCTTGCGGGCGATGGGGGCACAAATCGACGGCGACGGCACCAGCCGTATCGAAATTCAGGGCGTCGACAGTTTGCACGGAGCCACCCACCGCGTTGTCACCGACAGGATCGAACTGGGGACCTATATGCTGGCCCCTGCGATCTGCGGCGGCGAGGTCGAATTGCTGGGCGGCCGCATAAACTTGCTGCAAGCGTTCTGCGAAAAACTGGATGCCGCGGGCATTGATGTGACGGAGACCGACAAGGGCCTTAAAGTTGCCCGCCGCAATGGGTTAATTCAGGCGGTGGATGTAACGACCGAACCTTTCCCGGGTTTTCCCACCGACTTGCAGGCGCAGATGATGGCATTGCTATGCACAGCCGAAGGCACATCAGTGCTGGAAGAGAAGATTTTCGAGAACCGTTTTATGCACGCGCCTGAACTGATCCGGATGGGTGCCGACATCGAAGTGCACGGCGGTACGGCAACCGTGTCTGGCGTCAAAAAACTGAAGGGCGCACCGGTCATGGCGACAGACTTGCGCGCCTCGGTGTCGCTAATTCTTGCTGCGATGGCCGCTGAGGGTGAAACCAAGGTCAGCCGTGTCTATCACCTGGACCGCGGGTATGAACATGTCGTGGCCAAACTGCGCGGCGTGGGCGCAAATATTGAGCGGATAAAAGACCAATGAACCAAGACGCACGTTTCGAAGATGGCCGCGAAGCCCCGCTGAACCTTGGTGCCTTGGACGGCGAGGACCTCAAAGTTATCTCATCGCTTGTTCAAGACGCGGTGTTCCCTGCATCCGAAATGCGCTGGCATCAAAAGGGCGCGCGTTTCGCTTTGCTTTTGAACCGAGTGCGCTGGGAAGACGCAGGAAAAACCCGCCATGCTGCAGAACGTGTGCAGTCGATCCTGATGTTCAACAATGTTGAGCGTGTATCGACCCATGGCGTCACCAAAGGCGATACCGACACGATCCTGTCGTTGCTTCAGGTTGAATTCAACGAAACCGATGCGCCATCGGGTGACGTTCTATTGACCCTCGCCGGCGACGGCGCGATCCGGCTTAGCGTCGAAGCGATCGAAGTGACTTTGAAAGACGTGACCAGGCCCTATGTTGCACCGTCACGTAAGTTGCCAGAGCATCCAGCCTGACCATCTTCTCTGGCTCTAAAAGTTCCAAATACAACATTCCCTTGCAAAGCCCCGCCTGATATCGGGCAACCGGCTGAAAAGGACATCAAATGCCCCAGTTTCTAGACTATTCACAGTCTGATTTCGAAGCCGCTTTTGCCGCCCTGCTGTCGGCCAAGCGCGAGGAAAGCACGGATGTAGACGACACCGTCGCAGACATCATCGCGCAGGTCCGCGAACGCGGGGATGCTGCGGTGATCGCGCTGACCCAAGAGTTCGACCGCATCGCCCTGACTGCTGAAACGCTACGTATCACGGCTGCCGAAGTCGATACCGCGATAGCGCAGGTATCAAAGGAAGATCGCGCCGCATTGGAACTGGCAGCCACCCGCATCCGCGATTACCACGGCCGACAATTGCCAGAAGACGCTGAATGGACGGACGAGGTCGGCGCGACCTTGGGCTGGCGCTGGACCGCCGTTTCGGCTGCCGGCCTTTATGTGCCTGGTGGGCTTGCCAGCTATCCATCATCCGTGCTGATGAACGCGATCCCGGCCAAGGTCGCTGGTGTGGACCGTCTCGCGATGGTCGTGCCGACACCTGACGGCATTCTAAATCCGCTGGTTTTGCTCGCTGCCCGCATCGCCGGTGTCGATGAAATCTACCGCATTGGCGGTGCGCAGGCTGTTGCGGCATTGGCCTATGGCACCGATACCATTCCACCTGTCGACAAGATTACCGGACCGGGGAATGCCTATGTGGCTGCTGCAAAGCGCCGCGTGTTTGGCAAGGTTGGCATCGACATGATCGCTGGCCCGTCCGAGATTTTGGTGATTGCCGATGCCGACAATGATCCTGACTGGATCGCGCTTGATCTGCTGTCGCAGGCCGAGCATGACGAAAGCGCGCAATCTATCTTGATCACGACCGATGCGGCCTTTGGCAAAGCTGTCGCGGCAGCCGTTGAAAAGCGTCTCGAGACGCTTGAGCGACGCAAGATCGCCGGGGCAAGCTGGCGTGACAATGGCGCGATCATCACGGTACCCGATGTTGCCGTTGCCGCAAGGCTCAGCAACCGTATTGCCCCTGAACACCTTGAGTTATGCGTCGCGGATGTGGACGCACTGAGCGCGCAAATCAACCATGCCGGGGCAATTTTTCTGGGCCAATGGACGCCAGAGGCAATTGGCGACTATATCGGCGGGCCAAATCACGTTCTGCCGACTGCGCGCTCCGCCCGGTTCTCCTCGGGACTGTCCGTGCTAGATTTCATGAAGCGAACCACGCTTGCCCGCATGACCCCGCAAGCCTTGCGTGCGATCGGGCCATCTGCGGAACGGCTTGCCCGCTCCGAAAGCCTTGAGGCCCACGGGCTTTCAGTAACGGCCCGCCTGGGTAAGCTGAACGAGTGACGCCGCGACCATGATTGAACTACTCATTTTGGCGGTCTATGGTCGCCCGAACCTAAGTATGAATTGAGAAGCCCATGTCTCGGATCACGCATATCGTGCTTGATGACACAAACCTTCCGCCGCCCACGCCCGAGATCGAACAAGAACGCAAAGTTGCGGTGTTTGACCTGCTCGAAGACAACGTGTTCACGCTGCCCAACAGGGATGACCGGCCCTTGCCACAAGGGCCGTATCATTTGGGGCTTTCCATCCGCGACAAGCGTCTGGTGTTCGATGTGAACACGGAAAACGATGAAAAAGCCGCGGAATTCCATTTGTCGTTGGGGCCATTCCGGCAGGTCGTCAAAGACTATTTCCAGATTTGTGAATCTTACTTTGAGGCGGTAAAAAAATCCGCACCTGCGCAGATTGAGACAATCGACATGGCCCGCCGGGGCATCCACAACGAAGGATCGCGGGTGCTGCAAGAGCGTCTGGAAGGCAAGGCCGAGATTGACACAGACACGGCGCGACGTCTTTTCACCCTGATCTGTGTCCTGCATTACGGCGGATAGATGGCCGAGGAACTGCCTCAATCAGTGCTGTTTTGCTGCGATCACAACGCGGTACGGTCCCCCATGGCCGAAGGGTTGATGAAAAAGTTTTACGGTACTGGCACCTATGTGCAGTCCGTCGGCGTCATGAATGATCTTGAAATTGACGGCTTTTCGATCGCCGTCTGTCAGGAACTGAATGTTGAACTTTCGCGGCATCGGTCGCGCAGTTTCGACGAGATGGAAAATTGGGGCGACGATCTAAGCTCGTTCGATCTGATTATCGCCCTTAGCCCCGCCAGTCAGCGTCGTGCGCTGGAACTGACGCGGTTTTATCACCTGATTGTCGAATACTGGCCGATCCTTGACCCGACAGGTTTGGGCGAAACCCGTCAGGAAAAGATGGCACAATATCGCGCCGCACGCGATCAGATCAAAGACCGCCTTATCGAACGCTTTGGAGAGCCGACCCGCCCACAGATGTAAACCGGTCGGTCAGCGGGTTATGCTGCGCTGCACAATGTTTGTGCGGTGTTTCCATAGGCCTTCCAAGCAGCCCAGAATTCGTTGTCGCTTGCGCGATCCGATTGCCGCGCTTCTTGCAAACCATGTGGGTCTTTGAATACCCGTACGCCGCGACGTTGGTCTGCTGCCGAAAGCTCGCGGTCCGCGACCGCCTGGATGCAGCCGCACCGTGCCCGACTCGCCTGTTTGCGACCTGCCGCCAGACAGGCAGAATTCAGTGGCCCTGTTGCGAACAAAACCGCCCCGCCACCATAGCCGCCGCTTGGGTTATAGCCGCGCGCCCCACCACAAGCTGCCAACGCGGACAATGCACAGATCATTGTAAAAAGTCGTAACATTTTATGCCTCATCTTCGGCGCGCCGGGTTGATCCCGTTTGCTGCCCTTCTGCTTTGCCCAAGTATGCAGGAAAACAAACAAGGGGGCAATTCACGATAATACAAATACCCTTGCCCGAAGAGATCGGACAAAGGCGAAGTTTTAGAACTTCCAGCGAGCACCAACAAAGGTCACGTCCATGTCCTGATAGGACGCGGCAGCGCTGTTGAATTCATACGTGCGGTAGGTCGCGTAAAGCTCGGTGTTATACTGATCAAGACGCTGCACAACAGCGACGCCAACAGAGGACGTGCTGGACCCGGACACAACGAAATCGTTGCCATTATAGTAATCAACCGAAAACGAAGTTGAGCCGATTGCCATATAATCGCGCGTCAAACCCGCTTTGACATAGGCGTAATCCGCGTCGCCGCCGACACGACGACCTGTCGAAACGGCCAAGCTAAGGCCTGTTGGCGCGTGCAGAACGGCCGCCGACCCCATGACCAGATCGTTGGAGCTGTCACGGAAGGAATAGCCTAGACGTGCGTCGACTTTGTAGTCGCCGTAGTCTTTCGCATAGCGTGTACCAACGTCATAATAGTCGTTGTTGTCACCCGACTTCAGGACTTCCTGACCGGCCGAAACCGAGGCCGAGAAACCGCTGAAAACTGGCGTGTCATACCGCACACGCAGGCGGCGACCACCGTCGAAAGAGCTGTTCGTGTTACCGATGTTGACAGCCGACATCGTGCCATCGGCAAAGCGCAAGGTCTGACCGCCCGCGATATCATTGATGCCAACATATGCGGCTACACCTGTGCCCGAATAATCAGCTTCGGCGGAACCATCTGTCGAGGTGCTGCCCTGACCAAAAGAGAACGTCCCCATGGTCGGCGTGCGGTATGCCACGTCAAGCTTGCGCAGCTCGGTCCGGCGGTATTCAGCATCAAAATCGTTGTCTTGTCCGTTCAAGCTGGACGATCCTGTCAGACCCAAACCGGTCTCGAACGTTAGCTTCAGCTCGGACCCACCTTGCAAGGCCTGTGTCATTTTCAGACCGATGCGGCTGTTTGAGTTGTCGTTGTCCGTAAATGCCGAAGTGCTGTCGACGCCATCATCTACGTTGATCACGCCCAAGTTCAACTGACCGTAAAAATCCCAAACTGGATCTGCGGATTGCGCTTGTGCCAACGCGGGTACCAACGCCAGCCCAAGTGCGGCGATGGTTGAAGTTCCAAGCTGTTGTTTGATCTTCATCTCTAAATTCCTTGTTCACCCGGCCCACAAAGTCGCGGGCCATTAGAGACTTCAAGCCTAGAACAGTCTTGATACGAACAAAACTATAAGGCCTCCTAACTAACTCGAGGTGTTGCATGAAGGCCCTGTTCAAACAAAAGTGAGCTTGAAGGCAGTCCTTATTTTCTAGAGATTTCAGGGTGATATGCAGATATTGCATAGGTGTTGCCCGCGTCTGCCCCTTGTATTGATCGATCTGGGAAAGAAGCAAATCCATCGCTAAAGCAGCGCGCCCGTGAAACAGCGCGTAATCATCAACGCCAACAGGTCATCCGCCCCATTGACCAGCGCTCAAAACCGCACCATATCCCTATCTATGACACCACTTTCACACATCCGCAATTTCTCCATCGTCGCGCATATTGACCATGGTAAATCCACGCTCGCTGATCGGCTCATTCAGGAGACGAACACCGTCTCTTTGCGTGACATGAAAGAGCAGATGCTCGACTCGATGGATATCGAGCGGGAACGCGGCATCACGATCAAAGCGCAGACCGTGCGGATCAACTATACCGCCAAAAACGGCGAGAATTACGTTCTCAACCTGATCGACACCCCCGGCCACGTCGACTTTGCCTACGAAGTCTCGCGGTCCATGCGTGCGGTCGAAGGATCGCTGCTGGTCGTGGACAGCACCCAAGGCGTCGAAGCGCAGACATTGGCCAACGTTTATCACGCGCTGGACGCGGATCACGAGATTGTGCCGGTTCTGAACAAGATCGACTTGCCCGCCACAGATTGCGACCGCGTAGCCGAACAGATCGAAGACGTGATCGGCATTGATGCCTCCGAGGCGATCCGCGTGTCGGCCAAGACCGGCGTCGGCATTATCGAAACCCTCGAGGCCGTCGTGCACCGTTTGCCCGCACCCAAGGGCACGCTGGACGCACCGCTCAAAGCGATGCTGGTTGATTCGTGGTATGACAGCTATCTGGGCGTGATCGTTCTGGTCCGCATCATGGACGGTCAGCTGAAAAAGGGCGACCGTATCCGCATGATGCAAAACGGGTCCGTGCATCACGTTGACCGCATCGGCGTGTTCCGCCCCGCGATGACTGAAATTGACGTGCTGGGGCCGGGCGAAATCGGCTTTCTGACTGCGTCGATCAAACAGGTCCGTGACACACGGGTCGGCGATACGATTACGCACGAGAAAAAAGGCTGCGACAAGGCATTGCCCGGGTTTAAGCCTGCGCAGCCCGTGGTGTTCTGTGGTCTGTTCCCCGTGGACGCTGCCGAATTCGAAGACCTGCGCGACAGCATCGAAAAACTGGCGCTGAATGACGCGTCTTTCAGCTTTGAGATGGAAACATCCGCAGCACTTGGGTTCGGTTTCCGTTGCGGGTTCTTGGGCCTGTTGCACCTTGAGGTCATCCGCGACCGGATCGAGCGTGAATATGACATTGACCTGATCACCACGGCCCCGTCGGTTATTTACGATATCCACATGAAAGACGGCACTGTCACGCAGTTGCACAACCCTGCCGACATGGTTGACCTGACATTCGTGGACCACATCGAAGAGCCGCGCATCAAGGCGACGATCCTTGTGCCGGATGAATATCTGGGCGACGTGCTGAAGCTGTGCCAAGACCGTCGTGGCATCCAGATGGACCTGACCTATGCGGGCAGCCGCGCGATGGTGGTCTATGATCTGCCGCTGAACGAAGTGGTGTTCGACTTCTACGACCGCCTGAAATCGGTGACCAAGGGCTATGCGTCCTTTGACTATCAGATGATCGGCTACCGCGAGGATTCGCTGGTCAAGATGTCGATCCTTGTGAACGACGAACCGGTCGATGCGCTCTCGACCATGGTGCACCGCGACCGCGCCGAGACGCGTGGCCGTGCGATGGTGGAAAAGCTAAAAGACCTGATCCCGCGCCACATGTTCAAAATCCCGATCCAAGCGGCCATCGGCGGCAAAGTCATCGCCCGCGAGACTTTGAGCGCGATGCGTAAGGACGTGACGGCGAAATGCTACGGCGGCGACGCCTCGCGCAAGCGCAAGCTGCTGGACAAGCAGAAGGCGGGTAAAAAGAAGATGCGCCAGTTCGGTAAGGTGGATATCCCGCAAGAAGCGTTTATTTCCGCGCTAAAAATGGACGGCTAAAAGCCGACCATTTTTAGCGACGGTGGGCGAAAGAGTTTGGCGAAGCCAAGAGCATAGCCCACTGGGTGCGGGTGATGTGCATTGCTCTCTTGAAAATGGGTGTCTACGCTATCGCTTCAAAGGAGATAATATTTTGACTGAAACCGTTGCAGAAAAAGATCGCGAAGTTATTGCCGTTGCGCCGCATCCAATTGAAATTGAATTCTTTTCGAAGCAATCCAACAAGACGACAAAGCTTATCAATAGCGACGATGGTTTCAAGGTAGAAGGAGCTCATCGATGGTATGAGTACAAATTTATAAAGCCAGTTTATCTGTCCAGTCTCAAAATTTATTCCTCAGGATACGACAGTTGGGACAAATTTGAGGTGGAAGTTTTCCATTCAGATCAAACGACCCATCATGAAAGCATAACCGTAGAGAACAATGTTGTTTCGCTTGATCTGGGGAAGTTGGCACTCGGCTTTCGTTTTCGACCGGATGCGCGTTGGATAGCTAAGACTGAAATATTGAAGGTCGAAGCTAATGGTCTGAGCCTTGACGAATTTCACGACTATGAATGGTCCATCAAAAACCTCAAGAAACGGGAGCTTCAAGTTTCTGAAGGTGAACGGAAACAGGAGGAGTTGAAGGCTGATGAAATCGCTCGTGTTTCCAATATCAAAGGTCTTACCAGTGAAGTGGGGAAACTTACTGCTCAGTGAGCTACTCCCCATTAGTTGGACAGTATCTGGCGTAAATTAAGCTACTTTT
>CBDTUA010000049.1:0-15495 GCA_965363735.1 uncultured Sulfitobacter sp. | reverse complement strand
ATGAGCATGTTATGATTGCGCGTCAGGACCTGTCCAACACGCAAGCAGAAGGCCTTATCGAACATTTTGGCACAGTTTTGGCTGACAACGACGGCAAGCTCGTCGACAGCGAATACTGGGGCGTCAAAACGATGGCCTATAAGATCAACAAAAACCGCAAGGGCCACTACGCCTTTCTGCGTTCGGATGCACCTGCACCCGCAATTCAGGAAATGGAGCGTTTGATGCGCCTGCATGACGACGTCATGCGCGTTCTGACCATCAAGGTTGATGAGCATAAAGAATTGCCATCGGTCCAGATGCAGAAACGTGACGAGCGTCCCGAGCGCGGCGAACGCCGCGAGCGCCGTTGATCATCAGCTTGAAAGAAAGGACATAAACCATGGCCGCAAAACCATTTTTCCGCCGTCGTAAAGTCTGCCCCTTCTCGGGCGACAACGCACCGGCAATCGATTACAAAGACACACGTCTTCTGCAGCGCTACATCTCTGAGCGCGGCAAAATCGTTCCATCCCGCATCACAGCAGTCTCTGCGAAAAAGCAGCGTGAATTGGCCCGTGCCATCAAACGCGCCCGCTTCCTCGCCTTGCTGCCCTACGCCGTTAAGTAAGGAGAAAGCACATGCAAGTTATCCTTCTGGAACGTGTGGCCAAGCTTGGTCAAATGGGCGAAGTCGTGGACGTAAAGCCAGGCTACGCACGCAACTATCTGCTGCCACAAGGCAAAGCGCTGTCGGCTTCCAAAGCCAACATCGAAGCCTTCGAAGGTCAGAAAGCACAGCTTGAGGCGCAAAACCTCGAGACCAAAAAAGAAGCAGACGCAATGTCGGACAAGCTGAACGGTCAGCAGTTCGTCGTTATTCGTTCCGCTTCCGATTCGGGTGCTTTGTACGGTTCCGTTACAACACGTGACGCGGCCGATGTAGCAACAGCCGAAGGCTTCACAGTCGACCGCAAGCAGGTCGTTCTGCGTAACCCGATCAAAGATCTGGGCCTGCACGACGTAACAGTCGTTCTGCACCCCGAAGTCGAAGCCACCATTCAGTTGAACGTTGCACGTTCCGCTGAAGAGGCCGAACTTCAGGCCGCAGGCAAGTCGATCCAGGAACTGGCCGCGGAAGAAGAAGCCGCAGCCGAGTTCGAAATCTCTGAATTGTTCGATGATATCGGCTCTGCCGCGAATGATGACGAAGATCTGGCCGAAGCTGTTGAAGCGCAAGAAGACGACGAAGCGAAAGCGTAAGTCTCTCACTGCCTTAGTAAATTTAACGCCGTCCCCGCATTTGCCGGGGGCGGCGTTTTCATTTGAGCGACCTTCCTGACACGGCGTATCAACGGCGAGAACCCTCCTCTAGATTGTCCGTTAGCCTCCTGTTCAGCGACAAAACAGTATTTGATTCCGCGCCAAGACGTTGCTGACTTTCAATATCATGTAAGTGTCGACAAAAAATTGCACTTTGAGATCTGCCAATCTGCGCTTCTACGCTCATTCATCAGTGATTTAGGCGACCCTCTGCCCATAGCAAACCGCCAAGGTTGCGGGACAAGTCAACCGATGTAGGGTTTCCAAAGCAAAAACTAGAGTTTCCATATGTCACACATATCACGCCGCCTGTTGTGCCAAATGCTGTTATGCAGCACTGGCCTTGCTGCTTGTGCCAGCACGCCATTACCCAGTCCCGAACCCGCACCTGCCCCCAGAATGCAGCTCTATCCAAACGAGACACCGGAACTGCGCAGCCTGATCAACAAATGGTCGGACTTCTATGACGTCCCTCGCCCGCTAGTGCACCGCCTGGCTATCAGGGAAAGCACTCACCGCCCAGAGGCGCGCAATGGCCCCTACTATGGCCTGCTACAGATCCTGCCTGCCACAGCGCGCGGCATGGGGTTTCAGGGCAGCTCGGGCGACCTGCTGAATCCTGATGTAAATCTGAAATATGGGGTCAAGTATCTGCGCGGTGCTTGGCTGCTGGCAGACGGCGATCACGCGACCGCCATTAAATGGTACTCGCGCGGTTATTACTATGAAGCCAAGCGGCGCGGCATGCTGGAGAAAACCGGCCTGCGCAACGGGTAATCGGAAAATTCAAATTTTCCGGCCCGGAATTTTTGGAAAATACCGCCACCGTAGAATAGAAAAAGGGCCACCCAACCGGATGGCCCTTTCCTAATTCAGTCTGTCAAAGCGGTAAGACTTATTCGTCTTCCAAAGCCTCAACTGCTTTTTGCAGATCTTCTTTGGACACTTCTTTTTCGTTCAAAGTTGCCTGCTCGAATACATAATCAACGACTTTGTCTTCAAACAGCGGCGCGCGCAGCTGTTGCTGCATCTGCTGGTTTTGCTGAACGAATTCAAAGAACTGACGCTCTTGACCAGGGTACTGACGCGCCTGGTTCATGATCGCTTGGGTCATTTCGGCGTCTGTTACCTGAACTTCGGCCTTCTGACCCAGCTCTGCCAGCAGCAGGCCAAGACGAACGCGACGTGCGGCCAAAGTCTTGTGCTCTTCTGTGGTTTCGATTTCTGGGTGGTCGTGGCCCTCAACATCAGGGTTGTCTTCGTGCCACAGCTGGTGGGCGATCTGGCCCGCTTCGGCATCCAGCAAGGACGGTGGCAGGTCAAAGCTGACCAACTTGTCCAACTCGTCCAACAGGCCACGCTTCATGACAGCGCGCGATGCACCCATGTATTCGGCTTCCAGACGCTCGGCAATCTGACCTTTCAGGCCAGCAAGGTCTTCGGCACCGAATTTGGTTGCCAGCTCGTCATCGATCTTGGCGGCGACAGGCTTTTTGACGTCTTTGATTTTGCACTCAAACACGGCTTCTTTGCCGGCAAGGTGGGGCGCTTGATAATCGTCAGGGAAAGAAACAGTAACATTCTTTTCCTCATCAGCGACAACACCGACCAGTTGCTCTTCGAAACCGGGGATGAAGGAGTTGGAGCCCAAAACCAAAGGATAATCCTCGGCAGCGCCACCTTCGAATGCTTCGCCGTCAACCTTACCAAGGAAGTCGAACACAATCTGGTCGCCGTCTTTGGATTTCACACCAGCTTTGCGCGATTTGAAATCTTGTGCGGTCTCGGCAAGGTTTGCCAGCGCTTCGTCGACGGCAGCATCATCTGCTTTGACGATCATTTTGTCGAGCTTGATGGATGTCAGATCAACTTCAGGGATGTCGGGCAGCGCTTCGTAGGACATTGTGACCTCGACGTCGTCGCCTTCTTTCCAATCTTCGTTGGCCATCTTTACATCAGGCTGCATCGCAGGGCGATCGCCGGACTTTTCAAAGTGCTCTTGCATGGCACCATCGATGGCTTCTTGCATGGCTTCGCCGGTAACCTTTTGGCCGAACTGCTTTTTCAGCAGCGCCATAGGTACTTTACCTTTGCGAAAGCCCTTCATTTCGACTTCGGGCTGCGCTTCGACCAGCTTTTCGTTGACCTTGGCCTCCAGCTCAGCTGCTGTCACAGTGATGGCATAGCCGCGTTTCAGACCTTCGTTCAGCGTCTCGTTGACCTGCATGTTAGCTCCATAGGGTAAGGCCGCGCGATAAAGTGCGCGGGCGGAAAAATTTCCGCTCTTCTATTTGGGCCTGCGCTTGGGCGCAAGCGGATTTGGCTCTGGCGTGAAAGGGTGCGTTGATTTGCAAGCTCCCAGCATAAATCACATGCCCAGGGCTTCTTTGTACATCTCCATCACCGCTTCTTCTTCGGCGATATCGTCTTTGTCACGCTTGCGCAGGGCAATCACCTTGCGCAGTACCTTGGTGTCATAGCCGCGCGATTTTGCTTCGGCCATCACTTCTTTCTGCTGCTCTGCCAGATCTTTCTTTTCAGAATCAAGGCGTTCAATCCGTTCAACAAACTGGCGAAGCTCGTTTGCTGTGACGCGGTAGGTCGCATCACCAACGACGTCGGCGGATTCGGGGTTTGTGGCACTGTCACTCATTGCGGGGTCCTGTGTCTGGAAAGGGTCAGCGCCCTGACTAACGCCGCACCTGCCCTGCCGCAAGCCACACTTGCGATGCCCTGCCAATTCAGATAGCCCGCGCCCCATGGAAAATGCATCAACTTCTCTGTTCGACATTCTAATCTGGGTCGGCGCGCTAATCTCACTCGTGGGATTCTTTGGCCTTGTGTGGTGCATTGTCACCGTGATGCGCGCAAAACGCGCCAACCTGTCCGAGGATGATATGCGCGCGGTCTTGCAAAGAGCCCTGACGCTGAACCTTGGCGCGCTGTTCTTGTCAGTAATCGGTCTTATGATGGTCGTAATCGGTATTATGCTGGGCTAAACCCTCCGATCACTATTTCCAACTTGAAACACATTCAAAATTCGTTATGTATTGCAGCAATGCGGATGCATGGCATCCTTCCCTAATGTGTGAACGGAAACATTGTGATTGAAATGGACTGGATTTGGGGCCTCATTGGCGGCCTGATCATTGGATGCGGCGGTGCCGTCTATCTTTTGGCTAACGGGCGCATCATGGGCGCCAGCGGCATCATTGGTGGGCTTGTTGATGGATCGGGACGCAGTGCTTGGGTCGAACGGGTAAGCTTTATTGCGGCGCTTGTCCTTGCCCCCGCGCTGCTGATCCTTTTTTCTGGTCGTCCTGCGGAAACCAATTTGACCAGTAACTGGGCGCTTATTGTCGTCGCGGGCCTTTTGGTCGGTGTCGGCACACGCATTGGCAACGGTTGTACGTCTGGCCATGGGGTTTGCGGCATTTCGCGGCTGTCCCCACGCGGGATTGTGGCGACCTTGATCTATATTTTTGCAGGAGCGGTGATGATTGTTGCCCTGCGCGGCTTTATGGGGGGAATATAAGATGCGGAATATGTATGCCATTTTGTCCGGTGCCTTGTTTGGCATAGGCCTTTATATTGCGGGTATGACCGACACCGATAAAGTTCAGGGCTTCCTTGATTTTCTCGGCAGCTGGGATCCGACTTTAGCCTTTGTGATGGGGGGCGCGATTTTGCCGATGGCCGTTGCATGGGCTGCGACACGCAACCGCAAACCTTTGGTTGGCGGCGAATTCCCTGAACGCTCCGATCCTATATTCGACCGCCGCCTGATTGTTGGTGCCGTTCTGTTCGGCATGGGTTGGGGTCTTGTCGGGCTTTGCCCGGGTCCGGCACTTGCTTCGCTCAGCTTTGGCGGCATTGGCGGTCTGGTATTTCTGACGGCAATGTTGGCGGGTATGTTCATCGCACCCAAAGTGTCGCCATTGCTGGACAGCAAAGTCACAGGTGGTTAAATCAAACTATGGATATGCGCAAAATCACCCCCCGCTTCTTTGCTTCGCCTCAAATTGATCCGTCCGACATGGCCGCGATCGCCGAGGCCGGCATTACCTTGATCCTGGACAACCGCCCGGATTCAGAGGTGCCCCCAAGCCATCAGCACGAGGCCATAAAGGCCGCCGCAGAGGCAGCAGGGATCAAATTTGCGTACCAGCCGCTGACCCACCAAACCATGACGCCAGACGTTATTGCCAATAACCGTGCGATCAGCACGGCCTCGAATGAGACCGTGTTGGCCTATTGCGCGTCCGGGACACGGTCGACGACCGCATGGGCGCTTGGTCAGGCCGGAGAAGTTCCTGCGGATGATCTGATCGATGCAGCGCGCGCCGGTGGATATGATTTGTCACATATGCGCGGTGTTCTAAGCGCCAACTACGCGTAAAACTTTCGATTAGCCGGTCTTGAATCGGCTGATCGCATCCGCGCCGTTTTCCTCATCATCTTCGAAACCGGGCAAGTCCGACATGTCGGGCATCGGCGTGCTGTCGAAATCGGTGTCTGGATTGGCCATCCCACCCGCCGGTCCGGCGTCTGCCAGTTCAGTGCCCGACAGTCCTAGGCTTGATAGCTCGGTATTGCGCGGTCCGGCATCCGGCAGCGCGGGTAAGTCTTGGACACTGTAGAAATCGTCGAACTGCATATCTTGTGGGTGTTCTTCAGCCAAGTCACCCCTATCTGACGACCGCCGTTGCGGGGCATCGCGCTTTTTCCCGCGGTGTTTTAATCGCAAGGCGCGCATGCCGTCCTGCTGTCCCAGAACCCCACGCCCCACAATCCGCCCTTGCCGCGTTCTGACCTGCGCATCGTCAAAACTGACCATTCCCAGATCAAGCACCTGCCCGACCTGCAGCGCCCCCGCCGCCCGGATTGAGAGTTGGATTTGCGCCAATGACACGATCAGGTCCGCTTTTAAGGCCAGCACATTTTCGCACAGGGTCTTGCCCGCCCCGGATGTTCCATTTCCCTCATCGTCGGGGTCATGCACCACGACCTTTGGCGGTGGAGGCGGAACCGGCAGACAAAACAGCAATTCGCCCTGCCGCGCCCCCTTGGCCAAATCAAGGGTAAAGCGAAGGATATGAAATTATTGGGCATCCAGCGCCAACATCAATAGCCGCACATCCTGCGCCTTTGCACCGAATTTGAACCCCGTCAGCAGGCGGCGTTCCTCTTCGGATTCGGGTAAAGGGGCTGCGCGCTCCAGCAGCGTGTTGATCATTGGTTCGATCAGGGTCGCATCAGTGGCCGTCATAACGCGCGCAGGGCCGTCCCCCTTGACCGGTTGCACCTCGCCCATCGTCTGTTGCTGGATCAACCCACCGACCAAAACGGGGTCCACCATCACGGCACCGCGCGTCCCCGCAGGCCCATCCAGCAAAATCAGCAAATGATCATCCTGAAATATCTGCGTACACGCGTCGTTTTCAACAATATCCTGGGTCGCCCCCAAGGTTGCCAAAGGCAGCTCGAACAGATCGTTGCCCACCTTAGACAGAGTCAGCCGAAGCGCCTTGAGCACGGAAACAGTGCGCGACTGGTGCAAAGCCCGCCCCGCCTGCGTCTTGCGCCGCATCGTTGATTGTTGCTGCTCCGTCACTGCCTACTCCGCCGGACACTTTTCCCCATAGGGGCAGGTCTAAACGGTTAATGGTAAAGATGACCTTTATGCAGATGCGGCAATATCAACATTGTTGCTGGTGCCCCCGGGTGTCGCGGCAGGCAAGGTCACGCGAAATCCGGTGCCCGCTCCTTGCGAAAGATATTTGATATCGCCTTGTAATCTCGTGATAATTTCACGGCAGATGGCAAGTCCCAGACCCGCCCCCTCGCCGCCTTGCCCCGGCACACGAGCGAATTTTTCAAATATCAGGTCGCGCGACGCCGGCTCGATCCCGTTACCGTTGTCGATAAAATCAATCACAACCTGATCATTTTTAAGGGCTACCGTGATCGTCAGTTCCGGTGCATCCGCAACGCAGTATTTCTGCGCATTTGTGATCAGGTTGATAAACACCTGTGCAAGCCGATCCAGGTCGGTCTCAAGCATCACGCCCTCGCTGGCAGGCGTTCTGTTGATTTTGATCGCACCGGTAGAGGCCGCCTGCGCCGTGGTCACGGCAAGGTCGAGCACCCCGCGCAATTCCCCACGCTGCCGGTTCAACGTCACTGCACCATTTTCCAGCACGGACAGCCCCAACAGATCGTCCAACAGTCGCGTCAGGCGGATCGTTTCCGAATGGATGATCGACGCATAGCGGTTCTTTTCCTCAGGGCTCAGGGCCTGTGCGTCGCGCAGAATCTCGGAGAATGACCGGATCGAGGTCATCGGTGTGCGCAATTCGTGGCTAATCTGGCTTAGAAAGCTGTCTTTCTGGTGCGACAGTTGGGTGAGCTTGTCGTTGGCACTGCGCAGTTTTTTAGCCGTATCCGACAATTCTCGCGATTTGATTTCAAGCTGGCTGGAATATTCCAACATCTGTGCAGATTCGTCGGCCACCGCCAGCAGGTCACGCACAGATACGGATGCGCCCCCCACCAGTTGGGCCACCATTGCATGGGCCGTCGCCGCCCCCACGGATGCGGCCAGTTCGCGCTCCAATGCCTGAACAAAGCGCGGCGTCGGTTCTGGCAATCCTTCGGCTTTTTCCTGCAAACGGGCCTGGGCACCAAAGAATGCCTGCGCTTCGGACGGGCCAAGGATACGCTGCGCCATGATCATCAGATCTTCGGTCGCGGCCTCGGATGCGGTCCAGCCGCGTGTCGGGCTTGAGTGGTCAAAGATGTTGACGAATTGCGCGCCCTGCAGACGTTCCATCGGTGCCGGAAAGCTGACCAGCGACCCAATTATGAACGAGAGTGTATTGAGCGATAGGCTCCAGACCACGGCATGTACCGTTGGGTCCAGCCCGCTGACCCCGAACAGCGCATCCGGGCGCAACCATGCAATCCCCCAAAGCCCTTGTTCGAATGTCTGCGCAGACAGGGCGGCACCGGGGCCAAAGCTGGGCAACAGCATTGTAAACACCCACACCGCAAAGCCGATACACAGGCCAAAGACCGCGCCCGTTCGCGTGGCCCCACGCCAGAACACGCCCCCCAGCAGAACAGGCAGAAACTGCGCCACGCCGCCAAAGGAAATCGTCCCGATTGCGGCCAACGCGCCGCTGCCGCCAGAGGCGCGGTAATAGAAGTATCCAAGCGCGATGATAAAAAGAATCGAAAGCCGTCGCGACAGGATCACAACATGGCGGACATCACCTGACTGCTGCACAGTGCCCTGCCCGAACGCCAGCCAGATCGGCATCACGATATGGTTGCTTACCATCGTCGACAGCGCCAAGGTGGCGACAATGACCATCGATGTGGCCGAAGAAAATCCACCCAGAAACGCCAGCATCGCAAGGTTGTTCTGGCCTTGGCTTAGCGGCAGGCTGAGGACGAACAGATCGGGGTTCGACCCTTCGGGCAGCAGATCGAGGCCCACCACCGCGATCGGCACAACGAACAGGCTCATCATCAGCAGATACAGCGGAAAGGCCCAACTGGCGATTTGCAGATGGCGTTCGTCATCGTTTTCAACGACCAACACCTGAAACATCCGTGGCAAACAAATCAGCGCTGCCGCCGACAGCAGGGTCAGCGTGGCCCAACGCCCGCCGTCCACTTGCCAGGTGCCGATGTCAGATCTGTCAATCTGTGCCATTGCCTCGGTCACGCCACCCGCAAGACCCCACACTACAAAAACACCGACAGCGATCAGGGCCACCAACTTTACGATGGCCTCGACCGCGATAGCGATCACAACGCCGTGGTGGCGTTCATTAACGTTCAGTTTTCGAGTGCCGAACAAAACGGTAAACACACCCAGCCCCACAGCCACCCAAAATGCAGCCTGTGCGGTGTTGATCGGGTCAGCCCCGCCGCCGGCCAAGTTCGCTGGGGCAGCAAAAATCGACAAAGACAGCGTAACTGACTGCAATTGCAGGGCAATATATGGGGTCACGCCGATAACAGCCATTACCGTTACCAAGATCGCTAGCAAATTCGATTTGCCATAGCGCGATGAAATCAGATCCGCGATCGACGTTACGCGGTGTGACCTTCCGATCCGTACCAACCGGCGGAGTAGCCACCACCAGCCGATCAATACAAGGCTGGGACCAAGATAGATCGTCACATATTCCAGCCCGGACCGCGCGGCATACCCAACAGCGCCGTAGAACGTCCAGCCGGTGCAATAGATCGACAAGGACAAAGTATAGACCAAAGGCGAACGCAGAAGCCAATCGCCCCGGCCTTTTACAGCCGCCCGTTCAGCTGCAAACGCAACCGCGAACAACCCGACAACATAAAGCAGGCATACGGCGATTAGCTGGTTCAGTGACACCATCAGCTTTGGTTTTCTTGGGTAATCTGGCGCGCAGTGCGGAGCCACAGAAAAATGCCCAGCACAATCATGCCCAGCCACACGCCAAAGATATAGCGCAAAGCCTGCGAGGTGGTGACTGCGGTATCGGCTGCCATATCTGGGACTGGCCACAAAAGCGGTACCATCCAAAAGGCGAGGGCCAAGACTGGCAGCAACCGGACCCCATCCATCAATCGGCGAAATCGATAGCTGCGCCGTGCCAGAAACAGGGGCGATCCGGGCAGATTGGTCATGACGGCGTCGGGGTTGTCGCAGTCAAGGATTGCACCGCCTCAAGCATCTCTGCATTCGAAAACGGTTTTGTCATAAAGCGGCTGACTCCGGCACCTTCTGCCATCTCACGGTCGCGGGCCTGCCCACGTGCGGTCAACATCAGGATCGGAAGATCGGCAAAGGCCGGATCGGCCCGCAGCTCTTTCAGAATTTCGAACCCGCTTTTGCCGGGCAGCATCACATCTAGTATCACCAGATCTGGCTTGGCATTGCGGATCACATCTACTGCCGTCCCTCCGTTGGCCAAGGTCTCGACCCGCCAACCTTCGCGGCCCAGCAGAAACCGGATTGCCTCTGCGATGTTTGTCTCGTCCTCGACAAGTACCACGTGCTTTGCCATCGAGTATCTCTCCCCTGATGGTGCCTGCCGCTTTGAAAAGCGATCTTTGACACCGGTTTAAAGGATGCACCTTATTCAGGGCACTGTCAAAACCATGTTGGCGCTAAATCCGACCATTGGACGGGGTAGTCAAACCCCGTCGTTGAGGATCGACGGCTCGCGGCGTGCGGGGCAGTGATCGCGCGGACATACCCGGCAGGTTGCGCCCACGTCCAGCTTGGGCCCCGTCGCCAACCCTTGAGCGGGCAGGATCAGCATCACCGACTGCACCAAGGGCTGTGCATTATAGCTGTGCGCGGATTGGACCTCGCAGGCGGCGATGCAGTCAAATTCAGCGTGGCTACGGCCTAGTTGTTCCAGCCGTTCCTTGACCACCACACCAGGACATCCCAGCACCGCGAAAAGCGGCCACAGCGGGCAGCCTGCGCCAAAACGTGGCACCACAAACCCTTCGATCGATTTACGGAAAATTACAGTGCCGGACCGGTCGCAAACCAGCAAACCGGCCCCCAGCTCGGGCATTGCAGCCATCCGCCGCAGGACACGCCCAACGGGCTGATGTAGGTGTTGCGCTAAAGTCATCGGGTCGCGGCCCAGCTTTTCCATGACACCCCTCAACTGCGCGACGGGCAAAGCGTCTGCATCCACAGCGACCTGCTGCAATACCGTGCGTGCGATATGGCGGGCCGCGACGCTTTTCAGTTCGGGCGCGGCCTGAGCCAGCGCTTCGATCGCGGTTTCGTCATGTCCGGCTTCTTCCAAGATGGCAAACTCGAACCGATGCGCGGCCAGAAATGCTTCGACCTCTTCTTGAGGAGAGCTGGCAGCGGGCGTGATTTCTGGGTCTGCCTCAAGATACCCGACCAACGCCTGCGCACTGTCAGCCAAACGTCGGCTGTCTTGGTCAATGTTTATATGGAACCGGTCGCGCCATTCGGGCTCAAGCGTTTTGGTATCCGCCAAAATCGAGGCGGTGGACCGGATGGCGGCCGCCGTGGTCAGCAATTCGTGCATAGACGCCGCAAGGTGGGGGTCATGGGCCAGACGGTCGGTCAGGGATTCAATCGTGCGCTCAAGCGTGGCAATCCGGCGTTGGGAGTTGGCCAGAACATCCGCCCAGCCAGGAAAACGTCCGGCAAATTCATCCGCCCGCCCGACCTCGGGCCCGCTTAATCCCGCATCATCCGCCGCTTCTCGCAGGGCTGCAATCAACGCGGCTTCGGCCCCTTCAGTCAGGGCGGTGGGTTCAACCCCAAGCGCTGCAGATATATTCAGAAGCAACTTGCCGCCGATTCTGCGACGGTTGTGTTCGATCAAATTGAGATAGCTGGCCGAAATTCCGATCACATTGGCAAGGTCGGCTTGCTTCTGCCCTGCCATGATCCGCCGCTCGCGAATGCGGCTGCCGGTCAGCGCCTCACGCGACAAAGGTCTTAGATCCTGAATTAGCGCGCGTTTTCAACGGCTTTCTGCAATGCAACATCATTAAATTTACAAACCCCCTCATTCATTTGCGAATATATTTACAGAATAAGTGTTTTTATCAAGGGACTTATTGATTGGTTTTCAGTTTTCCCATCATATCGTATTTGCACCTTTGTGCATCGTGTACATGGACAATAACCATGACGCGGTTTCAAAAATTGGGAGGAAATACATGTCATTTTCGAATTTGACACGTCGCGGTCTGATGAAGACCGGTGCTGTTGCAGGCGCTGGCCTTGCACTGCCGACGTATCTTAGCGCTGCGTCGCACACCGGCTTTACCAACGCGCCACAGGGCGACACGGTAACTCTGGGCTTTAACGTTCCACAATCAGGTCCCTACGCGGACGAAGGCGCAGACGAACTGCGCGCATTCGAGCTGGCGGTCGAGCACCTGAACGGTATGGGCGACGGCGGCATGCTGAACACGTTCAGCTCAAAATCGCTTGAAGGCAACGGCATCATGGGCAAGAAAGTCCAGTTCGTTACCGGCGACACACAGACAAAATCTGACGCGGCACGTGCTTCGGCGCAGTCGATGATCCAAAAAGACGGCGCAATCATGATCTCTGGTGGTTCATCCTCCGGTGTGGCTGTTGCTGTTCAGGGTCTGTGTCAAGAAGCTGGCGTGATCTTCATGGCGGGTCTGACCCACTCGAACGACACAACTGGCAAAGACAAGAAGGCCAACGGTTTCCGTCACTTCTTTAACGCATATATGTCTGCTGCCGCTTTGGCACCGGTTCTTAAGAACCTCTATGGCGATGACCGCAAGGTTTACAGCCTGACAGCCGACTATACATGGGGCTGGACACAGCAGGAATCGATCCAAGCCGCAACCGAGGCAATGGGCTGGGAAACAATCAACGACGTGCGCACACCGCTCGCCGCGACTGATTTCTCGTCCTATATCGCGCCTGTTCTGAACTCCGGTGCCGATGTTCTGGTTCTGAACCACTACGGCGGGAACATGGTCAACTCGCTGACCAACGCTGTTCAGTTCGGTCTGCGCGACAAGCAGGTTAACGGCAAGAACTTCGAAATCGTTGTTCCACTCTACTCCGAGCTGATGGCTCGCGGTGCAGGCAAGAACATTGCCGGTATCGTTGGCTCGCAGAACTGGGATTGGAAGCTCGAAGACCAGTTGGGCGCTCGCTACACAGGCACAAACGCCTTTGTTCAGTCCTTTGGTACCAAGTATGGCTTCCCACCCAGCCAGGCAGCTCAGACCTGCTATGCGCAGACGCTTTTGTATGCTGATGCGGTTGCCCGTGCCGGTTCGTTCAACCCATGTGCCGTTGTCGAAGCCCTTGAAGGCTTTGAATTCGACGGTTTGGGCAACGGCCCAACGCTTTACCGTGCCGGCGACCACCAGTGCTTTAAGGACGTTGTCGTTGTGAAGGGTAAAGAGAACCCAGAAAACGAATACGATCTGGTGGAAATCGTTGAAGCCACACCAGCCGAGCAGGTTACCTATCCTGTCGATCACCCGATGTTTGCGGGTGGCGAATTGGGCAAGTGTAACCCAGGCGCGTAAGCACAAGTCTAAGGCGGAGGGTAACCTCCGCCTTTCTTGCAGGCGGTCTGTTCCGCCTTTCACTCATTAAAAATTCGAGGGCACCGCGATGGACGCCATTCTTTTGCAACTTCTTAACGGGTTGGACAAAGGCTCAGCCTATGCGCTCATCGCGCTTGGCCTGACCCTGATCTTCGGCACACTGGGTGTGGTAAACTTTGCCCACGGCGCGATCTTTATGATCGGCGCATTTTGTGCTGTCACACTTAGCAAAATCTTCAGCCTGAGCCATCTGGCCTCAGAGCCGACAGGCACCGATTTTCTGGGAAAGCCTAAGTACGATAATATTCTCTACATCAAAGAATGGTTTGGCGAGAGCGCTGGCGCATGGATGCTTGACTGGTCCGTCCCGCTGTCGATCCTGTTTGCGATCCCAGTAATGATCGCTATCGGCTTCATCATGGAACGGGGCTTGATCAAACACTTCTACAAGCGCCCCCACGCGGATCAGATCCTTGTGACCTTTGGTCTGGCGATCGTGCTTCAGGAAGTTATCAAGTATTTCTATGGCGCAAACCCGATCCCCACGGCCGCCCCTGAGGCTTTCCGCGGGTCATTCGATTTCGGCGTGCTTTTGGGCTTTGATCCCAACGCGATCATCTACCCCTACTGGCGCCTGATCTATTTCGCCTTCTCGGCCCTGATCATCGGTGGCGTCTTTGCCTTCTTGCAGTTCACCACCTTCGGTATGGTTGTGCGCGCTGGCATGGCAGACCGCGAAACCGTCGGCCTCTTGGGCATCAACATCGACAAGCGCTTTACCATTATGTTTGGCATCGCGGCCGCTGTCGCTGGATTGGCAGGTGTGATGTACGCGCCAATTAACTCGCCCAATTACCATATGGGCATGGATTTTCTGGTCCTCAGCTTTGTTGTGGTTGTTGTTGGCGGCATGGGCTCTTTGCCCGGTGCGGTGCTCGCAGGCTTCCTCCTGGGTATCCTGGAATCTTTCGCCTCGATGAACGAAGTCAAAAATATCCTGCCGGGTATCGACCAGATCATCATTTATGTTGTCGCGATTATCATCTTGCTGACACGCCCACGTGGCCTGATGGGCCGCAAAGGCGTGATGGAGGAATAAGCCATGCTTGGACTAAACAAAAAAGACTTCGGGGTGTTATTGCTGGTGGCTATTCTTGCCATGGCTGCACCGATCCTGCTTAACCCCTTCCCGGCCGACTCTGGCATGGCGCAATTTAACGCCGGTTATCCCGACCTGATGCAGCGCTTTGTGATCTTCGGAATCTTCGCCATCGGCTATAATATCCTGTTTGGCCTAACCGGCTATCTCAGCTTCGGACATGCCGCGTTTCTGGGTGTGGGCAGCTACTCCGCTGTCTGGATGATGAAGCTGCTGTCGATGAACGTTATCCCTGCGATCTTGCTTTCGGTCATCGTGGCTGGCTTGTTCTCGGTCGTGATCGGGTATGTGTCGCTGCGCCGTTCCGGGATTTACTTCTCGATCCTGACACTCGCTTTTGCGCAAATGTCGTTCAACTTGGCCTATTCGGTGCTGACACCAATCACCAACGGTGAAACCGGCCTGCAAATCTCGCTCAGTGATCCGCGTATTCTGGACGGGGCCAATGCACCAAGCTATCCCAACATCTTCGGGGCGCAGATGAATTCCGCGGCCACCATTGATCTTGGTGCTTGGTCCTTTACCTTCTCTGTCGGTTACTACTTGTGCGCACTGCTCATGCTCGTGGCGTTCTATATCTCGATCCGCATCTTCCGCTCGCCATTTGGGTTGATGCTGCGTGCCGTGAAGTCAAACCAGCAGCGCATGAACTACACCGGCTTGAACACCAAGCCTTACACTCTGGCGGCCTTTGTTATCTCGGGCATGTATGCTGGTCTTGCTGGCGGTTTGCTGGCCTCTATGGACCCGCTTGCCGGGGCCGAGCGGATGCAGTGGACCGCGTCAGGCGAAGTTGTTCTGATGACGATCCTTGGCGGTGCGGGTACTCTTCTGGGTCCAGTATTGGGCGCGGGCTTCATCAAGTACTTTGAAAACATCTTTTCCAAGATCAACGATAACGTTCTGCATGGTTGGTTTTCGTTCATGCCGGA
>CBDTUA010000048.1:0-15502 GCA_965363735.1 uncultured Sulfitobacter sp. | reverse complement strand
ATGAAATATACCTATAATCAGTATTATGTTAATAAATACGATTGTGACAACCTTCACATCTTTATCAAAAATGAGAGTGTCTGGTACTGCTAGCTAAAGTGTAGAAAGAATAGATGAAAACCCTCCGGCAATCGCTTACCTGACTTACTTGCTGGGATCGCAACGATTGATTGGGTGTGGTTTCGAAAGAGCCCCATCAAACAAGCGGGTTCGCGTAGCGGTGTCTACTGGATGCAACGAACATAGCTATGGAAGACCGAGCGCGCGTTTCTTATCTGCAGCCCATTTCATGATTGTCAGATCGAAGGTCAACGCCATCAGCGCGACACAGATACCCAGCACAAAGTTCTTGCCAAGATCGGTGCCTGCAAGTGTGCGCTGCAATTCTTGGCCCAAGTCCTGCGTGCCTATGAAGGCGGCGATGATAACCATGAAAAATGCGAACATGATGGCCTGATTGAACCCGACTGCCATTGTCGGCAGTGCCAACGGAAGTTCCACGTTCCATAATTTTTGCAACCTCGTTGCCCCAGCCATATCAGCGGCCTCAGCCATTTCTGGAGGGACAGTGCGTAGCCCCTCAATGGTGTAGCGGATTAAAGGAACCATCGCGAATATCAAAATCGAAAAGATCACGGCGATGTCGGTTATCCCGAACAGCATAATTGCTGGGATAAGATAAACGAAACTTGGGAAAGTTTGCGCCGTGTCGCAGATTAAGAGCACCCGTGTTGACCAGCGCTTGGACCGGGCCGCAATGATTGCAATTGGCAAGCCAATCAGGGCGGCAAGGAAAACGGCGGAAATTACCGAATATAGCGTTATGATTGCGCGGTCCCACCATCCCGACAACGCAACAAGCCCGAAAAACAAGAGCGCGATTAGGGCTTGTTTGCGACCGGCCAGCGCTAGTGCAAAGGCTGCGACAAGCATAATGAACGCCGGTGTGGGGATGGACAGCATGAAGTTTCGGAATGGAATTAATATTTTGACGTTTACGAATGCGCGTAGAAAGCCGGTTGTGGCTTTGACCACTTCAATGTCCAAGAACCCCTTTATAAGATTATCGAGTTCTTTGCCCTGGCTAAAATCCTGGCCGCGGCCAATGACCGATGCGATGGGCAAGATGGCTGATAGCAGCGTAAATCCAACAAATAGCGCAACGCCCAGAAGAAGCATCTGATGACGTTTCCACCACGGCGTTCCGCGCTCAAAATGCACTGGTTGTTTGATGACCCACGCTTTTGACATCCGATCCAGCGTCACGGCTAGCAAAACGATTGTAATGCCTATTTCAAACGAACGCCCTAATTTAAAGCTACCCATCATTGCCAACAGTTTGGCACCCAAACCCGGCATGCCGATGAACGCGGTCAAAACGACCATCGCCAGACACAGCATGATCACCTGATTGACTCCCACTAGAATGTCTGTGCGTGCCGAGGGTAAATAAACATGCCGAAGCATCTGGAACTTGGAACAGCCGCTCATCTTGCCGGCCTCGACGACTTCTTCGGGCACTTTTTGCAAACCGAGAGAGGTCATCAAAATCATTGGTGGAATGGCGTAGATTGTGGTGGCCACCGCCCCTGCCGTTGGGCCCACTTTGAAAAAGATCACTGCGGGCAGCAAGTAAGTGAAAAATGGCAAGGTTTGCAGCACCGACAAAACCGGTTTGATCACACGATCAACCCAAGGGTATTTCCATGCTGCGATGCCAAGCGATAGGCCGATGACAAACGCCAGCGGTGCGGCGATTGCCAACACCGACATCGTCTGCATCGCTATTTTCCATTGCCCTATAAGGGCCGTCCAGATCAACGTACCTCCGCCTAACAAAGCAAGGCGCCATCCGCCCAAGTAATATCCGATTACGGCGACCACCGCCGTGAGCGCCGTCCATGGAATTGGCCCGATATTGGGCCAGCGTCGTTTACCGAAAAAGATGTTGCCGGACACATCAAGCAGCCATTCCAGCCCTTCGGTCAAAGTTCGGGTTAGCACCAATAACCCCATGTCATCTTTGACAAAGTTGAACGCGGTATCAAGCCAGCCCGCAAAATTCGGGATTGCAGCCTCGGGCAATCGATGCAGCCAAGCGGGCAATAGCCCCGCGAATTGCATCGCCGTCAGCAAAATGGCAATTGAAACCATAATCAACGCTGACTGGCCGCGGCCCAACGGTTGTCTATTTACTGGAATGGACGTTGTTGTGGCGGTCAACTTTCCGCTCCCAGCAAGATGTCCAAGGCGTCTTGGCGTGGCATTGCGCCGATTAAGGCACCAGACCTTTGCACAGGGATCATGTCACGATTATCGTTGACCAACATGCGCGCCATTCCGTGCACGGTCGCGCGAGCATCGACAGGGTCGCCCGTACCCACCTGCCCCGCTTTGGCAAGAACACCAGCATGCACAACGCGCGCCTTATCAATGTCTTCGGTGAACTTGCGCACATATTCGGTGGCCGGATGCAGAACGATCTGATCAGGCGTATCACATTGCTCGACCGCGCCGTCTTTCATGATTGCGATACGATCAGCAAGGCGCAGTGCCTCGTCAAAGTCGTGGGTGATGAATACGATCGTTTTGTTCAGCAACTGTTGCAGGCGCAAGAACTCGTCCTGCATTTCCTTTCGGATCAACGGGTCAAGCGCACTGAACGGTTCATCCAAGAACCAGATGTCCGGTTCAATGGCTAGGCTGCGGGCGATACCCACGCGTTGCTGCTGGCCACCTGACAATTCGCGGGGAAAGTATTCTTCGCGGCCTTCCAGCCCGACCAGTTTAATGACTTCCAGCGCACGTTCGCGCCGGGTGTGTTTGTCTTGGCCACGCATTTCCAGCGGAAACGCGACGTTTTCCAGAACCGTCCGGTGCGGCAGAAGACCAAAGGATTGAAACACCATACCCATCTTGGAACGGCGCAGATCAATCAGCTCTTTTTCAGGAAGGGCCATGATATCCTGGCCTTCGACTGTTATCGTGCCGCTTGTGATGTCGTGCAGACGAGAAAAGCATCGAACAAGCGTGGATTTTCCAGAGCCGGACAGACCCATGATCACCAGCATTTCACCACGATGAACGTCTATCGATACATCCTTCACGCCCGCAATATACCCTGCGGCTTGAATGTCATCAAAGCTCGTTCCGGGAGACATATTCTTTAGAAAAGCCTTCGGATTTGCACCAAAGATCTTCCAAACGTTCTTGCAGGAAATAACGGGAGTTGCGACTGACATGACGGTCCTTACAGGTAAATTTGCCCGCCCGGATAAACCGGACGGGCCAATACAACATTGGTTATCGCGGACTTTACTTGATCCAGCTTTCCCAAACGTCCTTGTTGTTTTCCAACCATTCGGATGCCGCATCTTCCGGCTCCATTTCTTCTACGTCAACAAGTTTCGCCATCTCGGCGATTTGCGGGTTGGTAAAGCTGATCTTTTCCAGAACGCCATAAGCAGCTGGCCATTTTGCTTCCATGCCATCCCACGCGGCTTTCTTAAGGTAGCCGTTTGCTGGGTTGCCGCAGTCATACATCGCGTTTGGATTCGGACCGACGGCTGGGTCTTTGTCACAACCTTCTTCCCACGCTGGGAATTCAACGAACTCACCGGGCCAGACGGCTTCGGCAAAGTTCGGCGTCCAGTTGAAGACAACAATAGGTCGTTTGTCGGCTTCGGCAGAACCAATTTCAGCCCAAAGAGCGGCAGCAGAGCCCGCGTTTACAACAACAAAATTCATGTCGAGCGCTTCGACACGCTCTTGGCCGTGCTTAAGCCAGTCAACCGGACCGTCCAGATAACGGCCTTTGTCACCTGATTCTGCTGTAGCGAAAACAGCAGCGCATTCATTCAAAGCTTCCCAAGATGGCAGGCCGGGGCATGCGTCTTTGGTCCACATTGGGTACCACCAGTCTTCGCGGGTGACGGCGTTATGATCACCAACATCAACGATACCGCCCTTTTCCTGTGCCGCGCGGAATGAGGCACCGAATGCACCTTCCCAGACTTCCATTTCAAGCGTGACATCGCCTAGACGTACTGATTCATACACCGCTTGGCTGTCAGTGGTGACGTATTCGACGTTGTTACCTTTGGCTTCCAGAATCTGGCCCACGACGTTGGACATCACAATTTGGCTGGACCAGTTGTGGATTGGAATCACGATTGGGTCGCTGCTGTCCTGTGCAAATACGGCCAAAGGTGCCATCATCAGTACACCCGCCGTAAGGGTCCTTGTCATTGTTTTCATTTGTTGTTCTCCCATGTTGGTGCGCCACTCTTGCGGCGCCATCGACGTTGCACAGTTAAGGCACGCCTGAGTGTTGCGCGGTCTGATCGCCGCTTGCATACATTCCCGAACAGTTTCGCATTATTTTCCTCTCAATCAAGTTTTTTTCTTCATATTACTGAAATCAGCTGCTGGTTCTGATGAGAGATGTCGCATTCGCGCACATGTTTGTCCGATCTCAAATGGTTTTTTCCTTAGCAAGTCTTAGTGTTAGCGCAAAGGGGAAGTCGGAAATGCGGTATTCAGGGTTTAGAGTTCTCAAGGAGGCGTTGAGCGGCCATAAGGGTTGGAAACCGGCATGGCGCGATCCGGAACCCCAACCTCACTATGATATTGTTATCATCGGTGGTGGCGGGCACGGACTGGCGACCGCCTATTATCTTGCAAAGGAATTCGGTCAAAAGCGGATAGCCGTTTTGGAGAAAGGCTGGATCGGCGGCGGCAATGTTGGCCGCAACACCACGATCATCCGTTCAAATTACCTGCTAGATGGAAACGAACCGTTCTACGAATTTTCTCTTAAGCTGTGGGAAGGGCTAGAACAGGACTTCAATTACAACGCCATGATCAGCCAGCGCGGCATTCTGAACCTTATCCACTCTGATGCGCAACGCGACGCTTTCACCCGTCGCGGCAATGCAATGATTTTGAACGGTGCCGATGCTGAAATGCTGACCACCAAGCAGATCAAGGACCGCTATCCGTTCCTGAACACCGAGGACGCACGCTTTCCGATCAAAGGCGGTTTAGCCCAAAAGCGCGGCGGGACCGTGCGACACGATGCTGTCGCGTGGGGCTATGCGCGCGGCGCGGACAGTCGAGGCGTGGACATTATCCAAAACTGCGAGGTTACAGGGTTCCGCATTGAGAACGGGAAATGCCTTGGTGTCGAAACATCACGCGGCTTCATTGGCGCAAGCAAAGTCGGTTGTGCCGTTGCCGGATCTTCCAGCCGTTTGATGTCGCACGCAGGAATGCGTCTGCCGATGGAAAGCCACGTTTTACAGGCTTTCGTGTCTGAAGGTTTGAAACCCGTGATGCCCGGCGTTGTGACATTCGGTGCAGGACACTTTTATTGTAGCCAGTCCGACAAAGGCGGGTTGGTTTTTGGCGGTGATCTTGATGGCTACAACTCATACGCCCAACGCGGAAATCTACCCGTGGTCGAAGACGTTTGCGAAGGCGGCATGGCGATATTCCCTGCCTTTGGCCGCGCACGTATGTTGCGGATGTGGGGCGGGATCATGGACATGTCGATGGACGGATCACCCATTATCGACCGCACAGATACTCAGGGTCTCTATTTCAACGGCGGTTGGTGCTATGGCGGGTTCAAGGCAACGCCGGCGTCCGGTTTCTGCTTCGCCCATTTGCTGGCGCGTGATGCCCCTCATCCGACAGCAACAGCATTCCGTTTTGATCGGTTCGAAAAAGGCCGGATGATCGACGAAAAGGGTATGGGCAACCAGCCCAACCTGCATTGAGGCGCTTCTTATGATAATCATTCACCCCCTGCTTGGCCCCCGCGATGCATCCGAATTTAGCTATCTTGGTGACGCTCGGATAATTGACCGCCCCGATCCAAAATCCGAAACGGCGGCGCGTGATTTTTATGAATATGGCTACCTGCGGGACAACCCCGCAGGCTGGCACGAAGAACTGTGGTTTCACGAGGCTGGCGATCGGTCGTGGCTTGTCGTCACACGCAATACGTTGACCCATGAAATATCGGGGGTAGAACTGGCCAGCGATGTGGCCCGCAAGCGAGGGCGCAGCAAATGAGTGAGAAAAACCGCCTAGCCGGAGGGCAAATCGACCGGGACCGCGCCCTGAAATTCTCCTTTGATGGCAAGTCGATGACCGGGTACTCCGGTGACACGCTGGCTTCTGCACTCCTTGCTAATGGCGTGCGCTTGATGGGTCGTTCGTTTAAATATCACCGTCCCCGCGGTGTGCTTAGCGCCGGATCAGAGGAACCAAATGCCCTGGTCGAACTGCGCAGTGGTGCGCGCCAAGAACCCAACACACGCGCCACCACTGCCGAGCTTTATGACGGGCTGCTGGCGCGCAGTCAGAACCGTTTGGGATCGCTGAAATTCGATATGCTGGCGATCAATGACCGATTGTCCAACTTTTTGACAGCCGGCTTTTATTACAAGACCTTCATGTGGCCTGCTGCGTTTTGGGAAAAAGTCTATGAGCCTATCATTCGCCACGCCGCGGGCCTTGGTTCCCTTTCGCTAAAGGATGACCCTGACGTTTATGACAAAGGTTTCTTGCACTGCGATTTGCTGATCATTGGGGCCGGACCGGCCGGGTTGATGGCGGCGTTAACGGCCGGCCGTTCAGGTGCCAGTGTGATACTTGCGGACGAAGATTTCCGCATGGGCGGGCGTTTGAACAGCGAAACATTTGCCGTGGGCGATCAAGCCGGTGCAGACTGGGCGGTGGCGGTTGTGGACGAATTGGCCAGCCTACCAAATGTGCGGGTGATGTCGCGTACCACTATAATTGGCGCATTTGACCACGGGATATTCGGCGCTGTTGAGCGGGTCAGCGATCACTTGCCTACCCCCGAAACCGACAAACCGCGTCAGGTGCTGTGGCGTATCTATACCAAGCAATCCCTGCTGGCCGCAGGCGCGATTGAACGGCCCATCGCGTTTGAGAACAACGACCGCCCCGGCATCATGCTTGGCTCGGCTATTCGCACCTACGCCAACAGATATGCCGTCGCTGCCGACAAGCGTATTGCGATTTTTACAAACAATGACGACGGGCATCGAACGGCGGCAGATTTGCACGCCAAAGGGGTCAAAATTGCCGCTGTAGTTGATGTGCGCGCCGATGCGCCACGCAGTGTTGATTACGAGGTTCTGCACGGCGAAATCGTTGATACTAGGGGCCGACTGGGCCTAAAATTCGCCGAGGTGCGTCTGAACGACGGCCGCACGCGCATGCTGGAATGTGGTGCTTTGGGAATGTCAGGCGGGTGGAACCCGAACGTCCATATGACATGTCACCAACGCGGGCGCCCCGAATGGAATGACGCGATTGCCGCGTTTGTTCCAGGCGGCACGCTGCCCCCAGGTATGTCCGTGGTGGGTGCCGCAAACGGTCTGTTTTCCACGCACGGCGCGTTAAAATCCGGTGCGGCGGCGGCAAAAATTGCGCTTGGCCTCAAGGGTAAGCTGCCAAAGCTGCCCCAAGCCGAAGACGCGCCCGTTAATCTGAAACCGTTTTGGTATGTCGAAGGCTGCAGCCGTGCTTGGTTGGACCAGCAAAATGACGTGACAGTCAAAGATGTAAAGCTGAGCCATCAAGAAGGGTTCCGGTCGGTGGAACACTTGAAACGCTATACAACGCTTGGCATGGCAACAGATCAAGGCAAGACATCGAACATGGGTGGTCTTGCGATCATGGCCGAACTTGCCGGCAAGTCGATCCCTGAGGTCGGCACGACAATCTTTCGGCCCCCCTATACACCCACAGCCATCGGCGTTCTTGCGGGGCGGCATCGCGGGCAGGATTTTCATCCAAAGCGCCTGACGCCTTCGCATAAATGGGCCAGTGAACAAGGTGCCGTTTTTGTCGAAGTTGGCAATTGGCTGCGCGCACAATGGTTCCCGCGCACGGGCGAAACCACTTGGCGCCAAAGCGTTGATCGCGAGGTGCTGGCAACGCGCAAATCGGTGGGTGTCTGCGATGTCACGACCTTGGGCAAAGTGGATGTACAAGGCATGGATGCCGCAGATTTTCTGAACAAGATCTATTGCAACGGTTTTGCAAAACTGGCCGTGGGCAAGACCCGCTATGGATTGATGCTGCGCGAAGACGGGATCGCGATGGATGACGGCACGGCGGCGCGTCTGGCCGAGGATCATTTCGTTGTCACGACAACAACCGCCAATGCCCTGCCCGTCTACCGGCACATGGAATTTGTGCGCCAGTGCCTATTTCCGGATTTGGATGTTCAGCTAATCTCGACCACCGAAGCGTGGGCGCAGTATGCTGTTGCGGGCCCAAACAGCCGCAAGCTGCTTGAGAAAATCGTCGATGTGGACATCTCGAACGAAGCGTTTCCGTTTATGGCCTGCGCGAATATTACCATTTGTGGCGGCCTACGCGCGCGGTTGTTCCGCATCTCATTCAGTGGCGAACTGGCTTATGAAATTGCTGTTCCCACGATGTACGGTGACGCTTTGATGCGGCGGATCATGAAAGAAGGTGCCGATTTTGACGTGACACCCTACGGCACCGAGGCGTTGGGTGTGATGCGCATCGAAAAGGGGCACGCAGCGGGGAACGAACTGAACGGCACCACTACTGCCTTGAACCTTGGCATGGGCCGGATGGTCAGCAAGGCCAAGGACAGCATTGGTTCAATCTTGTCAGAACGCGAAGGCTTGAACTCGCCGGATGCCCTGAACCAAATTGGCATAAAGCCAGTCGACCCGAATGATCCCGTTCCTGCAGGGGCGCATCTGATGAATGCAGAAGGGCCTGTGGATGCAGCACATGATCAGGGTTATGTGACCTCCGCATGTTTCTCTCCGAACCTTGGTCATGCCATCGCCTTGGGGTTTGTAAAAGACGGCGCGAACCGGCTTGGCGAACGGATGCGATTGGTTAGCCCGCTGACCGGCGTCGCGGTTGACGTCGAAATCGTCAGTGCGCATTTCATTGATCCTGAGGGAGAGCGGCTTCGTGCATGATTTAGAACCGATAACAGCGTTGGGAAATACCAGCGCCCGCGTGGACAAGTTTCAGCATATCACGATTACAGAAAATGATGATCTGGCGCTGGCGTCGGTGGCCGCAAGATTGGGGCAGGAAAAGACCTGTCAAACAGCGCTAAAGAAACTCTTGGGTGACGTACCCGGGCCGGGTCGCGCACAATTCCAAAATCCTGAAGAGGGGTTTTGGATGGGGCCGAACCAATGGATGATCGCGGCCCCACGCGACACGCATGAACTGCTTGCTTTGACACTTAAGGACACATTCGGCACCGCCGCATCGGTCACAGAGCAAACAGGGGCTTGGGTGGTATTTGATGTGCAGGGTGCGGCGATGCCGGATCTGTGTGAACGCCTTTGCGCTGTGCCTATCCGTACTATGTCGGCAGGCGAAGCCCATCGGACAATTATTCATCAGCTGGGGTGCTTTGTCATGCGCCGCACCACGCATGATCACATCCGCATCTTTGGGCCACGTGCCTCGGCGGGCACCTTGCATCACGCGATCCTGACGGCGGCAAAATCTATCGCCTAAGCCTTAGGCTGATGGCACAATCGCGTTTTCCCGCACGCGGAACATATTGATCTTGTTGCGATCTTCGCGGGGATGGACATGAAATACCTCACGGTAATTTTTGGTCAGCGCAGCCGTGCTGGAATACCCGACAGCTAAGGCGATATCGATCATGCTATCCTTACTATACAGCAACAATTGGCGCGCTTTGTGCATGCGCAAGGAACGGTAATAGCCAAGCGGCGTTGTACCGGTAGCAGTGCGGAACATCCGCTCAAGCTGTCTGGGGGACACGCCAACCTGATCGGCGACATGGCTAATCTTTAGCGGGTCCTCGATGTTTTCGCCGAAAATTTTGACCGCGTGGCGGATTGGCCCGGGCAACATGTCACTGGTGCTTTCTGCGGCAAAGGTAGGCTTGCGCTGTACAACCCCCTGCCCTCGCACCATCGGGTGCTGGAACCAACACGCGACTTCAGTTGCAACTTCCGCACCAAGCGACCGTTCGACCAAATGCAAAGACAGGTCGAAGGCTGCCGCTGCCCCAGAAGCTGTCAGACGGCGGCGATCAATCACAATCACGTCTTCGGTTGCATCAAGCTGCGGGAATTCCGTGGCAAATGCCGCCTCATAACACCAATGAACCGATGTCATGTGCCCATCAAGCAATCCAGACCGCGCAAGGGGAAAAATGCCACCACTGACCGCACCCAAGACGATTCCGTGGCGAGCCAACTTGCGCAGCTTTCCTTCGGATGCTGACCGTTGCGTAAACTGGGAGGAAGGGCCGCTGAGCAAGAACAGCTGATCAACGCCGTCACAATCGCTTAGCGATAGATCAGGTTCGAACCAGACATGCGCGCTTGCCTCGACCCGCTGTCCATCCTCGGATAACAGCTTCCAACCAAACGCTTCTTTTCCGGCAATCTCGTTTGCGGCCCTTAGGGGTTCGATCATCGACGTCAAACAGGCCATGGGAAAGCCAGGGAAAATTAGAAAGCCAATATGGATTGTTTCATCACGGGTCATGAAACAATCCTAACAGGAAACATTCATGCTAGACTAGGGGAATACAAAGGTAATTTTAATCTGATCGCTTGCCCCGAGAGAATAAGACGGTATGTGCATTATCACAAAGTAAACTGGACACCCTCATGACCCCAACTGACCTAAAGCAAGATCCCCACCGCGTGCCAGAGCACCGTGAAAAGGTTCTGGAGGTCGCAATAGGTCGCGAGGTCCGCGCCTTTCGTCGCAAGCAAGAGGTAACGGTCGCCGAATTGTCCGCAGCCACGGGGTTGTCGATCGGGATGCTTTCCAAGATTGAAAACGGGAATACATCGCCATCACTGACGACGCTTCAAACCTTGGCGAATGCCTTGTCTGTGCCATTGACCGCTTTTTTTCGCGGCTTTGAAGAAACCCGCATGGCCGTTCACACCAAAGCGGGCGAAGGTGTTGAGCTTGAGCGTGAAGGCACCCGCGCCAACCATCAATATAATTTGCTAGGCCACATCGGTGCCAACGCCAGCGGCGTGATTGTCGAACCCTATCTAATCTGCCTGTCAGATGAGGCGGATATTTTCCCGACGTTCCAGCATGGCGGAATCGAGACGATTTACATGCTTGAAGGTGAAGTCGATTATCGCCACGGCGATTCAGTTTATCCGCTGAAACCCGGCGATACGCTTTTCTTTGATGCTGACGCCGCGCATGGCCCCGAGGTTCTGGTAAAACTGCCTGCACGTTATCTGGCTGTCATCAGCTATCCGCAAAATAGCTAGTCTGCAGCTTGCGTTAGTGCAGGCGGCAGACCAGGTTTTTTGTGATGCGTGTGGGCTTAACCCGTCTTAAGCGGAGGTTCAGTCTCGATCTCTGGCCAAATCCCGTCCGAGGTCGGCTGCCCGTCATCAAAGTCAGACAGATAGTCCAACATCATGGGCCGGTTATCGATGAACCCCTTATAGGTCGCAAGCTCGTCGGGGAGGTCACGGATCACACGGTGAAGGCGCCTGCCCCATTTCGGCACAGTCATCAAATCCTGAAAACTGCACAGATAACAACGGATCGGAAACACCAGAGCGTTTGAGCGAGGCAGCCGGAAAAACGTTTGCAGCTCGACCCGCAAGTGTTGTTTTGCACCTATGTTTTCAGGCGTCACCGACGTTTTCTGAATACCCCATTTGTGGTAGTTTTCAGGCGAGGTATCCAGCAGCGGATTTACCGTCATGGTCCAGTTCAATCGCCGTGCAGGTGCGCCCTGCTGAATGTTCAGCAAGAATTTCAAAGCCCGCACAAAGATGCCCTTTTCATGGGCCAGCGGTACTGGCGCGTGCCATTCAAAGAAATTCATGCCCAGATCAAAATCAAGCGACCAATCCGCTTGCGTCGTGATCATGCCCGCATCCATCCACAGATTATCGTCGCGCTGGTCCAAGACACAAAAGTCACCTTGGGTTTGGCGGGTGATGTACTCCATCGGGCCGTAGGGCAGCGTCGCCTCGTCCAGAAAGGTGAAGGTGTCATCGATGCCCAATGGCTTGTTCACCCAACGCCAGACGTCGCCGTCGCGGTGCAATTCAAACAGGTCCGGATAGTCTTCGGATTTGGACACCATGATCAGTTCAAGCAGGTCCCAGCCGGCAAGGGTCATATGCGGCAAAGACTGGCAGCGCAGAGGGTCATCGGCCAATACCAACGCACGATCCCGCATCTCTGAGACATAATGTTCGTCTACATCGAACCGTTTCTCATAGATCGAATCCGACGGACCGCCGCGATGCTGTTCCATATTGACGGAATACATATAGCTGTCTTCGTGAAACGGAAAAGGAAAGCGTTTGATCGCCCGTTCAGAGTTATGGAACGAATAATCGTCGCGAAATGTCTCGTCGTTGAACTGAAGGGTCATAGTACTTCCTTACCTATCCAGCACGAGGGTCTTGCCCTCGAACCGTGAAACACAGGGCATGATTTTCTCGCCGCTGGCGTGTTCTTTATCATCCAGCCAATGGTCACGATGAATAAAGTTGCCCGCATAATCGATCACTTGCGTCTCGCATTGGCCGCAGGCACCGCCACGGCAAAGATACGGTGCATCAACGCCGGCACGCTCGATCGCCTCTAACAGGCTTTCGTTTTCACCGACCTGTACAACTTTGTTGCTGATCGCCAGTTTGACCTCGAACGGCTTGCCGGGTTGCGGGGCAAGGAATTCTTCGTAATGGATCGCCTCGCGCGGCCATCCTTCGTTCGCGGCGGTCTTGCGCACCCAGTCGATCATGCCCTTGGGGCCACAGATATAGACATGCGTGCCCAAGGGTTGCCCGTCGAGCAGATGCACAAGATCAATTTTCTGCCCCTGATCATCATAATAGACATGCGTTTCATTCGGGTGGTGGCTGGTCAGTTCATCCACGTACGACCCCAACGCGGGCGTTCTGCACGCATAATGCAATTCCCAGCGGCCATTCATCCGCTCTAGCTGTTTGATCTGCGCCAGAAATGGCGTGATGCCGATGCCGCCCGCAATAAACAGGTGTTTGCGCGCACGCAGGTCAAGCGAGAACAAGTTGACGGGATAGGATATCGTCATCTCGTCTCCAACTTGCACCTTGTTGTGCATGAACAACGACCCACCCCGTCCCTGATCATCGCGGCGCACAGAGATTGTATAGGCGCTTTGATCCATCGGGTCGGACATCAGGGAATACGGGTTCATCCGCGCGGTTTCCCCGTCGCGCATTTCGACAACGGTGTGCGCACCACCGGAGAATGTCGGCAGAAGGCCCCCATCAATGCGTTCGAACCGGAACCGTGTAACCAGTTCATTCAGCGGAACAATATCCGTCACTTTGACGGCAATTTTTTCTGCCCCGCTCATGCGTATATTCCTTTTTGCGGCGGCACGTTGCCGGGATCTTCGGCATCGATACACACCCCTTGATAGGCGGCAAGCCTACGCGAATAGTGGTCCCGCACGAACAAGTTCAGCCCGCAATGGGCGCACACAAACGGGTCGGTTTCCACGTCTTCGGTGATGCCTTTGCAGTGAACGCACTGCATGCGCCGTGCGGTGCTGCCACGGTGTTCTGTTTGAATTGCTGTGTGCGGAATGCCAGCCTGCATCGCTGCCTGCTGGGCCTGCCCCATTAGACCTTCGGTACCCGTCAGATAGACCTGTAAACCCATTTTGGCGTCAGCAAACGCCTTGGCGATACGTTGTTGCGCCGCCGCATAGCTTGGCCCTGAGTAAAACTGCGCGGGGTTAAGTGCACGAAGTTGATTCTCAAAACTTTCGCCCTTGGGAATATAGATGATATGCGCGTGTTTCATCATCTCGGGGGTCGCCACATCAAGGATCGCTTCGGCACCGTGGGCATCGGCGATTAACAGATGCGCATGCCCCACGCGCGGTTCCAGCGTGCCATAGACCGGGCGGCTGCGGATACTTTGCGGAAAGTTGAATTTCGACATATCGGTCCTTTAGAAAGTAGACGGGCGCGGGGCATGCCCACGCGCCCTGAACGATCAACCCTTGGCGGTGCGGATCGATTTATCCTTATCATAGAACGGCATCTCTTCGGCCGTCGCTGCCAATTCGGTGCCATCGGGCTGTTTGACCGTCAGTTTGGTGCCGGCTTTGGCAACCGACGGGTCAAGGCGTGCAATCGCGACGCTGTAGCCGTTGAGTTCGGAGGACAGACCGTAGGTGATTACCCCGACATCCTTGCCGCCCTGCAAGACACGTGCGTGCATTTCCATCCGGTCCATGCTGTCGGCCAGCTTGACACCGTAAATCTTGATACGCTCTTTGCCTTCGGCGGCATAGTGGTTCTCGGACCCGATAAACCCTGCTTTCCCCGGAGAGACTGTGAACTCCAGACCCAATTCCCATAGCGTATCGCCCGCCGGTTCATCAGGGAACGGGAAGGTTTCGGAATTGTCGCCGGGATAGAACAGCAGATAGCTTTCAATGCGCAGCATATCGAGCGTGCTGAACTGCGTCGGACGCACGCCCATGTCCTTGCCTGCATCTAGAATGCTGTCCCACAGATGGATCGCGTCTTTGCGGCGGCAGAAAATCTCGTAACCACGTTCACCAGTATAACCAGTCCGCGAGATCATGACGTCGCGGCCAAAAAGGCGCGTTTGCATGATGCCGAAATAGGCCAGATCGCGGATCGCCGGAATCTCTTTTGCGAGCAGATCGACAGACACAGGCCCTTGCAGCGACATGTCGTGCAGATCGTCGTCAAACAGAACCGAGCAATCCTTACCAGCCGCAACCGTTGTCAGGGATTCCATGCCCGTTCCTGTGCCAATCACGACCATCCAAGTGTTCACCGCAAGATGATAGATGACGCAGTCGTCGATAAACTTGCCATCGGAATTCAGCATCGCTGCGTAAACGGCACGACCCGGTGCGATCTTTTCAACGTTGCGTGTCGTGCAACGGTCGATGACATAGGCCGCGTCTTTGCCAACAACATGCAGTTTTTTCAAACCGGACACGTCCATCAGCCCTGCCTTGGTGCGGATCGCCTCGTAGTCAGCTTTTGCGCGTTCGGGTGTGTGGTCATAGAACCAAGCGGTTCCCATGCCGTTCCAATCCTCAAGTTCGCCGCCGATTTCTGCGTGGCGCGGTCCAAGTGCGGAATGTCTCCAAAGAATGGCCATGGTGGTCCCCTGTCATGTTTAATGCTGTGTTGTCCGGCATTCAGCCTCAGACAGCCTCAAAAAGCAACAACGCGAAGCAACTTTTTTTCCTAACAGGCAAATTCAGGTGTGGTTGGCGCGTCGCAGTTTAGCTGAACATCCGCGCCCAAGTTTCTAAAAAACGTTGACTAGGGGTAACTTACTGCTCAAGCTGCATGAATAAAATATTACTCAGGGGCAAAAATGTCCCGGGAAACCAAGGGGAGACAGAGTTTTGGAAGGTAATCTAAATGCGTTA
>CBDTUA010000047.1:0-19986 GCA_965363735.1 uncultured Sulfitobacter sp. | reverse complement strand
TGGCGGGCATGAACGTCGAGGAAAAAGAGGACATGAGCCGCTTTATTCTGGATGTAAATGACGAATTTGGCACGACGATTGTTTTGATCGAACACGACATGGGCGTTGTGATGGACCTGAGCGACCGGGTTGTGGTGATGGATTACGGTAAAAAGATCGGCGACGGCACACCTCACGATGTGCGCAACAACCAAGACGTAATCGATGCCTATCTGGGGGTCGCACACGATGACTGATTTTGACCTAAACTTTGCGAACTGGAGGGTCTGATATGCCTGAGCAACTGGCCTTTGCCCTAGAGGTAATCGCGAACGGTCTGATGGCGGGGGTGCTTTATGCGCTGGTCGCGTTGGGCTTTGTTCTGATCTACAAAGCGTCCGGCATCTTTAACTATGCCCAAGGGGTTATGGCGCTTTTTGCCGCGCTGACCCTCGCTGGGATCATCGACGGGCAAGTTCCCTTTAGTCACCTGATCAATGCGATCTTTGGCACTGACGTGCATTATTTCGGTTGGAATGTACCAGCGTTTCTGGCAATTTTGCTGACGATGGTCGTGATGATCGCGCTGGCCTACGCAGTGCAGCGGTTGGTTTTCCGCCACCTGGTCGGACAAGAGCCAATTATCTTGTTTATGGCGACGATCGGACTGGCGTATTTCCTTGAAGGCGTTGGCGATCTGATGTGGGGGTCTGACATCAAGTCGATTGACGTTGGTCTGCCTCAAGGCATCAACACTTGGATCGATGAGACGACGTTCGAATTCTTGGGATACGGATTCTTTATCGACAACCTCGATATCGTAGCGAGCATCATCGCGGCATTGCTGGTCATCGGTTTGGTTATGTTCGCGCAGTACACCAAGCAGGGCCGCGCGATGCGGGCTGTGGCTGACGACCATCAGGCGGCGTTGTCGGTCGGTGTGTCGCTGAACTTTATCTGGATTTTGGTGTGGTCGTTGGCGGGGTTTGTCGCCCTGGTGGCCGGCATCATGTGGGGCACAAAATCGGGCGTGCAGTTTTCGCTATCGCTGATCGCTTTGAAAGCTTTGCCGGTGCTGATGCTGGGCGGGTTCACCTCGATCCCCGGTGCCATTGTCGGTGGTTTGATCATCGGTGTGGGTGAAAAGCTGTTTGAATTCCTGATTGGTGCGCCCTTCCTTGGCGGCGCGACGGAGAACTGGTTTGCCTATATGTTGGCGCTGATTTTCTTGGTGTTCCGCCCGCAAGGCTTGTTCGGGGAGAAGATCATTGAACGTGTATAGTTTCGGCAATTCCCTGACCGGGGCTTTGCCCCGGACCCCAGGATTTAAAACCATTTCGAATGAGGGGACCATCTGATGCTCTATCGTGAATCAGGGGATTTCAGCTCCACCTATGCAGAAGACAGCCAGACGTTTCCGATCAAGTTTGACCGGTACCGTTATTACTTTGTGCTGTTCATCGCCATTGCCGTGATCCCGTTTATGATCAACGATTACTGGGTGAATTCGCTTTTCCTGCCATTCTTGATCTATGCCATTGCAGCGATCGGTTTGAATATTCTGGTGGGATATTGTGGGCAGGTTAGCCTTGGCACCGGTGGTTTCATGGCGGTGGGGGCGTATGCCTGCTACAAGCTGATGACCAGCTTTCCGGAAGTTAGCATGCTAATTCATGTTTTGCTGGCGGGTCTGATTACTGCGGCGGTTGGCGTGCTGTTCGGCTTGCCATCCTTGCGGATCAAAGGGTTCTATCTGGCGGTGGCGACACTGGCCGCACAGTTCTTTCTTGTGTGGTTGTTCAACCGCGTACCGTGGTTCTATAACTATTCGGCTTCTGGCCAGATCAGCGCGCCAGAACGTACGTTCTTTGGTTTCAATATCACTGGCGCAAACACCCAAGCTTGGGCGACCTATCTGTTCTGCCTGATGTTCGTGATCTTTAGCGCCTATGTGGCGCGCAACCTGACCCGCGGGTCGGTGGGGCGTAAATGGATGGCGATCCGCGACATGGACATTGCGGCTGAAATCATCGGCGTGAACCCGTTGCGGGCCAAGCTGACGGCTTTTGCTGTGTCATCGTTCTTTATCGGCATCTCGGGCGCGTTGTTCTTTTCGATCTATCTGGGCGCTGTCGAAGTGGGCGAAGTCTTTGGCATTCAGAAATCGTTCCTTGTCCTGTTTATGATTATCATCGGCGGATTGGGGTCCATCTTTGGCAGCTTTGCCGGGGCCGCGTTTCTGGTGCTGCTGCCGGTCGTGCTCAAGATCGTTGGCGTGGACTGGCTGGGCTGGCCCACGGATATCGTGGCGCATTTGCAGCTTGTGATCGTTGGGGGGCTAATTATCGTGTTCCTGATCGCAGAACCGCACGGCCTTGCGCAGCTATGGCGCGTTGCCAAGGAAAAACTGAGATTGTGGCCCTTCCCACACTAGGGGACGGCACATGGCAGGGGTGGAAGAACCCTGCCGAAGAAGACGACCGGGAAAACCGGCACTATCGGACATATCCAGGGAGGAAACACCGATGAACATGAAACTGAAACTGACCACACTGGCGCTTGGCGTCACACTGGCCGCTGGCCCCGCAATGGCAGAGCTTGTCTTTCCATCGCTAAGCTATCGCACCGGCCCATATGCCGCCAACGGCATCCCGTTCGCGGACGGCTATGCAGATTACTTTACGCTGCTGAACGAACGTGATGGCGGCATCGGTGGCGAACCGATCCGGATGATCGAATGCGAAACCGGCTATAACACCGAAAAAGGTGTGGAATGCTATGAAAGCACCAAGGGCGAAGGCGCGTTGGTCTATCAACCACTGTCCACAGGCATCACCTATCAGCTGATCCCAAAAGCGACTGCTGACGGCATTCCCGTACACTCGATGGGCTACGGCCGGACCTCTGCCAAAGACGGTTCCGTGTTCAAAAACATCTTTAACTACCCTGCGAACTACTGGGATGGCGCATCGGTCGCGATCAAGCACCTGCTGGATGTGAACGGTGGCAGCCTTGAAGGCAAAAAAATCGCATTGGTCTATCACAACTCTGCTTACGGCAAAGAGCCGATCCGCACGTTGGAAGAGCTGAGCAAAAAGCACGGTTTTGAACTGACCCTGCTGCCCATCGACCACCCCGGTCAGGAGCAGAAGTCGCAGTGGCTGCAGATTCGTCGTGAAAAGCCGGACAATGTGATCATGTACGGCTGGGGCGTTATGAACCAGGTTGCCATTCAGGAAGCGGCGAACATCCGTTACCCGATGGACCAGTTCATCGGCATCTGGTGGTCCGGTTCCGAAAATGACGTGCGTCCATCGGGCGAAGCGGCCAATGGCTACAAAGCGCTGACATTCCACAACGTTGGCGACGATTTCCCGGTCTTTGCAGACATTCAGAAGTTTGTTGTTGATGCGGGCAAAGCTGCCGGTGCGGGCGACCAAATCGGTACAGCTTTGTATAACCGTGGTCTCTATGCAGCGATGTTGGCTGCCGAAGCTGCGAAAACAGCTCAAGGTATCCACAACACAACTGCTTTGACTCCAGCGCAAATGCGCGACGGTATGGAAGCGCTCGAGATCACAGAAGCTAAAATGGCTGGTCTTGGCCTGCCAAACTTTGGTCCAGAGTTCTCCGTGTCGTGCGAAAACCACGGTGGTAGCGGTCTGGTTGCCGTTTCCCAGTGGGATGCAGCTGCCGACAGCTGGAGCTTGATCACGGACTATGTCGAGTCTGACCAAGAGGTCCTTGGCCCACTGGTAGCCGAAGATGCAGCCGCATTTGCAGCTGAATCCGGTATCACACCAGGCTGCTAAGTTAAGTATTTGAACTGAGATGCGGCGGCCCGTTTCGCCGCATCTCGACAACCGCCACCTATGAAAGAGACACCCATGCTGGACGCCACCCATACGCCCGACGCGCAGGTCGAGACCCTTCTTGAGGTCAACAATATCGAAGTGATCTATAATTCGGTCATTCTGGTGCTCAAGGGCGTGAGCCTGAAGGTCCCCAAGGGGGGCATCACAGCCTTGCTGGGCGGTAATGGCGCGGGTAAAACGACAACGCTAAAGGCGATTTCGAACTTGCTGCATTCCGAGCGCGGCGAAGTTACCAAAGGGTCGATCAAGTACCGCAACGAGCCGATTCATAAATCCGACCCCGCCGACATGGTCAAACGCGGTGTTGTGCAGGTTATGGAGGGCCGCCACTGCTTTGAGCACCTTACCATCGAAGAAAACTTGCTGACCGGGGCCTATACCCGCAGTGACGGCAAGGCCGCGATCGCGCGGGATCTCGAGATGGTATATGAGTATTTCCCCCGTTTGCGCGAACGCCGCAAATCCCAAGCTGGCTACACATCAGGGGGGGAACAGCAAATGTGTGCGATTGGCCGCGCACTAATGTCACGCCCTGAAACAATTCTTCTGGACGAACCGTCGATGGGTCTGGCCCCGCAACTGGTCGAACAGATTTTCGAGATTGTTAAATCGGTGAATGAACAAGAAGGCGTGACCTTCTTGCTGGCTGAGCAAAACACCAACGTGGCGCTGCGCTTTGCGCATTACGGCTATATTCTTGAATCCGGTCGCGTCGTGATGGACGGCCCTGCCGCCGATCTGCGTGAAAACCAAGACGTTAAGGAATTCTATCTTGGCATGTCCGACGAGGGCCGCAAATCGTTTCGCGATGTGCGCAGCTATCGCCGACGCAAACGCTGGCTCAGCTAAGCCGCTCCCTGCGACCGATCCCTAACCTTACATGAATTGCGAGTAAGCAACATGGCACAGACGTCCCACTTTGATGAGCTTGAGACCCGCAGCCCTGAGGCGCGTGCCGCAGATTTAGCGCAGACATTGCCCGTCCAGATCGCCCGTGCCAAAGCGTTGCCGGGATATGCCGGGTCATTGGACGGGATAGACCCTTCAACCATTACCAGTGCCGACGCCCTTGCTGCTTTGCCGGTGCTGCGCAAATCGGAACTTGGCAAGGCACAGGGAACATCGGCACCCTTTGGCGGCTTTACGACCAAGCCCGCGCATGCCTTTACCCATGTTTTCCAATCGCCTGGCCCGATTTACGAGCCCTCTTCCAATGCACCTGACTGGTGGCGTATGGGCCGGTTTCTGCATGCGGTTGGCATCGGCTCGGGCGACATAGTGCAGAACTGCTTTGGCTATCATCTGACCCCAGCTGGCATGATTTTTGAATCCGGTGCCCAAGCCGTGGGGGCCACCGTGCTGCCCGCTGGTACTGGCCAGACTGAACTACAAGTTATTGCCGCGCGGGATGTTGGCACAACCGCCTATGCCGGTACGCCTGACTATCTTAAGATCATTCTCGAAAAAGCTGACGAAATGGGCGTGACCCTTGGCATTACCAAGGCCGCAGTTGGCGGCGGCGCGCTGTTCCCGTCCTTGCGCGACTACTATACTGGCCGTGGCATTACCTGCCTGCAAAGCTATGCCACCGCTGATCTGGGCAACATCGCCTATGAAAGCACGGCGATGGAGGGGATGATCGTAGATGAAAATGTTATCGTCGAAATCGTCACTCCCGGTACTGGCAATCCGGTCCCCGATGGCGAAGTTGGTGAAGTCATCGTGACCACGCTTAACCCAGACTACCCGCTGATCCGCTTTGCCACAGGTGATCTAAGTGCCATCCTGCCCGGCACATCGCCGTGCGGCCGTACCAACATGCGTATCAAGGGCTGGATGGGCCGTGCCGATCAAACCACCAAGATCAAAGGCATGTTTGTGCGGCCTGAACAGGTTGCTGCCTTGGTCGCCCATCATGTTGAAATCACCAAGGCACGCGTGGTCGCCAGTCGTGCAGGCGAACAGGATGTGATGACCGTACAGATCGAAGCCACAGGCGGCGATGCCGACGCCTATGCGCAGACTGTGGTGGATGTGCTCAAACTCAAAGGTAAGATCGTGATTGTTGACCCCGGCACCTTACCCAAAGACGGCCTCGTCATCGAAGATCAACGCAGCTACGACTAACGCGCCCCTGCTTCACTGGCTTTGAAATGCTCTCGCCGAAGGTGGCACCACGTCGCACCACGTGCCGCGATAATTTTGCGCACCCCGCTGGTATTCCCGACTAAAATAGTCGAAACCGAATTTATGACTCTGCGCCAGATAAATCCTGATGAAATAGCCGTCAAAGCCCCTCGTGATGGGTTGCGGGTATTGGCTATTGTTGCGGTCGCAATTGCTGCAGCCTGCGCCTTGCCGATGCTGGCGGTGATGCTGGCTGCTCTTGTGGGCGGCACAGATACGGTGCGCCATCTGATTGACACGGTTTTGCTGGGTTATGTGGGCACGACCTTGCTGTTGGTCGTTATCGTGGCCGCCGGAACCTTTGCGTTGGGCGTGGGGGCTGCGTGGCTGGTTACGATGACCCGCTTTCCGGGGGCAAAGATTTTCGAGATCGCGTTGGTCTTGCCGCTGGCCTTTCCCGCCTATGTGTTGGCCTACGCCTATACACATGTCCTTGATCATCCTGGCATCGTGCAAACAATACTACGCGACGTCACCGGCTGGGGACCGCGCGATTATTGGTTCCCCGAGATCAGATCGCTGGCCGGTGCGGCGATGATGCTAATCCTTGTGCTGTATCCTTATGTTTACCTTCTGGCCCGTGCCGCATTCCTGCAGCAATCAGCCACAACATTCCTTGCGGCGCGCGCCTTGGGCAGCAGTGCGTGGGTGGCGTTCTACAAGGTAAGTCTGCCACTTGCGCGTCCTGCCATCGCAGGCGGCGTCCTGCTTGCCGTGATGGAGACGATCGCGGATTTCGGCACTGTTGCCTATTTCGGGGTCCAGACCTTTGCCACCGGCATCTACACCAGCTGGTTTTCCTTGTTCGACCGCGCGGGCGCTGCGCAGCTGGCACTTTGTTTGCTTAGTTTTGCACTGCTGCTCGCGATGCTCGAGCGGATCCAGCGCGGAAAGGCAAAATATCACGATCCGTCCCGCCGGGCCGTGGCGATGCCGCCGCTGCAATTAAGCGGGTGGCGTGCCGCCGTGGCGTTGATTGCCTGTGGAGTGCCTGTGCTATTGGGAGCGGTACTGCCGGTCGTGATCCTATTTTCTATGGGCATCGGGTCTGAGCAGGATCTTTTGAGCCCCCGTTATCTTGGCTTCATCCGCAACTCGGCCACGCTGGCGGGGATCGCTGCAGTGATCACCGTTGCGGCGGCAGTATGCGTCGGGTTCTTTCAGCGGCTGCGTCCGGGCAAGCTGTCTAACGGGGCGGCATATGTGGCGCGGCTGGGCTATGCGGTGCCGGGCGGTGTGATCGCTGTGGGCTTGTTGGTGCCTTTTGCGGCCTTTGACAACACGCTCGACGCATGGATGCGCAGCACCTTTGATATCTCGACGGGGTTGCTGCTTACGGGGTCAATCTGGCTGCTGGTTGCGGCCTATATGGTTCGTTTTTTGGCAGCTGCGTTGGGGGCCTATGAAGGCGGTCAGGCAATGGTGCATGCCAATATGGATTCGGCAGCACGTTCCTTGGGGGAAACCCCCGTTGGCACCCTGCGCCGAGTGCATCTGCCAATCTTGTCGCCCAGCCTGTTGACGGCGCTGTTGATCGTGTTTGTCGATGTGATGAAAGAATTACCCGCGACACTCATCATGCGCCCCTTTAATTATGACACACTAGCGGTACAGGCGTACCGCTTGGCCAGTGATGAACGTCTGGATGGCGCAGCGGTTCCATCGCTGGTGATTGTTGCGATGGGCCTTCTACCGGTGATCCTGATCTGCCGGCAGGTGGGGCGGCAACGCTAAGACTGCGACAGGTGCCAAGCCTCTTGTGGGTCGGATACCAACGTTCGAAAAGGAAAAGACCGCATCGACGTGATGTCAATGCGGCCTTGTGTTCAATCAGGCGTGGGGCGGAAGTTATTCCCAGCCCACCGCGTCAAAGATCTTTTGCGCCGTCGGGATGTTTTCTGCCACGTCGGACAGGTTCACATCATCCGCTTTGAACGCGCCCAGCTTGGCGACCGATTCAGCCAACTCGACACCTTTAACCGCCGGAAATTCGTCATTCCCCGCCGAAAAATAGACCTGTGCGCTGTCAGAGGACAGGTATTCGAGAAACTTTACCGCATTGTCGCGGTTGGGCGCGTTGGCGGCAACACCGGCACCGGACAGGTTCATATGCGCGCCGATATCTTCTTGATCTGGCCAGACCCAACCAATCTTATCAATCTCGGCACTTACACCGTCAACATCGGTGCGCAGGGCGCGGGCAAAGTAGTAGGTGTTGGATACCGCGATTTCACATTCGCCAGACACAAGGCCACGTAGCTGGTCGGTGTCACCGCCCTGTGGTGCGCGGGCCATGTTGTCGACAACGCCTTGGGCCCAAGCGGTGGCCTTTTCTTCGCCGTAATGGGTGACCATCGCAGCCAGCAAGGTTTGGTTGTATTCGTTGGAAGACGACCGGATACAGATCTTGCCCTTGTAGGCTGGGTCGGCCAGATCAAGATAGGTCATAGGCGGGGTATCAACCGTATCCTTGGCATAAAAGATGATGCGAGAGCGCTGAGAAAAGCCGAACCAGTCATTGTCGTTGTCTTGCAGATTGGCGGGGATGCGTTCTTCAAGAATTGCGCTTTCCACAGGCTGCAAAAGCTCCATGTTTTTGGCGCGGCTCAGGCGGCTCGTATCGACTGTAATCAAGACGTCGGCGGGGGAGTTCGCCCCTTCTGCCTGCATACGGGCCAGCAGTTCGTCGGCTTTGCCTTCGATCCGGTTGATCGTGATACCGGTTTGGTCGGTAAAGTCGGAATACAGTTTTTCATCCGTGTCGTAGTGACGCGAAGAATATATGTTCAGTTGCCCCTCGGCAAAAGCGGGCAAGGCAACTGAGGCCATAAGCACGGCAGCGAGGGCAGGTTTGGTCAGGGTCATAAAAACGTCCATCTGTTTTATAAAACTTACTATTTTAGTAAGAAACAGATTCCCGCAGGTCTTTCAAGGTATTCTTGACTAAAATAGTTTGATAAGCGTTTTGCCGCATTTGCAGCGGCAAAACGCAATTGTTCAGGGTTAGGACCCGATCTTGTCTTGGGTCTTGGTTTCGAAATCGCTCGCATCATGGCGCTCATGCAGTTGCATTTCGGGTTCGCCAAACGGGCGGTTGACCATGCGGCCGCGTGTAACAGCAGGGCGCGCGTCGATGGATTGTGCCCATCTCATGACGTTCTTGTAGGACGCAACCTCAAGGAACTCGGCCGCTTCGTACAGACGGCCCAGTACCAACTGGCCATACCACGCCCAAATCGCCATATCTGCGATGGAATATTCGCCAGCCATATATTCATTATCGGCAAGGTGGCGGTCCAGAACATCAAGCTGGCGCTTGGTTTCCATCGCGAAGCGGTCAATGCAATATTTGATTTTGACGGGTGCATACGCATAGAAATGTCCGAAGCCGCCGCCCAAATATGGCGCGCTGCCCATCTGCCAGAACAGCCATGACATGCATTCGGTGCGTAGACTTGGATCTTTGGGCAGGAACGCGTCAAACTTTTCCGCCAAATGCAGCATCATGGAACCAGATTCGAAAATGCGCTGTGGTTTATCGCCCGAATAATCCATCATTGCTGGGATTTTAGAGTTAGGGTTCACGTCAACAAAGCCAGACCCGAATTGCTCGCCCTCACCGATGTTGATCAGCCACGCATCATATTCCGCACCCTCGTGACCTGCGGCCAAAAGTTCCTCAAGCAAAACAGTGACTTTGACGCCGTTGGGTGTCGCCAGCGAATACAGCTGGATCGGGTGCTTGCCCACCGGAAGCTCTTTTTCGGACGTCGGGCCCGCGACAGGACGGTTGATATTGGCGAATTTACCGCCGTTGCCTTTTTCCCATTCCCAGACTTTCGGGGGGGTGTAGTCGGGCAGATCGGTCATTGAGATCCCTTTCGGTACAGTCATTTATGTCTGATCCAGAACCTAGGGTGTGTGAGGGGGAGCGCAAGGGTACGAGGTTGGGAAGCAGGTGGAATGGTGATTTTGAGCCCAGTAAACTCAGCTATTACGCGATGTGGGCGAGGACGTTCAGCAATTTTCCAGCAGGGTCGCGTAAATAGAAGCGTCGTACACCCCAAGGTTCGTCTGTTAGCTCATACTCGATTTTATGGCCAAGCTGCATTGCCCGTTTATAGGTGTCGTCGACGTCATCCACCTCGATCGATAGATCAGGTACTGGCGTCCCTGAGCCGCCTTCGGTTGCTAAACTTAGCTGAGTTCGGGCCGTTTCGCCTGACGCAAGAGTTGCGATCCATCCGTGATCCATCACAACTTTAAGATCAAACAGCTCGGAATAGAAATCCCGGACGCTTTCTATTGCATCAACGGCGATATTTGACACGATACGCTTTACGGCCATTGCTCACGATCCTTCTTTTACGGGATCATATCATTGATGTTGGTCAAGGTCAGCAATGACCACTTTCTAAACTTTCTGACCACAAACAAAAAAAGCCGCCCCCGAGGGAGCGGCCTTTTCTAAATGTATGCGAGCAGTTCTTAACCCTGGCGGGCTTTGAACCGGCGCTGCGTTTTGTTGATTACGTAAACGCGGCCTTTGCGACGCACAACGCGGCAGTCACGGTGCCGGTTCTTGAGCGAGCGGAGCGAATTGCGAACCTTCATGGTCGTTCTCCTGTGTCGTGGCGCGGGCCAGCGCCGGGTTGCGGGCAGCCCCGCGATTGCGAGGCCAATGAATTAGGTGGTGGGCGATACTGGGATCGAACCAGTGACCCCTTCGATGTCAACGAAGTGCTCTACCGCTGAGCTAATCACCCCCTATGTAACACGAAAACCGACGCCCCAAACAAAAACGGGGCGCGAATTTTCCGCGCCGATAGGGGGGCTATAAATAGAGTCGCAGGTATGATCAAGGGGTTTTGGCTTTGTAAGAACATGCGCTAGTATAGTTTTTGAAAGGTGCCTCAATGCCACATGTCGCTTACGAAGTCATTCACCCGGATCGGAACCAGTCTTGTATGGTGTTTGCGTCCCCCCATTCGGGGCGTAATTACAGCTTTTCCTTCCTGCGTTCCACTGTTCTGGACGATCATACGATCCGCTCTTCCGAGGACGCTTTCGTAGATTTACTGTTCAATGTGGCCCCGCAATATGGTGCACCGTTCCTTATGGCGGGGGCACCGCGGGCCTATATTGATATGAATCGCGCCTGCGAGGAGCTGGACCCCGCATTGATCGAAGGGGTGCGGAGGCAGGGGCATAACCCGCGTGTGGCGTCTGGTCTTGGGGTGATTCCGCGGGTCGTTGCAAATGGCCGCGCCATTTACCGCGATAAAATCACCTTGGAAGAGGCCGAAAAACGTATCGATACCTATTGGCGTCCCTATCACGCGATGCTGCAACGGTTGCTGGACGCTGCGCATCGGCGCCACGGTCAGACCGTACTGGTCGACTGCCATTCGATGCCGCACGAGGCAATGGACGGCGTGGCCCTGCAAGGCGTGAAACGCCCTGACGTAGTGTTGGGCGACCGGTTTGGTGCCGCAGCCAGCGGTGATGTGGTTGACCGGATCGAGGCAGCATTTACGAACGCGGGCTTCAACGTGGCGCGTAACGCGCCATTTGCCGGGGCTTATATTACGCAGGCCTATGGACGCCCGGCACGGGGGCAGCATGCGGTGCAAATCGAAATGGATCGGTCGCTGTATATGAACGAAGCTCTGGTGCGCCCGAATGGCAATTTCGAGGACGTGCAAAAGGCGCTGCAGTCCGTTGTTGCTGAAATCGCACAAATCGGCCAAGGGCGCGTGCCCCTAGCGGCAGAGTAGTCAGCGCAGTGCGCGACCTTTGACGATGGCCTTGTCGCCAAACCGGTTGCGAATCGCATCTGTCGCGCGTTCCGCTTTGCCGCGTCGGCCGGCATCGGGGTCCAGCAGGTCACCGGACAGATCGGCACCGTCTGCATCGCTTAGGTCAGAAATGCCGCAACCCAATAGACGATAGGGGCCAGGATCATTTAGTTGATCAAACAGCCCACGCGCTGTGCGATAAATGCGGTCGGCCAACTGTGTCGGGTCATACAGCGACACACGCCGTGTAATCAGCGAGAAGTCGGCGCGTTTGAGTTTGAGGACAACAACACGTCCCGCAAGGTTCTTGGCCTTGGCGCGATCAGCCACTTTTTGCGCCATCCGCCATAGATGCCCATCCAGCAGGTCGAGGTCTGACGTGTCGTCGTTAAAAGTTGTTTCGTTGCTGATCGACTTCATGGGTTCATGCGCAGACACACGACGCTTGTCCTGACCCCGTGCAAGATGCCACAGACGATCCCCCATGCCTCCAAAGCGGGCGATCAGATCGGTTTGTTCCCACCGCAACAGGTCCGAGAAGGTTTGAATTCCCGCTTTGTTCAGGGAAGCGAGCGTGGCGGCACCGACACCCCAGATCATGCTGACGGGTTTGTCCTTTAAAAATGTCATCGTTTCGGCTTGGCCGATGACCGAAAAACCGTGCGGTTTGTCCAGATCTGATGCGACTTTGGCGAGGAATTTGTTGTGTGAAAGGCCAATGGATCCGGTCAGGCCAAGTTCGGTTTTCATCCGTCGTACCAGCCTTGCCAGCATAACGGCGGGCGGGGCACCGTGCAGTTTGGTTGTGCCGGTCATGTCCAGAAATGCTTCGTCTAGTGACAGGGGTTGGATGGCGGGGGTCATCTCTTCCATCATGGCGCGAATGGCCCGCGAGGCTTCGACATAAGCATCCATGCGCGGCTTGATAACAACTGCCTCGGGGCACAGCTTGAGCGCCTGAAACATAGGCATGGCCGACCGCACCCCTTTGATGCGTGCGATATAGCAGGCGGTTGACACCACGCCACGCCGCCCGCCGCCAATGATGACGGGCTTGCCGTTCAGCGCAGGGTTGTCGCGTTTCTCGACCGACGCATAGAATGCATCGCAATCCATATGCGCGATAGACAGGTCAAATAATTCCGGGTGCGATGTCACGCGGGGGCTGCCGCAGGCCGGGCATCGGCGCGCGGGTGTAATTTGGGCCAGGCAATCGCGGCAAAGAGCGGGCATAATACCAATTTGAACCTAATTGTGATCCAAGCAAGATAACGCAGGAGAGAGCGCTTGAACATGGCATTTGGCGGGGCAAAAATCGCCCTGTATCTGGGCGAACAGTTGGTTGTGATCTTGCGGGATGAGCATCAAGGTCTGCCATTTCCCGGCTGCTGGGATTTGCCCGGCGGCGGTCGTGAAGGCGGCGAAGACCCATTTGAGTGTGTTCAGCGCGAGTGTTTTGAAGAGTTGGGCATCGTGCTGCCAAAAGCCGCGATTGTCTGGCAGCGAGCGTTCGTGCAAAGCCGAGAAACGAACTGGTTTTTCGTGGGGCACCTGCCGGCAGCCACAGCCGAGGCAATTGTTTTCGGTGACGAAGGGCAGCGGTGGAGCATGATGAGCGACGACGGCTACATCACCCACAAAAATGCAGTACCTAAGTTTCAAGACCGCCTAAAACTGTATATCGAGAGGGAGTGTGGACAAAAAAGAGCCCCCCGCAACGTAGCGGGGGGAGGTGACGAACTTCAGGAAGAACCAGTTCGTCGGGGAGTATCACCAAAGTAAGGTTGCCATACAAATCTGTTTCTACAAAGGTGAAATTCCCGTTTCGCGACAGTAAAACATGTTCTGTTACAGAATTAACACAGTCTAAACGTTTTCGCGACTGGCTTAGGGAAGTTCAGACAGTACCGCGCGTGCGGCCGCGCCTGGGTCTTTGGCTTGCCAGATAGGGCGGCCCACAACGATGTGATCGGCACCGTCTTTGATTGCCTGATGTGGGGTGGCCACGCGCTTTTGGTCGCCCAATGCGGCCCCTAGGGGGCGCACGCCGGGGGTGACAATCAGCCGGCCTGCAGCCTCGGGCAGGGCGCGGATCAGCGCCGCTTCTTGGGGGGATGCGATCACGCCATCAGCACCGGCATCAAAGGCGCGGCCTGCGCGAGTGGCGACCAGATCTGGAATATCGCCTTGCTGGATCAGGGCGGCATCAAGGTCGGCGCGGTCCAGTGAGGTCAGGATCGTGACGGCAAGGATCTTGGTGCGTGATCCTGCAGCGCCCTCCATTGCGGCGCGAACAACATGGGGGTCGCCGTGGACCGTCAGAAAATCCAGATCGAATTGGGCCAAGCCGCGCACGGCAGCTTCGACTGTGGCACCGATATCGAACAGTTTCATATCCAGAAAGATGCGTTTGCCGTGTTCCTGGATCAATTCATTGGCAAGGCCAAGGCCGCCACCTGTCAGCATTCCCAAGCCGATTTTGTAAAACCCAACGCTATCGCCCAGTTTTAGGGCAAGCTCCATTCCTGCAACGGCATGAGGGACATCAAGGGCAACGATTAGGCGATCATCAGACATGGGGACACTCCGCGTGTTGGGGCAATGGCAAGCGGGTGTGCTTTACGGTGTCAGCCGGTCGGTGTCCATTGGAATGAAAAAGACCCGGAAAACGCAGCAGGCGTTTTCCGGGTTAAGTGGTCAGAGACTGCGCAGGCAGGCAAATGTCTCTGGCAATGCGGAGTATGTACCGGGGCGGGTACATAGGCAGTTCCGCAATTCAAATAATATTAGGCGGCGCGTATACCGGGCAGGGTTACGACATGTGCAAGCCATGCTTTGGCGTCAAACCTCTGGCGACCGGCGCGGGGCGTAGCGGGCTGAAGCTGCCATTCGCTATAAATGCCGCCACGGGAGGCATGCCGGCGCTCAGCTTGCTTTCGCAGACCAGCCGCTGCGTCTGCGAAAGATGTCGAAATCGGAGCCGTTATCGAACAGGCATATTTGCGAGAACATTCACCATCATGGATGGTTACCAGCGCTTCGAAGCATTGCTCGGCGGCGTTATAGATTACATCGTTCATTTGAATTGGGCGCGTCTGCATCTGTCGTACCTCGTTACTACTGAAACTCTGTCATCATTACTAAGCGGTTGTGTCTTGCCGCTTCAAAGTAGGAACGCCACTGTGACTAAAAAGTTCCATTTATCTTAACTACACTGTGGATAAATATAAATTTATGATTGAAAACAGTCAATTGTGACGTTGATACTTTTCTCTTGCCATAAGCGGATTTTTGCGAAACACCTTTTTAGTCAAGCGATTCCAACGACTTCTATGTTTTGTTTTTAGACTCTGAATTGTCTGAGGGGGCGGCTTAACAGAACTATTGCTGTCTAAAATTTTGTGATGCCCTCCTCTTGAAACCCCAGGGGTTAAGCCTTTGATTTAGGTCAAGGCCCACACATCGGCGTGCTGCTAGTCAGGCGTCAGAGCAACCGGGCGCTTAACTGAAAAGGAGACAGCCATGGACTTGAGCAAGTTCACGGAAAGATCGCGCGGCTTTATTCAAGCAGCGCAGACAATCGCAACACGCGAGAGCCACCAGCGGCTGACGCCTGAGCATTTGTTAAAAGCATTGATGGACGACGATCAGGGGCTTGCGAGCAATCTGATTACGGCCTCTGGCGGGAATCCGGCCAGAGTTGTCGAGGCGTTAACGTTGTCCCTGGGCAAATTGCCGAAAGTGACTGGTGATGCGGCGCAGGTCTATCTGGATAACACGACAGCAAAAATTCTGGCCGAGGCAGAAGAGCTGGCAAAAAAAGCCGGCGATAGCTTTGTGCCGGTTGAACGTGTTCTGATGGCGCTTTGTATGGTCAAATCTGGCGCAAAGGATGCGTTGGACAATGGAAAGGTGACAGCCCAAGGGCTGAACGCAGCCATCAATGACGTGCGCAAAGGGCGGACAGCAGACACAGCAAGTGCTGAAGAGGGTTATGATGCGCTTAAGAAATACAGCCTTGATCTGACAGAACGTGCCCGTGCAGGTAAAATTGACCCTATTATTGGCCGGGACGAGGAAATTCGCCGCGCCATGCAGGTGTTGAGCCGTCGTACAAAGAACAACCCTGTTTTGATCGGTGAGCCGGGTGTCGGTAAAACGGCAATCGCCGAAGGCTTGGCCTTGCGGATTGTGGATGGCGACGTGCCTGAAAGCTTGCGCAACAAGCGTTTGTTGGCGTTGGATATGGGTGCGCTGATTGCGGGCGCAAAATATCGTGGTGAATTCGAAGAGCGCCTAAAGGCTGTTCTGACCGAGGTAACCGAGGCCGCTGGCGAAGTGATTTTGTTTATCGACGAGATGCACACGCTTGTGGGTGCAGGCAAAGGTGAGGGCGCGATGGACGCTGCCAACCTGATCAAGCCAGCGCTTGCACGCGGGGAGCTTCACTGTATCGGTGCCACCACGCTTAATGAATATCGTAAATATGTCGAAAAAGATGCGGCACTTGCCCGGCGTTTTCAACCCGTTTTGGTAGAGGAGCCTACGGTCGAGGACACGATCTCGATCTTGCGGGGCATTAAAGAGAAGTACGAACTGCACCACGGCGTGCGGATCAGCGACTCGGCGCTTGTGGCTGCGGCAACGCTTTCACATCGCTATATTACCGATCGTTTTCTGCCCGACAAAGCGATTGACCTGATGGACGAAGCCGCCAGCCGGTTGCGGATGCAGGTCGACAGCAAGCCCGAAGAGCTGGACGCGCTGGATCGCCAGATCATGCAACTGCAGATCGAAGCTGAGGCTTTGAAGAAAGAAGATGACACCGCCAGCAAGGACCGGCTTGAAAAGCTTGAGAAAGAGCTGGGGGATCTTCAGGAGAAGGCTGACGCCATGACAGCGCAATGGCAGGGTGAACGTGACCGTCTTGAGGGCGCGCGCGAGCTGAAGGAAAAGCTGGACCGTGCGCGGGCCGAGTTGGACATCGCCAAGCGCGAAGGCAATCTGGCCAAGGCCGGAGAGCTTTCCTATGGTGTGATCCCGCAGTTGGAGCGTCAACTGGGCGAAGCCGAGGAAAGCGAAACCGATGTGATGGTGGAAGAGGCCGTGCGCCCTGACCAGATCGCAGGCGTGGTTGAGCGCTGGACAGGTATTCCTGCCGGTCGAATGCTGGAAGGCGAGCGTGACAAGCTGCTGCGGATGGAAGATCAGTTGCACAACCGTGTGATCGGTCAGAACCAAGCAGTCAAAGCCGTCGCGAATGCGGTGCGCCGTGCGCGGGCTGGTTTGAATGACGAGGCGCGGCCCTTGGGCAGCTTCTTGTTCCTTGGACCAACCGGCGTGGGTAAAACCGAGCTGACCAAGGCTGTAGCCGAGTTCCTGTTCGACGATGAGCACGCAATGGTGCGGATCGACATGAGTGAATTTATGGAGAAACACGCCGTGTCGCGCCTGATCGGTGCCCCTCCGGGCTATGTCGGGTATGACGAGGGCGGTGTGCTGACCGAAGCCGTGCGGCGCAGGCCCTATCAGGTCGTGCTGTTCGACGAGGTCGAAAAAGCGCACCCGGATGTATTCAACGTGCTGCTGCAGGTACTGGACGATGGTATTCTGACCGATGGTCAGGGCCGAACCGTCGACTTCAAGCAGACGCTGATCGTGCTAACCAGCAACCTTGGGGCTCAAGCGCTGAGCCAACTGCCGGAAGGCGGGGATATGGATCAGGCCAAACGCGATGTGATGGATGCAGTGCGCGGGCACTTCCGGCCCGAGTTCCTGAACCGTCTCGATGAAACGATCATCTTTGACCGTTTGGCACGCGATGACATGAACGGGATCGTCGATATCCAGATCAGCCGCTTGCTCAAGCGTCTTGCAGGTCGCAAGATCGGGCTTGAACTGGACGCCGATGCCAAGCAGTGGCTCGCGGATGAAGGTTATGATCCGGTGTTCGGCGCACGGCCTTTGAAACGGGTCATTCAACGCGCGCTTCAGGATCCGCTTGCCGAGATGATCCTAGCCGGGGATGTGTCTGATGGTGATTTAATCCCTGTGTCCGCTGGCAGTGAAGGTTTGATCATTGGCGATCGGGTGGCGGCCAGCAACCGGCCCAAGCCGGATGACGCGACCGTTCACTAAGCGTCACTATATATAGAGTGAGTAGAGAGGGCCGTAGCATTTGCTGCGGCCCTTTTGCAGTTTTCTGACAATGCGGTGTGATTGCTGAAATGTAGGGGCTTACTGTTTGGTCGATCCTGAACCTCACACTATCTACTCTATATATAGATGTAAGGAGTACCCAAATGGCCAACCGCTGGATCAATTCGCTCAAGGATAAAGACGTCACGTCGGAGGGTATGTTCATGAACCGCCGGCAGATCACGGGCGGTGCGTTGGCCGGGATTGGTTTGGCAGGCATTAGTAGCAGTGCAAGCGCAGCCCCCGAAGGGCTAGAGCCGAACACATACGAGGAAATCACATCCTACAATAACTACTATGAATTCGGGACGGGTAAGGACGATCCGGCGAAGTATGCTGAGGCGTTGACGATCGACCCGTGGACGGTCGAAATCGACGGCATGGTCGACAAACCCGGTGCCTATGCATTTGAAGACATCATCAAGGCGATGACCATCGAAGAGCGGTTGTATAAATTCCGCTGTGTCGAGGCATGGTCGATGATCGTGCCGTGGAATGGTTTCGAGTTGGCCGATCTGTTGAATATGGCCGGTGTGCAATCGGGCGCGAAATATGTGGCATTCGAAACCGCATTGCGGCCAGAAGAGATGCCTGGCGTCGCCTATCCTGTTCTGGATTGGCCCTATGTCGAAGGTTTGCGGCTGGACGAGGCGATGCACCCGCTGACCATCATGGCCACTGGCGTTTACGGTAAAGACATTCTTAAGCAGAACGGTGCGCCCCTGCGTTTGGTCGTCCCTTGGAAGTATGGATATAAGTCAATCAAGTCCGTGGTGAAGATTACGTTGACGGATACACAGCCGGCCACCAGCTGGAACAAGGCCAATGCGCGCGAATACGGGTTTTATAGTAATGTGAACCCAACCGTGGACCACCCGCGTTGGTCGCAAGCGTCCGAGCGTGCGATTGGTGGCGGGCTATTTTCCAAACGGATCCCCACCGAGATGTTCAACGGCTACGAGGACGATGTCGCGGCACTATATACCGGTATGGATTTGGCCAAAGATATTTAGGGCAGGGCCGGTACCGTGGAGCATATCGTGGATCGCGTGAACGGGTTTACCCGCAAAGTGCCGACATGGCTGGTCTATATACTGTGCCTTTTGCCCGTGCCGTGGCTGCTGTATTTGGCTCAGACTGGTGGTTTGGGTGTGGAGCCGATCAAGGCGCTTGAACACGAGTTAGGCCAGATCGCCCTGAAACTGCTTATCCTTGGTTTGACCATTACACCCTTGCGCAGGCATGCAGGTTTGAACCTGATCAAGTTCCGGCGCTGCCTGGGACTGCTGGCCTTTATATATGTATCTTTGCATCTGTTGGTCTGGTTGGTTTTGGATGTTGGTATCCTTAGCCAGATCTGGGCAGATATTTTAAAGCGCCCCTATGTCACCATCGGAATGGCAGGCTTCTTGTGTCTGGCGCCGCTGGCGGCGACATCAAACAACTATTCGGTTCGCAAGCTCGGGCCGAAATGGCGTACTCTACACAAGCTGACTTATCTGGCTGTAATCTTGGGGGGCGTGCACTTTGTCTGGCTCGTCAAAGGATTTCAGCTAGAGCCGTTGATCTACATGGCTGTGATTCTGGGTTTGCTGGCACTGCGCCTGCCTAAACGCCGTAGACGGCAGACCATCTGATTTAATTCTGAACATTCTGGGCAAATCCAAACCGATTCACTGGAATCCTTTCCGAAATGGTGGCGCAAACAGTCCCGTTAATCTTTCGGGACTTAACTGATCCTGTGGATAAGTCTGGTCGAGCTCAAGAGAGCTTCAATGGTTACCCATGGTAAGAGCAATAATCGTGCACAAACAGCTTAGGTTCGCGCATCATTTGCCAATCAAGCCGCTGTTTTTAATTAAAAAATCATGGCTATAAGAAAAAGTGGAATTAACCGAAAAAAGGGGTTGCGGGTATTTGGAACAAACCTTAGAACCCCCCTACCGGAG
>CBDTUA010000046.1:0-20123 GCA_965363735.1 uncultured Sulfitobacter sp. | reverse complement strand
CGTTTGTCAGGCGCACTTTGGCAACCTTACGCATGGCCGAGTTCGGCTTTTTCGGTGTGGTTGTATAAACACGTGTACAAACGCCGCGCTTTTGCGGGCATTCTTGCAGGTGCATGGATTTCGAACGTTTGATTTTTGGCTGGCGCGGTTTGCGGATCAGCTGTTGGATCGTTGGCATTCCGGTTTTATCCCCGTTTAGCTCACATAAGTGGTGCAGCGGGGCGGACCCCAGTGCGGTTTAAATTTCGGTCCCCTCACGCGTCCGCGAAGCTGTCTTTACCAAGCGCAAGTGGCGCAAAGCAAAATCACCGCAGCGTTTCCGTACCGAGGAAAACGAGGCGGTGGGGTAACAGAGGATCGAGTCAACATTAGACCGGATCGTGACCACAGGTAGTATGATTTCGGCACAGCAGGGCGACCCCCACATCCGAGATATGGCGCGTATAGGCAGAGTCGCTCCCACTGTCAACAGCAGCGGTGCCCGAGGGCCGCGATACGCGCAAAAGTCGAATTCCCGCTTGCAAAAGTCGTCCTGCCCCCGCCATATTCGCGGCGTTCTCGTTGTTGGTCAAGGACCCCTATTCGATGCAGATTATTGGTCTTTGCCGCTTTTCCTATCCCGCACTCGGCGGGTTTCAGGTGGGCCACGACACGATCGAAGATCGTATTGCCTATCTATACCAACAAGAACGGCTCGAAGAACGTTTTCGCCTGTTCGAAACGGTCGCCCTGCCCTGCCTTAAGGCGCAGACGGATCCTGATTTTGAGCTGATCATCGTGATCGGTGATGCAATGCCCAAGCAGCATGTCGATCGTCTGCGCGACATCACGGCATCCCTGCCCCAAGCCCGCATTCATGTCGAGCTTCCGCGCCAGCACCGCGAGGTGATGAAGGACGTCTTGAACAACGCCCGCAACATGGAATTGCCTTGCTTGCAGTTCCGCTTTGACGATGATGATGCTGTTGCAGTGGACTTTATCGAGCTTATGCGCGCAGCATCTGACGATTGCTTTGGTATGACCCAACAATACCGCACGGTTGCGTTTGACTGGAACCGGGGCTTGATTGCGGAATACGGGGCCGATGGGATCGCTGCGACCGAAGTCTTCCGCCCTTTCGATGTTGCCGCGCTTGGCATGTATGTTCGCCCACGCTGCCATCTGACGATCATGAACTACGCGCATAACAAGATTAACCGCTTTATGCCGGCAGTGTCATTTGACACCAAGCAGATGTTCGTGCGGGGCCACAACGCATCAAACGATAGTCGCCAGAAAGGCGAAGCGCCCGCCGATGTTCTGCCCTTAACCGCCGAGGGCAAAGAGATGTTTCGATCGCGGTTCGCCATTGATGCAGAAGCAGTTCGGGCGATTTTCAGCAAGGATCAACCGACATGAGAACCGTTGGCATCTGCCGTTTCTCATACGCAGGTCAAGGGGGCTTCAAAGTCGGTCACGATGATTTCGCTGCCCTTGAAACCTTTCTTTATGGAAAGGACCGAATGGAAGAACGCTTTCGACTGTTCAAGGCGATAACCCTGCCCAGCGTTGCCCGGCAAACTGACCCGGATTTCACCTTTCTGATCGTCACCGGCACAGGCTTGCCACAGGCGTATCTTGAACGGCTGTTGCACCTGACTAAAGACATCCCGCAATGTGTGATCCAGCAATATCCACCTCGTCCACACCGCCGGATTATGAGCAAAGCAATAAACGATTGGCGCAGCACGACCGAAAAACCCTGTCTGCAATTCCGTCTCGATGACGACGACGCAATGGCGCTTAGCTTTGTTGAAAAATTCAAGCAAACCGCGGATGACATTGCTCCGATCTGCGCCCGCCACAGTTCCGTCGCCGTTGATTTCAACCAGGGCTACATTTATACGGCTGGGTCAGCAGGCCTGAAATTATGGCCCTATCACTACCCTTTCTCCGCAGTGGCGCTTGGCATGATTGTTCAAGCCGGATCTGACGACACGATCATGAGCCATGGCCACCAAAATCTGTGGAAAACTATGCCAACCATGACTTTTACAGGCGATGACATGATGATGCGTGGGCATCATGATTTCAACGACAGCCGGCTAAAGGGCAAAAAGAACGTTTTTGATTATCAACCTATGACTGCACAGCAGGCAAAACACATTCACCAAACCTTTGGCGTGGACGAAGATCATGTGCGGAACGTGTTCTCAACTACGTGATAATTTGCGTTCACGATACAGGGTGAACAACCCCGTGGCCGCCACGATCCCGGCCCCCACGAGAGTCGATGGCAGCGGCCAGTCGCCAAAGACAAACCACCCCAAAATTAGCGCCCAAATCAACCCCGTGTATCGAAATGGCGCGATAAAAGACACATCACCCACCCGCATGGTTTGCACGCTAAAATAGTACCCCATGAGGACGAAAACAGCCGCACCCCCGATGGCCGTCCAGTGCGTATCCGATACAGCGGCCCAAGGCGTCGCCAACTGCGCAAACGCTGAAAACACCGTCACCGAAAGAACTGCAGCCAGCGTTACGGTCATCGACGGCACGTCCCTAGATAACCGCCGCGTGCTTAGATCGCGCACCGTAACCAACAAGACAGCGACCAGCGCGTAGACCGACCAGACGTTGAACCCTTCCGTGCCAGGTTTCACGATCAGCAAAACGCCCATGAACCCGACCAGAATGGCAGACATCCGCTTCCAACCGACGGCTTCGCGGTAGAACATCGCGGCCCCCAAGGTGACGGTCAACGGCAGAGATTGTAAGATCGCGCTAAGGTTCGCCAACGGCATATTGAAAAGGGCGGCAACAAAGAAAAAGCTCGCCCCGACTTCGGACGCCGACCTGATGCCGACCAGCTTCCAGTCCCGGCGGCTAAGCCGCAGATGCATCGGGCCAAGACGCCCCCACAAAAGCAGCAAAAGTGAGATTGAGATCAGACCGCGCAAGAACAACAGCTGAAACAACGGGACTTCGCCGCCCGTTGTTTTGGTCATTGTGTCATTCAGCGTAAACGCCGCCATTGAGCCCATCATAAACAGGGCTCCGATTAGATTTGGCGACATGGGCGGGCTTTCGATCTAATATCTCTTTCGTGATCATTGCCGCATAGATCGCGAAAGTACCAGCCCCGTTCCTGACAGATGACAGCCGTCAGTCCGCCAGTCTTTGTCGTGCTTGATTGCGGTTCCCTGTTGCTGGCACCAAAGACGCGGCACGTGCCAAACCGAATTCGGGCATACCTGAGTATATTGCTTCATAATTGCCGGCTTTGACCAGATAGGTTTCGTGCCAGATGCCCACCGCCCCTTCATTCCCCTTCATCCGACGATTGAATGCAGCCCATGCAGGGAAATGGTGTCGGTCCTGGGCCCGTGCATAAGCTTCGAGGTGATCGAAACTGCGCCAGTATTGAACTATGGTTTTCGACGTCAGACCGTTGTGGCCCAGAAATCCGGTTTCGTCGGCGGGTGCCCGTTCAAGCTCTCGGATCATACGTGGCATTGCGAAAAAGGCGGGCAACCATTTGTGGATAAGCCACCAGCTGTTGACCCTCATACCGATCAAAAACACGACAAAATCGCCCTCGATCTGCGCTGTCATGCGGCCGGTATTGATTTTAGACATTGGCAGTCCCTCGATTTCCCTGAGAGTATGGGCACGACAATAGCATGACTTTAGTACAGCTTTGGAAATTTATACTATCCTGACCAGTAGCAACTACCGAAACAAGCCCAGCTGAAATGCAAAAGGCCCCCGCTGATCTCTCAGCGGGGGTCTTTGGTTTTCTAGGTCAGATCAAAGTTCAGTTGCGGCTTTCGTCATCGTTTGGGACGGTATTGAAAACATCCCCTCCGACCACGTCATCCGCAGCAGCTGGTGCAGCCAGACGTGCAGCCGTTTCAGCTTCTTCGCGACGGGCTTCGATCACCACATTGTCACGATCCGCTGCAACTTTGCGCATCTGCTGTGTCGCACCACCGGTACCGGCTGGGATCAGACGGCCAACGATAACGTTTTCCTTCAGACCGACCAGCTTGTCGCGCTTGCCCTGAACCGATGCTTCGGTCAGCACGCGTGTGGTTTCCTGGAACGACGCTGCCGAGATAAAGCTGCGGGTTTGCAGGCTTGCCTTGGTGATACCCAGAAGGATCGGTTCGCCCGTTGCCGGACGGCCACCTTTGGAAATCGCCTTTTCGCAGGCTTGGTCAAACTCTTGCTTATCGACGTGTTCGCCCTTCAGCAGCGTTGTGTCGCCGCTGTCCTGGATTTCCCACTTTTGAAGCATCTGACGTACGATAACTTCGATGTGCTTGTCGTTGATCTTAACGCCTTGCAGACGGTAAACATCCTGCACTTCGTCAATCATGTAGTCGGCCAAGGCCTCTACACCCATGATCGCAAGAATGTCGTGCGGTGCCGGGTTGCCGTCCATGATGTAGTCGCCCTTTTGGACAAAGTCACCTTCCGCAACCGGAATGTGCTTACCCTTAGGCACCATGTATTCAACCTTGTGATCCGGATCCTCAGAGGACTCAATCGAGATGCGGCGCTTGTTCTTATAGTCTTTGCCGTAGCGAACATAGCCGTCGATTTCCGCGATGATGGCGTGGTCCTTGGGGCGACGTGCCTCAAAGAGTTCGGCCACACGTGGCAGACCACCAGTAATGTCCTTGGTCTTGGCACCTTCGCGCGGGATACGCGCGACGATGTCACCGGCCTTGATGTCGGTCTGATCCTCAACGGACAGAACGGCATCAACAGACATTGGATAGGTCACCGGGTTGCCCGCGTCGTTGCGGACCGGCTCGCCATCGGCGTCGAGGATCATGACTTCAGGCTTCAACTCGTTGCCTTTGGGGGCAGCGCGCCAATCGATCACGATCTTCTGGGTCATGCCTGTCGCATCATCCGTTTCGTCCTTAACCGCGATCCCCGACACAAGGTCGACGAATTTGGTCATACCGGACTTTTCGGCGATGATTGGCAGCGTGTACGGGTCCCATTCAAACAGCTTGTCGCCGCGCAAGACCGACTGGCCTTCCTTAACGAATAGCTTGGTACCGTAACCTACCTTGTGGCTGGCACGCTCGTCACCGTTTTCATCCACGATCGACATTTTCATGTTACGACCCATGACCATGATCTCGCCAGCGGCGTTCTCAAGTGTCATGGCGTTGTCGAACACGATCTTGCCAGGCTGCGACGCCTCGAGGAAGGACTGCTGTCCACCTTGTGCAACACCACCAATGTGGAATGTACGCATGGTCAGCTGCGTGCCTGGTTCACCGATGGACTGCGCGGCGATAATTCCGACAGCTTCACCTTGGTTCACCAAAGTACCACGTGCAAGGTCACGACCATAGCACATAGCGCAGACGCCTTCTTCGGCCTCACAAGTCAGCGGGCTGCGGATGCGAGCGGACAATACGGCCGCCTCATCAACAATATCCGCCAGACGTTCGTCAATGATCGTCTGCGCAGGTACCAGCACTTCGTCTGTGCCAGGGCGCAAGATATCATCAGCCGCAACGCGACCCAGCAGACGCTCTGCCAACGACGATACAACTTCACCGTCATTAACCGCGGCTTCTGCTGTAATCGCTGTTTCGGTGCCACAGTCATGCATACGAACGATACAATCCTGTGCCACGTCCACCAGACGACGGGTCAGATAACCCGAGTTTGCTGTTTTCAAAGCGGTATCCGACAGACCCTTACGGGCACCGTGGGTGGAGTTGAAGTACTCCAGAACGGTCAGACCTTCCTTAAAGTTGGAGATGATCGGCGTTTCGATGATGTCGCCATTCGGCTTCGCCATCAGACCGCGCATACCGCCCAGCTGTTTCATCTGTGTAACCGAACCACGCGCACCGGAGTGCGCCATCATATAAACCGAGTTCGGTTCATTTTCGGAACCGTTATCGGCATATGTGGTTGCAGAAATCGCACCCATCATCGCGTCGGTGACTTTGTCGTTACACTTTGACCATGCATCGACGACTTTGTTGTACTTTTCACCCTGAGTGATCAGGCCGTCCATGTACTGCTGTTCAAAGTCTTTCACCTGATCACGGGTTTCTTCAACCAGTGGCCATTTGCTGTCAGGGATCAACATGTCGTCCTTACCGAACGAAATGCCTGCCTTGAAAGCTTCGCGGAAGCCCATTGTCATGATCTGGTCACAGAAAATGACGGATTCCTTTTGGCCACAATAGCGATAGACCGTATCGATGACCTGCTGCACTTCTTTCTTGCGCAGCAGACGGTTGACCAAGTCAAACGGTGCTTTCGCGTTCAAGGGCAACAGGGCACCAAGGCGAATACGACCAGGTGTCGTATCAAAGCGTTTCATCACTTCGTTGCCTTCAGCGTCGATCTGCTTGATCCGCGCCTTGATCTTCGAATGAAGGTGGACAGCGCCTGCGTCTAGTGCGTGCTCAACCTCATCGACTGATCCGAACACCATGTCCTGACCAACCATGCCTTCACGTTCAAGGGTCGTATAGTACAGACCCAAGATCATGTCCTGCGATGGAACAATAATCGGTGCGCCGTTTGCAGGCGACAGAACGTTGTTCGTGGACATCATCAAGACGCGTGCTTCCAGCTGTGCTTCCAGCGAAAGCGGCACGTGGACAGCCATTTGGTCGCCGTCAAAGTCAGCGTTAAAGGCGGAACAGACTAGCGGGTGCAGCTGGATGGCCTTACCTTCGATCAGTACTGGTTCGAACGCCTGAATGCCAAGACGGTGCAAGGTAGGAGCACGGTTCAGCATGACGGGGTGTTCGCGGATGACTTCGTCGAGGATATCCCAAACTTCGGGACGCTCTTTCTCAACCAGCTTCTTGGCTTGCTTTACTGTGGAAGACAGGCCTTTGGCTTCGAGACGCGAATAGATGAACGGCTTGAACAATTCGAGCGCCATCTTCTTTGGCAAACCACACTGGTGCAGTTTGAGTTCAGGACCAGTCACAATAACCGAACGTCCCGAGAAGTCGACGCGCTTACCCAAAAGGTTCTGACGGAAGCGACCTTGCTTACCCTTCAGCATGTCGGACAGCGATTTCAACGGACGCTTGTTGGCACCCGTAATCACGCGGCCACGACGGCCGTTGTCGAACAACGCATCCACAGATTCCTGCAACATACGTTTTTCGTTGCGCACGATGATGTCGGGCGCACGCAGTTCAATCAGACGCTTCAAACGGTTGTTCCGGTTGATCACGCGGCGATACAGGTCGTTCAAGTCAGACGTCGCAAAGCGGCCACCATCCAGAGGCACCAGTGGGCGCAGTTCTGGTGGGATAACCGGAATGACGGTCATGACCATCCACTCGGGCCGGTTTCCGGACTCGAGGAAGGATTCAACAACCTTCAAACGCTTGATAATCTTCTTTGGCTTCAACTCGCCTGTGGCTTCTTTCAGATCCGCCCGCAGTGTGTCTGCTTCGGCTTCCAGATCGATCGCAGCCAGCATTTCGCGGATCGCTTCGGCACCGATATTCGCCGTGAAAGCATCCATGCCATAGATGTCTTGCGCTTCCATGAACTCTTCTTCGGTCATCATCTGACCATAGGTGAGTTCTGTCAGACCGGGTTCGATCACGACGTAGTTTTCAAAGTACAAAACGCGCTCAAGATCGCGCAGCGTCATGTCCAGCATCAGGCCGATCCGCGATGGAAGCGACTTGAGGAACCAGATGTGCGCAACGGGCGACGCCAGCTCAATATGGCCCATCCGCTCACGGCGGACCTTTTGTAGCGTAACTTCGACGCCGCATTTTTCGCAGACAACGCCGCGATATTTCATGCGCTTGTATTTACCACACAAGCATTCATAGTCTTTGATCGGGCCAAAGATGCGTGCGCAGAACAGGCCGTCACGCTCTGGCTTAAACGTGCGGTAGTTAATGGTTTCGGGTTTTTTAATCTCGCCGAACGACCACGACAGGATACGCTCTGGCGATGCCAAAGATACCTTGATCTCGTCGAACGTCTTTGTCGGTGCGACGGGGTTGAACGGGTTGTTTGTCAGTTCCTGGTTCATCTTAAATCCTTAAAGTGATCTCGAAAGCGGAAGGAGGGGGCCCGATTTCTTTGAAGAAATCGGACCGGAATCTTCAAAATTCCGGCGCTGCCCTTACTCGTCTTCCTCCGCATCCAGGAGTTCCATATTCAGGCCAAGGCCACGGACTTCTTTGACAAGAACGTTGAACGATTCCGGAATACCGGCTTCGAAATTGTCCTCGCCTTTGACGATGCTTTCATAGACCTTCGTACGGCCTGCAACGTCATCCGATTTCACAGTCAGCATTTCCTGCAGGGTGTATGCAGCGCCGTAAGCTTCCAAAGCCCAGACCTCCATCTCACCAAAGCGCTGACCACCAAACTGCGCTTTACCGCCCAATGGCTGCTGGGTAACCAGCGAGTATGGACCGGTGGAACGCGCGTGGATTTTGTCATCCACAAGGTGGTGCAGTTTCAGCAGGTATTTGACGCCAACGGTCACGGGCCGGGCAAACTGCTCGCCTGTGCGGCCGTCAAACAGCACCGACTGACCCGAGGTATCGAACCCGGCCCGTGTCAAACTGTCGTTCACGTCTGCTTCCTTGGCACCGTCAAAGACGGGCGTCGCGATTGGCACACCGCGGGTCACGTTGCCCGCCGCTTCCAATAGCGTTGCTTCGTCCATGCCGGCGATGCCTTCTTCGTATACGTCCGCACCGTAGGCGTGGCTCATCGCGTCGCGTACAGGTGTCAAATCGCCGGAGCGCTTATATTCCTGAAGTGCTTCGTCAATGTTGATGCCCAAGCCGCGTGCGGCCCAACCCATGTGGGTTTCAAGGATCTGACCAACGTTCATACGCGATGGAACACCCAGGGGGTTCAAACAGAAGTCAACTGGCGTACCATCCGCAAGGAATGGCATGTCTTCCATCGGTACAACCTTGGAAATAACACCCTTGTTGCCGTGACGACCGGCCATTTTATCGCCCGGTTGCAGCTTGCGCTTCACCGCTACGAATACTTTGACCATTTTCATCACGCCCGGGGGCAGATCATCGCCACGGCGTACTTTTTCGACTTTGTCCTCAAAGCGGGCATTCAACGTACGCTTTTGGATTTCGTACTGTTCGTTCAGCGCTTCGACGATTTTCGCATCATCTTCGTCCGCCAAAGCCAACTGCCACCACTGACCGCGGGACAATTGATCATCCAGCAGTTCGTCGGTGATCTGGCTGTTCGACTTGACGCCCTTTGGACCTTTGACAGCGACTTTGCCAAGGATCATCTGACGCAGACGCGCATAAATGTTACGATCCAGAATGCCAAGTTCATCGTCACGGTCGCGTGCAAGGCGTTCAACCTCTTCGCGCTCGATCTGCAAGGCACGTTCGTCTTTTTCAACACCATGACGGTTAAAGACGCGGACTTCGACAACTGTACCGAAATCGCCCGGCTTCACACGCAGAGATGTATCGCGCACGTCCGATGCTTTTTCACCAAAGATAGCGCGCAGAAGCTTTTCTTCTGGCGTCATCGGGCTTTCGCCTTTTGGCGTGATCTTGCCGACCAGAATGTCACCCGGTTCAACGTCCGCGCCGATGTACACGATGCCAGCCTCGTCGAGGTTGCGCAGCGCTTCTTCACCAACGTTTGGAATATCGCGTGTGATTTCCTCTGGCCCAAGCTTGGTGTCACGTGCGGCCACTTCGAATTCCTCGATGTGGATCGAGGTGAAGACGTCGTCACGCGAAACGCGCTCAGAGATCAGGATGGAGTCTTCGTAGTTGTAGCCGTTCCAAGGCATAAACGCGACGATCACGTTTTTACCAAGGGCCAGTTCACCCATGTCGGTCGATGGACCGTCAGCAATAACCTGACCTTTAACAACCGTGTCACCCACTTTCACCAGCGGGCGCTGGTTGATACAGGTGTTTTGGTTGGAACGCTGGAACTTGCGCATACGGTAGATGTCTACCCCTGCATCGCCCAGCTCAAGGTCTTCGGTCGCACGCAAAACGATACGCGACGCATCGACTTGGTCGATGATACCACCACGTTTGGCCATATAGGCCGCGCCGGAATCCCGCGCCACAACTTCTTCGATACCGGTCCCGACCAGCGGAGCCTCGGCTTGAAGCAATGGAACAGCCTGACGTTGCATGTTCGAGCCCATCAAGGCCCTGTTCGCATCGTCATTTTCCAGGAACGGGATCAGCGATGCCGCAACGGACACCAACTGCTTTGGCGAAACGTCAATCAGGTCAACGCTTTCGGAAGGTGACAACGTATAGTCACCCGACTTCCGCGTGGAAACCAGATCGTTAACGAACTTCATGTTCTCATCAAGGTTCGCGTTGGCCTGTGCCACAGTGTGACGCATTTCTTCCGTCGCCGACATGTACTGAACTTCATCGGAAACGACACCGTTTGATACCTTACGGTACGGTGTTTCGATAAAGCCATACTTGTTCACACGGGCGAAAGTAGCCAGCGAGTTGATCAGACCAATGTTCGGGCCTTCGGGCGTTTCAATCGGACACATCCGACCATAGTGGGTCGGGTGAACGTCACGTACTTCAAAACCGGCGCGCTCGCGTGTCAGACCACCTGGTCCAAGCGCTGAAAGGCGACGCTTGTGCGTGACCTCGGACAGCGGGTTGGTTTGGTCCATAAACTGCGACAGCTGGCTGGAACCGAAGAATTCACGCACCGCAGCGGCTGCTGGCTTGGCGTTGATCAAATCTTGCGGCATTACCGTGTCGATCTCGACCGAGGACATACGCTCTTTGATTGCGCGTTCCATCCGCAGCAAACCAACGCGGTACTGGTTTTCCATCAATTCGCCAACGGAACGCACACGACGGTTACCAAGGTGGTCAATATCGTCGATATCGCCACGGCCATCGCGCAGGTCAACAAGCGCTTTGATACAGGACACGATGTCATCGCGATCCAGCGTACGCTGCGTATCTTCTTTGTCGAGCGCGAGACGCATGTTCATCTTGACGCGGCCAACAGCAGACAGGTCATACCGTTCGCTATCAAAGAACAACGTGTCGAACAGGTTCGACGCGGCTTCGACTGTGGGCGGCTCGCCTGGGCGCATAACGCGATAGATATCCATGAGCGCGGTGTCGCGGTTCATGTTCTTATCGTTCGCCATGGTGTTGCGCATGTAGGGGCCGACATTGATGTTGTCGATGTCCAAGAGCGGGATCTGGGTAATACCCGCATCAACAAGTTCTTTGGCGGTGCCGCCAATCAACGTGCCGTCTTTGTCGTACTCAAGCGTCATCTCATCGCCGGCTTCGACATAAATCGCGCCAGTTTCTTCGTTGATAATGTCGCGTGCAACAAACTTGCCTTCGATGTGACCGAACGGCAAAAGCAACTCGGTTACTTTGCCTTCATCAACCAACTGCTTGACGGCGCGTGGCGTGATCTTCTTGCCTTTTTCAAACAGGACTTCACCCGTTGCGGCATCAACCAGATCATAAGTTGGACGTGTGCCCCGCACACGGTCCGGATAGAATGGTGCAACCCAGCCTTCGCCTGCTTTCAGCGTGTAGTACACTGTGTTGTAATACGCATCCATGATCGCTTCTTGGTCAAGACCAAGCGCATAAAGCAGTGTCGTTACTGGCAACTTGCGACGACGGTCGATCCGAGCGAACACAATATCCTTAGCGTCGAATTCGAAGTCCAACCAAGACCCGCGATAAGGAATAATCCGGCAAGCGAACAAAAGCTTACCCGAAGAGTGCGTTTTACCTTTGTCGTGGTCAAAGAAAACGCCAGGCGAACGGTGCATCTGCGAAACGATTACACGCTCGGTCCCGTTCACAACGAACGTTCCGTTTGGTGTCATCAAAGGCATATCGCCCATAAACACGTCTTGTTCTTTGATGTCTTTTACTGACTTCGCGCCAGTGTCTTCGTCCACATCAAATACGATCAGACGCAGCGTCACCTTCAAAGGCGCGCTGTAGGTCATGTCACGCTGCTGACATTCCTCAACATCGTACTTGGGCTTTTCGAGCTCGTACTTGACGTACTCAAGCACCGAAGTCTCATTAAAATCTTTGATCGGGAATACCGACTGAAAGACGCCCTGAATGCCGTCGCCATCTGTTGGTGTGTCCGCATCGCCAGAGCGTAGGAACAGATCATAAGAGGATTTTTGAACCTCAATGAGGTTCGGCATCTCCAGCACTTCGCGGATTTTGCCATAGTATTTACGTAGACGTTTCTGGCCAAGGAAGGATTGCGCCATGTGTCATGTCACCTTTCGTGTCTCTTGCCGAGCACGCCATCACCGGGGCCGTGATGCGCGCCCATAAGAGCGGTAAATCCTGGTCAATTCTTGAAGCACGTCCCACCGTACTTCTTCCGACCCTTAGGACCTATCCAGAGAAGTATTTCGCGCGAAATACTTGTCAAAACAGGTTAGGCTGGACAGGGAAACATCCCCATCCAGCCTTGTCACTTGCGGGCTGCCCCGGAATTCTTCAAAAAATCCCGGTCCGTTTTCTTTGAAAGAAAACGGCACCCAGATCAAATGGCTTACGCCAGTTCGACCTCTGCGCCAGCTGCTTCCAGCTTGGCTTTTACTTCTTCGGCTTCGGCTTTGTCGACGCCTTCTTTGATCTTGCCGCCAGCTTCAACCAAGTCTTTGGCTTCTTTCAGGCCCAGACCAGTGATGCCGCGAACTTCTTTGATCACGTTGATTTTGGATGCGCCGGCGTTCTTCAGAACGACGTCGAATTCAGTTTTCTCTTCAGCAGCAGCACCTGCATCTGCAGGGCCAGCCATCATCACTGCGCCGCCAGCGGCGGGCTCGATGCCATACTCGTCTTTGAGGATGGTTTTCAGTTCTTGTGCTTCCAGCAGTGTCAGACCAACGATGTCTTCTGCCATTTTTTTCAGATCAGCCATGTTTAGCTCTTTCCGTTAACGATATGTGTGTTCCAACGCGAGTGTTCAACCCTGCGCCAGCTTGACGATATTGCTTTACGCAGCCGCCTTGTCCTCGATCGTGGACAAGATGGATGCGATATTGCTTGCAGGTGCGCCAATGGCCCCAGCGATGTTGGAAGCAGGTGCGCCCAGCATGCCCGCGATGGTGGAGATAAGCTCCTCCCGCGAAGGCATTTTAGACACGGCTTCGACACCGGCGGCGTCCAATGCGTTCTCACCCATTGCGCCACCGAGAATCACAAACTTTTGATTCTCTTTGGCGAAATCCTGGGCCACCTTGGCTGCTGCCACGGGGTCGTCGGAATAGGTCAGAACGGTCATACCCGTCAGGAGATCTGCAATGCTTTCGCATGGCTTTCCATCAAGGGCAATTTTGGCGAGCCTGTTTTTGGCAACACGCACGGCCCCGCCCGCAGCGCGAGCGCGCGCACGAAGGTCCTGCATTTCAGCAACTGTCAGGCCGACGTAGTGGCTAACCACAACGACGCCAGAGCTTTCAAAGATTTGGCCGAGCTCGTCGACCAATTGTTCTTTCTGGGCTCTATCCACAGTTTTACTCCAAATCTGGGGGTTACCCCCCGGCTCAATTAAGTTTGCTTTCGCAAACAGTCTTGGTCCATTTTACGGGAATAAGCCAAAATGCCCTCACGCTTGCGCGCTTGGTAATTCTAACGTCTCCCATCTCAGAAAGGAAATTAAGGCTTTGGGCCACCCTTCGTCTCGGACAGAAGACTCACTATGCTTATGCACAATGAATCGAGGCCCCTGTTAACGTGAGTCGATCAGATTGCCAAGGGCAATGTAGAAAGACCTATTCAAAGATGTTACTGGGTGACGAGATAAACAGGATTGAAGCCAAATGCGCGTGATAACTTATGGAACTTTTGACACCCTTCATTATGGCCATATTCGCTTATTGAAACGCGCGAAGGCGCTTGGGACCCATCTTACTGTTGCCCTATCTGCGGACGAGTTTAACAAAGTGAAGGGCAAGGAGGCTGTATTTTCTTGGGAACAACGCAAGGCCGACCTTGAGGGCGTCGCATATGTTGACGCCATTATTCCTGAGGAAAATTGGGACCAGAAACGGCATGATGTTCAGAAGCACGGCATCGATGTCTTCACGATGGGTGATGATTGGGCGGGTGAATTCGACTTCCTTAAAGAATATTGCCAGGTGATCTACCTCAGCAGAACGCAAAATATATCGAGCACGATGATCCGGGGCATTTCCATCCCCAAGAACGCAGCGGCGGGAAAGCTATGACACCGGATGCGCGGACCGTTGAAACACTTGAAATCCATCAAGATGCGCTTGGGGAACTTGCCAATCCTACGGGAAATCTGAGGACCCGGCGGACGTTTGTCAGACTGAAGGATCTTAAAACGTCGCCACCGACGAAAGAGTGGCTAGAGGCTGCCATCTTGCTAAGTATCTTTAGAAAAGCGAGGCCGATGTTCGCGTTAGCGTCAATAAACGATAGGCGTCGATTGGCGAAAAGCGATCAAGAGAAGAAACACTGTGAACACTTCATTAACGCGGTTAACGACTACCTAAGCCCGACCCTGCTGACCAACCATGGCTACATTGATCCCGACCAAACATTTGGCCAAGTTTCCCATGAGGTCGTTTGGGAAGCTGTCGCAGGCCACATCAACATACTTGAGACAGCAGGCCTCAAGATATTCTTGGACTCTGGACCGCTGCTTGGCCTTACCCGCGACGGCAAGTTGATCGACCATGACAATGATATCGACCTAGGCGTTCTGCTTGAATCTAAAACTGAAGCAAACGCAGCTAAACTGTGGGATGCTTTGGCTGACAAAATCGAAAAACTTGGTCTTCTGGAGGTAAGAAACGGCCGCAACCATGGTCTCCTCCGCCTGAAGCCTGTCGCCGGCTTTACTGTCGATCTCTTTCCAGCGTGGACAGTAAAGAATAAGGTGTTCGTCTTTCCCCATACTTTCGGAGAACTGGAGCTAGATGATGTCTTTCCCTTCGCAAAATGTGAAATAACGGGGCTGAACATTCCTGCAAAACCAGAAAAAATGCTGGCAATCAACTATGGACCAGGCTGGAAAGAAAAAGACCCCCAATGGAAGTTTGTAAGACCAAAGGGCTTTGATAGCTTCTTGAGTAAAGTGAAGCCCACCTAATTCTAAGGCCCTGAATCTTGCTTTCGAACTCAGCGTCCAGGTACCACCTGTCCATAGACGGGTAGCGTATTGATCCCATCTTTTCTAAATCAAAATTTTAGTGCGAACGTACTTGGCAATGGCAGTGTCCACGTCGAAAGCACGCCTGTGCCCGTCGTTTAGGTCAGCAAGGTAATCTTCATATGTATTCTCTTGCAGTTACCGCTACCGCCAGCGATTTCATTTTGTACGGAGCAGATCCCGCGGCAAGAACCGGTCTTCCGGAAACGGCACCATCTCATTCTTTGACAAGACCCCTTCAAGGGCGCGAGCGAACTTTGCTGGTTTGTCGGGGTCAAATCCGATCAAATCCGAGACCGAAAATCGCCACCAGGCAGCCTGTAGCAACGCTTCCACCAGCGGCGCATCAAACCGCTGGCGGATCACCCGTGCCGGTGTTCCGCCCACAACCACGAACGGGGCTACATCCTTGGTAACCAGCGCACCGGCGGCAACGACGGCACCATCTCCGATCGTAATTCCGGCGCGCAGCCTGACGTCTTGCCCAATCCAAACATCATTACCGATTGTCGTTCTGGCGGCATCAGGTTCAAAAGACACCAAGCGGTCCACCTGTTCCATGTCACCATCCCATTCGCGGTACTTGCGCCGCTGGTAGAAGACCGGGCTGGTCGACGTCTGATCCAAAGGATGCGTATTCGAAAACGACGACAGCCCGCTGCCAATCGAACAATAGCGCCCAACTCGGGCGACCTCGCGCACGAACGAATGCGAATAGCTATAAGCCCCCAGTGGCATGACCCCGGCCGCTGGATGGTTCGAATGTCGCTCAAGCTCGTGCGGCGCTTCGGGGATCCGCAGCGTATCGGTACCGGACGGCGCATCAATGCGCACGCCTTTACTTTTCAGCCAGCTTAGCGCGTCTCTGGTTAGCTTGAGGCTCAGGACGTATCTCCAAGGGTTAAGCGGGGCATCGCCCAGATTGCACAATAACTTTTGGAGCAAGGTAAGACGGCCCAACCGCGCAAAGTCAATCATCCCACAAAAAAATGGCCCTCTGCAGTATGCAGAAGGCCATTCTAATCACAAAGGTGGGAAATTAGTCGTTACTCGGTAACGGCGTTGTCCACTTCAACGGTCACACTTGGACCCATGGTCGAGCTCAGTGCGATCTTTTGCATGTAGGACCCTTTGGAACCCGTTGGCTTGGCTTTGGACACCGCACCAACAAAGGCACGCACGTTTTCAACCAGTTTGGCTTCGTCAAAGGACAGTTTGCCGATGCCAGCATGCACAACGCCGCCTTTTTCAGCTTTGAACTGAACCTGACCACCTTTAGCAGCCTCAACAGCTTCTTTGATGTCCATGGTCACTGTGCCAACCTTTGGGTTTGGCATCAGGTTACGTGGGCCAAGAACCTTACCCAGACGACCAACGATTGGCATCATGTCAGGTGTCGCGATGCAACGATCAAAGTCGATCTTGCCGCCCTGTACGGCTTCCATCAGGTCTTCTGCGCCAACGATGTCGGCACCGGCTGCTGTGGCTTCGTCTGCTTTTGGACCACGTGCAAATACTGCAACACGTACAGTTTTGCCTGTGCCGTTCGGCAGGCCAACAACGCCGCGAACCATCTGGTCAGCGTGACGTGGGTCAACACCAAGGTTCATGGCGATTTCGATGGTTTCATCAAATTTCGCGTTTGCGTTTGCCTTGATCAGCGTTACCGCCTCTTCAACGGTCAAGCTAGCTTTGCCAGCAAATGCTTCACGTGCGGCGCGGGTGCGTTTTCCGAATTTTGCCATCTTACTTCACCTCAATGCCCATGGAACGGGCGGAGCCCAGAATAATCTTCATCGCGGCTTCAACATCCACAGCGCTCAGATCGGCCATTTTTGCTTCTGCAATTTCACGCAGCTGCTTGGTGGTCACTGTACCAACGGTTTCGCGGCTTGGTGTTTTCGCGCCAGAGTTAATCTTGGCCGCTTTTTTCAGGTAGTAGGACGCAGGAGGTGTCTTGATCTCCATGGTAAAGGACTTGTCCTGGTAATAGCTGATCACGGTTGGGCAAGGGGCACCTGGCTCCAAGTCCGCTGTTTTGGCGTTGAACGCCTTACAGAATTCCATGATGTTAATCCCGCGCTGACCCAATGCAGGACCAACAGGTGGGGATGGGTTCGCTTGACCCGCTTTAACTTGCAACTTCATCGTACCGACGAGTTTCTTGGCCATTGGCCTTCTCCTTTTCATGTCGGTGGGTTTGCACCCACCCTACGCAATCACAACGCGTTGTGATCGTTGGCTAGCGTGGTCCGGCTTGGCTGCGCGCAGCGTTGCCTCCCACAAACGAACGGTGTCGCCACCGCATGGCGGGTTGCCCCGCCTACCCGCTCAGATCTGTTTGTTGACCTGAGTGAATTCCAATTCGACCGGTGTTTCCCGGCCAAAGATCGACACAGACACCTTGAGGCGCTGGTTCTCGTCATCGACTTCTTCGATCATGCCGTCAAAGTCTTCGAACGGACCATCCGCAACCTTAACGCGCTCGCCCACTTCAAAGTGAATCAACGTGCGTGGTGCTTCTTCGCCTTCCTGAACGCGACCCAAGATCGCAGTCACTTCGGCATCGCGCATCGGCATCGGGCGCCCTTGTGGGCCCAAGAAACCTGTGACGCGATTGATCGAGTTGATCAAGTGATAGCCACGGTCGGACATTTCCATGTGCACCAGTACATAACCGGGCATAAAGCGCCGCTCTGTCGTGACTTTCTTGCCGCGCCGAACTTCGATCACCTCTTCGGTGGGAACCAGCACTTCGTCAATCTGGTCCTCGAGCTCTTGCTCGGCGACCGTGGTGCGGATCTGTTCGGCGATCTTTTTCTCGAAATTCGACAAAACACTGACCGAATACCATCTTTTCGCCATCTGAACTCTGGTCCCTGTCTTGCGATGCGCATGTTTGCAGCATCAAATTCTCAATAAATCGACAGGCACCTGCCTGCCTTTCCTGAACAAAAAATCGGCGCGCAACTCGAATCGCCGCACGCCCCTTGTCAGGTTAGGACTGCGGGATAGCCCGCATATCCAAATGTTTCAAGGGGGTGAGCAAGGTTTTGCACATCCCCATCGCGATCATCCGAAGTAGGAAAGCACGTACTGCAAACCGCCACGGATCAGAATATCGACGAATGCGAAGAACACCGCTGTAAGCGCCGCAAGGATGAAAACCATTACGGTTGTCAGCATCACTTCGCGACGGGTCGGCCAAACGACCTTTGACACTTCCGAGCGCACTTGCTGAATGAACTGGAGTGGATTGACTGTGGCCATGACGCGTTTCCCGTTTTTCCAAGGTTTCTGCGATGTAGCTGCCAATGCGATTGAATTCAAGGCGTCAATCGTATCTGCGCAGACGCGCTACGCTTTATGTGTCTGCGCCAAGCCGTCCATCCGCAATTCGAACTTTGCCTCATCCTCGCGTGCCAAGGCGGCAATGTCACTTACGTCGGGCAAATAAAGCGCCGCGACCCAGCCGTCAGGAAAGCGGTCCAAGATCGCATCCCACCGCACCGCAAAATGGTCGATCTTTTGATGTACGGCACCTGCGCTTTGCGGCTGGCGGGCGACGTGCCAGCGAACCGGTTTCAGCAGCATATCCCAGAACGCATCATAACCCATCCCCACATAGATCGCTGAAATCAATGCCGCCAGAGACAGGCCAAGAAGCAACACCAGCACGGGGAAAAAGATGACCAACAAAACCAAAACACATCCGAACACAAAACCTGCAGCAGCACCGGACGTTGAAACACGCCTTAGAATTCTTGCCTTGCTGGCAAACACTGTCTGCTCTGCGCCTTGCGGATTATTGATTAGCGCCCCCACAGTGCCCGCAATGCGCCTCATGGTGCCCGCTTGGGGTACTGGCGAGACCGGAACAGATCGAGCGACGTTGTGCGCCCTATGCGGAGGAACTACGCCTTCAGCCTGCGTAGCATCTGTGGAATGTAAAAAATTGACAGGCTTTAACTTGCGAAGCATTAAATGACGTCCACCCTAAGAAAACTTAGCGCATCTTGTCGTTTATTATTAAGCCAAATCATTGACAGGTTTATGGCCGTTCGAGGGCACATAAATAGAAATGACGCCTACGGAAAATGATCAGGAAAGTTGGCAGGGGCTGAGGGACTCGAACCCACGACCCTCGGTTTTGGAGACCGATGCTCTACCAACTGAGCTAAACCCCTATGCCGAGTGGTGGGGTAGTCTGGAATCGCGAGGGGATCAAGTGCATATGCACCTGCGAGCAGGAAAATACTTCTAGCTGTCGCTTGATCGGCGATACTCTTGCTCTTTCACGACGGTTCCCCATGCATTCCCTTCTTGTTCGGAGTGGAGCACAAAGCCAACGCTGCGATACAAATGCAATGCCGGTTCCAACCCTGCAAATGTTCGCAGCCACATCTTGCCATTGTCATTGGCCTCGGCATGGGCCACCGCCCGTGTCAAAAGATTACGCCCAATCCCAGCACCCCGACATCTGTCCGCACACATAAACCACCTTAGATGCGCCCCACGCGCTGCTGATTCCGTGTCGTTCAGGTTCAAAATCAAAGACCCCGCGACCCCATCTGTGTCATGGGCGATCAGCACCAGATCGTTGTCTTTTCTGCCATGCGCAAATTCAGCAAGCTGATGCGCGACCTTGGCTTCAAAATAGGTCGTGAACCCCCAGTGTTTGGCATAATGCACCCCATGCAGCTGGATGATCTGGCCAATCGCACCTGGAAAGAAATCGTAGGAAATATCCATTCTTCGCCTTTCAACATAAGCTTACTCTATGCGAGCACACGGCCAAAATAAAAGGCCGCCCCGGTACGGAACGGCCTTTCAATCTGTCAAGCTTGACGGTGAGGTTACCCCCACCCCTACGGCTTATGCGAGGATTTTGGACACAACGCCCGCGCCGACGGTACGGCCGCCTT
>CBDTUA010000045.1:0-20866 GCA_965363735.1 uncultured Sulfitobacter sp. | reverse complement strand
AAAAGTAGCTTAATTTACGCCAGATACTGTCCAACTAATGGGGAGTAGCTCACTGTCCTATTTTGATTTTTCGTCTACTTCGGAGAAAAGGCCATTCATGGATGAACCAAATCTGATATTTTTCCTGCTTAACATCGCAGGCGCTGCCGCCTTGTTGATCTGGGCTGTGCGGTTGGTCCGTACCGGGGTTGAACGCGGGTTTGCTGCCCCGTTGCGGTTCTGGATGCGGCATTCATCCAAAAACAGGGCGCTTGCTGCCGCGACAGGCATGGGTGCTGCGGTTTTCTTGCAAAGCTCTACGGCGGTAGCGGTTCTTGTGTCCAACTTTGTGGCCAAGGGTGGGTTGGCGACGACTGTGGGTCTTGCGATGCTGCTGGGGGCTGATGTCGGGTCGGCGGTTGTCACTCAAATTTTGATGGTGCGTCAACCGTTTCTGATCCCGCTTTTATTGTTGGTCGGCGTAGCGACCTTCATGCGTGCCGAGGGAAGCAAGCGCCAGATCGGGCGCATTCTCATCGGGTTGGCATTGATTTTCGTTTCGCTTGATATGATCCGTGCTGCAACTGGCCCTATGGTCGCCCATCCCGCTACCGAGGCTGTGATGGCCTATTTGGGACGTGATCTTTTGACCGCGTTCGTCATCGGTGCGGTTTTCGCTTGGGTTGTGCATTCAAGCGTTGCGGCTGTTTTGTTGTTTGTTACGTTGGCAGGTCAGGGCGTCTTGCCGGTGCCTGCGGCGGCGGCGATGATCCTTGGGGCCAACCTTGGCGGTGGGGTGATTGCATATGTTTTGACGTTGTCATCACCCCTGTCTTCGCGCCGCATGGTTGTGGCGAACCTTATATTGCGGGGTGGGGGTGCCGCACTTGTGACTCTCGCGGTCGCGGCAGTTCCTGATCTGCTTGACCGGCTTGGTGCCAACCCTGCGCGCCAAACCATCAACTTGCATTTAGTCTTCAATCTCGCGTTGGCTGTTCTTGCTCTGCCATTTGTAGGAGTGCTAACGGCAGTCTTGACGCGTCTGATGCCAGACAATCCAGCAGACGATAGCCCGCTAGTGACGGTGACGGCGCTTGATCCAAACGCTTTGGACAGACCGCAACGTGGTCTGGATTGTGCCGCACGAGAGTTGCTGGTGATGGGTCAAAAGGTCGAACAAATGCTGATCGCGGTTGAGCCACTGTACGATACCTGGAATGAGGTTTCTGCAAAAATGATCCGCGATCAGGATGAGACGATCAAGAAAATGCATCTTGATATCAAGCTGTACCTTGCACGATTGGGCAAGACCGGTTTGGAGGAAGATCTTGGCAGAAGGTCGATGGAACTTGCTTCGATTTCATCCAGTCTCGATTCCGCGTCAGACGCTATTGCAAGAATAATGCTGGTGCTGGCCAAACGGCTTCACATGGATAAACTTCAGTTCTCAGAACAAGGACGCGCTGAAATAGGCGACTTTTCAGACCGTGTACAAAGTAATGTGCAACTGGCCCTTAATGTGATGATGAACCAGAACCCGGCAGAAGCGCGCGAACTTGTATCCGCCAAAGAAAAGGTCCGTAAAGTCGAACAAAAGTTGCAGCGCAATCATATCGTCCGACTGCGTGAAGGTTTGGTTGAAAGCATTGAGACCAGCAATATTCACCAAGAAACGCTTAGGGCTTTAAAACAAGTCAACACAGCGTTTTCAATGGTTGGATACCCGATCTTGCTGAAATCTGGTGACCTTTTGAAAAGCAGATTGGCATAGCAATGTCACCTGTTCGCATAGCCTCTACATTTTGATTTTCTTTCGGTGCAACGACTGGCAAAACGGCCCCCACCTTTTTCAGCGAATGCGCTTATTTGTTCCTAAGTATATGAAAATGAAGCTCGCCCAATCGCTGCACGCTCGCAAAGAGTTTAAAACCTATTTGCTTTCGCAGGGATACAAACAGCGTTTCAAACGTTACATTGTTATCTGATTGAACCCAGGATCCGCTGGAAGTTACATCTTAGTTGGACTTTGCTATGGCAGAGTAAGAAAAGGAGCACGAAACCATGCTGACGAAACGCCATTTCATCATTTCTGCGGCCGCGTTGTTTTCAGCACCGCTTGCAGCTTCATCTGCAGCTGCTGCGACAACAAATCGGTCAAAATGGGAAGCTTGGGACGCCCAAGTCACACCGGCGAACTATGATCCCAGTACGTCTAACCCTTGGGGTGTTGGAACGCGGTTTTTGCCCCGTCTGGTTGAGGCGAACCCTGGTTTGACGCCTGGGGACATCCATGTCGATGCCGTGGCTCGTTACTTATACCACATTCGAGATAATGGAACCGCGATGAGGTATGGCGTAGCCATCGCGCGGGGCAATCTTTATGAACCAGGAACGTATTATATCAAGCGAAAGGCGAAATGGCCCACCTGGACGCCGACGGCTGCAATGATCAAACGGGATCCCGAATTATACGCGCAACATGCAGACGGGATGGACGCCGGGCCAACTAATCCGCTGGGATCACGTGCCTTGTACCTTTTCGTCGGAAATCGAGACACCTATTTGCGGATTCACGGCTCACCCAGCCCGAAGTCGATTGGTGGCCGGGCCAGTTCAGGTTGTGTGCGGATGATCATGCCTCACATCAATGACCTCTATGAGCACGTGAAAGCCGGAGCTACAGCAAGACTTTATCCGCCAGAAGAGTACGTTACTGCGCAGAGCTAACTCGCTTGTGATTGCACATCGACCTAACACAAACGGCAGGAACGTTGCAGGTAATCAGCCCGAAACGGTTGGACTTGCTGGACGACTGCAGATCGGGCGGCCGTTGGCTGCCCGAAGCGGCAGGAGCGTGGTTTCAACAGGGCCAACGTGCCGATAGACATAACAACCGCTTGTCGGGTCTATCCTGACGGTAGCTAGATCCTGGTTCTTGGCCGCAATGGCAAGTACGCCCTCAGGCAGTTCTTTTAGGTAGCCGTTTGACTGGCTGACGTTGGTGCTTTGCATATCTCCGCAGGCGGCAACCAACACAGCAGCGCTTCCCATAACCCAAACCCGTGCATTCATCGAAGTATCTCCAAGAAAGTTCCTTTAGTTCGGCTAAAGTATTTCTATGTAGATGTAAAATCACGGCGCGATCAATGGCCAGAAGTTTCACAATAAATGAATGCGACATCCCATTTGATACCAGGGCATCGCTCAGATGCAAATTACAACCCCTTACTGCTGATTCAGATAACTTCAGACTTACATCAAGATACAGAGTAGGTGAGTGATGTAACTCAGGAGAAGATGGCCAGTTGTCGGGCACAACTGGCGACAGCAAACCATCGTTCATGGGCCCATGTTTAAGGTTCCGTCAGCCATTGACCTACCATTCCGCGACAGTCAGCCGGATCCTCACTCTAATTCCATCTTTGTGTTGTGCTACCGCCATCGCTTCTTCGTTTGTTGCGATTAATTCCTTGGTCGAGCTTTCGTATCCGCGGATGGTGTTTCGCAGCTCAGGACGCATTTGAATTTGTCCACGACCATAGGATTCGCAGGAATGATTACCGGAACCCATTGGCCTAAGCGGGTCAGATCCGCGAAAGCCGCAAAATTCTGCAGTTTCAATGTGGCACGCTGGAGGTCTGGTTTCTGGCCTGCACGCGGACCCCTTAACCGGAAGCCTGTCGTGCCATGCTGTTTTCCGAATTGGGCATCTGAAAGGTAAAGACAGTGCGTTCATCGGTCGAATCTACTGTCAACGTGCCGCCGTGCCCGTCCGCGATTTCTGATGCGATAAAAAGCCCCAGCCCCAATCCCTCCCTGCTTGGGCGGTCTTGGCCCTGTTCGAACGGCATGAATAGGGTGGGCAACATGTCGTTGGCAATCTTGCTGCCATAGTTCGTGACCGAAAGGGTAAGGCTGCCACCGCCAAGTTTTACATCAACCTCGATCGGTGATCCGGCTGCGCCATGGGTGATCGCATTTGCTAGTAGGTTTGAAAACATCTGCGAAACCCGGGGGACGTCGCAGTTGACCTCCTCTGGCAAGTGGATGGCCGCTGCTATGTCCTGACCCTGCGCAACGGCCTGAAGTTCCGCAATAATCTGTTCCAACGACGGATGAAGATCGTTGGATAACGTCCGCTCTATTACGATGCCGCCGCCGCTGCGGTTGCGGGCTTGGTCCAGCAGGTTCTCGATCAGCAGTCCCATTCGATTGACCGAACCGCGCATAAAACCGACAAGCTCCCTCGCTTTGTCATCGATCTCGCGGCGCTCGAACAGGCGAAGTCCAGCACCCAAGGCATTTACCGGATTGCGAAGATCATGGGCCAGGATCGCAATGAATTGCTCCTGTACCTCGGCCAGCTTACGTTCGTGGGCGACCGCGCCCTGAGTTGCAGCAAGAATTTCGTCGGAGTCCAGTATTTCACCGATCATCTTGGCAAACAGTCGAAACATGGAAAGCACATGCTCGTCATTCAGATTGCGGGGCTCATTGTCGATGGCGCAAAGCGTGCCAAAGAACGACCCGTCTGCCCTGTAGATCGGAATGGAAATGTAGCTGCGAAAACCATAGCGCGCTGGGCAGTGGTGGTCGACGTAATCAGGGTTGGTATTCACATCATCGATCACGATTTCATGGGCGTATTGCCTGACCTCATGGCACAGTGTGCTTTCGACCTCCAATTCGTCGCCCGGTGTTAGCCCAAAGGAAATCTTGTCGACGGATTTGCATGTGACCCACCGCGCGTGCGTAACCCGCGCCACGGCCGCAAAGCCCACCCCTGTCGCCATCGTAATGGTCTCAAGCAATGTCGGTATGGCCTTGCTGCGCCCGACTGCGTCGATGTCATTCTGAAAATCATGCGTCACAGTCAAATACAGACATCCTTAGATATATTGGCTACCATTTGGCCCATTGTATCGCAATTTACTACAATCCGGCAATGCCGTCATCAGGATTGAGCATGCCCGCTAAATTTCCACGATGGCTTGCTTGGGCCTTGGGTTATCCATCAGCCGATGGGATCGTAGATTAACGCGTTTTATTTATCAAACTACACGGAAAGACTGGGGCGGTTCAGTGCAACCCATCGCCGATTAATATGTGCTTGAATGCCAAACAAGCTGTAGAGAAATCAAAAGCTTGCGGAGTGCGTCCGTGAAGATCTCATACTCATTCCGGTTTGAATCATAACACACATGCGTAAATCTCATCTTGTCGCCGTAATGGGGTGTGATCATCACTAGGTATGGTTCTGCGATACATCGCCAGATAACGATGCTGCACGATCGTTAGATCGTTAGATCGTTGATCGCATCCATTTCAACTTGCAGGACTTTTTAGGCATGGTTCTCAAGCCAATTTGTCGCTGATTTCATCATTATTTCCAACGACACCGCATTTAGATCCGCCTTGGCAACATTTCTTTGCAGCGGTTCTTAATGGCTGAAACCGCTATCTCGTGCAAAACTTCGCCGGTGATCATAATGTTGCCGCGGTTGCATTTTGGGGGTGCATGCTGATGATTTTCCTGGCTTGGATGCCGGTTTCGTTGGCTAAGCGGTAGTTGACGAAAATTACGTCGTATTCTCGTCAATCAAGTGCCTTGCACATTTTGTCGAGGGCGCTGGCCTTATACATGGAGAGAGGAAGACTTGTTTGGCGGCATTGTCGGATGATGTTTGTGCAATCGAACGATGAGTCGTCAACGATCAGAACCTTAAGCTCAGTGTTCTCAGGCACATCGTTATTTGCACTGTCGTGGCCAGGTCCCTGACCATGATCCATTTGGACCATCCGATTTATTTGTTAGATTTTCCCGCGATGCTGACGCACCTTCGTTAGGATTACATGGCTAGGATACGGCGTTTCCAAATTTGTTAGATAGAATTGTGCTCGTTTCTGACGTGTGGTGTTAAGAGCTTTGAAACACTCGCCTTGCTAACGTCGCCATGTCATCGCGTGTGTTGGAGGCTGAAGAGTTCGATGTGGTGTCAAAGGTAGGGGAGCTTCGAATTCCCGGCGATGAATTTGCATCACGCTTCATCCATGACGTCAGGGCCTGTTTAAGGGCGGTTGAAACGCTACCCGACTGGATAGAGAAAGATTTACAAGGGGTCGCAGACAAGGTCCCAGAAGATGTCTACCTGTATCTGACAGCGATCAAAGTAAATGCACGGCGCGCTGATCGTTTGGTCAATGACGTGCGTGAACTGTTGGCAATCGGCGCGTTGGAAGACCCGGTGACCGAGCTTGACCAAAGCGCCTCAGTTTGGACGTTCGTCGACGACCATGAGCATCCGAGTGGGTTCAATATTAAATTGGGCCCAACAGAGCAAGAATGCGCTGTGCAGCAAGCAAGTCTCCATAAGGTTCTCAGCCGCTTGGTGGATAACGCTGTCAAACATTAAGGTTCGCAAATTGGTACTGTCTTTATCACGGATGTTGGCACCTATGGTGCGCTCTTATTGGGGAATGACGGGGTTGGTGTAGAAGCCCTATATCTGAACCAAATTTTCGATCCTTTCGCAGATCTCAAGCCGCGCGATGTTTTGGAAGGGAGCGGTCTTGGCCTCACGATCGCCCGTCGCCACGTTGAAAGCTGGGGGGGATCGCGCAACGCAGTCTCGCATCCCATGATGCAGGGTGCGGTTGTGTAAATTAAACTAGCGGGTGGGGCTGAAATATAAGGGGCTATCAAGTTTGGCCCGCTGAAAGGGATGTTCTGATTGCAGCGGTCTATCCGTCGCGCCACCTCCAATACCTATGAAATCGAAGTTCCCGGGGCTGGGGGGCTAGGGAGTGAATGAACCTCCTGCTTTGAGCTTCTGCAGGGTTATGCTGCGCTACTAAATTCGGGGCAATTCTACCTCTCTTGGGTAAGAGTGACCAACTGAGACTTCCAATAAACATCGCCTCAGTTGTGCGGCAATTGTAAGAATTTCACCGAAAAGGCGACTGCCTTATCTTACCTCAGATTGCGAGATACCCGATACCTGCAAAAGCGACTGCGCAACCCACCCATTGGGAAATGCTCATTCTTTCCCGCAAGAAAGCCCAAGCCATGACGATGGTGAGCAACCCAAAAGTAGATGCTGCCACGGCAGCATATTGCGCACCATCAAGCCGCCCCGCCGCCATAACGCTGGCCAGCGCGATACCGTCGGCCAATCCCATCAAAACAAGCACAACCAGTGCCTTGCGCCCCGGCCAAAAAGGCAGACGAAGGACCACGATACCCCCAATGAGAATGACCAATGCGATCACGCGGGTAAGGGCCGTTGCAGAAAGTTCATCGCCCAGCAAAGCCGCCTGCTGGCCAAACGCAAATGTGCCCGCAAAACCAATGGCCGCAATTCCAGAAAAAACGATTGTCCGACCCTTGGGCGGTATCTGTCCTGCGGTATCGTCAGCCAATGCTGCAACTACGCCAACACCAGCCACGATCATCAAAACCGCGCACCACTGCAGTGCTGTCACCACTTCGCCTTGAAATGCCGCCCAAGCAACTGACAAAATTGGATAACTGGCGATAATTGGCGCGACCAGGCGCACCGGCCCGCGCTGAAACGCAGCATAAAGCGCCAAGCTGGCCATCAGGAAAAAGAAGCCAGCGGTGACCGCGTAAACAACAGCTGTGAGGGGCAAAGGGCCGACAGTGTCACTGGCCGCTATTAGCCCAAGTTGAAACAACAGCGCCACAACAAGTACCGTCAGCAGCGATGCCATCAACGGGACCGTCTGACTTACTTTGCGCACGCAAATGTCGTGAAACCCCCACGCGCAGGCGGCAATCAGACCTAGTCCCAATGCTGACATCTTCAATGCTCCTAGCGATGATTGCCGCCAATAGTTGTCTTCAAAGTAGTACCAATTGAAAGGGCCGGTACCGCGCTCGCGGATTAGTTGCTGTTTATCCGTCGCCAGGCCAGCTTCAACCCCTCAAGTAATAAAGTGTCGCGTGACATTACCTGGACCTGAACACCTTGGCCACCAAGGGCGGTTGCATAGAGGTCAGTCAGGGGGCCATCAACAAGCAATATAACGCGCTGACCCAGCCAATAGGGACGCGAGCCAGACAACTCCAGCCCGATCAGCGACCCCATCAGCCGCGACCATGCGACATTTTCGGCCACGCCATTTAACGCCGCATCCGCAGGGATCTGCGCCAAGGTGGCGGCAACCGTTTGCGGTCGTGTCATCACATCATCGACCGCCTGCGCGAATGTCGCACTATCCAGCGCGCCTTGGGTTACGCACTCTGACAGCGGCGGATTCGTCGAAAGCAGGGTGGCTAGTAAGGGAGTCAAAAAACTTTGAAAACTGACGACTTCACCGGCGCTGATATGTGACCAGCGCGACTGTGCGGCGACCGTTAAGATGACGCCATCGAACTCGGGGTCTTGCGACAACAGACCCGAGATTGCGGTTTCGCAGCCCAGCATCAGATCTGCTGGCTTGGCTTGGCGCAAGCCGGGTACGACATGCAAAGCCAACCGTGAGTCTAGCGATTCGAGCTGAATTGTTCCAGCCATAGGCGCGGTGGGTACAGCACGAAACATGTCGGCGGGTATCCCTGGCAGGCCAGCGCACAAAACGGGCGTGGTACGATGCGCTGCCAGATAGGGGGCAAGGAAATCAGCCATATTCCCGGGCGCAAGGTCGGTTGGCCCGGCATGTTGAGCGATCGTCTTGCCGGATGCGTCAATGACAGTGACAAGCGGATAATCCGCGCCCCACGTCACACCAATCCATTTTGCATCGCTCATTTTGGCAAACCTTTGCTGTTGGGGTAGGGCCCCGTATCGCTCGGGGCCAAATAGGTGGTTGGCCCTTGGCTAACTGTGACATGCTCCGTGCGCAAGATGGTGCGCCGCTCCTTTGCCCGTCACAAATCGGGTTGCATCGCGGGCCGTGTTAGCGCTCTAATGCGCCATCAAATATAACAACACAGGGAGCGACCCAATATGAAAATTCTCGCCACCACCACGGCCCTTTCGCTTAGCCTTGCCACCAGCCTGTCCGCTTCGGGTTGCGAGGAAATCACCTTTTCCGACGTGGGTTGGACCGATATCACAGCCACCACTGCTGCGACCACGGTTGTTTTGCAGGCGCTGGGCTATGAAACCGACATCAAGATTTTGTCCGTACCCGTGACCTATACTGCAATGGCCGCCGGGGATGTTGACGTGTTTCTGGGCAACTGGATGCCCACAATGGAGGCCGACATCGCCCCCTACCGCGAAGCTGGCACAGTGGATACCGTACGCGCTAACCTGAACGGCGCAAAATACACATTGGCCGTCAACAAGGCAGCCGCCGATATGGGCATCAAGACATTTGCCGATATTGCCGCCAATGCCGACGCGCTGGACGCGACGATCTATGGCATCGAGCCGGGCAATGATGGCAACCGCTTGATCCAGTCGATGATCGAAGACAACGCATTCGATCTCAAGGATTTCGAGGTCAAGGAATCGTCAGAGCAGGGCATGCTGGCACAGGTCAAACGCGCCACAGGCAAAGGCGACCCGGTCGTATTCCTTGGCTGGGAACCACACCCGATGAACGCGAACTTCGAGCTGACCTATCTTGAAGGTGGCGACGATTTCTTTGGTCCCAACCTTGGCGGTGCGTCGGTCTTTACCAACACGCGCGCGGGCTATGTTGAAGAATGCCCAAACGTCGGCAAGCTGCTGAACAACATGGAATTCACGCTGGCCATGGAAAACGAAATCATGGGCGCGATTCTGGATGATGGCCAGGAACCTGCGGTTGCCGCATCCGCATGGATCAAGGCAAACCCTGCCGTTCTGGACACTTGGTTGGCAGGTGTCACCACATTGGACGGTGGCGATGCGATGGCGGCTGCAAAGACAATCGTCGAATAATGCGCAGTAAATGATCACAAGGGCCTGCCAATGGGTGGGCCCTTTTTGTATTCAGTAACAATCCATTCGCGGAGACCCCAATGAACTGGCTCACCGATAACAAGATCCCCATAGATGACGCTGCCGAAGCCGTTTTTGACTGGCTGCTGGTCCACGCAGGCTGGTTGTTTGATGGTCTCTCGGTCGCGATGGAGTGGTTGATCGAGGCGATCCTCTGGGTGCTGCAAACGCCGCATCCCTTGTTCGTCATCGCGGCTTTCGCGGCGTTGACATGGTTGATCCAGCGCAACTGGAAAACCCCCTTGATGATCTTTCTGGGGTTCTTGTTCATCCTGAACCAAGACTATTGGGAGGAAACCACCGAAAGCCTGACGCTGGTGTTATCAGCCTGTGTGGTGTGTATGGGCGTAGGTGTGCCGATAGGCATCGCCGCCGCGCACCGCCCTAAGTTGTACCGCTATATGGCCCCGGTGTTGGACCTGATGCAGACGCTGCCGACGTTTGTCTACCTCATCCCCGCGATTGTGTTTTTTGGCATCGGCATGGTGCCGGGCCTGATCGCCACTGTGATTTTTGTGCTGCCCGCGCCGATCCGTTTGACGCAGCTGGGTATCGCATCGACACCCAAACCCTTACTTGAGGCCGCGCAAGCTTTTGGCGCAAAGCCAAGTCAGACCTTGTGGAAAATCGAACTGCCCTATGCCTTGCCGCAGATCATGGCGGGGTTGAACCAGACGATCATGCTATCACTATCCATGGTCGTGATAGCGGCGCTTGTGGGTGCTGATGGTTTAGGTGTGCCGGTTGTGCGGGCACTGAATTCTGTCAACACGGGTCTTGGGTTTGAATCCGGACTGATTATCGTGGTCGTCGCAATTATGCTTGACCGTATGCTGCGGGTGACACGGAAATGAGCGCTGATATGAAAACCACCCCCCAGAATGCCGTTGAATTTGACAATGTTTCCATTGTGTTCGGCGACAAGCCCGAACAAGCGCTGCCCTTGATGGATGCGGGCCAAGACCGTGCCGAGATCGAAGTCGCGACCGGCCAGGTGCTGGGTGTCCATAACTGTTCACTGGATGTGAAATCTGGCGAAATCCTTGTGTTGATGGGGCTATCCGGCTCGGGTAAATCAACGTTGCTGCGGGCGGTGAATGGTTTGAATCCGATGGCGCGGGGCACTGTGCGCGTCAATGATGGCAGTTGGTCTTGCGATATTGCCGCCAGTTCAGACGTTGATTTGCGCCGTGTACGTCGTGAATGCGTGTCGATGGTGTTTCAACAGTTTGGCCTGCTGCCATGGCGGTCGGTACGTGACAACGTGGCGTTGGGCTTGGAACTGGCCGATGTGCCCAAGGCCGAACGGCTTGAACGGGCGGATAAACAGCTTGCCCTTGTGGGCCTGTCCGATTGGGCAGATCGCAAGGTAGGGGACTTGTCAGGCGGCATGCAACAGCGTGTGGGTCTGGCCCGCGCCTTTGCGACGGAAGCCCCGATTTTGCTGATGGACGAACCTTTCTCGGCGCTTGATCCGTTGATCCGCACACGTCTGCAAGACGAGCTGTTAGATCTGCAACGCGAATTGAAACGCACCATTATTTTTGTAAGCCACGACCTGGACGAGGCGTTCAAATTGGGCGGGCGCATCGCGATCATGGAAGGCGGACGTATCGTGCAATGCGGCACCCCGCGCGAGATTTTTTCGAACCCCGCGTCGCCCTATGTCGCTGAGTTTGTGGCAAACATGAACCCGCTTGGCGTCTTGACGGCACGCGATGTCATGGGGCCGGTGGCAGGGGGCGCTCCGACCCAAGTTTCGGCTGAAACGCCGGTGGATGATCTTATCCATAAACTGGGTGACCAGGTTGGCGAAATCGCGGTCGAAGAAGACGGCAAGACCATCGGGACCGTGACTGCCGCAAGCATCATCGAAAGACTGCAAACGCGCTGATGCCACGATAGGTCCTTGGCCCACCCCACGATTAAACACCTTAAGAGCCTGCGGTCACTTTTTTGACTGCAGGGCGAAAAAGTTGTTAGAATATGGTTAATATAAGTTAACGATTTCCCCGCTTTTTTCCAAAAAAGGGCATCGCATTTTTGCGCGACCATTAATCTCATCCTATTTTCCAAGAGGCCTATTTTTATGACCACACATGATAGCAAAGCGCATTTCGCGAAAGTAGTGTCTGCAATGCACGCACAGGCGCAGGCGAACAACCGCTTGGATTTGTTGAATGAAAAGGGGACGCCGTCGCTGGAGGGCTGGTTCATTGGCCCGATGGGGGAAAACGAATCCGTGATGCACGAGATGGTCGGCAAAGCTGTCGCTGCCAATGCAGGCGCGCGGCGGGAATACGGTCAGCAATTTCGTGATCCGGTGTATGTGACCGACAAAATCAAAGCATCAGCCGAGTATAAAACCACTATCGAAGCGCTTGAGACCCAGCTGGATCACATGTTGCACGCCCTGCACGGGTCGATCCCGTTGTCTAGCTATCGCAACCAGTCGCATATGTATTGGGACTGCACGATGCCCGGTTTCGTCGGATATTTCGCCGCGATGCTGTACAATCAAAACAACGTCGCAGCCGAGGCATCACCGGTTACTACCATGCTTGAAATCGAGGTGGGCAAGGATCTGGCGCGGATGTTGGGATATACCGTCCCAGAGGCCGCGACTGTGCCGCCGGGCACTATTGTCCCTTGGGCGCATATTACTTGTGACGGGTCGGTCGCCAACGCAGAAAGCATGTGGGCGGCGCGTAATTTGACCTATTTGCCCGTGTCGCTGGCCAACGCGATCAAGCTTGAGCCATCGATGGCCGCAGCCAAGGATTTCACGGTCACGCTGGTGCAAGGGGGCACCGCCAAGTTGACCGAGCTTGATAATTGGACGCTGATGAACCTTGGCGTGGATGAGGTGATTGGCCTGTCGCCGCGGCTTCAGTCAGACTGCGGCATTTCGGCGGACACCATCAAGGACGTGTTGAACAAATATTCTGTGCAAAACATCGGGCTGGCCGACATGCACCGCATCTACCTAAAAGACGTCACCCAACTGCCTGTCATCATGGCCCCCAGCACGCGGCATTATTCTTGGCCCAAAGGGGCAGCGCTGTTGGGGTTGGGCGCGAACCACGTTCAAAGTACATATGTCGATCTGGACGGCCGCATGATGATGGATCATCTGCGCGAACAGATAGAGAATTGCTATCAGAACCGCCGACCTGTTCTTGAAGTGGTGGCTGTTCTTGGAACGACCGAGGAAAGCTCGGTTGACCCACTGGCCGACATTGTGGCCCTGCGCGATGAGTACCGCAAAAAGGGGATGGAATTTACCATTCACGTCGACGGCGCGTGGGGGGGCTATTTTGCGTCAATCCTGCGCAAGCCGCGCCATCCGGAACCCGACAGTCAGCAAGGTGCGCAGGAACACACCCCCGCAATGGTGATGAGCGACTATGTCACGCGCCAGTACGAGGCGTTGCAATACGCCGACACGCAGACCGTTGATCCTCACAAGGCGGGCTTCATTCCCTATCCGGCGGGTTCGCTGTGCTATCGCAATGGGGCGATGCGCGATCTGATCGCCTTTACCGCGCCGGTGGTGTTTCACGGGGGCGTTGACCCGACGGTGGGGGTTTATGGCATCGAGGGGTCCAAACCCGGAGCGGCGGCGGCTGGTGTGTATCTGTCCCACGCGATCATCCGGCCCGATCAGTCGGGCTATGGCAAACTGCTGGGAAAATGTATCTTTAACTCCAAACGGTTCTACGCGCAGTTGATGGCAGTTGCGGGCGAACAGGACAGTTTCAAGGTGGTGCCGTTCCAGCGTCTACCCGCGGAAAAGCAAGGCAAATCCAAAGCTGAAATCGCCGCTCAACTTGCCTTGATCCGCAACGAAATTGTGCCGCGCGAAAATGATGATCTACTGGCATATTTTGCCGAAAATCCTGACGCCCAAGAAGTATTCCGCGAGATGGGGTCGGATCAGAATATCGTCACCTATTCGCTGAATTTCCGCACCGCTGACGGGTGGAACACTGATGTGGCACTGGCCAACGACTTTAACACTGCGATGTTTCAAGCGCTCAGCATTGGCGTTTATGACGGCGGCGAGGTGCCCAAACAGCCGATGTTCGTCACGTCCTCCAGCTTTGAGGTTGGCGATTACGGTCAAGAATTTGTTGACGCCTTTGGCGCGCGGCTGTCGCTGGACCCCACGAACGGGGCAGGGATCAACTTTCTGGTGTCCACCACCCAAGACCCTTGGGTTACGGCAACAGAAAAAGGCAATTGGCTGCCCATGGTCCTTGAGGCGTTCAAGGAAACGGCGATTGAACAGACCAAGCTGATCGTTGAGAAAAACAACCTGCGGCCATGGCGTGGAGCATAAGGAATGGACGTGAAGACAGAGGCTTACGGTTCATGGGTGTCACCTATCGCGGCGCAAGACCTTGCGGCGGGGGCGGTGAAATTCGAACAGTTGGCGCTGGATGGCGATAACATACTATGGGTCGAAAGCCGCCCCGACGAAAAGGGGCGGTCGGTGGTGGTACGCATGGGTGAAAATGGCCCGGAGGACGTCACCCCCCAAGGTTTCTGCGCGCGCACATTGGTGAATTCCTATGGCGGCGGTGCAATGGCTGCCAAGGACGGGACCGTGTGGTTTACTAACTTTGCCACCTCTGATTTCCCTCAGACCAAGGACCAGCGCATATACCGGCAGGCCGTGGGCCAGTTTCCCAAACCCATCACCCCACGCCAACCCGTGCATTTTGCCGATATGGAACCGGATGCTGCGCGGGGACTCATTTTCGCGGTGCAAGAACGCAGCGACGTCCTGTTGAACGGTCAGGCCCAGCAAACGATGGTCGCGATGGATATGGCAGGCGACGCGCTGCCGATCACCATTGCAATGGGTGGTGATTTTTATGCCTCACCGCGCCTGTCTCCCGATGGCAGTCAGCTGGCGTGGCTCACGTGGGATTATCCGTCAATGCCTTGGGAAGGCACACGGTTGCAGGTCGCCAGCTTGGACGCGCAGGGCAATTCGACTGACATCAAGACCATTGGCGGCAAACCGGCCACCCAGATTGATCCTGACCTGAACCCCGTTTTGCAGAACGCCATGCGCTATTCCGACGAAGCCATGGCCGAGCCTCTTTGGTCGCCTGATGGTCAGCTTTATTGTGTCAGCGACCGAACCGAGATCAACGGTACGCACTGGTGGAATATCTACCGCGTCCAGGGCGACGATCTGGTCGCCGTCACGCAGCAAGAAGCAGAATTTACGGCACCGCTTTGGCGGCTCGGAACGTCGAGCTATGGGTTCATTACAAACACGCAAATTCTCGCCGCTTATACTTCGGGTGGCCTATGGAGGCTGGCCCGGGTCGATGTGACCACCGGTTATGAGCGCGATGTTGATCTGCCTTATACCAGCATCACCCATCTGAGGGTCGGCAAGGGCTTTGCCGTCTTTTTTGGCGGCCAGTTCCAAGGACCGTCGGAACTGGTGAGGCTTGATCTTGCAACTTTCGAGGTCACCGTTCTGCGCAGTGCCAATCCGGGGCTAAGCGACGCGGCGCGGGCATGTCTCAAGCCTCCGCAGGCAATCTCGTTTCCGGTCGATGATGGCAATGGTGGCACAGAACCCAGTCATGCGTTCTATCATGCGCCCTGTAATCCCGATTACCAAGGGCCGGGGGATGAACGTCCGCCCTTGATCATCGTAATCCATGGCGGGCCAAGTGCATCGGCCTCAAGCGCACTGTCCTTGGATATCGCATTTTTCACCTCGCGCGGATTTGCGGTGTTGGACACCAACTATCGCGGCAGCACAGGGTTTGGCCGCAGCTATCGCCAGCGGATATATGGCGGATGGGGCGATGTGGACGTGGCCGATTGCGCAGCGGGGGCGCAGTATCTGATCGATCAGGACAAGGTGGACCGCACGCGCATCGCCTCGCGCGGGGGGTCATCAGGGGGCTATACCACGCTCGCTTTGGCGACCTTTACGGATATTCTGTCAGCCGGAGCCAGCTATTACGGCATTTCCGATCTGCAAATGATCGCGCAGGATACCGACAAGCTGGAGGTCTTTTATGCCGCTTTGCTGGTGGGGCCGTGGCCCGAGGCCAAAGAGCTTTTCAAAGCCAGATCACCGCTGTTTCACGCTGATAAGATCACCTGTCCGCTGATCATCTTTCAGGGCAAAGACGACCCTGTTGTCCCGCCACCACAGGCCCAAGTCTTAATCGACAGCTTGATGGATCGAAAAATGCCAGTCGCATGGGAGTTTTTCGAGGGGGAAGGCCACGGATTCAGGCAAAAGGCGCACATAATACAAGCGTTAGAAGAGGAACTTTCGTTCTATGGGACGATTATGGGTTTCAGTCCTGCCGGACATCCTGCACAGCCAAAGATAAGGAATTGGCCAGCATAAACAGGCTATTAGACATTCAACCGGGGAGGGTATGAATATGTTGAAAATTGCAACTGGTGCGAGTGAGGAAACCGACACAGTCGAGGCTGTCGACGAGGCACTCGAGATCGCAATCGCCGGAATGGATGGGGTTCAACCCAAGGCCGGTTTGGCGTTTATCGGAATTGACGTCGATGCAGACGCGCTGGTCAAAGCGTTCGCCAAGACCCTACCGGGGGTCGAGCTGGCCGGCTGTACAACCGATGGCGAGGTCGCAGGCCCTGACGGGTTTCTGGAAGACAGCGTTGTAATTACCCTGTTCGGGTCGGATGACATCGATTTCACCGTCGGTATCGGGCATGGCGCGTCTGCTGATCCGATGAAAGCGACAGCAACAGCAGTCGCAGATGCAAAATCCAAAACTGACAAGGACGCAGCCCTGTGCGTGGCGATGCCAGAAGGCATCGGCCCTAATATCAGTAAGATTATCAGCGGCTTGCGTGCCGCCTTGGGCGAAGATTTTCCAATCGTTGGCGGCGCATCAGGTGACCAGTTGCGCTTTCAGGGCACCAAGCAGTTCTGCAACGCCGACGTGGCATCTGATTCAGTCGTGGTTTTGATCATGTCCGGCCCGTTGATCTATTCGTGTGGCGTGGCAACCGGCTACACCGCTCTAGGCAACCGCCACTTGGTCACAAAAGTTGAAGGATCGACCATCCACGAGATCGACGGCAAACCAGCGATCAATCTGTACAAAGACTATGTACAGGCCCAATCGGTTCATTTCCCCTTGGCGGTCTACAGCCCCGAGCGGTCAGGTTTCCTGTTGTCATCACCCCAAGCCTTTGACGAAGAAAGCGGTGCGGTGACGTTCGTGAACCCGATCGAGGTTAACAACGAAGTCCAAATCGCTACAGCTACGCGTGATGAAATCGTTGCGGCCTCGCGGGCTGCTGTCGAGGATGCGTTCAAAGGCTTCCCCAAGCAAACACCGGATGCTGCGCTGTTCTTCTCTTGCGCGGGGCGCCGTGCCGTTTTGGGAACGCGCACCAAGGAAGAATACGAAAGCTTTGAATCCATCATTGGCGGTGCGTTTCCGACGGCAGGTTTTTACTCCTACGGCGAAATCGGCCCTGTGGGCAGTCAGGGCAAATCGTTTCAGCACACCAACGCATTTCTAGCGGTACTGTTGGGCACCGCGCCAGCGACCTGACCCACACCCATGACAAGCGATGTTGTAAATCGAATGGGACCAGACCCGGAAAAGCTGCTTCGGCGGTTGGAAAAGCGGCTTGCGAGATCGGAATTACGCCGCTCCGAGCTTGAGGCGCTTATGGACGCATCACAGGCATTCCAGCGCCGTGTAATCACGGATATCGAGGCGCAGAAGCAAAAAATTGAGCAACTATATACGTCGCTTGAAACTGAAAAAGAGCGGACGGAGCAGTTGCTGCGTTCGATCATGCCAGAAAGCATAGCCGAGGAATTGAAAGCCAGCGGCAAGGTGCGTCCGCGCCACATCTCGTCTGCCACAGTGATGTTCACGGACTTTGTGGAATTCACCAAAAGCACGCAGTCGATGAACCCTGTGGCGCTGGTTGGCATGCTGGACCGGTATTATGGCGCATTTGATGAAATCGTCGCCAAACATGGCGTCGAAAAGGTTAAGACCATCGGTGACGCCTATATGACCGTAGCCGGTGATCTGAACGGGTCAGGCCAACAGGATCACGTTGCCGCCACCTGCGCCGCCGCGATCGAGATCATGAACTACGTTAAGCAAAATCTGGACCGGACCGCCCTAGACGAGGTGGCCGGTTGGGGTGTGCGCATTGGTATTCACACCGGCCCGATCTCCAGCGGCGTGGTAGGGACCAAGCGCCTGAGCTTTGATATCTGGGGCGACACAGTGAATACTGCCGCACGTATGGTCACCTCTTGTGAGCCAAATACCGTCCTGCTGTCATCCGATACCGCCGCACTGCTGAAATCACCCGAAGCTGTTGTTCGCTGCGACGATATCGAGGCAAAGGGCAAAGGTACGCTGAAAGCGTACCGGTTGCTTATTTCATAAAGATCGGGAAGACCGGTTCAAGTTGGCTGCCCGGCTTGAATGCCTGATTGATGGATGGCGCAACATAGGGGAAGCGGTCGCTCATCCGTTGTGTCCCGATATGGGGCAACTCGACCCCGTCGGCCGGCTGCATGAACGGGTTCAGATCAAACAATGTCCAGAATATCGCATCTTCACGCAGGTTACGCCCGTTGGGGTAACCTGCGTTGGCGCTTGGGTCCCAGTGAATCATATCCGGCAGATAGAACGCGACCTTGTCGGCCAGCTTGTCCTGACTGACCTCTAGCTGCTGGAACCGGTAGGTGAACTGTTCCCCGTAGTTCGCCCCATCCTGATCGGGCGAGGATGCATTATAGGCGTTGTTCAGATCACCAATGGTGGGATATTTCGCAGCATTGCGCGGCGTGTAATATTCAGTGTTATAGCCCGTCGGCGCATCGACCAGATAGATGCCTTGAATGCCGGCGCGGCCCATTCTGTCAACCGTTTCACCAGACCCGTCCGCAACCGTCACCCAATAATTCAATGGGTCAGCACCCAGATCGGGCACCTCAAGAACAATCAACGTCATGTCGGTGCGCCCGAACGCCAGTTCTGACGATCCGGCGGCGGGCAGGTGGTCACCACCAGCCAAGGCTTCTTTGATGGCCAGCGCAACGGGGGCATCCACTGTCAGGAAATCAAAGAAAAACGGATCGCGGCGCGGGCCGACGAATAACAGCTCGTCCATCTTGCCTGTCACGACGTGCATCTCTTGGTTCAGGGCAGTTGTCTCGCCTGTGCCGTGCACGGTGCCTGACCACTTTGCATCCCGTGCCTCGGCACCAATGGCTTTGCGCAGCTCAAGCGGTTGTTGCTGGCCTGTGGTTGCTTTGCCAGCTTTGATTTTATAGGCAATGTCGGCCTTGGCGTCGCCATCGGTATCAAAGTTAAAGATATAGATCAGGTCGGGCGACAGGGTAATCTTGTCAGAGGGCAGGGTGCCATCTGCACCGGACCCAGACAGCGGGTTCAGTGTCATCGCCATGGCAAGACCACCGGTCTGCGCCCCTTGGAACAGGAAAACATCCCCGATGTCGGCTTGGGGGTTTTGCTGGGTATAAGGTGAATCTCGGTGGTCCGACGCCAGTACGGGGCTGCAAAGAAGTGCAACGGCTGTCGAGCAAATGAAATATTTGCTGAAGGGTTTGGTGAATTTCATAGACTTATCTCTTTTCTAAAACATCGATCAAAGAAGTGCACAAATCCTAGCAAGGTTTTTTCAGCCTGCCTATAGCGGTGGTCCAACGATAGGGGAGGCCATGCTAGAGGTGCCGCCGATTTTCAAACCTTATTTGCCTGGCAAAAGCGCCCATAAAAATGCCAAAGGCCCGGCAACTGCCGAGCCTGTTCTGATCATCGATAAAAGGGGTTTTAGACCAATACCCCTAGGGCATGATCATTCGTACGCCAGGGATTTTCTGAATGCGGATCACATCCTGATCGTAATTTTCGGTCATTTCATCGACCAGATCATCGGTCCAGCCGGGCATGTCCAGCTCTTCCTCAATCGCATCTTCCATCGCAAATTTGTCAAGGAACGCCGAAATTACCCGTTGTTCCTGCGACCCTGAAATCTCGGGATGGGCCTCCATATAGGAACGGAAGCGATTCATCCCCTCGGTCGTCATGATCGTCTCGAGCAGATCAAATTCATTATTAAGTTTTGCGGTCTTTGACAAACCCGCCATTTGACGCATGATTTTGCCCCAGATCAGCGGCGCATCTTCATTGCACCAGACTGTCACGGAAATTTCGGGGGCCGAATCGTGCAACAACGACAGGGTTTCGGACCAACGTACATCTGCCGGGTCCTTATTCCCCCAGAAATGCGCATCAGAATTATCGGACGAAACGCCATGCAAAATGGGCAGCAAAGTTGCAGGATTGCGGATACCGATGAAAAGCTCGATCTGGTCTTCAGGAAACAGCTGAACCATGCGCATCATTCGCACTGGTGCCGCCGGATACAGCATCCCGTCAACAACAGCCGTAGCAGGAGTGCGAAAGAAATTCGCATCCGACAAGATTACACGCTTTGCTTCGGTGTCATCCAGAACGGCATCCAACAGCACGTCACGCGCCCCGGCCGACACAGAAGACTTGTACATCGCATTCAAAGTATCACGAAACAGCCCGCGATAGGTGCTGGGCCCCGGTACAACGGTCCCGTTCTTTGAAAATTTTTCGGTGTTTGCCAGCAGACTTTTTAGCAAACGTTCTTCTTCGGTGTAATGGGCACCTGCGTGCAAAACCAACTGCATGGATATCCAGCTCAACTTCTATGGTGTGTCCAAGCCAATACCCGTTCTTATCCGAACTGTAAAACTGCAAAATATCTGTAATTTCCCCTCTTGCGCCCCCCCCAGCAATCTTCTAAACGAACGCCCAGTGCCCCTATAGCTCAGCTGGTAGAGCAATTGATTTGTAATCAATAGGTCCGCGGTT
>CBDTUA010000044.1:0-21871 GCA_965363735.1 uncultured Sulfitobacter sp. | reverse complement strand
TCATTCAAAAGAAGGAAAACGAGCTTGACCCAGACACCCAATTAGAGAAGCGGACCTTCGCTGCATGCAACATGAATGTCAGCAAAGCGACCCTAGTCCTTGGGTAATTTCGCTTCGACAGTCGCAATAAAGCTATCGATTGGCCCTGCAAGCGGTTCTTTGATTATCTCGCTTCATGTTTAGCGGCGAAACATGCTAGCCAGTTTTTTACTTCTGTTTTGACACCATCATCCCAAGGCTTGCCGGCTTGCTTAAAGAGACGCTCCGTTACACTTGACCATTTTTGTTTTGCCTTCCCCATTGGCCTCTTTTTCAGGTCGACTCCAAACTCGGCGAAGAAACTTGGGGTATAAAAGGATATGTCATACAAATCTTCGAGTTCCGCTTCCAACAAATGCGGAACCGTACAAAGGTTGACATCAAGTAACTTGAGAACTCTATCATCAACAGCCCTTTTTACGGCAGTTTGTCCAGCTTTGTCATCGTCCATAAAACACTGAACCAAGCAAGCCCCAGCGTTGTAAATAGAAGCCTTTTGGCGAAGAGCGCTTGCTCCGTCAAGATGAGCAGACCTAACAGTCCTATCGCAAATTGCTTCCTTGAGACCCGTTTTGTCTTGCCGGATGCGCAAGATCGCCGACGCGTTCGAGAGATCATGCGCGGCTTTGATCTACCTCAATCGATCTGCCTGCAGGATGTCTATGTTGTTCAAAGGTTCACGCGCTGCTGCCCTGCGGAGGCGGCAGTCCGCTTGTCTCGCTGCATCCCAAGCAGACAGATGATAAATACCCGTATCCGATTGATATTGCTCTGGATTTTTGTGCCAGAGCGACCCTCTTTTAAGGAGATCGCGACGATGGCAGCAGAATCGAAGATAAAGACGCCCCGGATTGTGACCGCACAGCGCCGCAGTGGGCACCCGGATATTGACGACAGATCTGACGTTCTGGTCTTTGTCGGGCGTGATCAGAAGGATGTTTCCGCGCTCTGGCACGCGCAGAACGTCGCGCGCGCTTTCGGTGGGCATCTTGTCCTTTTACGGGTCTTGACACCCCCGGCTGACGGCACCGGCCCGATCGACCCTGTAGACTGGGACATCAAAAAGAAAACGGCTTTGAAGTGCCTTGAACGGTTGGCTCAATCGCTTGATAAAAAAATTGGAGAAGTCGAGGTATGTCTTCTCGAAGGGCAATGCGTCGACCAGATACCGGCCTGTACGGAGGCCAGAAAAGGCGACATCGCTGCTGTTCTGCGATCCCGCGATGATGAACGCTGGCGGATCAGTGACACGATCAGCGGCGTATTGAATTCGCATAGCGCTGCAATCCTGATGATCCCCGACAGCGCCGAAAATTCAGCGCAGCAAGGGATTCGGCGCATTCTGGTGCCGATCGACGGTTCGACCTGTTCGGAAAGCGCGCTTTCAAGGGCGGTCGCGCTGGCCAAATCAGAGAACGCCGAGCTTATGCTTTGCCATGTCACGCCAGAACCGGGCCTGACCAAATTCGGCGTAATGGATAGCAAGGCGATGGAGCTTCACAGTCAGGTAACAAAGAGAAACACAAGCGCTGGCCGGGCACATCTGAACAGGATCGCGAACAGTTTGGCGCATTACAATCTGAAGATATCGAGCCGCATCGTGCCGGGCGGCGATGCCAGACGTGCGCTAATACAAACGGCAAAGCAAGAGGGTGCAGATTTTCTGGTCATGGCAACCCACGGGCAGAGCGGACATAGTGATGTGCCTATCGGAGATGTGGCCAGCTTTGTCCTAGAAAGGGCTGATATTCCAGTGCTGATGGTCCGGTGCCGAATGAAGGATACCGACCGCCATGCTACCGGGGCCGTCACGTCCGCCGGGATCAGGCAACCTACTGGCACCGAGGCATGACCGCGGCCGCCGCGCCACAGGCCGAGGCCGAAGGTCCGCGCGCATTGGCGCTACGTCACAAAACCGTCGCAGGTCCTCCGGCCATGATCGACGGACTTCGCGCGGTGTCTTCACTGACCAGTTGGCTTGAGAGGGTCCGACGATACTGTGCCGATCCGGCGCCGGAATACAACCGAGCCGCGGACTGGCTCTTGGACAATGACTATCAAATCGCCCGCGCGTTCCGCCGCCTGAAGGAGGACATGCCGCCCGACTATTATCGCAAGCTGGTGGCGCTGGACGAACCCGAAGGCGCAAGTCTACCCCGCATATTCGATCTGTCACAGGCGGTTTTCGATGGTCTGCGCCCGCAACTCACCTTGCCGGACCTGACCGATTTCATTCAGGAGTATCAACAAACTTCCGGTCTGACCAATGCGGAACTGTGGGCGTTGCCGTCGATGCTCCGGCTTGTTTCTATCGAGCGGCTGATTTTTGCATTCGAGGCGATTCAACCGGATCTGGCACCACAGATACGCCTGAGCGCTGCCACGATGAATGCAGATCGCACAGAGCCTGTTGACCAAATCGGTCAGGCAATCACCAACCTGATTGTGATCGACAGCATTAAATGGGCCGATTTCGTCGATGAGACCAGCTGCATCGAAGCGGAACTTGGCCGCGATCCGGCAGGTATATACCGGAACATGACATTTGAGACCCGGGACAGATACCGTACTGTTGTCGAACAACTGGCGCAGCGCTGTGAATTCTCCGAGCCAGAGGTTGCCCAGAGCACGGTCAGGAAATGTCAGCGGGAGAATGAGAGTTCAGCCGGTTTCCATGTGGGATTCTGGCTTATCGGGGACGGCCTTTTGTCTCTGGAGACCGACTTGGGGTGCCGCGTGCCGCCAGCTCTTGCCATACGTCGGCGGCTGAGCGGGCGTCGCGGCGCGATTTATGCATCAAGCCTGATTGCGGGCGTCCTTGTCGCACTGCTGGTGCCTCTGGCCTATCTCATGCTCAATGATGCCACGTTGTTTCAGTTGGTCCTCGGGATCGTGGTTTCGCTGGTTCCGGGCACAGTACTGAGCGTCTGGGCCGTTCACTGGATCATCACGAAGGTGGCTCGCCCTGAAACCCTGCCTGAAATGGATTTTTCTAAATCTATCCCGGCGCAATATGCGACGGCCATCGTCGTCCCGGTGATTGTAGGGTCCAAGTCAGAAGCACACAGGATCGTTGATCAACTTGAAGTGCTCGGGCTTGCCAATCCCGATCCGGCGCTGCGATTTGTGGTTCTTTCCGATCCTGTCGATGCGGATACACAGGTTTTGCCTGATGATGCGGGCATCGAAAAAGCGCTGACAGACCGGGTAGAGGACCTGAACCGACGCCACGGAAAGGGCCGGGATGGGCCGTATTTTTTATTGCACCGCAGGCGCATTTTCAACGTCTCCGAAGATTGCTGGATGGCATGGGAGCGCAAGCGGGGAAAGCTTGAAGAATTCAACCGACTGGTGCTGGGGGAGGACACAGACGCCTTTGCCATCACGGCCGGGCCAACTGATATCTTGCGTGACTCGCGTTTCGCGATAACATTGGATGCAGACACGCAAGTGCCGCCCGGTGTGGCAAACCGCCTGATCGGGATCATGGCACATCCGCTAAACCGGGCTCAACCCGACCCCGAGAGCGGTCGGATCGTTGCAGGCCATGCGATCCTGCAGCCGCGCATCGAAATTCTGCCAAAGCTCGGCAACGACACACATTTTTCTCATCTTTATGGCGGCGATACCGCAGTTGATATCTACAGTCGGGCAGTGTCGGACGTCTATCAGGACCTCTTTGGTACGGGGATCTTTGTCGGCAAGGGTATTTACGATATCGCCGCACTGCATGGCGTAATGAAAGGGTGCATCCCTGAAAATCACATTCTCAGCCATGATTTGTTCGAGGGTTTGCACGGGCGGGCAGCACTTGCCAGCAATCTTGTTCTTTATGAGGATCTGCCCGCAAAATATCCGGATTTCGCACTGCGCCAGCATCGCTGGATGCGCGGCGACTGGCAACTGTTGCCGTGGTTGAGACGCAAAGTTCCAGACAGCAGCGGCGGGACCTGCATAAACAGGCTCTCGCCGCTTGACCGCTGGAAGATGGTGGACAACCTGCGCCGCAGTCTTGTGCCTCCGGCGCTGTTCCTGTTTTTCCTGGGCGCATGGCTGGTGTTGCCGGGCAGCGCACTGGTCTGGACACTGCTGGCGGTCGCCGCGCCCGGCAGCTACCTTTTGGGTGAGTTGTTCGCCATCGCGACGGGGGGCATACGCCGCGGCGTCCTTGGCTCCGCCATTCACCAATTGAAAGCAAAAGGCGGGCGCTGGTTTTTTTCCATTGTTTTTTTGGTCAGCGATACGCTGATCGCGCTTGATGCGGTGTTTCGGACGCTCTGGCGCGTCGGAGTCACGGGTCGAAACCGGCTGGAATGGACCTCTGCGGCCCATGCCTCGGCCACGCTGTCGTATCTCAGTATCCGCCGCGCATCCTGGCGGCTGATGTGGCCTTCGTCGGCGCTGGCGTTGACGCTGGGCGGACATCTCGCGCTTTATAATCCGCAAGGTTTCTGGCCGGCCCTGCCTGTTTTGGTGCTTTGGTTGCTGGCACCTGAAATTTCCGTCTGGAGCGCGCGTCCGCGATTTTTTCGCAGCGAAACACTCGATGAGAAACAGCGCCATTTCCTGCTTCTTGTTGCAAGACGGACATGGCACTTCTTTGAAACCTTTGTTGGTCCTGACGACAACTGGCTGCCGCCGGACAACTATCAGCACGGCCATAAGGAAGAGATCGCACATCGCACTTCGCCGACAAATATCGGCATGTTTCTCGTCTCGGCACTGGCCGCACGCGATCTAGGGTTCATTACAACTAGCGATTTTCTTGCCCGCTGCCGCAACACGATGGACGCTCTCGACCGTGTTGCGACCTATCGTGGGCACATTCTGAACTGGTACGACACCCAGACCCTGGAGCCGCTGGAGCCACAATATGTCTCGACCGTTGACAGCGGCAATTTGGCGGTTGCGTTGATTGCCTTGAAGCAGGGTTGTCTTGAACTTAGCCAGCAGCCGACGATTGGCCGCGCCTGTTTTGGGTGCCTGAATACCACGCTCGATCTATTGGTTGATGCGATCCGTGATCTGCCTGAGCACGATGATGTACGGCTACACGAAATTGAAAGCGCGATCAGGGACGCGGTTGATCGGGCATCGACGTCTCCATTGCACTGGGGGACCAGCCTGACAAAGCTCAGCGTGCCCTTGTGGCTTCAGCTTGAGACACTGGTCCGTGAATGTATCGAGGCATCACCCGACATGCCGGAAACCCAGGAGGCCGGGATCATGGCCTGGCTTGACCGGTATCACCATGATCTGCACGCCATCGCGCGCAATATCGACACGTTCGCGCCATGGGTGCCTGTCCTTTCAAAAGCGCCCTCAGACCTTGCGCCGTTTGCCCGGCTCGTCGCCAGTTTGCTGCACCCTCAAGAGCCAAATTCGGTTTCAGGGGACGCCTTTGGTGACGTTGTTGCCAGGATTGACGCGATGCAGGGTGAAACCTTGCATGAGGCAGGCGAGGACGCGCGCTGGCTGAACACGCTTCGCACATCCGTTCAAGCCGGTTCCGCTGAGCAAGCCACGTTGCGCGAGGGACTCGCTGACCTGGCCAAACGGGCCGACTTGCTCGCCTATGGCATGGATTTCTCATTTCTTTATGATTCTTCGGTGCGGCTTTTCACCATCGGATACAATCAAAGCCTTGGGCAGATGGACAAGAGCCACTACGACCTTCTGGCGACCGAGGCCCGCCTTGCCAGCTATTTCGCGATCGCCAAGCACGATGCGCCGATCGAGCACTGGTTTTCGTTCAGCCGACCCATCACGCGGCTTGAAGGCAAACCATCGATCCTGTCTTGGAACGGCTCAATGTTTGAATACTTGATGCCGCCACTATTCCTGCCGAGTCATCGCGATACTTTGCTGGGCGAGAGTGAGCTGACGGCGATTGATTTCCAGCGTACGTACGCGCTCGAGCGCTCCGTACCGTGGGGAATATCTGAATCCGCCTTCGGGGCGACCGATCATGCTGGCACGTATCAGTACCGGGCCTTCGGCGTTCCGGGCCTGGGCATCCGCCGCGGACTGACCGAGGACTTGGTCGTCGCCCCCTATGGCTCAGCGCTGGCGTTGTGCGGCCTGCCGGTGTCGGCAACCAAAAATCTGCAGGCGCTCGCAGACCTCGGTGCGATGACGTTCTACGGCTTTTTCGACGCGCTTGACTTCACTCCGAACCGGACCCCGCCGGGGCGCGATTTCGTACCAGTCAAAACCTACATGTCGCACCATCAGGGGATGATACTAGCCGCGATCACGAATGCTGTGCGCGATGATGTCATGGTGCGCCGCTTCCTGCGCGAAAAACCTGTTCAGGCGATGGAGCTTTTGCTGCAGGAGCGCGTGCCGTGGGATGTTCCAATCGAACGCGGCCGTGCCGATGAAACATGGGAACGACATGCCGTGAAAAACCCGATTCCGGATTTGGCCCCGTGGGCTCCCTCACGGGAATTCGCGGTCCCGCAGGTGCACCTGTTAGGTAATGGACGGATGTCGTCGCTGATTTCCGATGCTGGCGGCGGCGGACTCAAGTGGGAGCAAATTGCTCTGACGCGCTGGCAGGCCGATCCGACACGCACGGCGCAGGGCATCTGGCTGTACTTTCGCGATCAGGGCACCACAGATATGTGGTCGCTGGGCACCGCACCCACAGGCCGCGAAAAGGGGGAGACGAAGTGCATCTTCCACCAGCATATGGTGGAATTATTGCGCCATCATGAAGGCATCGTCGCGCGGATGGACATCACCGTGACCCCTTTCGAAGACGTGGAAATCCGCCGTGTGACCGTGATGAACGAGAGCGATCAGACACGCACCATTGAACTGACAACCTACGCCGAAGTGGTTCTGGCACCGCCGCTGGAGGATGAACGCCATCCAGCCTTCAGCAAGCTTTTCGTCAAGAGCCGCTATCTGGAAGACAGGCAAGCGTTGTTGTTTGAGCGGCGTCCGCGCCGCCCCGAGACCCGTCCGCCGGTCCTGTTACACAAGCTGGTCTCGGACGATCCCGCGATAGCGATCACCGGATGGGAGACCGATCGCGCCCGCTTTCTGGGACGCAACCAAAGCGAACGTGCGCCGCAGGGGCTGGAGGACGGCCTCAGCGGGACAGCCGGATGGACGCTTGATCCGGCGATGGCGCTTCAGGTCCGGTTGCACCTGAAGCCAATGGAGACGAAAGTGCTGACGTTTCTGACAATTGCAGGCACGTCACGAAGGGAGGTTCTGCAGGTAGCGGCACGCTATCCATCGGCAGCGATTGATCGCGCCTTCCGCGAGGCCCTGGTCGAAGCCGGCCGCGCTGTGCAAAGGCTTCAGATCGACCCTGTGCATCTGCCGGAACTGCAGGTGCTGTCGTCGCTGCTCACGCACGTCGACAATACATTGCGTGGCGCGCCGCCCGATAATGCTGACGAATGGAACGGTCAGCCCGACCTCTGGCGGTTTGGCATTTCGGGTGATCTTCCGATCCTCCTGATGAAGGTCGCGCTAACCGAAGAGCCATCTTTTCTCGATCTTTTGATACGCGCTCAACGGCTTTGGGACCGCGGTGGGCTTCAGGTCGATCTTGTCATATTGCGCGACGCAGCATCAGGTTATGTAGAGCCACTGCGCGAGCGGGTCTTATCGATCCTGCGTGACACCCAATCCGAGAGCGTACTGGGCATGCGGGGCGGCATCCATCTTTTGGCGGCTGATCAAATGAGCGCAGGCTTGCAACGCGGGTTGGAGGCAACCGCCCATGTGGTCTTGACGGATAACCACCAGACACTTCGCGAGACACTCGACCGCGCACTGGAAACCCGTGTGCCGACGCCCCGGTTCTCCCCGGGACCAGCCCTAGATTATGACGCGGTGCCGCTCCTTGAAAGACCACAAGAATTGCTTTTCGATAATGGCTATGGCGGGTTTGAGGCTGAGACTGGCGATTACCTGATCCATCTTGCGCCGGGCACGCGCACGCCTGCGCCCTGGTGCAACGTTCTGTCCAATGACGATTTCGGATGTCTTGTGAGCGAGGCCGGTTTCGGCATGACTTGGGCCGTCAATAGTGGTGAACATCGTCTGACTCCCTGGTCCAACGATCATGTCACGGACAGGCCCGGCGAAGTGCTGTATCTGCGCGACGAAGCCAGCGGCGAGGTCTGGACACCAACACCCGAACCGATGGGGCAGGGGACCGTCTGTCAGATCCGGCATGGCGCGGGCAGAACGCAGTGGCGACAAAACAGCCATGGGCTGGAGCAGGAAGTACTGGCTTTGGTGCCCGTTGACGCATCGGTAAAGCTTGTCCGGCTGCGGCTCACAAATCGGTCCGGCCAGATGCGGCGTATATCAGCGACTTATTACGCTGAATGGCTGCTTGGTGCCATGACCAGTGTTTCGCGCCCACATGTGATCAGCCGCTATGATCCCGAGCTGAAAGCGATCCTTGGTCGCAACCGGTGGAACCCCGAATTCGGGGATCGTATCGCCTATCTAACGGCTTCGGAGGACGCGCGCAGCGTGACCGGGGACCGCCATGATTTTCTGGGCCGCGATGGTGATGTTTCTGACCCGGACGGTATGCGGCGTTGGGACTTGGGGGAGCGGTTCACTGCGGGCGGCGACCCGTGTGCGGCTTATCAGGTCCATCTTGACTTGGCGGCAGGAGAGAGCTCCGAGTTAGTCTTTGCGCTGGGAGAAACAACCGATGATGCTAGCCTCGCCGAAGCGGTGGAAAAGTGGAAACGACCGTCCGAATTCGACCAAGCCCACAGCAGGTTAGTAGAGACCTGGGCCGACCGCCTTGGAGCCGTCCAGGTCAAAACCCCGGACCCCGCCTTCGATCTGATGGTCAACAGATGGTTGCCCTATCAGAACCGGTCCTGCCGCATCATGGCCCGCGCAGGCTTTTATCAGGCCGGCGGGGCCTACGGGTTCAGGGATCAGCTGCAAGATGTTCTGGCACTGCTGCACAGTGATCCGGACAGGGTACGGCAGCATATCCTTCTGGCCGCCCACTACCAATTCGAAGAAGGCGATGTGCTGCATTGGTGGCACCCGCCCGGCGGCCGAGGTGTCCGGACCCGTTGTTCGGACGACTATCTGTGGCTGGTCTTTGTCACGGCGCGCTATGTTGATGTATCGGCAGATATCGGCATCCTGGAGGCAAACGTCCCCTTTCTTTCGGCACCGGAATTGCGACCCGATGAACACGACCGCTATGCTCTTTTTGACGTCGGCGAAGACGCACCGCTTTACGACCATTGCGCCCGTGCGCTGGACCGGATGATGGCGACGGGGTCTCACGGGCTTCCGCTGATGGGCGCAGGCGACTGGAATGACGGGATGGACCGGATCGGTGACAAAGGCCGGGGTGAAAGCGTCTGGCTCGCTTGGTTTCAGATCGCCACCGTGGAACTTTTTGCGCCGCTGGCGGAAAAGACCGGGCACAGCGAAGATTCCAAACGCTGGCAAGATCATGCAATCGGTTTGCGCCAGGCATTGGCCAAACATGCATGGGACGGCGCTTGGTATGTTCGGGCCTTTGATGATGACGGCGTGCCTTGGGGCGCAAGTGAAAATGACGAGTGTCGGATTGATCTGATCGCGCAGGCCTGGTCCGTGTTGGCCGGTGGGCCTGCCGACGACCGCGCCCACCAAGCCCTGCAATCGGCCCATGAACAGCTTGTGGAACCAGAAGCGCGGCTGATCCGGCTTCTTGCGCCACCTTTCGATAAGACAGATCGTGACCCCGGCTATATTCAGGCCTATCCTCCCGGCATTCGGGAAAACGGCGGCCAGTATACTCATGCCGCGGCCTGGCTTGGTGCGGCCTATGCTGCAATCGGAGACGGCAACCGCGCCTATCAGATCTTTGACCTCATCAACCCGGTTCGGCGTGCCGCTGACAAAGAGAGTGCCGACCATTATCGCACGGAGCCCTATGTCTTGACGGGCGATGTATCGGGGGTTGGCGCGCGCACCGGACAGGGCGGCTGGTCATGGTACACGGGTGCTGCTGGCTGGACCTGGCAACTGGCCGTTGCCGGAATTCTGGGTGTGAAGCTCAAGGCGGGCGCGATATGCATCGATCCATGCCTGCCGACAGGATGGGGCAGCGCTGAGCTAACATTGGATGGACCGCAGGGACGTCTTGAGATCACCATCGAGGATCGCGCCAAAATCGGCAAGGCGCGCAGCCACATAACCGTCGATGGGAAACGTTGGTCGTCGGCAACAGTGCCGTTTCCAGGGGAAGGCCGAACCAGTCACGTCAGCGTCAAGGTAAAGGATTATCCATCACGGAAACACAAAGGTAAGGGCTGAACTGAATAGGGCACTCACTTAGTGCTTTGGAAAAGGTTCTAGCACCCCACGCACCAATTGTGTTGTGGTCGGTCGCGACATCCTTGGAAGATTTTTCGAAATCAAACCCAATGGCATGACGAATATCAATCCGACCTTGTCGAATTGGTTGACAATGGTGGTCACTCAACAGTCGGAGACTGTCTCGTGCAAATAAATGTGCTGCCAAAGATGGACATGTCCGTCAACACAACCGGATGTTGCCCGCGCTTCAATCCAAAGGGATGGGATGGTCGCAATCTACATTTCGAGGACAAATTGTTTGTACGCGCCACGACGCGCAGTCTGCTTCATGTACCGGTTAACATGGGGGGAGTGTTCACGCGGGTGCAGGGACATATCGAAGATGCCGACGCTCAGGACCCTGACGAGTATCTTGTTCTAAGCCGTGATCTGTCTGCGACTGAAGGCGAACATCTTTTTGCTGTCACGGGCCCGGTGCCGGAAGAGGAAATGACAACCCTGTCCGGCGATTTCATAACCCGCGTCTTCGAAGGGCCATACCGCAAGGCTGCGGACTGGATGCACGAGATGGAGATTGCCGCCAAGGCGATGGGCCACAATGCCGAGCGTATCTTCATGTTCTATACCACCTGTCCAAAATGCGCGCGCACTTATGGTGAGAACTACGTGGTCGGCATCGCACAAATTGACGGTAACCCCGAGAAAATAAGGAGGGCTGAAGATGAAGGATCCTGAACTGGACGTTTTGCTTGATGAATTGGAAACACGAACAGATCTGACTGTAGCTGATTTCGACGGTGTGGCCCGTGGCCTCACTTTTCTGCTGCCTGAGGTGGCGAAATCTGAACAAAACCTTGCTGAGCGCATTGGCACCACGGATACAGCCATGCACATCGCCGATCAGGCGTTTCCCAACTGGGCCGTGCACATTCACGGGCGGGCCAATGACAAAGATGGCCACTGGCGTTGCACATTGCGTGAAACCGACGGGCGGGACAACGACGCCGCAATTGGTTCTGGCCGCTCGCCCGTTTTGTCACAGGCGATCCTCGCCGCCACGATGCGGCTGGCGATGATCGTAAAACAAGACTGATACAGCAAAAATATGGCCTTCGATGTTCGGAACGAACCAATATCGAGAACCACTTCGAAACAAGGAACTTTTTGTTATGGCCGATCTTCCGCGAGCAACCCGCGGCAAGATTAGGCGGGTCTTTGGGGTCGCAAGCTGCCCAAATGAAGAAATCCGATACGAGGAATTATCTCCTTGTGCCAGTGTGATCTGAAAAAGAGGGCGTAATTAGTCGCGGTTGTTCTGTAAGCACTCCAAAAGTGGAAGCGATCAGGCACGCTATTACATCAACCAAGGAGAAAGGCGTGCGCGTTGCTAGATATTCTGACCATTACGCTCAATCCTGCTGTTGACCTCGCCACTTCGGTCGAACACGTCATTGCCGGGCCAAAGCTTTACTGCAGGTCACCGAGGGTTGATCCCGGTGGCGGTGGCGTCAACGTGGCGCGCGCCATTTGCAAACTGGGTGGTAATGCCAAAGCGCTGGTGGCTCTTGGGGGTGCATCGGGTGACCGGTTGCTGGGTTTGATTACAGCGGAGGGGGTGCCTGTCCACCCTGTACCGGTCAGCGGGGAAACCCGCGAAAGCTTTGCCGTGACAGACGAGACCAACGGTGCCCAATACCGCTTTAGCCTTCCCGGCCAGACCCTGACACAGGATGACGGCGTCCGGCTCATCGCTGAAATCGCTGCCAATACCTCACATGGCGGTTACGTCGTTCTGAGTGGCGGCGTCGCGCCCGGATTGGGCGACGCCTACCCGGAACGTATTCTGGCAGCGGTCACCCCGCGCACTGACAAGCTGGTCGTAGATACCTCCAAGGGTGCGCTTGCGCGTCTGATTGCGCAGCCTTCGACCCCCGTACACATCCTGCGGTTGGACCAGAGGGAAGCGGAACGAGCGGCAGGCCATGAACTTAAAACCGCCGACGATTGCATTGCGTTTGGCCAGGCTCTGATCAACCGGGGCGTGGCCCGGATCATTGTTACGGGACGTCAAGCCGAGGGGTCAATCCTCGTCACAACCGCAGAGTGTTACATCTGCCGCACCCCGCAAGTGCCGGTGATCAGCAAGATCGGGGCGGGAGATGCCTTCGTCGGGGCCTTGACCCTGTCGCTGTCCAGGGGCGATGCCCTCGATCTGGCATTGCAATGGGGCGTGGCGGCGGCCAGTGCGACAATGGGAACCGAAGGCACAGACCTATGTGATCGGAGCGTTGTTGAGGCTCTTTTGCCTCAATGTCACGTGAGACAGGTTTAGCCCTCTTCGGCTTTAGCGACGTTGCGCAGCACCTTGATGAAACTATCAGGCGTGACGGAGATACTGTCGATGCCAAAACCGACCAGCCGTTGGGCAAAGGACGGATCGTTGCTGGGTGCCTGCCCGCAGAAACCGACCTTTGAACCGGCTGCATGGGCATCACGAATAACGGTCTCGATCATCCACAGAACCGCTGGATCGTCCTCGCGAAAGAGCGCGGCAAGCTCTTCTGAATCGCGGTCGATGCCCAGGGTCAACTGGGTCAGATCGTTCGATCCGATCGAAAACCCGTCAAAGCGTTCCGCGAACTCCTTGGCGCGTATCACGTTGGACGGAATTTCGCACATCACATAAATCTCAAGCCCATCGCGACCGCGCTTCAGGCCATGTTCTTCCATGACGGCGAGCACAAGGTCCGCCTCTTCAGGGGTGCGGCAGAAGGGGATCATGATAATCACATTATCGAAACCTATCTGCCCCCGCAGACGTGCAATCGCCTGACACTCAAGGGCAAATCCTTCCCTGTAGCTTTCGGAGTAGTAGCGCGATGCGCCGCGAAACCCGATCATCGGGTTTTCCTCGTGCGGCTCGAAATCCCGTCCGCCCAGAAGATTGGCATATTCGTTGGTTTTGAAATCGCTCATCCGCACGATGACCGGCTCGGGATAGCAACAGGCCGCGATGCGCGATAGTCCGCGCGCCAGATGGTCCACGAAATAGGTGGGTTTGTCGTCATAGCCGACTGTCAGCGCCTCAATGTCTGAACGCAGGGCCGTATTGGAAATTGCGTCGAAATTCACAAGCGCCATCGGGTGGACGCGTACTTCGTTGCTGATCACGAACTCCATCCGCGCCAAGCCTACGCCCTTGGCCGGCAAACGCCACCACCGCAGGGCAGCAGAAGGATTGGCGAGATTGAGCATGACCTTTGTGCGAGTTCGCGGCAGGTCCACCAGCGTTTCCTCGGTCACTGTGATCTCCGACAGCCCTTCGCTCACCACCCCTTCCTCCCCACCTGCGCAGGACACAGTCACATCCTGCCCATCATGCAGAATATGCGTAGCATCGCCGCATCCGACGATCGCAGGAAGACCGAGTTCCCGGCTGATGATCGCGGCATGTGACGTCCGGCCACCATGGTCCGTAACAATGGCAGCGGCGCGTTTCATGATCGGTACCCAGTCTGGATCCGTCGTAGACGTGACCAACACTGATCCATCGACAAAACGGTCGATGTCCTCAGCACTCTCAATGATGCTCACGCGCCCAGCCACTGCGGCCTCGCCAACGCTCAGGCCGGTCAGAAGTGTCTTGCCCGGTGTCTGCACCGAGTAGGATTTCTGCGACAGATTTGCGCTACGGGACTGGACGGTCTCCGGTCTGGCTTGGACGATATAGAGCGTGCCGGTCTGACCATCCCGTGCCCATTCCATATCCATCGGTTGGCCATAGTGTTCTTCAATAATGCAGGCCTGACGGGCCAAGGTCAGGATTTCCGCATCACTCAGCACGAACTGCTGTCTTTCTGCCTTCGAGGTTGGCACATTGCGCGGAGCACCCGAAGCATTTCTGATCATCTTGATCTCTTTACCACCTAACTTTTTTTCGAGAATGGGAATCAGGTTGGGGTTGCTCAGAAACGGTTTGAAGACCTGATACTCATCCGGATCAACAGCACCCTGCACGACATTTTCGCCAAGTCCCCAGGCCGCATTAATCAATACGGCATCGGGAAAGCCTGTCTCAGTATCGATAGAGAACATGACGCCTGATCCGCCGATATCAGCGCGAACCATCAGCTGAACACCGACCGAGAGGGCCACTTTCGTGTGCGAGAATCCCTTCATCTGGCGGTAGGAGATCGCGCGATCTGTAAACAGTGACGCGTAGCATTTACGACATGCGTTCAGGAGCGCTGCTTCTCCGATGACATTCAAAAAGGTTTCCTGTTGACCGGCGAAACTCGCATCCGGCAAATCTTCAGCCGTGGCGCTGGAGCGCACAGCGACGGGAACATTTTCCTCGCCATGCGTTTTTCCCAGGTCTCTGTAGTGGGTCAGGATCGCCTTGGCGGTATCCTCAGGCCAGTCGCCGCCCACAATTAGGGAACGGATTGCCTTGCCAGCCTCATGCAGAGTGGTTTCTCCCACAGCAAGTTTATCAAGTTCAGTTGCGATGCTTGCATCCAAATTGTTGGCGGAAAGGTAGTGGCGAAAAGCGTCTGCCGTTGTGGCAAAGCCCGGCGGAACAAGAATTCCCTTCTCGCTCAAGGTACCAATCATCTCACCTAGAGACGCGTTTTTGCCGCCGACAAGTTCGACATCGTCGCGTTTAAGTTGATCAAATTCAATCACATGTATTTTCTGATTTTCCATCCTGCGTCCTCTTGCGGAAGGCTGACATCAGAATGCTACCTTCCGCGCCGGACAGATTGATGTAGATCAGTTGGGGTCCGACTGAGGTGCCCCTGGATTTGCAATCGCCTTCCGGGAAATGATGCAATCACGTCTCGCAACGGACCTTACCTTGTAGGCATTTTTCAGCGCGGTCTGGTGGCTCAAATCAAATACCAAAGTGATGATTCACTCTGATCAGGTTTAGCGATTTACCAACAAAAAGCTTCTTCCAGCTTATGAAGCGGATAAGGATTGAGCGGCGACACCTACGTCAACCGCGACGCTCCACGTCAAGACGTTTTCGACTACATTAAGATGTTCCAGAACCCGACCCGTAAGCACACGAACAACGTCAATCTGGCACCAGTTGATTATGAAGCAAGACAGTGCAAATCGAACACCGCAGGTGTTCAAGAAACTAGGGATACCTCATAAGACCGTTCCAACACTCAACCCTCGTCCATTGACGAATGTCAATTCACTGTTCTGCCACCGGAATACGCTGCTTCATAAGATGTTGTGCAGGAGCCCTTTTTGTGAAGCGAGCAATATTGTTTATATTATTGGTAGAAATGGGGTGCTCGCCGGAAAGCGCTTCATCAGGACGTACAGCCTTCATCAACTCCTGCGCATCTTGTCATGGTCTCACTGGTCGTGGGGATGGACCTTTGGCTGCGGAGCTTGAAGTGAAGCCCGCCAACTTAACAAAAATTGCTGCGCGGCGCGACGGTCTTTGGCCGATGGTCGAGGTGATGTCCATAATCGACGGGTACCATCGCCGGACCCTACCACGAGAGAAAATGCCAATATTTGGCGACTTGGCAGAAGGTAAGTTGGGTCCTTTCGATGCGGGAGATGGCAGGCTAACACCCACACCGGTTAAGCTGATTGCATTGGCAAATTATCTTGAATCGATTCAGGATCCAAAGGCGACGGGAACATTTCCCTGATTGCCGCCTCTTCGCTGTTGGCCTGAAATCTGTCGTACCAGTGCCGGAGCGTCTTTGCATAGTGCAATCGCCAGCATTCAGCCATAGATTTGCGTTTTCAATTGCGGGCAATACTTCGGACATGGCCGGAACGTACCCGCCGGGGAAAATGTATTTTGTTATCCAGTGATTGGTCGCGATATACGCCTTTTTTGGGCCTGCGCCTGTTCCAGCATGTCATCCGGACACTTGAAATACGCACAAGAATATTGCCGATCCTGCTCCAGAAATAGATCATAGAGCGCACCCGACAGATCGTAGTGATGCGCGACGTTGCGTTTGGCGGCAGACGCAAAAATGTTCTGATCGAACCGTCGCCGAAAAATCCGCATCCTGTTGATGGCGCGCATCCACCAAACGGGTGTCTGGATTTTGACATTGCGCACTATTATCTCCAGCAAACCGTGAAGGTCATTGCCGTCAATCGTAATCTCCCTGTTCAAATAGCCCTCCCGCCAAGATGACCACCGCACTCCTCGACCGTCTGACCAACCGCTGCCACATCTTGGAGACCGGAAACGACAGCTTCCGCTTCAAGGCAAGTTCAGCCGCGGCAGCGAAAAAGAAGAAGGAGGAAGATCATCTGTTGACCCAAGACTGAACCCCGAAACATAACTTAAAGGTGGATCACTTCTCGATGAAAACCCGGGTCACTTCTGGGTGGAAGTCAACACCCTGATGCCCTCATCGTTCTTAGCTCCTCTCACAGCCAGGGAAGTCTAACCGAAAACGCCAGTTTCAAACGATCCAAATATTGGGGGGCAGACCGGGGGGGAGAGCACGAACAATGAGCCGGTGGCCGGTCTGGAGGTTAGAATAAAGTCGGTCGCCCGTACTAATACTTCCCATGCAAACTTCCGGAAATGTCACGTTTTCTCCATCCATGTACGAACCTTTGAGGTTTCTCTCTCAGCATTCTTTGACTGCAGAAAAGGCATTTAGGATACTAATATAAAATAGAAATGTGGGGTGCAAAGTCCCCTAGGTGCCCTTGCTAAGCGACCAGTTGGCAAAAAAACCGGTAAGGGCGAGATTACCGTATAATAACGGGCGTTCCACCTAACTATTCCGCTTGAGAAACAACGGTGCCAAACTGGTTCACTGGTCGCCTAAACGACGAACTTGACCCTTTGAGATATGTGGTTCTGTCAGTTTTGTCCTTGTAAGAGAAATGATTTAGCACCCGTCTATTCGTCCGCCCCGGCGCCCAATAGCTTAGGAAACTGGCTAGGCTATGTTGCGTGGCAGATGTGTCAGAAGTCTTGGTGCTCAGCAGATCCAGCATGCGAAGAAAGGCAAATCTCGTCGTCAGCATACTTCTGGATCGGTAAAAGTTTGAAGATTTCCGAACTTGGACACAAGCCAATGAGCTAGACCGTTTTGCGCCAAGCTTGGGGAATACCGCCCCAGTGGCTCGATTCCACCTGATCAAACAGTCGAGATCACATTGATTATAGCTGTCATTGCACTGAGCTACTTATTTTCAGTGTCATCAAAAACCCAACATCAGCCTTAAGGTGGATTTATGGGTGGATAACATCTACCCGAAAAGGTAATTAAGCATTAAAATCAATGTTTTAGATTTTTAAAATGGTGCCCAGGGGCGGAATCGAACCACCGACACGAGGATTTTCAATCCATCCAATGTGACTGATGTTTGCGCATTAGCATTTACGTTACAGCAACGTAAATGATTGAGCACAGGACTTGTGACACCCGATCGGCGCTATCTATAATTTAACAGTTCAAGCACCGGATGTCAGATCCAAGCTAGCCTTGGACGCTGGCAACGAAAGCAGCACTCAATTCTAAAGACGGAAAAAGAGTGGATAAGGCTCACGGAGTGCGGCACTAATGGCCAACTCATTAGTCGGTAAAGGTACCACGAGGCCGGGCGAAAGTTAAAGCTGCAACAGCCCCAACCAACCAACCACCAAGGTGCGCTTCCCACGCCAATCCACCGCGCATAACGAAAGCAAGCAGAACGTTTGCGACAGCTATTGCTAGCACCGAGCTAAAGACGGGAGTGATTGGAAGATTCAATTGCTGTCGCATAAGATAATCCCATGCTTGCCAAACACCGATCAATCCAAAAACAGCCCCAGATGCGCCTATCATTGGGGCACTGCTCGTTGAAATCAGTCCGAAGGCCGCAGCACCTCCTATTGCTGAAAACGAAAGAATTACCGTGGTCTTTATTGCCCCAGCGGAGCCCGCAACCATCTTACCGAGGGCGAGCAAGACGACACTGTTCAACAAGAGGTGCGCAATACCTCCATGTAGGAATGCGTATGTAATGAACATCGTGACGACATGGCCTGAAAACACTGGCCCTACATCATTATAAAGCAGCGGCTGCCAAAAGGCACCATACGTGAACGCGATCCAACGCCACTCAGGTGTTCCAATCACACCAGCATCTGCGGCGCTAAGTGAGAATTCAATTAATGCCATCATCCCGACGATCCACCAAAGAAAAGCCGGTGCGCCAACTTTCTGGTTGTGGTCATCATTAAGATCGATTGTTCTGCGGCGCATGCTCCATCGTCTAGTCCAACACCGAGGCAGTGAGAAGGTCAAAATCACTGAACCTCCGTCAATTACACCGCTTCAGTCATTCTTTCACTGGTGGGTCAATGACCGACCCGCTGGACTTAGCCTGCCCATCCGATACCATCACCTTTATGTGCAACCTGTATTCAGCCACCATGCCCGTTGAGGCCATGCGCCATCTGTTCGCCGTCTCACCCGACTTCGACCGGCTGGGTAACGCGGAACCCTTGTCCGCGATCTACCCGAAATACCGCGCCCCAATCGTCACGATTGAAGACGGCGACCGGTACCTGACGCGCGCACGATGGGGATTCCTGACACCGAACAAAAGCAAGAAGACAGGGAAATGGCTGAAGCCTCAGGCATGGAACAACACCCGTGATGACAAGATTCGATCCGCTGGGCTCTGGAAGGAGAGCTTCGAACACCGCCGTTGCCTGATACCTGCGACGGCCTACGCCGAAGCCACGGGACGCAACCCTGCGACCTTCCACTGGTTCAACCTCAAGGATACGGGTGCGTTCGCCTTTGCAGGGATATGGAAATACCAGAAAGCCACCCTTGGCGATACGGAGGTGGACGATACATTTTACAGCATGGTGACAACCAAGCCCAACGACTTCGCTGCCAAGTTTCACAACCGCATGCCGCTTATCCTGTCCCCAGACGATTATGACCAATGGCTGCACGGTGACGCGGAGACTGCTGCCCAACTTCTAGGTCCGTTACCTTCCGATCAAATGCAAGTCATCGGCAGTGGGGAAAGCCTGAGGTCCGAACCCGAATAATCCCGCATTGACGGTTGACAGAATGCACTGAACTAAGGGAGGAACATAGCAGGAACATCTAAGGAGATTCTGCATGCCTGTCTTCCCGCTAGACCTGTCGTTTGTCAGCACCGGCCTACCTGTCAAGCTGGTCGCCAATCCAGTAAGTGCAGGGTTTCCTTCGCTCGCTGGCGATGACCTTGAGGATGAGATTGACCCTATTTCTTGGGTTGTACGGCATCCGTCGTCTACGTTCTGGTGGCGTGTCGAGGGCGATTGTTTATGGGATGTTGGTATTCGCGACGGCGATCTGATTGCGGTGGATCGTGCTGGCAAGCGCCGCATTGGCCGCGCAGTGCTGGCAGTGGTGGAGGGCGCTGTCACTGCGAAGATATTACGCAAGCGGGGCGACCGCTACTTCCTCGCACCAGCAAACAGTCAAGTGGATTTCCCAGACATTGAGCTGACGGAGGACAGCGAAATCTGGGGCGTGATCGCGGGTGTCGTGCGCCGATACAATCTGGAATGAAGCGGCCTATCGCAATCTCAGACAGTGCCAACTTCTATGTTTCCGCAGAACGCATATTTGATCCAACCCTGAAAAACGTGCCGGTGATAGTTTTGTCCAACAATGATGGCTGCGCGGTTGCGCGATCTGATGAGGCAAAGGCACTCGGGATCAAGATGGGCGAACCCCTGCATCTACTACAGGATAAGATCAAGGCGCATGGGGTCCGTGTGTTCAGCTCAAACTATACTCTGTATGGCGACATCAGCCGCCGCGTGGTCGAGGTCTACGAGGACTTCACGCCGAATGTTGAAATCTACTCAATCGATGAGTGCTTCCTCGACTTTGGAGGGTTTCAGGACCGCGATAAACATGCGCGAGAAATGCGACGGGCGGTTCTGAAACGTATTGGGGTGCCGGTACGCGTTGGTATCGCCCCGACCAAGACGCTGGCGAAATGCGCCAACGATATTGCAAAAAAGAACCCGATCTTTGCGGGGGTGTTGGATATCATGGATGATGCTCTTGCCACTTGGTTGCTGCCGATGGTGCCAGTGGGCGATATCTGGGGGGTTGGCCGCAAGACAAATGCGAAGCTGCAAAAGCTTGGAATCCACACTGCTGCAGACCTACGGGACATGCCAACAAAGCAAGCGCGCGCGGTGGGTACGGTTGTTCTGGAAAGAACGGTGCTGGAGCTACAGGGCGAAGCCTGTATTGCCTTTGATGATGTTGAGCCACAGCGCAAAGGAATGGCCGTCACACGCTCAGCAGGCAAGCCTATGACTGACTTTGACACCCTGTTCCAAGCCGTTACCGCGCATGCCACCCGAGCGGCTGAAAAGCTGCGTCAGCACGGGCTGGTTGCGGGAACACTGACCGTGTTTTTCCATACCAATAGGCACCGCCAAGGCAGGCCGCAGTATGCGGGATCACGATCCACACGGATGGTGCCGATGTCCTCAGATACCTTTGAGCTGGTCCAAGCCGCGCGTCGTTGTGCGGAAGCTGCTTGGCCGAAAGGTACTGGGAAGGAGTACGGTTTTACCAAGGCAGGCGTCATGCTGGATGATCTGTTGCGGATAGAGGATCGGCCTCTGACGCTGTTTGACAGACCCCACGCGACGCCAAGCGCGGCCATGATAGCGCTCGACCAAATCAACAAGAGGTTTGGAAAGAACACAATGGTGTTGGCCAGTGAGGGGATGAAGCGGCCTTGGCAGTTGCGGTCAGACCATCGAAGCCCACGATACACAACGCGGCTATCTGACCTGCCTGTAGTGCGGTGAAAAGATGGTTGTGGTAGGTTGGGAAGGGCGGAAACCGGACTTTCGCTGCGCTTTGCTTAGAGGTCTGCTGTGCGGACTTCGTGAACTTTCGCTGCGTCTGCTCCAAAGCCCGCTTCGCGAAATTGTGTGATGCCAAAATCGGTCTTTTCTAACAGGTGAAGCGAGCACGATCGCAAAGCGAGTGAAGCGTTAGAAGGCTAAGTTGAAGGCATAGCGTGGGTTGCCATAGCGGCACAGTAGGCATCGGTTTTGCCCACTGCTTCGCAGAGCCGTGCCACGTTTGGCCGCGACGAAAAAAGGGCATCCTGATCGTAGTGCCATTCCGAGTACATCGTGACATAGAAATCCAAGCCGGACAGGCCAGAGGCAAGGAAAAAAGGTGTCCCAGAAATCGCGTTTTCGAGTTTATCGAACACCGCATCGAAGTCAGCTCGCGCCCGCTTTAAAACCTGATCCATAGCGTCTTGAGAAGAAGCAAACCTGTAGGGATGCCCACAACGCGTTCCGGCGCTGCCGCCAGATGTGGCAATGACATTGAGCCAGAACAGAAAATTGGATCGATCTTCATCCGGGTGCAAAGGGGTCAGTCCAGATTTGGGGTACATCTCTCCTATTAATGTTATCGCAGCTGCGGCTTCGCCAATTGTCCGTCCATTCGGCAGCGTCAACGCTGGCACAAGACCG
>CBDTUA010000043.1:0-24895 GCA_965363735.1 uncultured Sulfitobacter sp. | reverse complement strand
ACGTGGTGGCAGACCGAAACCGGTGGCCATCTGATGACCCCCCTGCCCGGTGCCCACGCCACCAAACCCGGTGCCGCAATGAAGCCGTTCTTTGGCATCAAGCCGGTAGTACTGGAACCAACCTCGGGCGAGATTATCGAAGGCAACGGCGTCGAAGGCGTGTTGTGCATCGCCGACAGCTGGCCCGGCCAGATGCGCACCGTTTGGGGCGATCACGCACGGTTCGAACAAACCTATTTCAGCGACTACAAAGGCTACTATTTTACCGGTGACGGCTGCCGCCGCGACGAAGACGGCGATTATTGGATCACCGGTCGCGTTGATGACGTAATCAACGTGTCTGGCCACCGCATGGGTACGGCCGAGGTCGAAAGCGCACTGGTCGCGCACCCAAAAGTCGCCGAAGCTGCTGTGGTCGGATACCCGCATAATATCAAAGGCCAAGGCATCTATTGCTATGTTTCGTTGATGGTGGGTGAAGAGCCTACGGATGAATTGCGCACTGAATTGCGCAACTGGGTGCGCACAGAAATCGGACCAATTGCGTCACCGGACCTGATTCAATGGGCCCCTGGTTTGCCGAAAACCCGTTCCGGTAAAATCATGCGCCGCATCCTGCGCAAGATCGCAGAAAACGATTTTGGGGCCCTTGGCGACATTTCGACCCTAGCTGAGCCCGAAGTGGTCGATGAATTGATCGAAAATCGCATGAACCGCTAAGTTCTCAGAATAATGCAAACAATGGGGCATCCTATCGGGTGCCCCTTTTCTTTGCCTGGCGTTTCCTATCTGGGGCGATCGAACACGATCAAACGATGGGTCTGAAACTTTCACTCCGTCAACCGGGCATCGGATCAGTATTCGGTAAACCAGTCCGTTTCGTGGGTATCGTCGAAACTAATTTCATTGCCTGCCCCCCGCACTACCGCGCACCGCTCCAACATTCTCAGCCCATCACCACTGCGGTCACCCAGCCGTCTGAACATTTGAAAACTTTGGGAATATTTCCTTTTGAAATCCCTATCCCGTTGTCTGTAAAGGAAATCTTGACCCCGCAGTCATCCGGTTCACTTTTCACACAAATAATATGGCTCGGTTTTTTTGTATCCGCATAGCGCAACGCATTTGATAACATGTTTTCAATGACGACCTTCAGGGTTGGGAATTCGGTTACGAGAGGCCCTTGATAGGTGAAATCTCGGGTTAACTGCGAGGGGCTGTTGCCACCGGTTAAATCAAGCCAAATTTCTTCGATAACCGTGTTGAGAGACGCAGATACGCGTGGCATCCCGTCCAACCCTGCGCGCGATCTGCTAGATCCCTTCGACCTTCTTGGCGCTACGTTGGCTATTTTCGATGACCTTCATCAGATTTTAATGGGCGTCATCAATACACCCATCATCCAGATCCTCGATACAAAGCTTCAAGAGGCCAGTTATGGTGGACAAAGGCGCTTTCAGATCACGGCCCGCGCTATAGGTGAAATGGGACAACTCCACTTTCAATGCGGTCAGTTTAGCTGAACAGGAACAATACGGATTTGTTGATAAAAACGATTGTACCACGGCCGTCCATCATCACCATGGGCATGCTGCCGCGTCCATCGCACAGTACATACGCTCTTCGTGGATATTGCGATGCCGGATGTCGATCCCAGCGACCAAGGACATTGTTCAACCCCGTCTGTCACCGGCTCAAGTCCCAGTTCCAGCAGGATGACGGTGCCTTATTTAGTCACACCGTGCAGATCGCCCCCCGTTCCCATGCTTCGCTTTGTCGATACCCGGCCATACGCCATTCGCAGTTCCGGATCATAGGCGCGGATGGTGTAGGGCACCAATGCCTCAACGCTCAAAGCGCATAATTCATCAAAATTACACTTAAAAAGTTCAAAAACTCGTCATTCGCTAAAAGAATGGAACCATCGCTTGCCACCAAAAGCATTGGAACCGGAGAAATATCAAATGCTAGACGGGACTTTTCATTGAGCGACACGCAGGACCCCTCTGGTATAAAACCGCTGCAAAACGAAGCGATTGAATTTCGATCTATCTGTTGACGGTTAAAAACTGTCCGCTCCCCAAAGTTTTTGGATGGATCATTCTGCCATTTCACAGGTTTTCCGATACCAAAGCAAACAGACCCCTAGGCGATTTTCACCTAACGCCGTCGCTTGCTTCTTGGTTTCATGGGTCAAGGGGCAAAGCGGTTTTGCCGTCTGGACAATTTGCCCCCCCCGTGGCACCGCTGCGTCATGACAGATAGCTTGCACCACTTCGATCCGACATCTAACGACACGACAGACCTGCGCCGCGCATTCGGACGGTTTGCCACTGGCGTGACGGTGGTGACTGTCCAGACGCCGTACGGTCCGTTGGGTATGACAGCGAATTCATTTTCTTCGATTTCGCTTGATCCACCTCTTGTTTTGTGGTCGCCCGGAAAATCGTCAAAACGCCATGATGGTTTTGCTGCGGCCCCGCATTTCGCGATCCATGTTTTGGGGGCAGACCAGAAAGCATTGGCAGATCATTTTGCTGCGAATGGCGACGGCTTTGACCGCTTTGACTGGTCAGAAGGGCCGAATGGTGCGCCCACTTTGACCGGATGCCTGACCACATTTCATTGCGATACATTCGCTGTGCACCCGGCGGGTGATCATTCCCTGATTTTAGGTATAGTCACACACGGCGCCTATGATCCGGACCAAAACGCCCCCGCCTTGTTGTTTGAGCAAAGCAGGTTCGGTGAATTCAGAGCCGCAAAACGCTGAACTCAATAATCTTTTTCAAAGAAGATACCGATGCCGGTATTGCCATCTGACCCGACCGTCCCTTTGGCCGTCAGGTTCTTGCTGATGTCCAGATTTATCGAGATATCAGCCGTCCCGTCAGATGCGGCGGTCACGTCGGTATAGACATTATCGGAAATGTATTTGCCCGCGCGCACGGCCGTCGCGCCGCTGTCCGTGGTGGTCACGTCCAGATCATCCAAGCCAAAACCAGTTCGCAAGTTCGAAATCACACCCGCACCCCCGCGCCCTGCAAGGGTGGCGACCGCGCTGGCCAACTGCAGCGCCTGAAACGCCGAGATTTCAGAAATATTGCGCCCGAAGAGCAACTGCGCCAAGACCTCGTCCTGAGGGGATTCAGGGGTCGATTCAAAGGACACTTCTGGCGATGTTGCCTGACCTTCGATAATGATCCGAACCTCGCCCGCTTGGGTCGTGGTGGCGGTGACAAAGCGCAAGTATGGCACCAGATCACCTTGGAATTTCACGGCACCTTCGTTCAGATCAAACCGCTTGCCCAGAATATCCAAACGCCCGCGGATCAGGTCAAACCGTCCCGCCGAGATCATCCGATTGGTTGTGCCGGTCAGCAAAAGGCTGCCACCTAGTTCCGCATCCAACCCGCGGCCGCGCACGAAGATGCGGTTTGGCGCGTTGATCTGGACGTTCATTTGAATACCCGGCCCGCTGCTGGTCGCGGCGTGATCTGTGCCCGCTTCGGCACCATCGAGTCCTGCTTTGCGTCTGGTTGCTATCACGTCAGCCGGAGCCCCGACAAAGTCGATCTGCGGAATATCACCAATGCTGGTCAGACCCGTGGACGGGACTGTCACGCTGGATTCACCAACGTCGATACGGCCATCTATCCGCGCACCCCCCGTCACAGGGCCAGCGAAACGCAGGTTGCCGTTCAGCGACGTACGATAAAGCGACGGGTCAATAAGCACCAGATTGTTCAATGCTATCTGCAAATCGGCTGTCATGGAGCCGGTCAGGATAACATCCCCATCAACCTTGATTTGCCCGCCGTCGACACTGTCAGCCGACAGGTCAATCTGTGCGCGGTTGTTACCAAGATCGATGTTGGCAGCGATATTTTCCAATGCGATGCGCAGGTTTGGTGCCGAAAGAGATGCATTCGATGTGCGGATGCTGCCCGTCACCGAACCAAGCTGCGGCGGTCCGTTCACGCTTAAATCGAACGTTGCCTGCCCTTGCAGGATACGAGGTGCGATAAATGGCGCAGACAGTCCCAGCGGCGCATTCCCATTTATATCCAGGTTCAGATTGCCGTCCGTGCCCACCAGTCCCGCAATTGCGGCCTGTGTTCCTGCAGGGCCGCTTGCATTGGTGTTCAACCGCCAGCCTGCGCTTTCCTGCTGTGCTGTACCCGTGACGTTCAGCGGCCCACTCAGCTTGGGCACCAAGGCCGCAAGATTGGGGATTGTTACGTCATAGGTCAGCGCCGGATTGTCGCCGGTAACGACGCCCTGAACCGATGCCCGCGCCGCATAAGGCCCTGTCGCTTTGGTATCAATGGCAATGCCTGCGGGCGTCTGACGGATCGATCCTGTGGCCGCCAAGGGGCCTGATACGCCGGGCACCAACGGCTGCACATTGGGCACTGACAGGTCAAAGGTCAGGGACATATCGGGGCCAGTTGCCAAGCCTTCGACCAAAGCGCGCGCGCCATAGGGGCCCGTGGCCGACGTATCGACAAAGAACCCCTTGTCAGTCTGGCGCACCGTACCCGTAGCATTCAGCGGTCCGTTTATCTTTGGCACCACCCGGTTTACATTCGGCACGGCTGCATCGAACGAAATATCGATCATCGGTGTCAGCGCGCCCTGCACGGCAACCTGCGCTGCATAGGGGCCGGACGCCTTTGCATCGATGACAAAACCGGCATCAGTCTGTTTCAGATTGCCGGTCGCCGTCAGTGGTCCGATGACCTGTGGCGCAAACGCTTGCACGCGGGGGATGTTCGCCTCGAAATCGATATCTAGAGGTGTCAGGCCGCCCTGCACAGTCGCGGTTACACCTTCGGGCGCAGTTGCTTTCGTGTCTATCAGCCAGCCTTCGGGCGATTGGCGCAAGGTTCCATCCAATGCAATTTGACCCGCAACCGGGGCATCAGGAACGAAATCCTTGATCTCCGGTACCTGCGCGGTAAAGCTGAGCGCCGCATTTGGCCCCGTCGCCAACCCTTTGGCCGTCAGCGCCGCGTTGTAGGGGCCGTCGGTCACTGCATCGACCGTCCAGCCACGGGTGTCTTGGTCTGCGGTGGCTGTGATCGTTACGGGACCGGAATACTGCGGCACAACCAAACCGATATCGGCCAGTTTGGCCGTGAACCGCGCTTGCGAATTATCACTGCGCAGCTCTGCCCCGCCCGTTGCGGTTATGGCCGCGTTCTCGAGCGACAGATCGCGCACAAAGGTGCCAGTCTCATCTCTCGAGGCCCCGAGACTAAGAACCGTTTCGCCCGCAAGAAGCGTATCAGCCTGCGTGATCCCGACTTTCAGGTCGCGCGTCAAACCGTTGATATTCAGATCAAACATCCCGTCCAGCGGTTTGACCTGACCGGCAACATCAACATTGGCAGCGCCATCCAGTTCGCGTCCGGCCAGGGCGGAAAATCGGCTTATATCCGTTGCCTCCAGACGCGCCTTAAGCTGCGTCAAGGAATTTTCGGCGGGGCCATTGATGGTCAGATCGCCCGTCAAACCATAGTCTGTGCCCGACAGATCAAGCCCGCTGATCTGCACTGGTTCGCCTTCGGTATAGGCAATGTTGGCACGGCCGCTCAGTGCCTTGCCTAGCGCCTCGGAAATTGCGGCATTGGTCAGGGTCAGCCCCTTGGTGGCAAATTCCAGATCGCCGTTAAACGTGCCCACCGTACCTGCAGCCCCTGCAAGCGTACCAATCAGACTTAACTGGGTGCTATCAATCGCCAACGCTTCTGTAGCCAACCCATCAACGTCAAATTTGGCTTCAATCGCATCGCCATCATCGGCGTCATATTTCACATCCAGATCAACCCGCCGCACATAGGTGCTGGCCCCCGCCACCGGCAGAAGCACTCGTTCACTTTCGGTCGACTCCACGGTGCCGGAAATATCGATCGCACTGGGCCACTTGTCGCTATTCAATGTGATCTTGCCCTGCAATTCAGCAGACTTTGCTTTCAGGGCGAAATCATTCACCTCAAGGCCGCCGTCGGCCTGCACCAGTGCGTCAAGCGTCAGCGCAACGTCTGTGCCAAAAAATTCGCGGTATTGCGACAGGATCAAAGCGGTAACATCACCGCGCAAATCAGCCTGTATGCGGCGGTCGGGGTCATCTGTTGCACCTTGTTCGACCACGATGACCTGCCCCGCCAGGCGCTGTTCGCCATCGGTGGACAGATCGATGTCAGTTTTGAAGTCCGACAACGGCCCCTGCCCTGCTACCGTCAGATCAACTGACGGCTCACCGGGAATTTTCAATGTGCGCGAGATGATGCCCTTTTGCTCTTCGGACAGGTTGACCAACAGATCAAGCAGGTTGGTACTGCGGGTCAGGTTCGCAGAAATTTTAAACGCGCCCTGCTTGCCGTCCGTCCGCGCGGCGTCGATATCAAGGGTGACTACATCTTCGTTCAGCTTGGCCGTGGCCTTGAGGGTCATCTGCGCTGCTTCGCCCAAGATCGGCGCACCCAGTACGATTTCCTCGACCTCGAATTTGGCGACATCGACGGAAACGGGTAAATCGGGGATTGTTGGAAAGGTAAATGGTTTGGCCTCGGGATCGGGCATGTTGTCTTCTTGGGCGGTCGGCAGACGCGGCACCGACAGACGCTTAGCCGTCAACGCTTGAACCTCAAGCCGACCCCGCAGCAAGGCAGAGCGGTTCCAATCCAGCTCAACTTCCTCCAGTGTCAACCACACGCCTTGGTCGTCGGAAATCGTCATCTGATCAAATGACGCGCGCGAGCTAAGCGCACCCGAAAACCCGTCAATGCTGACCGTCCGCCCCGCGCCGCTAAGCGCGTTTTGGATGGTGCGGGTTAAAAAATCTTTGTCGTCCTCTTGGGCAACCGCCCCCGAAGCCAAAAGCACCATGCATGTGAATAGGATATTGCGTACAAAGTGGATCAAAACGATTGTCCAATACCGATATAGACCTGAAAATTTTCGCCCGTTTCAGGGCCGGATGTGGGTACCGCGAAGTCCACACGGATCGGGCCAATGCCCGTGGCGTAGCGTACGCCTAGGCCCGCGCCGGAATGCCACTGCCCCGAGCCGTCAAAGAACTGTTCGGAGCCGATATAGCCCGCGTCGACAAAAGCCACGATGCCGAGCTTGTCGCGCACAGCAACTCGTGCCTCGGCTGAAATGCCAACAAAGCTGCGCCCGCCAACGGTATTTCCGCCACCCAGATCGACGCCAAGGGTCTGATACGGTTGTCCCCGAACAGAACCACCGCCACCCGAATAGAACAGATAATCCGCCGGTGACTGTGCCAACGTTGGCCCATAGACCGACCCAAGCTGCCCACGCAGTGCAAAAGTTACAGGACGTGTAATGCCAAAGGTTTTATACCCGCGCAGATCGACATAGCTGCGCAATCCGTTCGCCGATCCCGATATCGCAAGGAATGGCATCAGGCTAGCTTTGGCGTAAAAGCCATCCTTGGCGTCCAGACGGTTGTCGCGGTAGTCATGTTCAGCGGTCAGCGGCAGGGTCAACAGTGTGTAATTCTGCGTCCCGAACGCATCGCGTGTTTCGGCGGTGCGCAGGCCCAAGCCCAGCGTATAGGTCCGCTCGGCGCTGGCAATCCGCTCGATCCCGGCCTCGACATCAAATTGACGGGAAAAGTAGAACTCCTCGTCCAGCTGTTCGATTTTGGCCAAAGCATAGAAATTGGTATCCGCGTTAAAGGTCGCAGGGCGTTCAAACCGTGTCGACAATCGATAGTCTGTACCGCCCGAACTGCCACCAATGCCAGAAACTTCGCCCTCGACACGCAGGTTTTCCGCCCCGCCCAGGAGGTTACGGTGCATCCAGTAGGTGCTGACTGTCACCCCTTCGAGAGAGGACAATTCAGCACCAAACCCGAAACGGCGCTGCGGCGCATCTGCGATCTGAACCGTAATCGGCAAAAGATCCGGTGCCGTGATCTTGTCAGCCTCGATCATTGCAACGGAGCTGAAAGCCCCTGTGCGGCGCAAACGGGTTGCAGCCAAATCCAACTGCTCTTCGGAATACACCTGCCCGGTGGGCAAGCCTGCAATCTTGATAATCCGGCCCTGACGCACGGCGCTTTCGCCCTTTATGGTCAGATTCCCAAATCGCAGGCGCGGACCGGGCGCCAGCCGCAGTGTCACGCTTAGTGTGCTGTCGGGCACCCTTGCAGTAATTTGTTGATCCTCCAATGCCGCCTTTGCGTGGCCTTGGTCCCGCCATCCAGTGATGCCTTTGGATACAGCGGTCTTCATCACACCAAGGCTGGCGGGCTGCCCCACTGCGAACCCGTCTGGCAATTCAGTCTTGGGGACGATTGGCGCGATGTCTGCTTTGGCAAAGCTGAACTTCTTGCCCGGTTGCACATCAATAACAGCCTTGTTGATTTGGGCAGGCGGCGATACCGGCGCGATACTGGCCGCGTCGACCCCGTCAACGGTGATTTTGATCACTGCTGCGAAATAACCCTTATCGTAAAGCACCGCCAGCAATCTGGCGTAATCCGCCTGTGCCGCGGCTAATAACTCTTGGGTCGACGGTGTCGCGTCTTCGGCGGTTTGTTCGCGCAGCAATGACCCGCCCAGCACGGCCTCGTAGAGGTCAGACCCTTTTTCGACACCGGTGATATCCAGCGATGCGGCAAATCCAACGGAACTGCCCCAAAGCACTGCCGCAGCAGCGGTGGTCGCCCGCATGCCTGCTAGAAATCTGTCTCTTGTCGAACGCGCCATGCGCCACTCCTTCTTCGAGAAGAACGAAACCTGATCTCGTATAAGCTAGACCGTTTAGGCGGCTCGTCAGCACTCAACTTACTTTTATTGGCTTCATAACTGAAACAATCGGTGCGCAGCAAACATTCTGTTGGGCAAAATCGGATTTGTGAACACAATTCTGACAATCCTCGCTAAATGGGCCGCATCTGGCGATAAAGCGCCCCTTCCCCCAAGGCTTATGAACGCAAAACGCCCGCCAAGGCGATGCTTGGCGGGCGTTCTAATCGTAGGTTTAGATGGATCAGGCTGACTTGGCCAGATCGCGCAAAACGTAGTGCAGTACGCCACCATGTTCGATGTATTCAATCTCGATCGCGGTATCGATGCGGCACTTGATCATGATCTCTTTGACCGAACCGTCAGCCATTGTGATCGTGCAAGGAACCTCTTGCAGCGGCTTGATCGTATCCAGACCCGAAATTGAAACGGTTTCTTTACCAGTCAGGCCCAAGCTCTTGCGCGTATCACCCTTAGTGAACTCGAACGGGATAACGCCCATACCAACAAGGTTGGAGCGGTGAATGCGCTCAAAGCTTTCAGCGATCACAGCCTTGACGCCTAACAGCGCTGTGCCTTTAGCCGCCCAGTCACGCGACGACCCGGCACCGTATTGCTCGCCACCAAAAATCACCAGCGGAGTGCCGGCATCCTGATAGGCCATCGCGGCGTCAAAGATCGACGTTTGTTCGCCATCAGGGCCGTTAGTATAGCCGCCTTCAACACCTTCCAGCATCTCGTTCTTGATGCGGATGTTGGCGAATGTGCCGCGCATCATAACTTCGTGGTTACCACGACGCGAGCCATACGAGTTGAATTCGCGCACGGGCACCTGATGCTCAAGCAGGTATTGACCGGCTGGTGTTGTATCTTTGAACGAGCCCGCCGGGCTGATGTGGTCGGTCGTGATCATGTCACCCAAGACTGCCAGAACTTTGGCCCCATCGATGTTGGTGATCACACCCGGCTCTGGCGACATATTCTGGAAATACGGCGGGTTTTGCACGTATGTCGACGCGGGCGGCCAGTTGTAGGTTTTGGCATCCGTTGTCTCGACGGACTGCCACTTTTCGTCGCCCTTGAACACGTCGGCATATTTCTCTTGGAAGGCTGCGCGCGTCACGGTCTTTTCAACCAGCTCGGCCACTTCCTGAGTGGTTGGCCAGATGTCTTTCAGATAGACATCCTTGCCGTTTTGGTCTTGGCCCAAAGGTGAATGCGCCAGATCGACGTTCATATCGCCCACCAGTGCATAGGCCACAACCAGTGGCGGTGACGCCAGATAGTTGGCGCGCACGTCTGGTGAAATCCGGCCTTCAAAGTTGCGGTTGCCCGAGAGGATCGACGTAGCGATCAGGTCGTAATCGTTGATCGCCTTGCTGATCTCAGGCTCAAGCGGGCCAGAGTTACCGATACAGGTCGTGCATCCGTACCCAACGAGGTTAAAGCCAATGGCGTCCAGATCCTCTTGCAGGTTTGCGGCCTCGAGATAGGCGGAAACCACTTGCGAACCGGGGGCCAGCGATGTCTTGACCCACGGCTTGCGGTTCAAGCCCAGCGCGCGCGCTTTGCGGGCCACCAGACCGGCACCGATCATCACATAGGGGTTCGATGTGTTGGTGCAGGATGTAATCGACGCGATCACGATTGAACCGTCGTGCAGTTGATAATGGCCATCATCGGTCTGCACATAGCCACGCTGGTGGTGGCCGACATCTCCGGGGATATCCCGAGGTTCAGGCTGACCGCCCTCGCCTTCCCAGCGGACTTCCGCGCTGGCCGTGCTTTCTTTGCCATTGCGCTCGCCGCTGACGTAGTCGGCAAATGCGGTGTGTGCAGATGTCAGCGCGATGTAGTCCTGCGGGCGTTTTGGGCCGGAAATCGCAGGCACGATCGTGCCCATGTCAAGCGACAGCGTATCGGTGTAGATCGGCGCATAGTCCGCGTCACGCCACATGCCGTTTTCCTTGGCATAGGCTTCGACCAGCGCAATGCGGTCTTCTTCGCGGCCCGTGGTCCGCATATAGCGCAATGTTTCGCCGTCAATCGGGAAGAAACCACAGGTCGCGCCATATTCCGGTGCCATGTTCGCAATCGTCGCGCGGTCGGCAAGCGGCAGGTGGTCAAGACCTTCGCCATAGAATTCAACGAACTTGGAAACCACGCCTTTTTCACGCAGCAACTCGACCACTTTCAGAACAAGGTCGGTCCCGGTGGTGCCTTCCATCATGCGGCCCGTCAATTCGAAACCGACAACCTCGGGGATCAGCATCGAAATCGGTTGACCCAGCATCGCGGCCTCGGCCTCGATCCCGCCAACTCCCCACCCCAGTACGGCCATGCCGTTAACCATGGTGGTGTGGCTGTCTGTACCGACAAGCGTGTCTGGATATGCGACTTCAACACCGTTTTGGTCTTTGTCTGTCCAAACAGTTTGCGCCAGATACTCTAGGTTCACCTGGTGGCAGATGCCGGTGCCTGGGGGCACAACGCGGAAGTTGTTGAACGCCTTTTGGCCCCACTTAAGGAACGTGTAACGCTCGATGTTGCGCTCGTATTCGCGGTCGACGTTCATCTGGAAGGCCCGCGGATTACCGAATTCATCGATCATGACCGAGTGGTCGATAACCAAATCAACCGGGTTCAGCGGGTTAATCTTGTCAGCATCACCGCCCAAAGCAACCAGACCATCTCGCATCGCGGCAAGGTCGACAACCGCCGGAACGCCGGTGAAATCCTGCATCAGCACGCGGGCAGGACGATATGCGATCTCGCGCGGGTTTTTGCCACCCTTGGCACCCCATTCAGCAAAGGCCTTGATGTCGTCAACGGTAACGGTTTTGCCGTCTTCAAAGCGCAACATGTTTTCCAACACCACTTTCAGGGCGGCGGGCAATTTCGAGAAATCACCAAGACCGGCTTCCTGTGCGGCTGGAATCGAATAATAGGCAATGGATTGATCGCCAGACGTGAGCGTCTTGCGTGTCTTGGCGGTGTCCTGGCCAACAATAATGGTCATGGGAGCTCCCTTCGGTGGGTTGAATAAAGTTCGGTGACTTGCCGCCTAGATGCCGTATTGCGCGCTCCGTTTCAACTGTAATCCACCACGCAAAGCGCATTTGTATACCGTTGTGTACAGAAATTGACGCAAATTGCAGCAATCCAGACGTTACAGTGCTTCAACAAAGCTTGAATGGTAATCGGTCAAAGCCCAGTCTACAAAAACCTACCTTGTGAAAGTGGTTCGATTGATGAAATGCCTGTTTTCTACCCTCTTCGCTTTGGGTCTTGCCTGCGCATCCCCCTTGATTGCCCAAGACAGACCTGTGGTGGTCGAGCTCTTTACCTCGCAGGGATGTTCATCCTGCCCGCCTGCGGACGAAATTCTGGCAGAGCTGTCCAAGCGTGATGATGTGATCGCTTTGGCCCTGCATGTGGATTACTGGGATTATATCGGCTGGAAGGATAAATTCGGCAATCCGGCCCACGCCATCCGCCAACGCGCCTATGCCGCTGCAGGCGGAAGGAAAACGGTGTATACGCCTGAAATGATTATCAACGGTAAAACGGACATTGTGGGGGCGAAACCGATGGCCGTTGCGCAGGCCATCGCGGCACATAAAAACGACCCCGCTCGTGTGGATCTGGCCCTGACCAGAACCGGTGATAACGTGCAGATTGGCGCGAAAACTTTGGACGGGGCCGTTGGGCCGTTCACAGTGCACGTGTTGCAATACACTCCCGTGGAGACGACTAAAATCAAACGCGGTGAAAATGCAGGCCACGCTTTTGAATACCATAACATCGCCAAGAATTGGACTGTGTTGGGCGACTGGAACGGCGATGCGCCCCTTGCCGTGACAGCCCCGGTGCAAGGAGCATTGCCTGTCGTTGTGATCATACAGCAAAGTGGCGCAGGCCCAATCGTTGCAGCGGCGCGCTTGAAGTAATCTAGTCCTCGTTCAGCCGCCAGCGCCGGTGCACCCAAAACCATTGTTCGGGATGGGCGATAATACGCGCGCCCAAACTGTCATTTAGGGCCTGTGTCATGGTCGTCGCATCCGTGTGTGGAATAGGTGCCTCGAGCACCGCATCAAAAGAAACGCCATCGTCCAGCCGGATTCCGTAAAACGGGATCAAGAGCGCGTCATAGCGCAACGCAAGTTCAGCCGCCGACAGGGCCGTTTTCGCAGGCACGCCAAGAAAGTCCAGCTTTGGCGCGGCAAACACATGCTGATCGAACAACAAGACAAGCTGACCGCCGTCTTTGAGGTGGCGCACAAATCCGGCCGTGCCTCGTCGCCCTTGTGGAAAGACCGGACCGCCAAAGGCTTCCATTGTCTTGACGTAGTGCGCGTTGAAATACGGGTTCTTCATATCGCGGTACAGACCGCCAATGTCATACCCCCGCGCAACAAGACAGGCGCGCGCGGCCTCGTAATTACCGAAATGACCGGTCACTAATATAACAGCCTGCCCCTTTTTGGCGGCGTCTTGCAAAGCCTCGAAGCCGGGGCCGTGCGGGTTATTCTTTGCCATTCGGGCAGGAAAATCATTGGCTGAATAATTCTCGATAAAGGTACGGCCGACATTGTTCAGACATCCCGCAACGATTTCATCCCTGCGTTCGGGCGTAATATCCGGCCATATCATCTTCAGATTCTCAACTGCTCGGCGGCGATAGCCGGCTGCGGGCCCGATGATATGTTGCACAACCCAGCCAACAAACCCTAGGCGCGCCCGAAACGGGATCATCCGCGCAAAGCGGATCAACCCCACGATTAGCGCATTTGTCAGATAGTGACCTGCGCGACGCACAAATGGATCTTTCGGGGGATGCTTGGGATCGTTCATATACCTCTGCCAGATGGCTGCAATAGTGCCGTGTTTACAGCGAGCAAACGTAGTCAACAAGCGTGATCAAGCTTCCTCGTCCTCCTCAACGTTTAACTGCAGATTGCCGTCCGCCTCCATATCGCGGATCACAGTGACAAACGCCGACATCGCGTCCTCTGCATCAGATGGTTTCACGACCCCTGCATCGGTAACGTCTTCGCGCAGTTGATCGGCCATCCGTCCGGACATATTCTCCAGAATAAAATTAAACACGTTTTTCATCCCGGCTGCTTCAGCTCCTGCAAGGGCAACAACAAGCTGGGACTGATCAGCGAGCCGCAAAATTGCAGGAATGTCGCGCGGCGACACACGTGCCGGGATGTTCGCAAATGTGAAGATCGCTTTGCGTACCGCTGTCGCAAACCCTTGATCCGTCTCTTCCAGGCCACTTAACATGTCATCGCGCGTCAAAGATGTTGATGAATTCAGGATGGCCCCCACCCGTTCGACAGGTCCCGTTTCAAAGGCTTTTACCTTCACATTATCGAGCTGGCCTGCAAGCGAAATACCAATCCGTTCAACAGCTTGAGGGGCCACATTGCTGGTAAGGGACACAGCATAGGTGATCTGTCGAGCCTTTGGCCCCGGCAACATACCCAGCAATTCTGCAGCCAGACCTACCTTTAGCTTTGACAACACCACAGCCGCGACTTCGATGCTTTCGTTTTCAACCATTGGCAGCAGTTGCGCAGCATCCAGGCCGCGCGAACGGTCCCAAGGGTCACCCATCTCGCGCACGCCCGCTTCTTTGCGCAGGCGTTCTGCCGTTTGTTTGCTGATTTTACCATCCAGCGCAGTGATCGCACCCGCAATTCCACCGGGAAAGGAAAGGCCGATACTGTCAAGTTCCTGCGCGAATTCTTCGACCACAGAGGCAAGTGTTTCGCGATCAATCGTACGCATTGCCCCCATCTGCTGGGTCAGGCTGGCCTGCAGGGCATCAGGCAAGTCCTCAAGCGGGATATCGGCACCTTCATTCAGCAGCAAACGCACCACAATCGCAGCTTTCGCGCGTCTGGTTAACCTAGACGGTACCACCATTGCAGATCCAGGAATCCGAGCAGGTTGGATTTTCCCTAACGCTACGATTTCATTCATTAAATTACAACTCTGAGTGCCACATTGCCTTTCAGCTTTGTGGCAGTCAGAGATGAACAAAAAACGAACGGATTTCGCCTCAATAATTAAAAGTTTGCCCAGTTGCGATGGCTGTCCGCAAGGACGCCTCTGCCCACGTGCCAATACCGCCATAGGACCGGATCGCCCGCAATTCAGCCAATGCGCCAGAAAAGTTGCCCCGCTCGACCATGCCTTGCCCCATATAGGACCGTGCAAGAATATTGGCCGGGTTCACTTTCAAAGCACGATTGTAATAGTCCATGCTGAGGTCCGAGTTGCCCATCTTGCGATTGGTAAACCCCAAATAAGTCAATGTGCGATCGTCATCTTGGGGCATGGCGGCAAGAACAATTTGCGCGCCCGTATAATCACCGGCGTATGCCAATTCACGAACAGTTTGATATAAATCATCGGGTGTTAGACGGCTGTCTTGTGCGGAAACGCATTTCTTTGACTTTTTGTCGTAAACCATCCCCTGATCGCACGAAACTTTAGGTTTCGGCGGGGTTGGTTCAGGGCCATTTGCAAACGCGGTGACTGGCAAAGCAAATGCAAAAGCACACGAAAGAAGGACACGCATAATACAACTCTCCCAGACAGGTTATGAGTTGAGTTTAGTGCGGCCATACCGCAAGTAAACCTGCCTTGATGGCATCCGGTTCACTTTCGCTTGTTGTTCAGGACGTGGTCGCGGTCACGCAAGTTGCCGTTTCCGCGTCGTACACGGTCCCTTCGGCACAAGACATTGCATGTCGTTCCGACGTGCACATTGCAAAGCCAAACGTTGGAAGCGCCACGAGGGCCAAGGTGGATAATGCAATTCCAAGTTTCATCATACTACTCCTTTGAGATGCATCAAAAGCCTACAATGGCTTTATGCATTCTCAAAGGAATATCGCAATTCACGGTGTCGGATCGGTTAATGCGGCCGAAAAATCAGTCCTTAAAGACCCGTGCAAAGATCGTGTCGACATGCTTCGTATGATAGCCAAGGTCGAACTTTTCTTCTATTTCCTCGGCACTTAAGGCTTTCAACACCTCTGGGTCGGCCAGCAGTTCCGTTTTGAAATCTTTACCTTCTTCCCAGACTTTCATCGCGTTGCGCTGCACCATCTTATAGCTGTCTTCGCGGCTGACGCCCGCCTGTGTCAGTGCCAGCAGGACGCGCTGAGACATCACCAGACCGCTGAATTTATTCATGTTGGCCAACATGTTGTCAGAATAGATCAGCATCTTGTCGATCACACCTGTCAAACGATGCAACGCAAAATCAAGGGTGATGGTGGTGTCCGGCCCAATCGCACGCTCGACCGAGGAATGTGAGATATCGCGTTCGTGCCAAAGGGTAACGTTTTCCATAGCAGGGATCACAGCCATACGAATCGTACGGGCAAGGCCTGTCAGGTTTTCGGTCAGCACAGGGTTCTTTTTGTGCGGCATCGCAGAGGAGCCTTTTTGGCCGGCTGAAAAGAACTCAGCCCCTTCCAGCACTTCGGTACGCTGCATATGGCGCACTTCGGTCGCGACATTTTCGATCGAGCTGGCAACCACACCAAGGGCAGCAAAGAACGCAGCGTGACGGTCGCGCGGGATCACTTGGGTGCTGATCGGTTCAGGCGTCAGGCCCAACTGTTCGCAGACGTGCTCTTCTACACGGGGATCGATATTGGCGAACGTGCCGACAGCGCCAGAGATCGCACCGGTCGCAATTTCTTCGCGCGCTGTTTTCAGGCGTTTCAGGTTGCGGTCCATCTCGGCGTAGAAACGCGCGAAGGTCAGACCCATTGTGGTCGGTTCTGCGTGAATGCCGTGGCTGCGGCCGACACGCAACGTGTCTTTATGCTCGATGGCGCGACGCTTGAGCGCGGCAAGAAGCAAGCCCATATCGGCGATCAAAATATCGGCTGCGCGCGTGAGTTGGACGTTGAAACAAGTATCTAGGACATCCGAAGACGTCATGCCTTGATGCACAAAACGCGCCTCGTCGCTGCCAACATGTTCGGCCAGATGGGTCAGGAACGCGATGACGTCATGTTTGGTGACGGCTTCGATCTCATCGATGCGGGCCACGTCGAATTCAACGTCTTTGGCTTTCCAGACTGCATCGGCGTTCGCTTGCGGGATCACACCCAGCTTGGCCATCGCGTCACAGGCATGTGCCTCGATCTCGAACCAGATGCGGAACTTGGTTTCGGGGGACCAGATTGCGACCATCTCGGGGCGGGAATAGCGGGGAATCATGCGTGATACCTTTATCTAGGGGCATTAGGGTTCGAGCGCGGCATAGACCGCGGGGGTGTAAAGAACAAGGCTCAACAGGGCGTTAAGCGCATCCCGCATGGCGTTCGGCGCATGGGCGGGATGCCTCCGGCGGGAGTTTTCGCGTCAAAATGAACGGGAAAGTCGTGTTCAGTGATTTCCGGACTGGTGATTTTGCAGGGAGGCGGTTTAGGTGTAGGGGATTGAAAACAGGTCATCTTTGAGGAGTGGCGCAACCCATGTCTGATACATCCCGATTGAACCCCGCCACCATTGCAGCACAGGCCGCCGGTGCCGTTGATCCACAAAGCGGCGGCGTTGTGCCCCCATTGCAGATGGCGACCACCTATTTACGTGATGCGCAATATCAACCCTTGCGGCCTGACAACATCTACCTGCGTGATCAAAGCGACATTGTGCGTGTCGCTGAGACCGTTTTGGCACAGCTTGAAGGGGCGTCCGAGACACTGCTGTTTCCGTCCGGTATGGCCGCGATTGCGGCTGCGTTTCGCACTGTTCCCAATGGCGGCCGTGTCTTAGTGCAATCACAAATCTATTGGGGTACAACCAAATGGCTGCGCGATTTCTGCACCCGGCGGGGGATCGAAATGCAGGAAGTTGAAGCCTCTGACATCGCCACATTTGGCGATGCCTGTGCTGCGTTCAAACCGTCACTGGTGTTGATCGAGACACCTTCGAACCCGTGGCTGCGGATCACGGATATCGAAGCCGCCGCCAAGGCTGTTCATGCCGTAGGTGGCCTGTTGATGGTAGACAGCACCGCCGCCACACCCGTGCTGCAAAAGCCGCTGGCATTGGGCGCTGACATCGTGATGCATTCTGCGACCAAAGGGATAAATGGCCATTCGGATGTTTTGGCTGGCGTGTTAGCGACCAATGACATGGACGCGTCTATATGGACCGATATCAAAGCCGATCGCCATGATGCGGGTGCTGTGATTGGACCGTTTGAGGCATGGCTGTTGGTGCGCGGCATGCGGACCCTGCCCTTGCGGATGCGGGAAATGTCGCGCAATGCGCAATCGCTGGCCGAGTTCTTGGATCAACATGATCAAGTGGAAACCGTGATGTACCCCGGCCTGCCCGGCCACCCTGGTCATGATGTCGCCACCCGCCAAATGAGCGGTGGATATGGCCCGCTGCTGTCCTTTGTCGTTAAAGGTGGGGCAAAGGCCGCATTGGCCGCCGCCGGAAAGCTGGCGCTGTTTCACCGTGCGACGTCACTGGGCGGGGTCGAAAGCCTGGTCGAACATCGCCACACGATCGAACCGCACACTGGCATTCCTGAAGGCCTTTTGCGCCTGTCGGTGGGGATCGAAGATATCGATGACTTGAAGGCGGATTTATCGCAAGCGCTGACAGTCTAGCGTTGACCTGAAATAATGAGGGACGCGCCTTTTTCAGTGGGCGCCTCATCGCTTGGTGGTCTCGACTGACTAACGACAGGTCTATTCACTGCAGATGTTTTTTGATCAGGCCAGGTCAAAAACATTGACACCGAATCCGTATTTTATATATTCATGAAATATGGAATCAATGCTCATAGATCGCCTTTCGGTCCTTAGTCACCCACAACGGATGGCCGTGTTCCGTTTGCTCATGCGGCGTTGCCCGAATGAATTGCCTGCGGGTGAAATTGCCCAAGCTCTAGCCCTCAAATCCAGCACGGCGTCGGTGTATCTGTCCGCGTTGACCCAATCGGGGATGATCTTGCAACGGCGGGACAGGACGCGACTGCTGTACGCGGTGAACCTGCACGCCACCCGCGAGGTCGTCTCGGATCTGTTTCTAGGGTGCTGTCGCGGGCGTGCCGATATTTGTCCGCCCCAGTTTGCCGACCTTTTAATGGGCATCGCCCCCACCTCAGACCCAACGTATAACGTCTTGTTCGTGTGCACGGGCAACTCTGCGCGGTCGATCTGTGCCGAAACGATCCTGCGCGACGTGGCGGGTGACAAGTTCACGGCCTATTCAGCAGGCACGGCGCACCGGTCAGACCTGAACCCCTTTGCCGTGAAAATGCTGCGGTCCAAAGGGCATGACGTGTCCCATCTGAGGTCCAAGAACATAACCGAATTCCAGGGTCCCGACGCGCCGAGAATGGATTTTGTATTTACCGTTTGTGACCGCGCGGCAAACGAAGACTGTCCAACGTGGCCCGGGCAGCCCGTTTCAGGGCATTGGGGCATGGCAGACCCCGTAAAGGTCCAAGGCACCGATGCCGAAAAATTCCTTGCCTTTGACCAGACCTATGGTGCCCTACATAGCCGGATCAGCGCCTTCACGTCGATTTCGTTCGGGTCGCTGGATCGGGCGGCCTTGCAAAAACAGGTCGACGCAATCGGCAAAGACACATCACTACAGGAATGAACCATGACAACATATGCACTTAACGGCCTTGGCCGGATCGGCAAAATTGCCCTGCGCCCCTTGCTGGAACGCGGTGCCAAGATCGCATTCATCAATGATGCAGTGGGCGACCCGGCCATGCATGCGCATCTGCTGGAGTTTGATTCCGTTCACGGGCGCTGGCCTGCCGAGTTTAAAGCGGATGCAGGATCGATTAGCATCGACGGCACCCGCATTCCGGTCACCAGCAGCCGCAATCTGGAAGATTTGCCTCTAGAGGGCGTTGATGTGGTGATTGACTGCACCGGTGCATTCAAGACCGAAGCCAAGCTGGCCCCATATTTTGCCGCAGGCGTGAAAAAGGTCATTGTATCCGCACCGGTCAAGGACGGTCCGACCGCAAATATCGTATATGGCGTCAATGATGATATCTATGACGCAGACGTCCATCACATTGTAACGGCAGCAAGTTGTACGACAAACTGCCTGGCCCCAGTGGTTAAGGTGTTGCTCGAGGGGATCGGCATTAAACACGGATCGATCACGACCATCCATGACGTGACCAACACCCAGACAATCGTTGACCGTCCCGCAAAGGATTTGCGCCGCGCGCGGTCGGCTTTGACCAACCTGATCCCGACAACGACCGGGTCTGCGACCGCGATCACCTTGATCTATCCCGAACTGAAGGGAAAGCTGAACGGCCATGCTGTGCGTGTGCCGCTATTGAACGCCTCTATCACCGATTGCGTGTTTGAAATGGCGCGCGACACAACCGTGGAGGAGGTAAACGCCCTGTTCGAGGCCGCCGCCAATGGCCCGCTAAAAGGCATCCTGGGCTATGAAACACGCCCGCTGGTGTCGTCCGATTACACCAATGATACGCGCAGCGGCATCGTCGATGCGCCATCGACCATGGTGGTAAATGGCACGCAGGTGAAGATCTATGCGTGGTATGACAATGAATACGGATATGCATACCGGCTGGTAGATGTGGCCCTGGTGGTGGGTGGAAAACTGTGACACGCCCTGCGGGATTTGCAGCGTATATGACGGTGACGGCGGCCTATTGGGCGTTCATGCTGACGGATGGGGCCTTGCGGATGCTGGTGCTGCTGCATTTTCACACGCTTGGCTTTTCGCCTGTGCAACTGGCTTATCTTTTTGTTCTGTACGAGATCGCAGGCGTCGTGACCAACCTGTCTGCGGGGTGGATCGCCGCGCGCTTTGGCCTGACCACGACACTTTATGCCGGGCTTGCCTTGCAGGTCGTTGCGTTGCTGGCATTGGCGCAACTTGATCCCGCATGGGGCATCACGGCCTCTGTTGTATTTGTCATGCTGGTGCAAGGTGTGTCAGGCGTTGCCAAAGACCTAGCCAAGATGAGCGCGAAAAGTGCAGTAAAGATCCTGGCCCCAACGGATGGTGGCGGGTTGTTTCGTTGGGTGGCACTGCTGACCGGATCAAAGAACGCGGTAAAAGGCTGCGGTTTTTTGTTAGGGGCAGCGCTTTTGGCTATCCTCGGGTTTGTCTCGTCGGTACTGACGATGGCCGCGATCCTGTTCATCATCCTTGTCGGTGTGGTCATTGGCATGCCGACGGGCCTTCCCGTCGGGCGCAAGGATGCAAAATTTTCCGAGGTGTTCTCGAAGAACCGCAATATCAACTGGCTTAGCTTCGCACGTCTGTTTTTGTTCGGGGCGCGGGACGTTTGGTTTGTGGTGGGCATCCCGATCTATTTCTATGCGGTGCTGTCTGACGGATCAGAGGTCGGCAACCGTGCGGCGTTCTTTATGATTGGATCGTTTATGGCGGTTTGGACCATCCTTTACGGAGTTGTGCAGGGATGGGCCCCCCGCATCCTTGGGGCAGCATCCCGCAGCAATGCACAGATTTTGACGCAGGCCAGGATTTGGGTTGGTCTATTGACCACTGTGCCGGCATTGCTTGCCGCGTTGGTCTGGGTCGCACCCGCGCCCTCCACACCGCTGACGGTGACACTCATTCTCGGCCTTTTGGTTTTCGGGGTGATATTTGCGGTGAATTCGGCGCTCCATTCCTTTTTGATCCTCAGCTTTACAGATACGAAAAGGGTCACAATGGATGTCGGGTTTTACTACATGTCAAATGCGGCGGGCCGATTGGTCGGGACCGTCCTATCTGGCTTTACCTATCAACTTGGCGGGCTGTCTTTGTGTCTTGGCACGGCCGCCGCGATGATCTGCATCAGTTGGCTCGCGACATTGCAGCTCCATGATCGGACGCCGGACAAGGCCGTGGCGTAATCATTCGCGAAGTCGAGTACAAAAAAGCGAGGCTCGCCAGCCTCGCTTTTTCCAACTTTCTGATTCCTGCAGTCTTAGCCGCCAATGCTTTTGGCTGATGCCATACCCGGCGCTTTGGATTTACCGCCGATCTTATCGCGGACACCTTTTTCGATTTTATCGCCAACCTCTTTATCGATGTTGCGCCAGTACTCAAATGCGCGCACGAGCACCTTTTCACTGACCCCATCAACCAGATGACCAACGACGTTATCAATCAAGCGCTTACGCGCATCGGCATCCATAACCTCGCGCACTAGAATGCCGGGTTGGGTCCAGTCGTCATCCTTTGGGCGCAAGGTATAGGCCTGACGTACCATGTCACCGTCTGAATGCCATAACCCGGCTTCGCCGCCCAGATCAGGCTGCGCGGCTGGACCGCCATAGGAGTTGGGCGCGTACACAGGGTCAGACACACTCACAGTGCGCCCTGCCCCGTCTTTGGAATAGCTGTGAACTGGTGATTTCGGGGTATTCACCGGAATCTGTTTGTAGTTCACCCCTAAACGAGCGCGGTGCGCATCAGAATACGCGAAACCACGCGCCAGCAGCATTTTGTCCGGCGATAATCCGACACCTGGCACCATGTTATTTGGCTCAAACGCCAATTGCTCAATCTGGGTGTGAAAATCAGTCGGATTTTGATTGAGCGTCAGTTTCCCGACCTCAATCAGTGGGTAATCCTCATGCGGCCAGACTTTCGTCAGATCAAACGGGTTGATATCATAGGTCTTTGCATCCTCATAAGGCATGATCTGCCATTTAAGGGTCCAGCTAGGATAATTGCCCTCGCTGATTGAGTCGAAGAGATCGCGCCGGTGGAAATCCCCATCGCTGCCCGCCAATTTGTCCGCATCGTCTTGGCTTAGGTATGCGTTTCCGTCGCCCTGATCGGTGTGGAAATGAAATTTTACCCAGTACTTTTCTCCATCGGCACTGATCAGGGAATAGGTGTGGCTGGAATAGCCGTTCATTTCACGCCACGTCTTGGGTATGCCGCGATCGCCCATCAAATAGGTCACTTGATGCGCGCTTTCGGGGGACAGTGTCCAGAAATCCCACTGCATGTCGTGATCGCGCAGATTGTTGTCGGCACGCCGTTTTTGGCTGCGGATAAAGTGCTGGAACTTCATCGGATCGCGCACAAAGAAGATAGGCGTGTTGTTTCCGACCATGTCGAAAATACCGTCTTCGGTATACATTTTTACTGAAAAGCCCCGCGGATCGCGCCACGTATCAGGGCTGCCACGTTCGCCTGCAACCGTAGAGAACCGCATCGCAACATCACATTTGGCACCGGGCTGGAAAATCTTGGCCTTGGTATATTGTGACACATCTTGCGTGGTCTCGAAGGTGCCGAATGCGCCGGACCCTTTGGCATGCGGTTGACGCTCTGGAATACGCTCCCGGTTAAAATTCGCCATCTGTTCAAGTAGATAGTGATCGTTCAATACGATAGGCCCATCCGGACCGACCGTCAGCGAATGCTCGTCACTGTGCACTTTGATGCCGGCATCGGTTGTTGTAGGGGGAACATCTTTTTTCTGCGCCATCTTAACTCTCCAAAGCTAACCTACTTCAGAAACCCCGCTACGCGTGAAAGGTTCCTTGGGAGAGATGATGTGAGAACGCCAAATCCGGATCTGAAAAAGCCGTGCTCTGGCAGGATGACGTCCAGACTAAAAATTAATGTACCGAAGATCTTTGAACAGCTTTATGCATGAAATGCTGTAAGATTGGTGCGGTCGGAGAGTAACAAACCGAACTATCCGCGCCAAAACCGCAAGTAAAAACATATCATTAGCCGTTAAGGATTTGCGAAAGTGTCCCTGACGGTGCCCTAAATGTGTCCCATAAAAAGGTGTCTGTAAAGTTCATTTAGATGAGTGACGCATCAACACCTCATCGCTATGATCAGCAATCAAAGCGCAATGGGGTCGCACTGACAGTGAATGAATTTGACGCACATGAATTTAACCGTTTCAATCGTGCCGATGGCCGGATTGCGGACAAAGCTGACCTTAATTGTAATGCACACTATGACCGCTCAAAGACTTTCACGCGATGAGGCTAGTCGCTAAGTGGAACAGCAACCCATCCCACCGCTTTCATCTTCACGCGAGCAACAAAAACTAATTTGCGAAGGACTACAGTGGCGGGGAAATTGGCTTAGCCAAACGGAAGTCAATAAATATCAACTGGTTAGCTTTTCGCTACCTGGCAGGGGTTTCCAACCTCTAACTCGATCAAATACCACAAAACCGCCTTGCTAACAGATCCTAAGAAAATTGTACGACCAACAGCAAAGCCGGGGGTGCCATAGAACCCGAAAAGACTGGCCAGCCCTCGTGTCATACGCATTTTGTTTTCAATCGCTTCGGATTTCATGTCGAGCAATAGTCGATCTACGTCCAACCCCATTCGAACCGCGAGAGTCTCAATGAATGCCTCATCCGTAACCGCAGGAGTCCTGACAAGTCGCGTGTGCATTTCCAGATATGCACCTTGAAGGTCCGCCGCCAAAACCGCCCTACTCGCTGTATTTGAAGACTCTCCTAGAATAGGAAGCTCATGTCGGATCATACGAAAACTATTAGGTTTCTCAGTTAGAAGTTCGGCAAGGCGATTGTTCATAACATCGCATATCGGGCACCTGAAATCTGAGAACATCGCCACCGGTACTGGACCCGCTTGCGGTGGTCCAAACATCGCTGCGCAGGGGTCGTTCCTGATCTCCTCGATAACCCGAATATCTTGCGGTGTTGCAGGTTCTGGTGCATTGAGCCCTGTAAATATGTCAGCCCCTGACGTGACTGACCCCGTGCCAATCAAACGACGAAACGGTGCAAGACCAACTATATCCTCAAAGGTTTGCTCTGGTTTGCCCAAAGAAAGAAGGTGTGGCGCACCTTTTACCCACCCCACGACGGCAATTGCTCCACCAGTGATGATGGCGCGTCGTTTCCAATCACGGCGCGTCAATGTCATCCTGCCCGTCTTTTTTCTGATTTGGTTGATCCATGCGATGCATTATCAAGTTTTAAGTTGATGAAAGAAAGCCCTCGGCTGACGTCCATGGTTGCTCAGGCGTTGGAAGTGTCATTTAAAGATCAGTCGAAGCGTTCAGCCAACCCCAATCGC
>CBDTUA010000042.1:0-24952 GCA_965363735.1 uncultured Sulfitobacter sp. | reverse complement strand
CCCATAAGCGCCGAAACCTGCCATTTGGGCAAGTGCAGCGAAAGACCGCTTCGTCCTGCAGAGCAGCCGTCCGAGCAAAGCGCGGCGAATGTCCGGTTGCCGCCCCTATCTCCCGCGCGTCACTAACGGCCCATAGCCGCCGTTTAGCCTATGTGAGAAAATGTCCGCTCCTGTCCTATACTAGGCTCAAGCCTTGCCAAAGCGGTCCCTGAACGTTTCGGGTGATTTTTTCAACTTGACTGGCACGTTGCGTTAGACCGACGAACTTTAAACAAGTTGCAGCAATGAAAATCTTCCCTTTCCTCGCCTCAAGCGGCCAAAGCCGCCGCAGCGCAAAGAAAGGAGGATAGTCATCCCTTGACCAAAGCCTGCCCCGCGAAACATAGCTAAAAGGTGAGCCAGTCCTCGATGAAAACTCGGGTCACCGCTCAGTTAAAATTAGCAGCAGCTGCCTTATCAGCCGCTTAGACGGGCACTTTCCGCGCCGTCGGATTGTTCCGATGGGACCAGAGCGCGTACCAATTTTCGCATGTCCAGCACGCCAATAGGTTTACCGCCCTTCATCACACGGTAGCTACGAGATGTGTCGCCTTCAGACAGCGCAATCACAGATTCCAGCGTGTCATCATGATCAATCTCGCCCGCCCGTTCGCCTGCCGCGTCTGGTGTCTTGGTCATGACGGACCGGACCCTTAGCACCCGTGCGCGATTGATGTCACTGACGAAGTCTTCGATATATGGGGCGGCTGGGTTAAGCAGGATATGCTGAGGTTCACCCTGTTGGATGACGGTACCGTCTTTGAGGATCACCAGATGATCCGCCAATTTTAGCGCTTCGTCCAAGTCATGCGTGATGAACACGATGGTCTTTTGCAATTCTGCCTGCAACTCGATCAGCAGGCCCTGCATATCTGTCCGGATCAGCGGATCAAGGGCAGAGAATGCTTCGTCCATGAGCATGATATCGGAGTTGCTGGTCAGCGCACGCGCGATCCCAACACGTTGCTGCATTCCGCCCGACATCTGATGCGGATACTGCTCTCCTTGGCCTTGCAGACCGACGCGGTCCAGCCATTTGCGGGCCTCGTCTGCGTATTGCCGTTCGCTTTGCCCCTCCACTGACGGGGCAAGCCCCGCGTTCTGCAACACTGTCCGGTGCGGCAAAAGCGCGAACTTTTGAAACACCATCGACATCGTGTGTTTCCGTAACTCTCGCAGCTGGGCTTCGTTGTAGTCGAGGATGTTGTCGCCGTTAACCCACACCTCGCCCGCCGTGGGTTCGATCAGACGGTTCAGGTGCCGGATCAGCGTCGATTTACCCGACCCTGACAGCCCCATGATCACTGTGGTTTTCCCCGCAGGCACATCGACATTGATGTCGTTCAGACCCAGCACGTGATTGTGCAGTTCCAAGAGGTCCGACTTGCTCAACCCGTCTTTGACATGTTGCAAGGCGGGCAAGGGATCGTCGCCAAAGATCTTATATAGGCTGCGGATCGAGATCTTGATTTCTGTATCGGTCATATCCGTTATCCTTTATCGCGACTGGCTGACGTTGATGCGGGCAAGTGCCGCCTTGGTCACGCGATCCAGAATGATCGCGAGAAGGACGATACCCAGCCCCGAAAGCAAGCCAACGCCCAGCTCGAGCGACCGGATACCGCGCAGCACCAACACACCCAGACCGGGGGCCGAAACAAGCGATGCGATGACAACCATCGCGAGGCTCATCATGATAGTTTGGTTCACGCCAGCCATGATGTTGGGCAGCGCCAGCGGGATCTGGACGTTGAATAGCTTTTGCCGCTTGGTCATGCCAAAGGCGTCTGCTGCTTCGATCACGTCGGGGTCAACCAGACGGATGCCCAGATCTGTCAGGCGGACTACTGGCACAATGGCGTAAAGGATGATTGCAATCCCGTATAGCTTTGGCTCGGTTACCGAGAACAGGAAGATCAACGGGATCAGATAGACGAAGGGTGGTAGCGTTTGGAGCATGTCTAGAACAGGGATCATTAAACGCTGCACCCTGTCGCTGCGCGACATGGCAATACCAATCGGCACGCCAAGCAAAACACATGTCACCGCGCAGACAAAGATGATCGCGAGAGTCTGCATAGTGTAGGTATAGTAGTCGACAAAGCCCAAAAAGCCGAAGCAGACCACGACCAGCCCAACCAGTTTTATTTGTCTGCTTACCGCCCAGGCGACCAGCATCAACAGTGGGATCATGATGAACCATGGCACTGCCTGCATCACCCAAAGCGCTTCGTTCAGCGCCCAGCTAAGCGGCTGTGTTAGTGGGTCGACCACCACTTTCAGGCTGTCTTTGATGGAGAGGAACCCTTGTTCCAATCCACTGGTCAGTTCGCGCGATTGCGGAAAGGCGGTGCAGGCTTCGTGAAGTGCATCCATTGACGGAAACGGCGTATCCCATGGCGATACTTCAACGTCGCTACCGGATGTTTGGGCAAGCAGTTGCGCCATGGACGTCATGCCGCCGCCGTCATCTCCGCTGCTGCCGCACCAGTTGCGCAGGCCAAGCCCATCGAATACGAAATCATACGTCGCCATTTATCCCTCATCCGGGCTTAAATCGCGGCCCTTATCCTATTGATATGCGTCATCACCAAAAGGGCCGGATCATGTGATCCTGGCCCCGTTGTTCGGTATTCCTGTGATGTCTGCAATCACATGCGGGCATCTCAAAACAGGCAAAGGGCGGCACCAAAAGCACCGCCCTGAATTTCTTACTTCAGCAGGGGTGCGAGCTTTGCGGTGGCTGCATCGTTGATCCAGCCGCTCCACTCATCAGGGTTGTTTTTCAGGAAATAGACAGCCGCTTCCTCGTTCGAGGCGTTGTTGTCTTGCTTCCAGGCCAACAATTGGCTCATCGTGTCCGTCTTGAAGGTAACATTCCCCATCAGCTCCGCAATGTCAGGATGCGATTTCATAAAGTCCTTGGTGACAATCGTCAGCACAGGCGCTGCCGGAAAGGATGATGCCTTAGGATTAGGCGCATCGGCGTTCTGCATGGATGCAAATGCATCGGCGTCGTATTCGCCAAGATCAATACTTGTCATGTCGAACATGCCAAGCGGCGTTGTTGGACCCCAGTAGTAGCCAAACCAAGGCTCTTCGCTTTGGTAAGCCGCTGCCATTGATGTTGCTAGCGTTTCGCCGGACCCGTGATTGAAGACTTTGATGCCGCTGTCTTCTAGGTCGAACGCGCGGATCAGGTTGTCATTCACAATGCGGCAGCCCCAGCCATCAGGGCAGTTGTTGAACATGCCGCCGACAAGCTCAGGGTTGGCCATCACGCCTTCGATTGTTGCAAGCTCTGGATGGGCTTCGACCAGATAGGTCGGCAGCCACCAGCCTTCGACACCGCCGGGCTCAAGCACGCTACCAAGCTCTTCGATCTTGCCGTCTGCTTTCAGCTTTTCGTACGCATCACCGGCAGAGTTAATCCAAAGTTCAGTCACGATGTCCGGCTCATTGTTTTCGGACAGGGAAGTCATCGCCGGTGTGGTGTCAGACGGCACGGCCGTCACGTCGCAGCCATAGCCTTGTTCCATCAGAAACTTCGAAACCGACGTCACAATGGCGGCCGAATCCCAGTTCATCTGGGTGATCGTGACTTCGCCGCATTGTTCTTGTGCCAAGGCCGCTGTGGGGGCCGCAAGTGCTGCAAATGCAGCGCCAAATATTAGGCTCTTCATAGGGCGTATCTCCTTTGATTTTCGTATTGAGGCGGGTCACAGCCAGACTTCTGGCGGCCCCACGCAAAGCCCATCAACGCCGCAATCGCCATTCAAGCAGTAGAACTGCTCACTCTTTTTCAAGAAACAGGGGAATGTCGATTTGCGACAGATAATGTCGCTTTCAAGCCGACGGGTATCCTATTGGAAGCGGAATGCAACCGCATAATTTTTGGCGGTCACTTAACGTCGACTGCGATTTTAGTTTCCAAGACGACCTTCGCGGCGACCAGCGCCAATATTGGCAGAGCGACTTGCGGTCGGCTGACCTTGGGGGGGGGCGATGCCAAACGGTTTAAAGGCGCAGTGATTTCCAAACGGCACGCAACTGACCTTTTTTCCCATCTCAGCCTGCAGGTTCAGCAAACACTACGGAAAACACCGATACCGCTCCAGTGCTTCTCGAACCTTCATTTGACGGCCAATTACCCCATGGCTAGCTTGAAAGCAGCCCACGCGATAGGAGCGGCCCCCCGATTTAAACCAGTCTGTTCGGTTGTGGTTCGGCTCAAATGTGCAGCCTGTCGTGCTTGCATCAATCAACCGCGCCGATAGAGCGATTGCGACACCTGCCCAGCGTCCAGAACGACGCTGACCACAGTTCCTGAAAGCAGCCACACGCATGCAACAACGCCACGAATAGCGGCCGTGCTCGAACGCTTAATTGTTCAAAATGCGCGCAAGGCGCCTAATTCGGAGCGCTCGATTGAGTTCCCCTCCAAAGATCAGGAGGAGGGCTGCGAGATACATGAAGTAGAGGGCGGCGATGATACCGGCCATGCCGGCGTAATAGCTGGCGTAAGTGCCAAAACTCTCTACGTAATATGAGAAAGCAGCCGCGAGGAGCGTCCATGCGACTGCGGTGATGATAACGCCCGGCCAAAGGTTGGAGAAAATGGTGCGGCGCGCGGGCAGCAAGATATGCGCCGCAAAAAGCACCACGATAAAGATGGTCGCGGAAGCTGGAAATCGGATCAGCCTGATGGAAACCGATGCCGGATCAAAGCCCGGAATGAGCGCATGTAGCCAAGACCCTGCGCGCGGCGCTAGCACCAAAAGGTAGCCTACCAATACAAGGGCCAAGCTGGCAAAGACGACCATGGCAATCTGGACACCGAGAAGTACGAGCGTCGACCTGGTTTCACGCAGTCCATAGGCGCGGTTCAACCCGATACGTACACTGTCGACGCCGCCGACCGCAAACCAGATCGTCAGCAGAATACCGATGCTGAGTATCCCGCCTCGTGGCACTGTCATCACCTGCTCGACCTCCGAAACGATCGGTTCGATCAACGGGGGTGGCACGATGGCAATCAGAAATTCGATCAGATTGTTGGCCATCGACCGGTCGCCAATGAACGCCGTAACCGCGCTCGTGAAAATCAGGAACGGAAAAACCGCAAGCAGCGAACGAAAGGCAACGTTGCCCGCCAATCCGAACGCATCGTCACTCCAAAGTCTTAGCATTGCTTCTCGCAGGACAGCCCGCACCGCGCGCACGCCCCTGCGATTGAACAGGTCTTCTGGATTGGCGCTGAGAACGCCATGGGTCATGACGATTTCACGCCTTGGGTCAGGGTCAGATTTGGCCTTCATGCGCTGCCCCCGCTCATTTGAGATCCTCTCACTGTTGAATGTGACTCACAACTGACCCGGTATTTACACCGAGATTTGTCCCGCTCAGTCGTTATGCTTTGTTCGTCATGATGTGGTCAATGCCGGTGACTCCTTCCGTGGCACTGTCAGAGCAAAATTGGTTGGGGCGGCATGGCGAGCACTTAGCGTCGCGGGATGACAAAACGCAGCTCCTTTAGTTACTCTAAGACGAGCCCCAAGATCATCCGTCTGGCCGTTATGATGTACGTTCGATTCCCGTTATCGCTTAGAAATATGGAGGATTTTTTTTGCACGAACGCGGCATCGATATCAGCCACGAAACGGTACGGTTTTGGTGGAACAGATTTGGCCCGCTGTTTGCCGCAGAGATCCGCAAGAAAAGGGTCAGCCAGATGCGCGCATATTTTAACTCACAGTGGCACTTGGATGAGGTGTTCGTGAAGATAACGGCGAGACGCACTATCTTTGGCGGGCTGTGGATCACGAAGGGGAAGTCCTGGAAAGCTTCGTCACAAAGCGCCGTGATCGCAGGGCAGCCTTGAAATTCATCAGGAAAACCATGAAACGCCATGGTCGCCCACATTTCTTCGTCACCGACAAGCTACGTTCCTACGGCGCAGCGATGAAGGTTATCGGAAATGTTGACAGACAAGAAACCGGCCGCTGGCTCAACAATCGAGCCGAGAGCTCCCACCGGCCATTTAGACGAGGAGAGCGGGCCATGCTTCGCTTTAGACGGATGCGAACCTTGCAAAAATTCGTCGCCGTCCACGCTTCAGTCCACAACCATTTCAACGCGGAGCGCCATCTCTACAACCGATCAAACTTCAAGTTGAACCCCGCCGCCGCTCTGGTCGATTGGCGCGGTCTCTGCGCAGCCTAGCAGATTGAGGTTGCTGGAGAACTGAGATTGGTTCGCATTTGTCTGACGGCACCCACCTGTGAGCTGGAGTTTTGTCTGTCCACATCTGCCTCGATCAGGCTCGCGTCGGTGGCAAAACCGTGCCCCCCGACAAGCCCTTCAGAAATGCAACGGGCAACCACAGCCTCGAAGACGTGGCGGAGCAGATCGCTGTCGCGGAATTTGCCATGACGGTATTTTGAATAGGTGGAATGATCTGGCACTTTACTGTCCAACACAAGGCGGCAGAACCAACGGTACGCTAGGTTTAAGTGAACTTCTTCACACAGGCGTCGCTCGGACCGGATACCCGAAATGTACCCAATCACCAACATCCGTACAATCAGTTGAGGGTCAATCGAAGGCCGACCAAGGTGGCTGCAATGGGCCTTTAGCTGTTCACGCACCGCGTCGACATCAAGGAAGTGATCGATCTGGCGCAGCATGTGGTCAGAAGGGACGTGTGTCTCCAAATCAAAGTCATAAAACAACTGCGTTGGAGCTTCCTGAGTACCCATCATCGCTAAATCCCCCCGTTTCTATAATAACGAGTGAAACAAACAGCTTGCTGCAAAGCAACAAAGACTTTTTCAACAAAATAGGCTCGAACTGGACGTTCGCTGCGGCAAACATGAGGGGCTGTTTCGAGCCGTTCGCTACGGCGAAGGCGACTGCCAGAATTCTACTGCTCGATTGAATTCGGTCTCATAGTAGGCCGAGGCCGTTGGCCCCGAATGTTGCCCGTGAAAGAGCCCAACCCGCTTTGCGCATTCGAAAAATCCGGGAGCGGGTAATCCACCTCTTGCCTTGCTGATTGCCAGAGCTGCAATCAATGGGCGAGCGGCGGCGGCATCTTCTTCTATCAGACATTCGAGAGCCACTGTCAGCTGGTGGATCGTATTTGGTGGCGACAGTTCAAGGGCCATTGCGAGTGCCTGATACGTAATGGGCTGCGCGTTCTCTGCAATCTCACAAAGATGCTCTCTTATACGTTGCTGTAACATTCTTTGTTGCCTTTCGCAGGGACCATGGAGAGTTGCAGAGTTGCAGAGTTGCAGAGTCGCAGAGTCGCAGAGTCGCAGAAATTTATTCCCCAATGAATCTGAGGTAAAGTGTTCTTTCAGGGCCATATACAAGTCTTCTCGAAAGAGTCCTTCAACTAGGCAGAACCAGTAGCATGTTCGTGCGGAACTTGCGTCATTCGAGTCGCATTGATGCGGCTCCGTCGACAAATTTTTGCTCGCCAAAAGCTGCGGTGTAGCAATAAATGCTTTTACAAGGCTGGCTTTGGGCCGAGAGCGACCGCCTTGACAAAGGGCGGATTGCGGACCTTCGCTGCGTTTTGCGCAGAAGGTTGCTGTGCGGACAAAGCTGCCGTTGGACATCCCAAAGTTGAGGTCAGCTATCGGCCCGGACAGGTCAATCACGCGCTGACAGGTTGCTGCGGTGCAGTCCGTCAGAGCGGCCATTCGCGGATCGTGCATCATTTCGTCGAATGAAATGTATGTGAGCGGGATGAAGCGGCTTTTGCAGGTGCAGCTTTTGCTGGCGTAAAATTTCATCAAATTCACAGCGATGCCAATTTCGCAGGAGTGCGGACGCTGTTTCTCTGGTATTCTATTTTTCGTCACGTTAAGAATGCCTTGCCCCTAGTTTCCATCTTCTGGACTACGGAAAGACAGGAGACTTTTGCGTGCTGGATACAGTGATAATTGGTGCGGGTTTTGCTGGTCTATCGGCGGCGAGGACCCTGATGAACGAAGGCCGCGGGGATTTCGTCGTCCTTGAGGCACGGGATCGTGTGGGCGGACGAACCAAACCTGGCACTATCGGTGGCATTCCTATTGATCTCGGCGGCATGTGGATGGGTCCCACCCAGACACGGCTGAAAAGTCTTGCCGACCACTATGGGGTACGTTCCTACCCGACCCATCTGGACGGCAATGCTATCTTTCGAATTGGACGCCGCGAACGGCTGGGTCCACGCGAAGATCCCAGCCGGCTCTTCGGTATTGTGGGCGGATTGGCCTATCTGTTTGCCAAATGGAAACTCGAACGTCGCATGGCACCTCTCGATACCAATCAGCCTTGGGCGCATCCCGATGCTGAACAGCTTGACTCGACGACCGTGGAAACTTGGATGGCGCAAAATGTTCTTCATCCACTTCCGCGTGCAGCGTTCCGAACCATCTGCAACTCGCTTCTTTGCGCCGAGCCGTCGCAAGTGTCATTGCTGTTTTTTCTGCACTACATCAAATCAGGTGGCGGGCTGGACGTTCTCATTTCGGCAGATACTGGTGGCGCGCAGAACTTGGTGTTTCACGGAGGCGTCCATCAGATCAGCCGATTCATGGCCGATGAAATCGGTGGCCGGTTGCACCTTAACGCACCTGTCACCATGATCGAATGGCACGACGGCGGGGTGACAGTGCGCACCGACGCAGGCACGTTCACCGCCCGCAAGGCAATCATCGCCATTTCACCGACGCTCATGCACCGTATCACCTTTACGCCCACATTGCCGCAGCCGAAAGTCGCAGTTCACGACCGTCTTTTCATGGGCTCGTCGATTAAATTCTGGGTGCTCTACAAGACCCCGTTCTGGCGTGACATGGGGTTGAACGGTACGATCCTGCGAGACGACGTAGCAATGACGCCGGTGATGGATGTTTCGCCACCGGGCCAGGAAAATGGTCTGCTCGTCGGCTTCTTTGATGCCGACCGCGCGGTTGACAATGCGGACTTGTCCGTCGGGGGACGCCGCGCAATCGTGCTTGAGATGCTCGCAGAGCATTTCGGGCCCGAGGCGTCGGAACCTCTGGATTATGTCGATCATGATTGGACTGACGAGGAATGGTCGGGCGGTTGCTATGGTGCCTTTGCGCCACCGGGCGTATTTGCCCCCTACGGCGAGGGGCTGCGGAAACCAATCGGCCCACTGCATTGGGCCGGTACCGAAACCTCACCCCAATGGACCGGATACATCGAAGGTGCCATCCAGTCCGGTGAGAGGGCAGCTGGCGAGATCCTGTAAAGAATGGAAAAGGCGATCATCTAGGCGCAACTTTTCTGGGCCTTTCGCCCGCTCCATAGCATTCGGTTGAGAGAGCTACGCTGCCGCCTATAATTTGATAATTGCGTACGTCGATCACGTATACCCTTCTTAGAATCTCGCAGATCGTTATCAGGGTTTCTGTTGCATTAGTTAACATTGATCGCAGCCTATTCACGGGCTGGTTGGAAGCCCGCCTATTACAGCGAGCCTTTTAACAGCTGGCGAACTTGTTCGAGGCTAAGTGGGAAAATCGGGATCAATTTTGTAGGAGTTTTTATCATGGGTATCCGTCCTAACTGGCTAGTGTGAGGCTAGCGATATTTATCCCTGCTAGCTGTTTTGTTCAACCCAGTTGACTTAGTCATGGCGGCAGAAACGTGATCCTTTTGTGAAAAAACTAAGGCTAATAGCTAAAATTTGGTGACTTGCGACGATTTGTGCTCGAGCGCGTACAGGACAACTTAGAACAAGTCTGTAAGAGCTCGAACCAGGCCATAGCTCAGAAAGTATACCAAAACGTTTAAAAACCACCGTTTTTGAACGATTTCTGAAAGCCGCAATTGGCGCAGCCGCAGCGAGCGGCGGCAAAGTCCCGCTCTACCGACATTGGTCCGGGCTGCAGCGAAGGTCCAGTTTGAGCCTATAGGTAACAAACTTCAGCACTGTTATGTCTATCAGCAGTTTCCGCAAAACATCGCTTTTCAGCATTTGATTAGTTTCGGATTTATGTGAGTGGAGCTATGTCAATTCGCGGATACCGTATAGGTACTGAGTCTGTCCAAGTCATCTGTCGCAGACATTGCAAAAAGGTCTTTATTCAGAATGAGCAAAGACGAGTTGAAACAAGGCTGGAACGACGACCCACGGGTGTGGGAACTCACTGCTTGGCTGGTTCAAGAGGGGATCCTTGGCCGCCCCCATATCGAATTACTTGGAGCCTATTGCCAAAAGCTTGTTGCGCTGGGTGTGCCGCTGATGAGGGCGCATGTGACTATGAATGCGCTGCATCCAGTGTATGGCGCTGTTGGTTGTGACTGGCTGAACAGCGATGGCCCGGTGCGGCATGAATATGAGCATAGCGTGCAAACGCCTGATGCTTGGGCCATCAGCCCGTTCTTCCACATGCTATCGAACGGCCATTCCGTTTATCGCGAACGGATGGGTGACACCGATGGTCCCAGCCGTTTTCCTCTTCTCAACGAGATGAAGGTCATGGGTGCAACTGACTATTTCGCAGCTGTTCTTGCATTTGGCGATTGGGAGGAAGGTACACCCATTTTACGGGAAGACGGAAAGGAGGGAGCATTGATGTCATGGATGTCTTACGCGCAAGACGGATTTTCGGACCGCGACATCTCATTGATCAGAGCCACCTTTCCAGCGCTGTGCCTTGCGTTGAAATCCGGATCGAACAGGAAAATGGCAGAGGATTTGCTCGGGGTATACTTGGGGCGCGATGCGGGCCAGAGAGTTCTTTCAGGGGAAATTCAGCGAGGCTCATCTCAGTGGATCGACGCAGTGATCTGCTATTTTGATTTCCAAGACTTCACCATTATGTCCCAGAAGATCGAGGGTGAAGTCCTGCTGGCTATGCTGAATGACTACTTAGGTATTGTTGTTGCGCGGATCGAGCAAAATGGTGGGAATGTTCTGAAATTCATGGGCGATGGTTTGCTCGCGATCTTCGACAGGCAGCAGCTTTCCGATGCCGCTGAGCGCGCATTGCGCACGACAGAGACGCTGGAACATGAATTAGCCGATCGCAGTCAGGCACGTATAGAAAGCGGCCTGCCAACACTTGGGTATACGATGGCAATTCATGCAGGACCTGTTCTGTATGGCAACATGGGAGGCAACGAGCGTTTGGATTTTACGGTGATTGGTCCAGAAGTGAATTTGGCCGCTCGAATTTCCGGAATGCACCGCTCGTTGAACCAGCGTATTATCATTTCTGCAGCCGTCGCCAGCGATGTTGACCCAACCACGTTTGGTCTGGTTTCAGTGGGGCGGTACATGTTGCGCTCGGTTGATCAACCGCAAGAGCTGTTCACTATTTTCAGAGACTGAATACCCAAATCGGATCGACCCGGCTTTATAAATAGACGGTCCCACATTTCGAGCGCAACGAAGGGCGGCAAAGTCCGCACAGCTGACCTGACCTCGGTGCAGATCGCAGCGAATGTCTCCTTCGAGCCCAGAGTGACACTTACTTGCGGCGCGTCGAACGTCTGCTCTTGGTGGAACTGCGCCTCGACGTGTCCTACACTTAGATGGCAATCTTTAGTGGAAACCTGTATTGAAGGCTCCAAGATAAGTTCTGCTCGGAACGAAATTTGCCAATGAACAAGATTGGCACCTTAACCGAGAACAGACCGTCCGCCCTTGCGGCGAGAGAAACCCAAATAACGTGTTGGAAAATGACCGAAACTCAATCCTCCCCCGAACTGACTGCTATTACCGACCGTTGGATCAATGCGCTGGCCGTTTGTGACCCTGACACAATCCAAAACCTGTTCTCAACTTCCGTACCACCGCTCTACTGTGGCACGGACCTCGGCGAAGTTTGGTCCGGCAAATTTCTCCGCGACAATTATCCCATTCATATGGCTGATGCCCCGAAGGGCGGCTATGTATTGGATGGTATTACGACCGCGTATGAAACTCGCCCAGGAATTGCCGGATGGTCTTTCTGGGAAGGCAATCTTCAAATACCCGGTACCGCCCGTAGCGTCTATGTGCGTGTCACACTAGTATTTTCTTGCTTTAAAGGTATGTGGACTGTGACTCATGCCCATTGCTCAAACCCTGCGCCTAATGCTCTTAATTATGGTTGGGAACACGGCAGTATGAATGCAATTCTGGCCGAGCTTCATCAACAGGGTTTCGATTTGGATCGATCAGGCGTTTCAACAGTCATGTTCACAGATGTTGCAAACTCTACCGTTCTAAATCAAACTCTAGGGGATATTCAATGGACCCGCTTGATCCGGTCCCACTTGAACGAAGTTGCGGAGATAATTGAAAAAGAGGGAGGGACATTCATCAAATCTCTAGGGGATGGGACAATGTCAGTTTTTTCCGACCTTCAATGCGCAATTTCAGCTGCCGGTGCCGTTCAGAGGGCGCTAAACAACCAACAATTCGAATTACCCATAGGGGTTCGGATCGGGCTACACACTGGCAATATCGTACAGAGCGACAACGACTATTTCGGGACAGTAGTTAACACAGCTGCAAGAATTACAGCAGCGGCTGGCTCGGGAGAAATTCGGCTATCATCAACAAGCAAAGAACTTCTGGGTCCTGAAGTCATAGTTGACGATCCTGTGACGCTACACCTCAACGGGTTGGATGGTGAATTTACTCTCTTTAGGCTCGTGTTAGACTAATTGTCGCTATCTGCGGAAAATGAAATCGATAGCGGACCTAGGCGCAGTTGCAGCGAAATGGCGCTTCGTCCGCATAGGAGACGTTGGCGCACATCGCAGCGAATGTTCGCTTCCCGCCGTTGATGTAGGCATGACTTTGATTGCCCGTAGCAAATCGTCGAGCAAATGAAGTGGTTGACAGCTCCCAGCCCGCCCTGCAGTTTTTGCAATCAGACAAGCCAACAAGTAAGCTCAGTTCGGCAATGCTGGTTGCGCCCTCCCGTAACCAATATCCTGATATAGTATCAGTGTATTAGCGCCCTTTGGGGCGCTTCTTGCGTTTTGCCTACGCAAGCCGTGGAAGCACTGTGGAAGCAACCGGAACAGTTTCACTTTTGTGACAGTTGGGCCACCTATCGTAAAAGTTTAGAACAGGGTGCTCACGACCCATGCCGGCCATCCACTCACTGCCATAATGCCGCACTGCGGCTTTCGCACTGCAGCCGTTCGTGCATCGCGCATAACCAATTTCTGTCATGCTCGGCCGGAGCGCACTGATGGACAATATCTAAGTTCTATGAACGTATCGTCTTAAGTGTATTAGGCATCACGGGAGAATGACATGGGAACGTTGAGCGGAAGAATTGCTTGGGTTACCGGCGCTGGCGGCGGCATCGGCGAAGCCTCTGCCAAGGCGCTGGCGACCAGTGGGGCGCATGTTGTTTTGTCCGGTCGTCGGCTGGAAGAGTTGGAACGTGTTGCAGCCGAGATTGTGGCTGCCGGTGGCAAAGCCGAAGCCGCGCAGCTTGATGTGGTAGACGCAACGGCCACGCAGGCGATTGCCGACGAGCTCATTGCGCGCCTTGGGGGCATCGATATCTTCGTGGCGAATGCGGGGATCAATGTTCCCAATCGTGCAGTTGCACAGATTACGCCGACGGATTTTGCCAAGGTTGTGGATATCAATCTAAACGGCGTCATGAACGGTATTCTGGCCGTTCTGCCGCAAATGCGTGCAAAAGGTGAGGGTACGTTGATTTTGACCTCTTCCTGGGCAGGGCGCCATCCGTCGCGTCTGACAGGTCCGGCATATAGCGCCTCGAAACACGCGGTTGTGGCGCTCAGCCATTCGATCAATCAAGATGAGGGCGTGAACGGTATCCGATGCACCGCCCTAATGCCGGGAGAAGTTGCCACGCCTATTATGCAATCACGGCCAAAGCCGCCTTCACCGGAAGATCTTGCAAGGATGCTGCAAGCCGAGGATTTGGGCGCAATGGTGCGCTACATTGCCGAGGCCCCGGCACATGTCTGCATCAACGAGGTTTTGATCAGCCCGACCTGGAACCGGAGCTTTGTCGGCGTTGCTGAGTTGGGCGGGATCAAACTCTGACTTATTGGAACAAGGGGCCGTTGGGAACTGTCAGAAGGAAACTTGTTGAGGCGGGCAGGGCGAGCACTTAGCTTCTGTGGATAAAAAACCGCAGCCCCTTTCGCCACTTCAAGACGAGCTCAGAGATCATCCGCTTGGCCGTAATAACGTATGTTCGCTTCCCGCTTTCGCTTCGGAACGTGGAGGACCTTCTGAATGAACGCGGTATCGACATCAGCCATGAGACGGTTCGATTTTGGTGGAACAGATTTCGCCCAATATTTGCCGCTGATATTCGCAGGAAAAGGGGCAGTCAGATGCGCGCATATTCGTAATGGCAGTGGCATCTGGATGAGGTGTTCGTGAAGATCAACGGCGAGAGGCACTACCTCTGGCGGGCTGTGGATCACGAAGGGGGAGTCCTTGAAAGCATTGTCACAAAGTGCGTTGATTGCAGAGCCGCATTGAAATTTTTCAGGAAAACCATGAAACTTCATGGTCGACCACGTATCTTCTTCACCTACAAACTAGGTTCCTACGGCGCGGCGCTGAAGGTCATCGGCAATGTCGACAAACAGGAAGCCGGCCGCTGGCTTATCGATCGAGCCGAGAATTCACACCAACCATTTAGACGAAGCGAACGGGCCATGCGTCGCTTAAGGAGGATGCGAACCTTGCAAAAATTTGTCGCCGTCCACGCTTCAGTCCACAACCATTTCAACACGGAGCGCCACCTCTACAGCCGATCAAATTTCAAGCTGAACCGTGCCGCCGCTCTTACCAAGTGGCGCAGTCTGACAGATTGAAGTTGCTGAAGAACAGAGACTGGTTCGCATTTGACTGACAGCACCGTACGCATTGACCTGACAGCGCCCATCTAATTCTTAGACTTCTGCATCGTTTTGTTCTAACTTGATCTTCAGCATGTGTAATTCAACGAGTTGTAAGCGCTTTCTTTACATTAAGAGGTTCGGACATCGTGAGGCAATTATCATTACTCTATTCAGTCGCGGCTTTTTCTCTAGTTATGAGTCAAGCGCCGGACGCGACGGCCCAGTCCAAAAACTCGTGTGAACCCACTGATCAGCTTGCCTGCGCTTGCAACGAAGCGAACGTGGCCGATGTGAACGCCACGGTGAAGGCCTGTTTTTTGGGTGATGTAAACACCGTTACGGCTAATCAGGCCGATAACTTTTCGACGCAAATATTTGCGGCGATCAATTGGCCTGTAAAGCTTGACGAAAATGGTCGCGCCATTGCAGGTCTTCCAGATTATGGTGCAAAGCTGGAAGGAGATTGGACCACTGTCTGGGAGACGTGGAAAAGCACCAATAACATCTTTCGGGGTGATGAACCTCCGATCGCATGGAGTAAGACCGATGCGCCGCTGCCAAGGGCATGCGCGCAACTTGATATAAAGACTGAAATGGCAAAGGTGCCCTACGCTGATCGTATCCCAAACGTGATGCAGCCGCGTCTGCTTGATGAATATCTAAATCCTGAAGGCCGGGCGCTTTTGGATCGCAATGGAAGACCCGTACTTTATGATGTGATATTCAACAAGCAAGCCTATGAATTCACGGCGGATAACAACTTGTGGGACGCTGAGAGCTTGATCGATTACTTGGATGAGAAGGGGAAGTTGGAGCTGCCGGTCGGCACGTGGAACACAAAGGATGTTGGGCCCGAGCGCGGGGCCATCGTGTTGAAGTCATCATGGATGGTGATGGATGAAAAGCATGACCCTGATTTTTTTCACAAAGCTTGGGCTTACGTCAGCCCGATCATCAAAGATGGCAAGGTCGACTATGGCTGCGCCTTGGAGCCTGTAGCTCTCATCGGTTTGCATGTTGTTTACAAAACGCAACAGCTTAAAAAATGGGGCTGGAGTACGTTTGAACACCGAAATATAGCGCCGCTTTGGTCTGAAATCGGCCCAACGAGGGCGGGGGTCTATCCGGACGGAAATGCCGTGCCGGATTGGCTTTTCTACGGCCGCAACTCGGACGGTGCAGCCAAACTGAATGCGCAGCCAAAGTACGTGACAGACAACAAGCCGTCTCGTATCATTTCATTTTACCCTGCGGGATACTACGCCGAACCAATCGGAAAATCGCTGACCTGCTTGGCATTTGACCAGAACTTTCAGTGCTTCAACCAGAGGCTGCGTGAAGGTTTTTCGCAAGCTGCGTTTAAGAACTATGGTTTGAAGGGGACGCAATGGGAGGTTCTGAATTCGGGCGGCAAGTTGATTCCGGAAATTCTCGGCAATTCCACGATGGAAAGTTACAGTCAGGAAACTTCAAGTTGCCAGACATGCCATTCCTACGCCAAACCGGACAGTCCCGAATCCAAGAGAGAGACACTCGACTTCATCTTCTCGTTCAACAGAGATGTCCTGAATAAAAGTGTACCGGTGCAAGGGAAATAAGCGCATCGATTTGAAAAATTTCAACAAAATAACAAGGAGATATTCCATGGAAGCAGCAGAACGGTCACAAAGTTATTATACCTGCGAAGTCGTCTCTAAATGTTTCGGCGATGACGAAGTCCGCAAGGCGTTCATGAACGCCTATGGTCAGGGGCCGCAACAGGCGCAAGCCTATCTCGAAGAACTCGGGATGCCGCATGAGATGGCCGAAAAGGTGTCGACGTTGCAAGGCAATGATCTTAACCTCTTTATCGGTCAGAACGTCTGCGACTACCTTTGGTAGCCAAGGCACTCCACTGATATTGCAGTAACTTGAAGTGATTTGCCCACAGACTGCCGTCCGTTTTGCTGCCGATGCTTTGCTAGGCGCGTTTGCGACCGAACGGGCGGGTGCTGCAATTGCCCTGCTCGCTGCGCGTATGCCGGATGTAGCGAGTGGGCATATTCTGGAGGCTGTGCTTGATGACAGTTCCGCTTCCGTTGATTATTCAATGGTCGTATTGGCCAAAGACGGGCCTCTTATGGGGCTTTTTGATGCAGCGGCGGAGGACCCGGCCTTATTCGGCCAAACGGCTTCTCTCGTCGCTGCAGTAAGGGCGCGCCAAAGTGATGTTGGTCTGATCTGGCTCGAATTTGACGGCAGCGCGAATGATCGCTTCAGCCAGCCCAGTTTTTTCTTGGCACCGGCAAGCATGGGAACCAGCGCCAACTCGGGCGCTGCGCTTGGTGCGCTGCTTGCCGAGGCGATGGGCTCGAAAGGGTCTGCGCAGGGCCTTTCTGGTGTGCTGAACTCCCTACCCAAAGGCGCTTTTTTGCGGCAGGTTGGCATGATGGTCGGGCGCCCGGGTGCAGCCGCGCCACTGATGCGGATTGTTTTGGACGGAGTGGAAACGTCAGCGATCTTGGCGTTGCTCAAGCAGGCGAATTGGACAGGGGATCTAGACCGGGCTGAACGTCTAATAAGATTCGTGGGCCGACACTGCAGCGCGGGTACCTGCCGCGTTGACCTCGATGTAGGGTCAGAAATGGCCCCCTCTCTCGGATTGGAAATTCCGGCCCGACAAATACGCGAAACGAAACAGGCTTTTGGCGATCTGGTGCGAGCGGGCTTATGCAGCGTAGAAAAGGCAGAACAACTGGCGCGAACTGCCAATAGGAAAACACTCGAAGAAACTGGAAGAAATTCCGGAACGAGGCTAGACTTTGGACTTAACCATCTGAAGTTGGCCTTGGGTACACGGAGCGAACAACCAGACCGCGCGAAAGCTTATTTTTCTTTGGTGACAACACCGAACTTTGTGGAAGCAGCATGCTTAAGATGATCAAACTTGGTGTAAAGGTAGGGCAATGAGGGAACAACGGCTGACGGAGGTTGCTGGAACCCGGCCGCAGAGGGCAACCTTGAATGATGGAACGGGCCGGGCGTTGATCTGGAATGCACACGATCTGAAGGGTGAGAACAAACGCCGTTTAGATAATCGATTGCAGCGACTTCAGGAGCAACCGCATCCATTGCTTGCTCGCCCTTTGTCCGTGATAGCGGACGCAGAAGGTATGCAGCTTGTGATGGAAGACCCATCCGGCGTGCCGTTGCGTGACGTTTTTGGACGCACGCAGATGCGTGTTGACCAGTTCCTCCAGATCGCCAGCCAGATTGCTGAAGCAACCGGCGCGTTGCACGCCCTTCATATGGCGCATGGTCATTTGTCCCCCGATGCAATTTTCGTCGAGTTTGAAACACGCAAGCTGAAACTGTGCCTACATCCAGAGTGTCTAACACAGGCCCGTGAGCGACCGTCTGGTATCGAGGGACGTGACACTCAGGAGATTGCCTATTGTGCACCAGAGCAGAGCGGGCGCACTCAGGTAATGAGCGATCTCCGATCGGACCTCTATGCGCTCGGTGTAATCTTTTACGAAATGATTGTCGGGACCCCCCCGTTTGCTGGCATCGACAAACTTGAATTGATCCATATGCATCTGGCTTCTCCGCCAGCGGATATTCTAGAAACGAATCCGGATTTTCCAAAAGTCTTGGCAAAGTTAGTACTTAAACTATTGGAGAAGGCACCTGTAGACCGGTATCAGACGGCTTATGGTCTCCTCGCTGATTTACGCCTTTGCCGCGCTGCATTTGACCGCGACAAGGCGATCCCCGATTTCGATTTGGGGGCTGGGGACAAACAGGCGACGTTCCGCATTCCAGACAAGCTATATGGCCGCACGCAAATTCTTGAGGAATTAGGCCAGAAATTGGGTAAGGTGCAGGCTGGCGGCGTTGAATTGTTGGTTTTGAGTGGGCCGAGTGGGGCTGGGAAATCTTCGATTGCGAACGCTTTGCAAAACCTCGCGCCCGCTGGGGCCGGGATGATTTTTGCATCCGGAAAATACGACGAAATAGAAAGCCTGCCTTATCTCGGTTTGTTGAGGGCGTTGAAAGATTACGTCCTGCAAAAGCTGAGCAGTGACAAAAATGAAACAGGCAGATTGCGGCGGGAGCTAACCGAAGGGTTGGGGGATAATATCGCTATCCTGACCAACTTTTTGCCAGAACTGGCGCATATTGTTGGCGACTCCGTGCCGGAACAAATGCGAGACCTTTCCGAGTTGAACCAGAGATTTCGCATCGCTTTTCAGGTGTTATTTGAGCATATATCGAGTGCCGATGCGCCCCTCGTTCTGTTTCTGGATGATATGCAGTGGGCGGAGCCGGGTTCGATTGCGCTTTTGGAAGATGTTCTAACGACCGCTTCGCCCTCGCATCTGATGGTCATTTGTGCCGCGCGGGATGAAGTGTCGGGAAATTCGCAAAGAGTGATACGCCTGCTCAATGCCGTCAAAGCGACGGAAGTGGGAACGCTTCATGCGCGCATTGGCCCGTTGGGACATGAACAGATTCAGACGTTGATCGCAGAGACCATGCATTTGGACTCTGACGCGGGTTTGCAGGAATTGACCAGCGTTATTCGCGCGAAAACGCAAGGCAACGCATTCCATATTCGACGCCTCCTTATGTCGCTTTATGATGAAGGGGCCATCCGCTTTGATCCACGACAAGGGCGATGGCAATGGAAAATGGACTCCTTGACGCAGCGCGTCGTGGATGAGGATGTGGCGTTGTTGATGACGCGAGGGATCAATCGGCTTTCACCGAACGCGATGGATACGTTGTGCAAAGGTGCCGTGTTCGGAACGCAATTTTTGGTTTCTTCGCTGCGGATTCTGACAGAACTGACTGATCAGGAGATCATTGGCTGTCTGGACGAAGCCGGGTGGGAAGGGTTCGTAACCAAGAATTCAGTGGACGGCGTAACGGTCTATGCATTTAGCCACGACATGGTGCGTGAAGCTGCATACCGGGCATTACCCGACGGTTTGCGCAAACAAATGCACTTCAAGATTGGTAGCGTTTTTCTACAAGAGATTATTGATCCTGAAAGCGATAGCCGGTTGTTCTCTGCGATGGATCAAATCATGCAAGCGCGCGACATGATCACGGATCCACGGCAGGGCAGACGTATTACAGCATACGCGGTGGCCGGGGCCAAAAGATCCAAGGCTGTGGCCGCTTACAGCATTGCCATTAAATATATAAATTTAGTACGAGGTCTGGACCCAAAAATGGCCGGGCTGGATTGGGAAACCGAGCCGGAGATTACCAAGGCTTTTTACATGGAGGCGCTCGAAGTCTCATTCATGACGGGTGACACGGATCAGACCAATGCGGATTTCAAAGCCCTGATCCAGCATTTGGCAAGCGTTGAGGAAAAAGCGCTGGTGTACCAATTAATGGTGACGCTGCACACCTCACGTTCAGAGTACGAAAATGCGATCCGCTACGGTATTGACGGGCTGAAGTTGCTGGGAGTGAATCTCTCTGGCGCGCTTGCCCCCAAGATCTTGACGCAGCTGGCTCTCACCCAGATCGAGACGCGCAAACACGACTTGTTTGACTTTTCCGGCTTGCCGGACATGCACGACCCTCGCGCCGCGCAACTCATTGAAATGCTGATGATCTTGTCTACGCCGGCTTTCTTGCAGAACAAGGATCTCTTTGCTTTGATCTCCTTGCGGATGTTCCGCTTGACCCTCCAAAAGGGCCTGACCAGCGCGGGACTTTTTTCTATTCAAAACTATGCCATCGTGCTGATCCTCGCGTTCAAGGCAATTGATCGCGGATACAAGATCGGCAGCAATCTCTTTAAACTTTTGGAGCCGCGCGACATCAATCCCTTCGTGCGTGGAAGATTTTATTACACATACAGCGTTGTGGTTGCTTGGCGTTTCAAAAGCTATGCAGAGTTGCGGGAATTGTTGCGACAGGGGATCGTTCACAGCTGGAAAGCGGCCGATCTCGAGTACGTAGGATATTACTATTATAGCATCCTGAAGTATGGCTGGCTGATGTGCGAACCTCTTGAGCAGATTGCCGATCAGCTCAAGGAATACGAACGCTATGACAAACGGCTGGGCAGTGAGGTGCTGAGTTCCGTTGTGACCATCTATAATCGTGCGATGGCACGGCTGACGGATCCTGCGGCCAATGGTTTGTGGACCCAAGAGGATCGGTCGATCGAAAAGGTAATGATAGGTGAGGCATCGCTTGGCACCTTTTATACGACTGAACTTCTGCTGTCGCATGTATTCGGGGACTGGGCCCTTATCGAAGAAATACAGGACAAGCTGCGTGAACAGGAAGGTTTTGCGACGTTGGGCCCGGAGTTCGTCGACTATCATCTTCTTTTGGGTCTTAGCCTGACACGTGCCGCCCCTAATGCAACGACCGAGCTACGCAAAAACCATAAAAAACTGCTCAGGAAACATCTCGCTGAGTTAAAGAAACTGGCGGTGAAGTACGATGAAAACCACCGCTTCCAATTGGTTTTGTTAGAGGCTGAAGTCGCCCGTTGTACTGGCGCATTGTCCGATGCAATGCCGCTTTACGACCAGGCAATCCGCAATGCTAAAGAGGCCGAGATTTGGAGCTACCTCGGAATTGCGTGCGAATGTGCAGCGCGCGCCGCAGAAGAGCTGAAGGATGAGGCGCAACGAACCAGCTACCTCAGGCAAGCGCATCGGGCCTACTCTCGGTGGGGTGCCAGCAACAAGCTCGAACAACTTGAACTGGCGCACCCCGCGTTATTCGAAAAACAGGTCAATGCGGTGGCGGTGGATAACCAGCTTGATTTGACGTCGATCATCAAGGCGAGCCATCTCATACTGGAGGTTTCCGAACTTGATATGCTGCAAAAGCGGCTCATGCAGATCACAATGGAAAACGCAGGCGCAAACTCCGGCGTACTCTATTTGATGCGCGATGAAACCTTATGTCTGGCCGCCGAAGGCAAGCTTATTGATGGCGAGGCCGCTGTCACCGTGTTCGAAGAACCGCAACCGGTACACACGCTGGACCCAAGCCGGTATCCACGCGAAATCATATCTCAGGTGGCGGCCACTATCGAACCTGTCGTATTGAAAGACGCGCAAGACACGGCACGCTTTGCACAATTGGAATATTTCTCTGCCCATAAACCAAGGTCTATCCTATGCCTGCCGGTTGCTGGATCGCGCGGATTGCAGGCGGTTTTGTGGCTGGAGAATACGCTCTCCCCCGGCACCTTTACGTCAGACCGCCAAGAAATTCTGGAAACGCTGACGTCACTGGCCTCCATCTCCTTGTCGAATGCCATGCTCTATTCGCGCCAAAGCGAAGCGTTGGCGTTGGAAAAACGGGCGACCGAGGAGTTGGCGCGGCTGAACCGGGTCAAAGATGAATTCCTAGCGACAACAAGCCATGAGCTGCGCACACCGCTCAACGGTATTATCGGGCTTTCCAACGCGCTGGTGGATGGTGCGAAAGGACAATTGCCAACAGAAGCCTGCGACACGCTACGCCTGATCGGTGCATCCGGCGGGCGATTGTTGTCTCTGGTCAACGACATTCTTGATTTATCACAGTTACGCGAAGGCGCGCTGGAGCTCAAACGCCGGTCTGTGGATTTGCATGCGCTGGTGGACTTGATCTTTACCCTCTCGGGTCCCCATGCCCAACAAAAGGGGACCAAGCTAGCGAACAATGTGCCGACGAACTGCTTTTTGGACGCGGATGAGGACAGGCTACAGCAAATTCTGCTTAATCTTGTAGACAACGGCATCAAGTTTTCCGACGCCGGCACAGTTTCGGTCTCGGCGTCACTTGAAGCTGACGATTGGCGTATTTCGGTGACTGACAATGGCATTGGTATCCCCCTTGAAGCCCAAAGCCGCATTTTTCGCAGTTTCGAACAAGTCGACGGCTCGGATGAGCGCAGCTTTGCCGGTGCGGGGCTGGGGCTTGCGATCTCTAAAACGTTGATCGAAATGCATGGAGGTGAGATCTCTGTTAAGTCTCAGCCCGGCGAAGGCGCGGCTTTCACCTTTAACATCAAGGCTTCGTCGACACAGCCCGAGGTTGGCCGCACGCTGATCAATGCCTATCAAACGCCGCTGTCGCGTGTCGTGTCTCCGTGGGCATTAAGCCAAGTCAAAGCGAAGGGGTCAGACGTGTTCCAACCGACCGAATTTGGTGAGCTGGCGGCAGGAAAAACGGCCGTTCCGCTGAACGCCTCCATCACACATGAGCTGAAGTTCAGGGCGTTGCTGGTTGATGACGACCCCATCAACCTTGAAGTTCTGCGCAATTATATGCAGTTGGAAGGCTATGAGGTCGATCTGGCGCGCGACGGTCGCGAGGCATTGGCGAAGTTGGCGGAAAGTCCTGAACCAGACATCGTCCTGCTCGATGTCATGATGCCGGGGATTTCGGGTTATGAAGTGTGTCGGACGATCCGCGAAACCCACCCTGCAACGGTGCTCCCGGTGATTATTCTGACGGCCAAAAATTCGGTTGATGATCTGCGTGCCGGCTTCAACGCGGGGGCTACTGATTTCCTCGCAAAACCGTTTTCGCGCGAAGAACTATCTGCGCGCGTGCGATCACATATCGATCTTGCGCGGCTGTCGACCGCATACAGAAGGTTTGTGCCTGTAGAGTTTCTGGAATTTTTGGCTAAGAAGAGCATCCTCGATATCCATCTCGGCGACAACGTCGCGCGAGAAATGACCATCATGTTTTCGGATATCCGGGGCTTTACCGGGATGGCTGAAAAAATTGGGCCAGCGGAAACCTTCAGCTTCCTCAATGAATATTTCGGGCGCATGGGCCCGATTGTGCAAGACAACGCAGGGGTGGTGAACCAGTTTCTAGGTGATGGCATCATGTCGCTTTTCCCCAGAAACGCGGATGACGCGGTACGAGCCAGTATTGGCATGATGCGCGAGTTGCGGCGGTTCAATGCTGAGCGCGAGATCAATGGTGAGACGACTATCAATATCGGGATTGGTCTGCACACAGGTGACTTGATTATGGGTATCATCGGTGACACCCACAGGCACAGCGGTAACGTGGTGTCTGACGCCGTAAATCTAGCCGCAAGGCTTGAGGGGCTCACAGTGCAATATGGTGTCGGTCTTGTGGCCTCAGAAGATGTAATCAACGCAGTGTCCGACCTCGGGAAGTATCGCCATCGCTGTTTGGATGTCGTCCGTGTCGTTGGCCGTGAACGGCCCGTAACTGTTTACGAGATCTTTGAGGCGGATCACCCAGAATCCGCAAAGTTGAAGATGGAAACAAAACACGCTTTCGAATCCGCGTTGGATATGCTCCGGAAGGCGCAATTTTCCAATGCAGAGCAGGCATTTAACCGTATTCTGAGAAAAAATCCTCTTGATAGCGCTGCGCAACGCCTTGCCCAAAGAGCCAAGGAACGCATTGCACAGCGAGATCCCGGGGATAGGAGCGGGATTGAAGTGCTGGAGCACAAATAGGGGCACTGTCAGAGCAAAATTGGTTGAGGCGGGCAGGGCGAGCAATTAGCGTTGCGGGATAACAAGACGCAGCCCCCTTAGTTAGTTTAAGACGAGCCCAGAGATCATCCGCCTAGCCGTCATGATGTACGTTCACTTCCCGCTTTCGCTTCGGAACGTGAAGGATCTTCTGCACGAGCGAGGTATCGACATCAGCCACGAGACGGTTCGATTTTGGTGGAACGGATTTGGTCCGCTGTTTGCCGCATAGATCCGCAAGAAAAGGGTCAGCCAGATGCGCGGATATTCAAATTGGCAGTGGCACTTGGACGAGGTGTTCGTGAAGATAACGGCGAGACGCACTATCTTTGGCGGGCTGTGGATCACGAAGGGGAAGTCCTGGAAAGCTTTGTCACCAAGCGCCATGGTCGCCCACATATCTTAGTCACCGACAAGCTACGTTCCTGCGGCGCGGCGCTGAAGGAGATCGGCAGCGTAGACAAACAGGAAACCGGCCGCTGGCTCAACAATCGAGCCGAGAATTCACACTGAGCTACTCCCCATTAGTTGGACAGTATCTGGCGTAAATTAAGCTACTTTTT
>CBDTUA010000041.1:0-25481 GCA_965363735.1 uncultured Sulfitobacter sp. | reverse complement strand
GCCCCCAGTTCAATCGCGCGGGCATAGATTTCATCCACCTCTGGTTTCGTCTCTGCCGTAAAGGCCACCATCACACCGTTGCCGGGGGTTGGGGCCTCTTTGTTGTAAGGCTCGCAAACTGCGATCATCGGAGTGCCACGCCCTGTGCCGATCATCGCGATGCGACCGGCATCAACCAACACTTTGGCGTCCTTGCTTTCGAACAGATCACAATAGAACTTTTTAGCACGTTCTATGTCGGTGGTGCCGACTGTCGTGTATCCGATCATGATGATGCTTTCTTTGGGTTCCTGATATCGCCAAACTGGCGGTTCAGCTTGCGCATGCCCCCAATCCAACGATCATAGTTGTCGGTTTTCTTGCGCATATAGTCCAACACCTGCGGGTGGGGAAGGACGAGAAATGTTTCATTCCGAATTGTCTCGACACAAGCATCCGCTACCGGCTCAGGCTCTAACATGCCATCTAGAGCCGCTACAGATTCCTCGTGACCACGGGTCATTTCGCTGCGCACCGCTTGAGGGCACAGAACCGAAACCTTGATCCCGTCATCACCATGGGTCATTGCCAACCATTCGGCCAAGGCAACAGCCGCATGTTTTGTCACACCATAAGGGGCACATCCAACTTGGTTCAGCAAGCCCGCCGCCGACGCTGTGTTGAGCAAATAGCCGCCCCCGCGTTCAGTCATACGAGGGACCAGATGACGCGCGGCCCAAACATGGGACATCACGTTAATATCCCAAATCCGCTGCCAGTCGTCATTGGACACTTCCATGCCGCCAGCCGTCAAAATACCTGCGTTAGAGCAGAACAAATCAATCGGACCGATGTCAGCCTCGACAGCTTCGATCATGTCTGCGATCTCTTGTTCGACACCGACGTTTACACCAAAGGCCACGCCGCCGATGCTATCTGCCACTTCTTGCGCGCCGTCCTTGTTTAGATCGACGCAGACAACCTTTTTGGCACCTTCAGCGGCAAAGCGAATGGCCATCGCTTTGCCAATACCGCTAGCGGCACCGGTGACGACGATGATTTTATCTTTCAGTTCCATATTGTTCCCTCACGTCCACATGTTCGATCCGCCACAAACAGTCAGCGCCTGACCGGTCATGTAGCGGCTTGCGTCCGACGCAAGGAAAACAGCCAGCCCTGCAAAGTCTTCGGGTTCCCCTAGACGGCGCAAAGGAATGTCTTTCTTGATCCGCTCTTCAACCTCTGGATTGTCCCACAGTTCACGCGCAAATTCTGTTTTCACCAGCCCCGGGCAAATCGCGTTAAAACGAATGCCTTTAGGGCCGAATTCCGCTGCAAGGTTCCGCACAAGGCCGATCAACGCCAGTTTTGACATGCCATAGGTGCCCAGCATGACCGACGGTTTGAACGCCCCGATCGACGACGTAAACGCCATCGAACCCGCGCCCTTTTCAACCATGTCCGGGGCAACCATTTGCGCCAACCACAGGTTAGACTGCACGTTGGCGTTCATGGTTTTCTGATAGGCATCATCGGGAATTTCAGACGTTGGCCCGTAATACGGGTTCACGCCGGCATTCCCGATCACAATGTCGATCTTGCCCGCAACTTTGTGCGTCTCATCGACCAGCGCTTGCAGCTGTTCCTTGTAGCCCACGTTGCAGGCCACACCGAACGCTTTGCCTTTGCCAAGCGCGTTAATCTCGGCCGCAGCAACATCAAGTTGATCCTGCTTGCGTGCCGAAATCACCACAGTGGCGCCGTGTTCGGCAAGGGCCTTGGCCATCGCCAGCCCCATGCCTTTGGAGGCACCGGTTAACAGCGCCACCTTTCCAGTTAGATCAAATAGGGTCATACGCCGCCCCGTGTCCGACCTGTCGCGATCTCTTCGCGGGCGCGGGATGTGCGCAGGTTGGATTCTTTGTAATCCTTGACCTCGGCACGGGCGATCACGTGGTGGTGTACTTCATCCGGGCCGTCTGCATACCGCAACGTGCGCTGCGAGGTGTACATGTTCGACAGCGGTGACCATTGCGAAATACCCGTCGCACCATGCACCTGCATGGCTTGGTCGATGATGTTGCAAACTTTTTCTGGCACCATCGCTTTGATCATGCTGACCCAGATGCGCGCCTCTTTGTTGCCCAGCACGTCCATCGCCTTGGCCGCTTTGAGAACCATCAAACGCATTGCTTCGATCTCGATCTTCGCGCGGGAGATCGTCTCCATGTTTTTGCCAAGGTCGATGATCTTCTTGCCAAACGCTTCACGGCTTAGACCGCGTTCGATCATCAGATCCAGCGCCTTTTCTGCCGCACCGATTGACCGCATGCAGTGGTGGATACGGCCAGGTCCAAGACGCACTTGAGAAATCTCAAAACCACGACCTTCGCCCCATAGCATGTTCGCTTCGGGTACCCGAACGTTGGTGAATTTGATATGCATGTGACCGTGTGGCGCGTCATCATGGCCGAAAACGTGCATTGGGCCGATAATTTCGACGCCGGGTGTGTCGACGGGCACAAGAATTTGCGACTGTTGGCGGAAGGGTTCTGCATTTGGTGACGTTTTCACCATTGTAATCATGATCTTACAACGTGGATCGCCGGCACCAGAGATATAGTACTTTTCGCCGTTGATGACCCATTCACCGTTTTCCAACACAGCAGAGGTCGAAATGTTTTTGGCATCCGAGGACGCCATATCAGGTTCGGTCATCGCAAAGGCTGACCGGATTTCACCCGCCAACAGCGGCTTGAGCCATGTGTCTTTTTGCTCTTGCGTGCCGATACGCTCCAACACTTCCATGTTGCCAGTGTCAGGCGCGGAACAGTTCAGCGATTCAGACGCCAACGGGCTTTTGCCAAGCTCGGCCGCGATATAGGCGTAATCGAGGTTCGACAAACCTTCGCCGGTTTCGGCATTAGGCAAAAAGAAGTTCCACAAGCCGTTTTCGCGGGCTTTCTTCTTGGCGGTTTCCAGCAGTTCCAGCTGGCCCGGTGCGTGCGACCAACGGTCGGCGCGGCCTTCACCAAGGCGGAAGTATTCATCTGTAATCGGATCGACGTTTTCGCGGATATGTTTGATCACGGCGGCCAAAAGCGGCTTGGCCTTTTCAGACATTTCCAGATTGTTCATTCCGGCCATTGCTTCGTTATGTGACATTCGGTGCCTCCCGGCTGTAAATTTCGGTAATTACTTGTTGACCCAATTGGGTTTGCGTTTTTCGACAAACGCGTTAACGCCTTCTTTGAAATCTTCGGTCTTGCTCAAATCTACGATAACTTCGCGGGAATAGGCTATGCTGCCCTGCATTCCGTCGCGGATGTACATATCGTTCAGCACACGTTTGGTTGCCTTCACAGCAGAGGGCGAGACGCTGCACAGTTGCTCCGCCTTTTCCATCGCTTTCGCCATCAGCTCATCCGCTGGATAGACAGCGTTGACGCAGCCAAGTGACAGTGCTTCGTCGGCCATGATGGTGCGGCCAGTGTACATCATTTCCTGCGCTGCAAGACGACCGATGTAGCGTGACAAACGCTGCACACCTGAAGCCGCCGCAAAGAAGCCAACCTTGACTTCGGGCAGAGCGAATTTCGCCTGATCCGAAGCAAGGATGATATCGCACGACAGTGCTGTTTCGAAACCACCCCCCATTGCAAAGCCGTTCACAGCCGCGATGATCGGTTTTTCTAGATCAAAGCGCGACGACAAGCCGGCAAAACCGGTGTCGGTCATCTTGGCCTTCGACCCGCCCGCGGCGGTCGCTTTTAGATCGTTGCCGGCACAGAATGCTTTGTCGCCTGCGCCTGTTAATACGGCGATCCAAAGGTCCTGATCCGCTGCAAACGCGTCCCAGCAGGCGGCCATTTCGTTATGCATATCGACATGAACGGCGTTGTAGACTTCGGGCCGGTTCATGGTGACGACCAGGATATGACCCTTTTTCTCGGTCTTGATAAATTCGTAGCTCATACCTTTAGTCCTCCGGTATCAATCTCGGTAAATTTGCCGCCGTTTGACGCAAGATCGCGCAGCAATTGCGCAGGGGCAAAGGCCGGGTCTTCTGCGCCCAAACGCTCCATCACATCCAGCACCGCTTGCGCGCCGACCATGTCGCCATAGAACATCGGGCCGCCCTTGTCGGCGGGCCAGCCATAGCCATTCAGCCAGACCACATCGATGTCCGATGGGCGCTGCGCCTTGTTTTCCTCAAGGATTTTTACAGCCTCGTTGATCATGGGATAGATGCAGATTTCGATGATCTCATCTGCAGACATCGACGATGATTCCGCACCGGTGATGTCCTTGATCACCCCTGCGACCACATCTGACGGGATCGGGCGGCGGGCTTCGTCGTAGTCGTAAAAACCGGCCTTGGTTTTCTGGCCGCGACGGTCCAATTCGCACAGTGCATCACGGATGGGGTTTTCGGTCTTGGCCCCTTTGGACCACCCGATATCCAGACCGGCAAGGTCGGACATCTGGAACGGGCCCATCTTGAACCCAAACGCATTCAACGCCGCGTCGACGTCCCAAGGCATCAGACCCTTCGCCAAAAGCTTGTTCGCCTGAATTTGCCGCGCGAACAGGATGCGGTTTCCTACGAAACCGGGGCAGACTCCAACCAGTGCGGCGATCTTATTAATTTTCTTAGCCAGATCCATCGAGGTCGCAACGACATCGTCAGCGGTGTGTTTGGCCCGCACAATTTCCAGCAGCTTCATCACATTCGCAGGTGAAAAGAAGTGCAGCCCGATCACGTCTTCGGGGCGCTTTGTCATTGCAGCGATTTCGTCGATGTTCAGCGCCGACGTGTTGGTGGCCAAAATGGCACCCGGTTTCATCACGCGGTCAAGTTCGGTGAAAATCTTGCGCTTCAACTCCATGTCTTCAAACACGGCTTCGATCACCAGATCACAATCGGCAAGCGCTGCGATTTCAAGCTGGCCGTTAAAACGATCCATCCGCGCTTCGACTTCGTCTTGGGGAAAGCGGCCCTTGTCACTGCTGCGCTGATAGTTGCCGCGCACGACCTTGAGGCCACGGTCCAACGCTTCTTGCGTCGTTTCGACGATGGTCACAGGGATGCCAGCCGTGGCAAAGTTCATCGCAATGCCTCCGCCCATCGTGCCTGCACCGATAATACCAACGGATTTAATCTCGCGCAGTTTGGTGTTGGCCGGCAGGTCAGGCACCTCCCAAGCGGCTTTACCGGCAGCGCCGATATAGGTGCCAATTTCTTCGTCTGACGGGTGGTTCATCTGTCTTCCTTTCAGCAAAGGCGCTAACGCCTAAAGTTCCAGACACGCGGCGCGAAGCGCACGGCGGTCAATTTTATCTGTTGCACCACGGGTCAAAGGCCCGTCTTGGCACCACAATTGTTCGGGGATTTTGTATTTGGCAAGATGCCCGTCGAGATGTGCCGCCATGTCATCCCGGTTTATCTTTTTGCCCTCGCGCATCTGAACGACGGCACCAACGACTTCGCCCAACCGTTCGTCCGGCACGGAAAAGGCGCAGGCCTCGATCACATCGGGATGCGTGTGCAATGCCCCTTCTACATCTAGGCAGGCAATGTTTTCACCACCCCGGATGATGATGTTTTTCTTGCGATCCAGAATGGTGATGAACCCTTCCTCGTCGATCACGCCTAGATCGCCGGTGCGCAGCCAGCCGTCTTGCATCGTTTCGGCGGTTGCTTCGGGTTTGTTCAAGTAGCAGCGCATATTTGCGGGGCTTTTGACGGTGATTTCACCCAATGTCCCGACCGGCACATCATTGCCGTTGTCATCCAGGAACCGCACATCTTGCAGGGGCGGGTGCAATTTGCCCGCGGCATTCGGGCGCTTGTTATATTCCTCGCCGACCATGCCAATACCAAGGGCGTTGGTTTCGGTCATACCCCAGCCGGTTGCGATTTCGGCGGCGGGGAACTGGTCTTGCAGTTGTGCAACCTGCGCCGCTGGCCGCTTTGCGCCACCAGCCCCCAGCCAAGTAAGCGTCGGCAGGGTTTCCCCCATGCGCCGCGCGGCTTCTAGTAGGTCGGCAGATTGGGTGGGAACGCCCAGAAAACGTGTGACCTGCTCACGGTTGATCACGCGAACGGCCTCCTCGGCGTCCCATTTATGCAGCAACGAAATCTTGGCCCCCGCAGGCAGGCTAAGCAGGAACAAAGGATGGGTTGCAGTGACATGGAATAGGGGTGTTACCACCAACCCGGACGGACGCGGCACTTCAGGATCGCCCGGTTTCGGCGGCTTGACCAAGGGGGCCGCGACAGCCTGAATAAGCCAGCTGAAAACAGCACTTACAGCGCTGCGATGGGTCTGTACGACCCCCTTGGGCTTGCCCGTGCTGCCCGACGAATACATCACGGCAAAATCGTCATCGGTGTCCAGCACGATCCCGTCAATCGGCGTGTCCGGCATATCAGCCACAAGCGCTGTGAATTTATGATCTGTCATCGCTTCGCCGTCGCGCACGCCGATCAGTCGCAAGCCCAGACGTTCTTGCAATGGCATCATCCGCTCTAGCCGAGGACCATCAGCAAAGACCGTTTTTGCACCGCTATCTTGCAGGGCATAATCCAGTTCTTCGGTTGTCCACCATGCGTTGATAAATACAACGACTGCACCAGCAGACGCGATTGCCAGCGTCAACATTAACAGTTCGGGATAGTTCCGCATGGCGATGCCGATGCGGTCACCTTTTTCAACGCCTAGCGTATCCCGCAGGGCATGTGACATCCGGTGCACTTGCGCGCAAAATTCATCATAGGTCCAGCGTTCGTCCTGATAGACTAGGAACTCGGCGGCACCGCCATCGTGCTGGGCACGCCCTGCCAGCATTAACGCGGCGACAGTGCCGGGAATATTCTTGAAGGTGCGGTATGTGACACCGCGTATATCTGTCTCGACGACCTCAAAGGTCGGGTTGGTCTGAACCGTGTGGCGAATGGCCTCTTCCATGGTCATCGCCGTCATGAGAGGCCAACCGATACTGGCAGTGCTTCTGATTTCACGGACATATGAACCCCTCCCTAAACGAGCCTTTGCGGACACTCCTCCACGATTGACCGCGACTCTGATTTGCGTAGCCTAAGCGTTAAAACCCAATCTGCCAATACCGCATAACGGAACGAAGTTCCGCAAACTGACATTTGGCAGGATTCGACGGGTTTCAGCCCCGCCCTATGCTCTTGTCTGCGCAATCCGAGGGAAAATTGAACATGCCTGCCACCAGAAAGAAAGCACTTCTTTACGTCAGATAGAAATTTCAGCAGGCAAACTCATTCAATCGCAAACAGCGACATTTGCACTAACCCGTTGAGGCGGGCACCATTTCCGACAAACAGGGTATTGTTCACCCAAGCATAGCGGTCATCGCCTGTCTCAAGACGTGCATGCGTGCGCATATAATAGGCGTCTGGGGGCACTTCTTCGCCACGCACCAATGCATCCAATACGTCAGCGGGGCCGTGGCGATAGCCGTAGTTCTTGATCTCGATGGTCGCGCCATCCTCGGTTTCAATCGCATAACGGGTATCAAGTTCGGTTAATCCATTGGCAAATTGCGTTTGCCAATCGGCGCCGACATTAAGAATTTTCCCATTGATAGCTGGCCCTTTTGCGGTTCCGCCAACAATGGGTATGATCCGGCGCACACCGGCGCGCCCCTGGTTCATGTGGCGGATAGGATCAAGCGTGACCGTTAGATCGGTTACATGGCGCAGGGCGGGGGGTGGCAAAAGGGACATATGTTTCCTTGGCGATGCGGATGTTTCGCAATCATGCGATGGCAACATATCGGCAAACAAGTCCCCCCGCATAGGGCTTGCTAAAAATCATGTGTTTGGAATACTGTTCGGTGTCAGAACATAACGGGGCAGGCAATGACCATACAAGCGCGCACTTCGACGGGTACTGCCCAAAATAGCGATCTTTCGACCGCAATCGGCAATAGTGCTTTACCCGACTTTACCGGATACCTGATCAAGCGCAGTTGGGTTACCATCCAACGTGACCTTCGAGAGTTGCTGCTGGGTTTCGATCTAAGTCAGCGCAGTATGTCTGTGCTCTCTGTTGTGATTGGCAACCCCGATATCAATCAAAGCGATGTGGCCGCTGCCCTGTCCATCGAACGGTCGGGCATGGTTGTGATTGTGGACGAGCTTGAAGGGTTAAATTTGATCCGTCGGGAACGCGCCCTGACAGATCGGCGCGCCTATGCCCTGCGGGCCACGCTAAAAGGTCAGCAGGTTCTGGAAAAGGTAAACGCGGCGATTATTGCCCATGAGGATCGCGTATTTGCTAATATAAACAGTGCAGAACGTGAAACCCTACATGCTATTTTGCTGAAACTCGTCGGAAACTGATCGCAGATTTAGGCCAGCTGTGATGTATGGGGCGACAGCTTAAAAGCCGCCCCAGCTTGATCACATTTCAGATTTTTCTTTGATCAGCGCCTTGGCTTGGTCTATCAACGCTTGACCATCAAAGCCTTTACCCTCGGCCTCGGCCACCCAACGCTGGATCACAGGCTGCGCTGCTTCTTTAAAGCGAGCCACCTCTGCCGCGTCCAATTCAATGATGTTGTTGCCGTTATCAACCGCAATCTGACGACCGGGTGCATCATATTCGAACATTACCTGTGCGGCGAATTCGCTTAGGGCGGCACCGGATTCTTGATCGATTGCTGCTTTCTGCTCATCGGTCAGGGATTCGTATTTATCCTTATTCATCACCAGCACGATCGTCGCCGTATAAAGCGCTTCTGGCCCGGTGAATTCGGTGTGGTTGTTCACCAGTTCGGCCAGACGGATCGATGGAGTGACTTCCCACGGGATCACGGTGCCTTCGACGACGCCTTTTGACAGGGCTTCGGGGATGCCGGGCAGGGGCAGACCAACAGGGGTTGCACCCAGTTCGGACAACATATCGTTGATCACCCGAGTCGGGCCGCGCAGCTTTTTACCGGCAAGGTCTTCCAACTTGGTCACTGGTTCCTTGGTGTGGATTACACCTGGCCCGTGGACCCATGCGCCCAGAACCTTGAGATCCTTGTATTCTCCAGCTTGCAGGTCATCCTCGACCAGTTGCCAGAACGCTTTCGATGTCGCGATTGGATCGGTCATCATAAAGGGCAGTTCAAACACTTCGGTCTTGGGATAGCGCCCCGGGGTATATCCAACAACTGTCATCGCCATGTCGACGACACCGTCAATCGCTTGATCCATTAATTCGGGCGGACGGCCACCAAGGGACATACCATCGAAATGTTCTATTTTCAGGCTGCCGTTCGATGCGGCCTCTACCCGTTCGGCCCACGGCTTGAGGATATGTTTTGGCACAGTCGCCACAGGCGGCAAGAACTGGTGCAGGCGCAGTGTTGTTGTTTCGGCCGACGCAGTTGTCCCTGCAAACATGCCGCTTGCGAAAACACCCGCTGCCACGGTTTTAATCAAAGAACGTCTATCCATCGTTTCCTCCCAGAGTTGATGATGCAGCTTTGTATTGCTTAAAAAATGCTACAATGTGCGCAGCACCTTGGTAATTACTAGCGAAATTTTGGTGCGCGCTTTTCCAGAAATGCACGCAGTCCTTCGTCGGCATCGGGACCTGACTGCGAGACAGCCGCACTTAGGCTCTCAACATACAGCCCGTCCGCCTTTGACATGTCGTCGATCCGGCTGATTGAATTGATCATCATGTAATTAGACATTGGCGCATTGCGCGCGATCTTGCCCGCTAGGTCCATCGCCATCGCCAACGATTCCCCTTCGCCTACGGCATAATGTGCCAGCCCCAGTTGTACGCCTTCCTCGGAGTTGAACTTGCGCCCTGTCAGCATCATTTCAGTCATCCGGTCCGCGCCAAGAATACGGCCCACACGGACGGTTGCCCCGCCACCAACGAAAATACCGCGGCGTCCTTCGGGCAGCTGAAAAATCGTAGACGGCTCGGCAATCCGCACATGGGTCGATGTGGCAAGTTCAAGCCCGCCGCCAATCGCTGCACCGAAAATGGCAGATACCACAGGCAAGCCGCCAAACTGGATCATATCCATCACGCCATGCCAGCTGCGCGAATGGTACAGCGTTTCCTCGGTCGAGCGTTTGACATGCTCGCTCAGATCCAGCCCAGAACAGTAGTGCCCGGCGGTTCCCGTCAACACGACTGCGCGGGCTTCCTCGGGCGGGTCCATGAAAAATGCCTTAAGCGCACCAAGCAAATTGTCATTCATCGCGTTGCGTTTTTCGGGGCGCGTCATAGTCAGAACGGCGATGCTCTCCTGTAGGTCAACGTCCAGAACATTGGGATTGGCAACGGCTTGGGTCATGAAGACATCATCCTTGAGGGTGCGACATAGATGAATAGAACAATTGTTCTATTGAATAGCAATATATTTTGTTTCAGAGTTGGACAGCATTTAATTATGAGAGGGGCCGCAATGATCGACTATGATAAGATTCGCGCCATTGATTTTCACACCCATGCGGAAGAACCCTGCGGCTGCCATTCTGATGATGGATATGACGATCTCCAATCGACCATGGCCAGCTATTTCGGTGCCCCTTGGAAACACCCGCCCACGGTTCAGCAGACAGCAGCACATTACCGCGAACAGAACATCGCCGCTGTGATCTTTCCTGTCGATGCAGAGCGTGAAACCGGATACCGCCGCTATAAAAACGAAGAAGTCGCCGCCATCGCTGCTGAGAACGATGATGTGCTGATCCCCTTTGCGTCGATCGACCCTTGGAAGGGCAAAATGGGCGTACGAGAAGCGCGACGTTTGATCAAAGACTTTGGCATCAAAGGGTTCAAGTTCCACCCGACGATGCAGGGTTTTTTCCCCAATGACCGTATCGCCTATCCGTTATACGAAGCCATTGCCGAAGAAGGCGGCATCGCGCTGTTCCACACAGGCCAGACCGGCGTCGGGTCAGGTATGCGCGGTGGTAATGGCATGCGGCTAAAGTATTCGAACCCGATGTATCTGGATGATGTCGCCGTTGATTTCCCGGACCTTAAAATCATCCTCGCCCATCCCAGCTTTCCTTGGCAAGAGGAAGCGCTTTCGGTCGCGCAGCACAAGCCCAACGTCTATATCGATATGTCCGGCTGGTCGCCGAAGTATTTCCCCGACATCTTGGTGCGCTATGCCAATTCGATCCTCAAGAAGAAGATGCTATTTGGATCAGATTGGCCAATGATCGCGCCCGAACGCTGGTTGGCAGACTTCGAAAAAATCGCGATAAAAGATGAAGTCCGCCCTCTGATCCTTAAGGAAAACGCGATGCGGCTGTTGGGGGCAAGCTAGGGCGCTTAGGCCCCTACCGTTCCTGTCACCAATTCAGGCAAACGCGTGGCCGGCGGCGTATTGCGGCTCCGCAGACTGCGCACCACACCATCAATCACCGTCATGCCGACACCCGGCAGGTTGCCTAACTGCACTGATTCCAGCAGGTTCTTGCCCGGTGCATGTTGCGCCTGATCCATCAGTACAAAGTCAGCGCATTTTCCGACTTCGATCAAACCCGTGTCCAACTGACGCTGCCGGGCGGTGTTGCCGTTGCCAAAACAAAATGCGATCTCGGCAGGGACATCGCCCAGTGACGACAACATCGCCACCATCCGCATGATCCCAAGCGGTTGAACACCAGATCCTGCCGGCCCGTCAGTCCCTAATATCAACTGGTCCAGCTTACCCAGTTCCCGCGCCGTATTCAGCGTCAGCAGGGCGGCACGTTCGTTGCCATTATGTACAATCTCAAGCGCGGCTTTGCAGCTTTCGCAGATGCAAATGATTTGATCGTCGGGCAGGGCGGTGTGCCCACCGTTGATGTGACCAACCACATCGGTGCCAGTTTCCAACACCATATCCGCGTCGATCAACCCCGATCCGGGGATCGACGGCCCGCCAGTGTGGATCGTGCTTTGCATACCATATTTGCGCGCCCAACTGACCATCTCGTTTGCGGTTTTGCCATCTTTAACAGTGCCAAGGCCAACCTCACCGATCAGCGTGACACCGGCTTCGCCCATCTGGCGGAAGTGATCTTCCTCCAGCCCTTGCTGTAGAAGGGGGGCGCCGGCGTGCACTTTGACACCGGAAGGTCGAAAATTTTCGTACCAACGCTGCGCTGCGATCGCCATTGCGACGGTGCCAACCGGATCGTTGGGCCGCCCCGGCATATGCACTTCGCCCGCCGAAATTAGTGTCGTCACACCACCATGCAGGGTAGAATCTATCCAGCCCAACTGTTGTTGCCGCGGGGTGTAATCGCCCACGACCGGATGTACGTGACTATCAATCAAACCGGGGGAAAGGGTCGCGCCATGTGCGTCAACCTCAGTCGTCGCCCCTTCGCAATCGATGTCTTTTTCCATCCCCCATTCGGTGATCTTGCCGTCTATCGCGATCAAGCAATCACCGTCAAAAATGGGTTCCTCCATCTTGCCCGACAGGATCATGCCGATGTTGCGGATCACAAGTTTTGTGGAGGGGTCAGACATTGGGGTCGCCTTTCAAGCATCTGGTTTCATTTGAACGCTAACAGAAAAGTCAAACGGATCAAGATGAAACGCTTGACAGTTTTTTATATGTGTACAAACAATATAGAAAGTTTGTGAAAGAGGACCCAAAATGGACATCGCAGCAACACTCGACACTCCGTTCCCTATCCCAACAGGGGTCTTTGCCCAAACTGTAACGCAGGTGCAGCATTACACCGATAGCTTGTTCCGATTCCGCATCACGCGGCCTGACAGCTTTCGCTTTCGGTCTGGAGAATTTGTCATGATCGGGCTGCCAAATGCGGAAAAGCCGTTGTTTAGGGCCTATTCTATCGCCTCTCCATCCTGGGACGAAGAGGTCGAGTTTTATTCGATCAAGGTGCCCAATGGCCCCCTAACCCAGCACCTACAGAAGCTTCAGGTCGGCGACGCAGTGCTAATGCGGCGCAAACCCACCGGGACGCTGGTGAATGACGCGCTGCTGCCCGGTAATCGGCTGTGGATGTTTGCCACCGGTACAGGGGTCGCGCCCTTTGCATCGATCATACGTGACCCTGAAACCTATGATAAATTCGATGACCTGATTTTGTGTCACACCTGCCGGACAGCCGGCGAGTTAACCTATTCACGCGAATTGGTCGACACCCTCAAGACCGATCCGCTGATTGGTGAGTTTGCGCAGCGTTTGACCCTGTACGACACGCTAACGCGCGAGGATTGGCCGCGCAAGGGGCGACAAACCGATCTGATGGCATCGGGTAAGATTTTTGCCGATCTAGGCGTGCCCCCGATCAGCCCCGAAACTGATCGCGGGATGATCTGCGGGTCAATGGAAATGCTGGCTGACACGAAAAGGGCGCTTGAGGGTTTCGGTCTTGAGGAAGGAGCCAACAACCGTCCCGCCACTTTTGTGGTCGAAAAGGCTTTTGTCGGTTAGCGCCCGCGTGAATTGATTTGACAGAATCCACCACATCGAATTCTTATTCGTATACCAACAATATTTTCGACCATCAGGAGCCCGCATCCCATGAGCTATATCACCGCGACCACACTTGAGGATGCGCTGGCAGCTTTGGCAGCGGGGCCTGCGTCAATCATCGCTGGGGGCACCGATTGGTTCCCCGCCCAAGGGGATCGTCATTTTGACGGGACGTTAGTCGACATTTCGCGGTTATCCGCATTGCGCGGCGTGGTGCAAACCGACACGGGCTGGCGGATTGGGGCCGCGACGACGTGGACGGACATCATCAAGGCCGAACTGCCGCCCGCGTTTGACGGATTGAAATTGGCCGCTCGAGAAGTCGGTTCGGTGCAAATTCAGAATACTGGGACGATTGCGGGCAATCTGTGCAATGCCTCCCCCGCCGCTGATGGGGTGCCGCCACTGTTGACGTTGAACGCTGAGGTTGAGCTGACGTCAATCCACGCCACGCGCCAGATGCCTTTGCATGAGTTCTTGCAAGGCGTGCGGAAAACGGATCGCAACGCAGATGAAATTTTGACCGCGATCCTGATTCCCAATTTGCCTGACGGGTCCAAAGGTGGTTTTGTCAAACTTGGCGCGCGCAAATATCTGGTTATCTCGATCTGCATGGTGGCCGTGGTCTTGCAGATAGAAGGCGAATTAGTCTCTGATATCCGTATCGCCCTCGGCGCGGCCTCCCCCGTCGCGAAACGGTTAATCTCCCTCGAAGAAGCGCTGCGGGGTCTACCTCAAAGCGAGTTGCAAAGCGCTGTAACCGACGACCTTATCCGTGGCTTGAGCCCAATCACCGATGTCAGGGCTAGTGCTGATTATCGCCAAACCGCAGCAAAGCAGGTGATCCGCCGCGCAATCTTTCTTGCTTTGGAAGGGAGCGCCTGATGGACAAATCCACAGTCACACTAACGACGTCGTTCACTTTGAATGGTGAAATCGTACAGGTTAATCCCATTCCCGGCGAACGTCTTTCCCAGTCGTTACGTGAACGTTTGGACCGTAAAGATGTCAAAATTGGTTGCAATGCGGGCGACTGCGGGGCTTGTACTGTCTTGGTTGATGGCGCGCCTGTCTGCGCGTGCCTGATGGCTACTCAGCAGGCAACAGGGCGCAAGGTCGAAACTCTTGCCGGGCTGGTCAAGGCCGATCCGGATGCACAGGCGCTAGTGGAAAGTTTTCAGCATCACCAAGCTGCGCAATGTGGGATTTGTACGCCGGGGATGATGGTGTCTGCCGTTGCCTTGTTGCGCGATGTGCCGCAACCGACTGGTGCACAAGTGCAAGACGCGCTCGGCGGTGTTCTGTGTCGTTGCACGGGCTACCGCAAAATTATTGACGCTGTAGTTGGTGCCCATGCGGCCGATTTGTTGGTCAAAGCCTCGACCGAACTGGGCCATAACGCACGCCGCTTTGACGGCTTGGCCAAGGTGGATGGGTCCGAGAAATTTGGCGATGACGTCGCCCCCGCCGGTGCGCTGGTCGCCCGCGTGATCCGGTCGCCCTATCCTTCGGCCAGTTTTACCCTTGGTGACATTGATGCGTGGCAGTCTCAACACCCCGGCGTTGAGGCTATCCTGACTGCTAAGGACGTGCCCGGCCGGAACGCTTTTGGCGTCATCCCCGGTTTTATCGATCAGCCTGTCTTTGCTGTCAGCCACATTCGTTTCCGCGGCGAAGCGATCGCCTGCGTCGTCGGCGACGCCGAAACCATGGCAGCACTTGACCTTGGAACCTTCCCTGTCGAATGGAGCCCGCAAACCACGTTGTCCGACATTGATGAGGCCACCGCGCCAGACGCGCCTTTGCTGTTTGATGACCGAAAAGGCAACATCATGTGCGGCGGGTTTGTGCAGTGCGGGGACGCAGATGCAGCGCTTGAGGCCGCTGATGTGACGATTGAAGCAAGCTATAAAACCAGCTTTGTCGAACATGGGTATATCGAGCCCGAGGCAGGGTTTGGCGAGGTGATTGAGGGGCGTTTGCATGTCCATGCCTGCACCCAAGCGCCCGGGATGGACCGCGAAACGCTTGCGTCAGTGTTGAATATGCCGATGGCGGATATCCGCATTGTTCCAACAGCAGTCGGTGGCGGGTTCGGGTCCAAAATCGATGTTTCTCTGCAGCCCTTTATCGCGTTGGCAACACTGAAAACCGGCAAGCCGGTGCGCATGACGTATACGCGCAACGAGACGATGCAATCGACCACCAAACGCCACCCCGCCCAGATCAAGATCAAGGTCGGGGCAAAGGCCGATGGCACATTATCGGGCTTCCGATTTGACGGTGATTTTAACACAGGTGCATACGCCAGTTGGGGCCCCACGGTGGCGAACCGCGTGCCCGTGCATGCGTCTGGTCCCTACCGTATCGCCGACTACCGTGCGCGCAGCCGAGCCGTGCATACCCATTGTCCGCCATCGGGTGCTTTTCGCGGCTTTGGCGTGCCGCAATCGGCCATCGCGCAAGAAACTGCCTTTGATTTGCTGGCTGAAAAGCTGGGGATGGACGCGTTAGAATTCCGCCTCAAGAATGCGTTGACCGACAACGTGCCTACTGTTTGCGGGCAAATGTTTGACCAAGGTGTTGGAATCGTGGCCTGCCTTGAGGCGCTTAAACCGGCATGGAATGCCGCGAAATCCGACTGCGCTGCATACAATGCGGTCCACACTACCCACAAGCGTGGTGTCGGCATTGCCAGTGCTTGGTACGGCTGCGGAAATACATCGTTGCCGAACCCGTCAACAATCAAAGCGGGGCTGCGCGCTGATGGCTCTGTTGTGCTGCATCAGGGCGCAATGGACATTGGCCAGGGCTCTAACACGGTCATTCCGCAGATTTTTGCCAAGGCACTTGGGGTGTCTATCGACGGGGTGATCCTGCTGGGCGCAGATACCGACATAACGCCTGACGCAGGAAAAACTTCAGCTTCGCGACAGACCTTTGTTTCGGGCAACGCAGCATTGAAAGCCGGCGAAACCCTGCGCGGCAAAATTCTGCGACAGGCCAACGCGGGGCCAGATGCAAAGATCACGCTTGAGGGTGGCAAAGTAGTCGTAACAGACGACTCCCGCACGCAAACGCTCGACCTGTCGCGGCTTGAACCGAACGTGGATGGCTATGTTGTGATGGCGCAGGAAACCTACGACCCGCCGATTAAGCCGCTGGATGAAAACGGGCAAGGCATCCCCTATGCACAATTCGGCTATGCCGCGCATTTGGTTGTGGTGGAGGTCGATATCGCGCTTGGCATGTGCAAGCCCCTGCGCTTTGTCGCCGCCCATGATGTCGGGCGTGCGATCAACCCGTTGCTGGTCGAGGGGCAAGTACAGGGCGGCATTGCCCAAGGGCTAGGCATGGCGTTGATGGAAGAATACATCCCTGGTCGCACCGAGAACCTGCACGATTATCTGATCCCTACGATTGGCGATATTCCCCCGATTGAGACACTAATACTAGAGATTGCAGACGCCCACGGGCCCTACGGTGCTAAGGGCTTGGGCGAGCATGTTTTGATCCCCACAGCGCCAGCAATCTTCAACGCGATCTATCACGCGACGGGCGCGAAAGTGACCCACGCACCAGCAACTCCGACGCGCCTGCGCGCCGCCCTGAAGGAGGCTGGACATGCCTGACGACATCCCCGCCACCAAGCCGGAGAAAATCCGCTGCGATGCTTGCCCCGTGATGTGCTTTATCGCCGATGGGAAATCAGGGGCCTGCGACCGCTATGCAAACCACGCGGGCGTACTGGTGCGGCTTGATCCGCTGACCGTAATCCAGTCGGGTGCCAAGGCCGTTGCGTTTCTGGATCAGGGCGACAATGCGCAAGACTGGGATGGCGATGTGATCCAAGGCGGACGTGATTTCGTGACCGCCGTTGGGGCTGGCACGACATATCCCGACTACAAACCCGCGCCGTTTATCGTCAGCCAAGAGGTCGAGGGCGTCGATATGGTCACCGTCGTGACCGAAGGGATTTTTTCGTATTGCGGCGTTAAAGTTAAGATCGACACGGATCGTCACATTGGCGACGAACGCGCCGTGGTGCGTGTCGAGGGCGAGGCAATCGGCCACGTGATGACCTCCGAATACGGCTCTAAAATGTTGTCCTTGGGGGGCGTCGAGCACCTTACAGGGGGCTCGAAAAAGGAAGGTCGTGTGACCTGCGACGCGCTGCTGCGTCTTTGCAACCGCGAGGCGGTCGAGATGGTAATTGACGGCGGCGTGACAATGACGGTGCAGGCGGGGACGGCCCCGATTATCAACGGAACACCCGAAAAACTCATGCGGGTTGGCTGCGGGTCCGCTACAATAGGTATGTTTGCCAAGCAATGGCACGGCCATGTGGACGAGGTCGTTGTCGTCGATGACCACATTACTGGCGTCCTCAGCGAACACGAGGCCGGAAAGGGGCTGGACATGACCCCATCCGGTATCCGCATCAACGGCCGCCGCTCAACCCCTGGCCGCTATTTTCAGGTGGCAGACCCCGGAACCGGCTGGGGCGGCACTGATGTCGAAGACCCGCTGACTATCCTACGCCCTGCCGACCCGAAACGCGCATGGCCGGGACTGCGTTTGCTGATGATCTCGACGACCGGCGAACAATGGGCCTATTACATTCTCGACGACGATCTTGAACCGCAACCCGCTGAAATCACACCGGAACTGTTGATCGTCGCCGAACGCATCGCGGAAAATTGTGAACCATCGCTGTGTTCGGTATTGTTCATGGGCGGTGCTGGCGGGTCGCTGCGCGCCGGAGTAACCGAAAACCCCGTACGCCTAACGCGGTCGGTCAAGGAATCCCTGACCCATGTCTCGTGCGGTGGGGCCGAGGCATACGTTTGGCCCGGCGGCGGTATCACAGTCATGGTGGATGTGATGGACATGCCAACGAATTCGTTCGGCTATGTGCCCACGCCCGCGCTGGTCGCACCTATTGAATTTACCTTGCGGCGCGAAGATTATGGCACTCTTGGCGGCCATATGGAGCATATTCAGCCGGTGCGCGATGTTGTCACCGCTGATGTACGTCGCGTCACCCAACAAGCGCTGCAATCCGACCCGAATGCCCGCGAAAACTATGGATGGGCGAAAGGGGACAAATGAACGCGCAAGCCACCCTTTTACCCGGCGACAGGTTGCATTTGTCACACGGTCCAATTGACCTGATCATCGGGGCAGATGGCGCGCAAAACATTGCCTTTCGCGCGGCATATCAAAGGTTCGAGACTGTTTTGACAGAGTTGATGGCGGAATTGCCCCTGCTACGCCAGCCAGTTGGGGCTAAACCAAATGGCAAGATCGCACGCCGTATGTACCGCGCGTCCCTACCACATGCCGACGGCCTAACCACGCCCATGATCTGCGTTGCGGGCGCTGTTGCCGAAGAGGTGTTGGCGGCGATGGTTGCGGCCACTGACCTGACCCGCGCTTATGTAAACAACGGTGGCGACATTGCCCTTCATCTGACCGATGAGGCCACTTTCAAGATCGCGATCGCCGCCCCTAACGGGCACAACCTTGGCACAGTCGAAATCACCAGCTCAGAGCCAATTCGCGGCATCGCCACCAGCGGGCAACGCGGTCGTAGCCTCAGTCTAGGGATCGCTGACGCCGTGACAGTTTTAGCGCGCTCTGCATCTATGGCCGACGCGGCCGCCACCAAGATTGCCAACGCTGTTGATCTGCCGGAGCAGTCTGGCATCAAGCGCGCCCCCGCCAATACCCTGCGGGATGACACAGATCTAGGCGCGACCCCAGTCGTCACCTATGTCGAAACGCTGTCTCAAGCAGATGTTGCGCATGCTCTGCAACGCGGTGAAACTACGGCAAACGCCATGCGCGATGCACAATTGATCGACGGGGTCGCATTGTTCTTGCAAGGGCAAAGCCAAATGCTCGGCCTGCCTGTTCAAACGAAAACCTTAAAGAAAGAACCGCACCCATGCCTGACGTCATAATCCGCAAGATGGTCACCAGTATCGAGGAAATCTTTCACGAGGGCGGCCCTCGCGCCAACACGCCGCTAATGCGGGGCTATGTCATCGCTGTGATCGAAAACCCTTATGCAGGATCGTATGTCGAAGATATCCAGCCCTTCATGGAAGACTTGAAACCGCTCGGGCTAGAGATGGCGCAAAAGTTACTGGCCGCCCTCGGGGTTGAGGCGAACCAGGTAGAAGGCTACGGAAAAGGGTCCATCGTCGGCACCGCCGGAGAGTTGGAACATGGCGCACTCTGGCATGCGCCCGGTGGCTATGCGATGCGCGATGTGTTGGGCGGGGCCAAAGCTATTGTCCCATCTTCAAAAAAGGTTGGCGCGGCTGGTGTACGACTTGATGTGCCTGTCACCCATGTCGATGCGTCCTATGTGCGTAGCCATTTCGATTCAATAGAAGTCGGGCTTAACGACAGCCCCCGCGCCTATGAGATGGCTGTGATCTTGGTCATGACCACAGGGTCGCGGATCCACAATCGGGCAGGGGGCTTGGACGCCAAAGACATCAAAGGGGAGGATGGATTAAGATGAGCGCTGACATTCGCAAGATCGCTGTTTGGATCGAAGAAACGCACCGCGAGATCGGGCAGGTCATTTCGCCACCAACCCGCAAGGCCGTTGCCGTTGCAGTCATCAAGAACCCCTTTGCAGGGTCTTATACCGAGGATCTGACGCCGTTGATGGACATCGGCGCAGAGCTAGGTGGTTTGCTGGGTGATAAATGTGTCGCCGCCCTTGGCATCGAACCGTCGCAAGCCGAAAGCTATGGCAAGGCCGCGATGGTCGGCGAGGGCGGAGAGCTTGAACATGCCGCCGCAATATTGCACCCGAAACTGGGCGCACCGCTGCGTGTTGCCGTTGAAAAAGGCGCGGCGCTGGTGCCGTCATCCAAGAAAATGGGCGGGCCGGGGCAGGTGCTGGATGTGCCGCTGGGGCACAAAGATGCCGCGTATGTGCGCAGTCATTTCGACGGAATCGAAGTGCGCCTGAACGATGCGCCGCGCGCCGGTGAAATCATGGTCGCTGTTGCGGTAACCGATAGCGGGCGGCCGTTGCCACGGGTTGGCGGGCTGACCCATACGGACGCCGAAGGCAAAGATGGCCTGCGCTAAAGTCTAGAGTTTATCCAGCAACTTTAGCAATCGCTCGACCTCTCGCGGGGTCAAATTGCCGACGGTTTCGGCGGAAATTTCGTGCGCCGTAACAACCGCATCTGCGGCAAACGCAACACCTGCATCGGTCAACGAAATCTCGAGCCGGCGCATATCTGTTTCGGAGGGGCTGCTTTGTACCAGCCCCTTTTTGCGCAGACGGTCAACCACACCCTTGGTTGTCGCCGCATCCATTCCAACTAGACGGCCCAACTGGTTCTGGCTGATCTTGACCTCATTCCGCAGCTTGGCCAACACCGCGAACTGCGTCGGTGTGATATCCGGCATCAGGCGGTTAAAAATTTCAAGGTGCCGCTGGTTCGCCAGACGCAGCTTGAAACCCACCTGAGCTTCTAGTTGGTATGGTGCCATCCGTGTTGTTAAATCCGCCGCTTCGGTCAATGTATCGTCCAGTATTTTGCTGCAATCGCATATTTCTTGTGCATTATCATCCCATGGATTTTATCTGGGGTCCACATCAGAACGGATCAGAAATATTGTTTGACAGCTAACAAGTTTTTGGTCCTTCATGAAGGCAGTTAACACAAGGAGTCGCCCGTGTCCTTTGTCAGAAATGCTTGGTATGTCGCAGGATGGTCGGCTGATTTTGATCACGACCTCATTCCGCTTACCATGCTTGCGCAAAACCTTGTGATGTTCCGTTGCAGTGATGGAAAGCTTGCCGCTTTGGAAGACCGCTGCCCGCATCGTCTGCTGCCGCTCTCTAAGGGTAAACGCATCGGCGACACCATTCAGTGCGGATATCACGGGATGACCTTTGACGCTGGCGGAAAATGTGTGCGTGTGCCCGGCCAATCGAACTTGCCCGCTAGCGCCTATGTCGACAGTTTCCCTGTGTTGGAGCGTCACGGCATCGTATTCGTCTGGATGGGCGACGCAGATAAGGCAAACCCTGCTTTGGCTTTTGACATGCCGGAACTATCACAAGATGGCTGGCATCTGCACCACGGAGACAAGCTGCATATCAAAGCCAACTATCTTAATGTCGCCGAAAATCTGGTTGACCCCGCACATGTCAGCTTTGTCCACCCGACTACCTTAGGCAACGCCGCGTCAGAAAACGTTCCGGTACATGTGAAAACCGCTGACGAAGTTATTGTGGCGTGGCGTTGGATCAGAGACGCTGAACCCATCGGGTTCTTTAAAAAATTTGGCGGCTTCAACGGCAACGTCGACCGTTGGCATTATTACTATCTTCACATGCCCTCAACCGCTGTGATTGATTTTGGCTCTGCCGATGCTGCGCTTGAACTTCCCGAAGAAGAACGCGACAAAGGCGTGCGCATTTTTGCGCTGCATTTCGTCACGCCTGTGACCGAGGATTATACGATCGACCACTGGATGCATCTGCGCAACACAGCCCTTGGCGATAAAGCCGCGTCCGATCAGATGGATGCGATGTTCCGGATTGCCTTTGCCGAAGACAAAGAAATTTTGGAAGCTGTGCACGAAGAGGAACAGCGCCCGCAAAAGCGTAAACCGATCCGCATTGCCATCGACAAAGGTCCGAATGTCTACCGAAAACGCATTCGTGACCGGATAGAGGCCGAAGCCACCGATGATCTGGGCGACCCCGTTTCGCCGGTTTTTGTCCAACACGACTAACCAAAATAATGCTGCGCAAGACGGCACCACCACAACAGAGAGGACACCAAATGAACATAAACACATTCCTGAAAACACTTTCCGGGGCCGCCGCCCTAAGCATAATAGGCCTTGCTGCCTTTGCCCAATCGGGTGAGCCGATTAAGGTAGGCGAAATCAACCACTACAAACGCATGGCGGCTTTTGCAGAGCCTTATAAGCAAGGTATCGAGCTGCGATTAGAAGAGATCAACGCAGCTGGTGGTGTGCTGGGGCGCCCCCTAGAATTCGTGTTCCGCGATGACCAAGGCGACCCTGGCGAAGCGATCAAGATCGCTGAGGAGCTGATGACCAGCGAAGGTACTGTGATGCTAACCGGCACGATCTTGTCGAACGTTGGCCTTGCCATTTCATCCGTAGCTGCGGAAAAACAGTGGGTTTATCTGGCCGCTGAACCGTTGGCTGATGCGCTGACATGGTCGCAGGGCAATCCGTGGACGTTCCGTTTGCGCACCTCGACCTATATGCAAGCCGCGATGCTGGCGGAACAGGCAGCCAAGACCGACGCAATGAAATACGCCACAATCGCGCCCAACTATGCTTACGGCAAAGATGCCGTCGCTGCATTTAAGGAAGTTTTGACCAAACTGAAGCCCGGTGTCGAATTTGTCGGTGAACAATGGCCTGCCTTGTTCAAGATCGACGCAGGTGCGGAGGTGCAAGCGCTTGAACGTTCCAAGCCGGATGCAATCTATAATGTGACATTCGGCCCCGATTTGGCGAAATTCGTGCGCGAGGGCACGACACGCGGACTGTTTGACGGGCGCACGGTGTATGGCCTGCTTTCGGGCGAGCCTGAGTATCTGGAACCCTTGGCCGACGAAGCGCCCGAGGGCTGGGTTGTGACCGGCTATCCTTGGTATGATTTCACCGAGGAAGACGGCGCGAACAAAGTCTTTGTCGATGCCTATCAGGCACGCTTTAACGAGACACCCAAACTAGGGTCGCTAGTTGGATATATGACAGCAGAAACGGTTGCCGCTGCAATTGAAAAAGCGGGATCAACAGAAGGTGATGCAATTCGTCAGGCATTTGAAGGGCTTAACGTTACCACACCTGTTGGTGAAATCACCTTCCGCGAAATCGATAATCAGGCAACCATGGGTGCCTTTGTCGGCACGACCGCATTGGAAGATGGCGCCGGCGTGATGACGAACTGGACCTATCTGGATGGCGCAGACTATCTGCCATCCGACGAAGAAGTCGCAAAACTGCGTCCTGCAGAATAACGACTGGCACCGCTCCGGAAGAGACCCCTTCCGGAGCGACCGAACCTAATCCCCAAATTGATCGAGGTGGCTGATGGGCCTTTTTATCGCACAGATTCTGACTGGGCTTGCAAACGCTGGCGCGCTTTTCATGGTCGCTTCTGGTCTATCGCTTATTTTTGGTGTGACCCGTGTCGTGAACTTTGCCCACGGGTCATTCTATATGCTGGGTGCCTATGTCGGCTATTCGCTGATGCAAGTGCTGCCCGGCGTGGTCGGTTTTTGGGGCGCTATTCTGCTAGCTGGTATTATCGTCGGTCTGATCGGTGTTATCGTCGAAATCTGCGTGCTGCGCCCTGTGTACAGCGCACCTGAACTGTTTCAACTGGTTGCCACGTTTGGTGTGATCCTGGTTATTCAAGACCTCGCGCTGATGATCTGGGGCCCGCAGGATCTACTTGGGCCACGGGCACCAGGCCTCAAGGGCGTGATCCGAATTATGGGTGAACCGGTACCACAATATGACATCGCACTGATCTTAATCACCCCGTTTGTCGCCTTTGGTCTGTGGTACCTAATTACCCGCACCCGCGTCGGCACATTGGTCCGCGCCGCCACCCAAGACCGCGAGATGGTCAGCGCCCTTGGCGTAAATCAAGCTTGGCTGTTTACTGGCGTGTTCTTTTTGGGCTGTGCGCTGGCCGGTCTCGGCGGGGCTCTGCAACTGCCCAAGGGTGGTGCTGACCTGCTGATGGACTTCAACATTTTGGGCTCCGTCTTTGTGGTCGTCGTCATTGGTGGCATGGGGTCGTTGCCAGGGGCCTATCTGGCCGCGGTTATCATTTCGGTGCTGAACGTGTTTGGTGTGACTTATGCCCCCCAATCCACCCTTGTGCTTATGTTCGTGGTGATGGTTATCGTGCTAATGTTTCGTCCCTTTGGCTTGTTGGGAAAAGAGGAAGTCGCGGGCGAGCATGGTCAAGTCGGCGAACCCGAACGCCCCATCAAACCCGCAGGCCATCGCGTTCGACTGTTGGTGGCTGTCGGACTGGTGATCCTTGGGCTACTTCCTTTTTATAGCGGCAACTTTGCTGTGGTTCTGGTCACGGACATCCTGATCTTCTGCCTGTTCGCCGCATCGCTTCATTTTATGTTGGGTCAAGGTGGCTTAGTCAGCTTTGGGCACGCGGCCTTCTTTGGCGGCGGGGCCTATGCCGCGGCACTGTTCGTCACTTACGCTGACACCCCGATGGAACTGGCATTGGTGCTGGCACCAATATGCGCGGGCCTTGCTGCCATCGTGATCGGCTGGGTCTGTCTGCGGTCAACTGGCGTCTATTTTGCCATGCTTACCCTCGCCTTCGGTCAACTACTATGGAGCCTTGCATTCCAATGGGGTGATGTAACGGGTGGTGATGACGGCCTGGTAAATATTTGGCCATCCGAATGGGCATCAGACAACAGTGTCTATTACTATATCGCATTCATATTGTGCGTCGGGGGCATCTTGTTGCTGCGACAAGCAGCCCACGCGCCGTTTGGCTATGCCATGCGCGCCGCACGCGACAGCGCCCGCCAGGCCGAAGCGATGGGTATCAATACCAAGCGCATCCAATGGGTCGCCTTTACCTTTGCCGGTATCATGGCGGGTCTTGCGGGTGGGTTGTTCGTGTTCTCAAAGGGTAGCATTTTTCCCAATGAGCTGGAAACCGCGCGCAGCTTTGACGCCCTCATCGTGGTGTTTTTGGGCGGCGTGAAAACCCTGTCTGGTGGCTGGGTTGGTGCCGCATTCTTTGAAGGGATCAAAGATTACCTTACCCGGTTCGAGTACTGGCGCCTCGCATTAGGTTTGTCGATCATCATCGTAGTGATCCTTGGCCCCGAGGGGATCGTTGGATCGTTGCGCAAGGCCGGTGAACGCTTTGGCATTCTGAAAGTACCGGAGGACGCGAAATGAGCCCGATCCTGTCTGTT
>CBDTUA010000040.1:0-28605 GCA_965363735.1 uncultured Sulfitobacter sp. | reverse complement strand
GATCAGCGTGCGTTCAAACTGGCCGGTGTTTTCGGCGTTGATGCGGAAATAGGTGGACAGTTCCATTGGGCAGCGCACGCCCGGCGGCACGTAAACAAACGACCCGTCCGAAAACACAGCCGAATTCAGTGTCGCGTAAAAGTTGTCATTCACCGGCACGACCGACCCAAGGTACTTCTTCACCAATTCAGGATGGTCGCGGATCGCCTCGGAGATGGAACAAAAGATCACCCCCGCCGCTTTCAACTCTTTCTGAAAGGTTGTGCCCACGGAAACGGAATCAAACACCGCATCCACAGCAACCTTGCGCGGCGCATCGGTCAATTCTTCTGCACCCTCAACACCGGCCAAAAGCGCTTGCTCTTTCAACGGAATGCCCAGTTTTTTGTAGGTGGCGAGCAACTTGGGGTCGACATCATCCAGCGACTTGGGCTTGACCGCCATCGATTTGGGACGCGCATAGTAATACTGGTTTTGAAAATCGATCTTGGGGTAATCGACCATCGCCCAGCTGGGTTCTTTCTTGGTCAACCACACCTCATACGCGTCCAGACGCCACTGCGTCATCCATTCAGGCTCACCGTTCTTATCCGAAATCAACTTGACGATGTCGGTATTCAAACCCAGCGGCGCATATTCCATCTCGATGTCGGTGGACCAGCCGTGCTTGTAAGCACTGCCAACTTCGCGCACCGCATCAACGGTTTCCTGATCGACGCCATCTTTTACTATCGTAGTGTCCACGCTCATATTCCTCTCGCTTCGGGCATCACGCCGCCCGCATCTTGTGTTTCTCGAATTTCATTGCCCAGGCTTGTGCAAAGCGCTGTACATCTTCTTGTGTTGTCTCAAGGCCAAGCGACACACGGATCGCACTTGCGGCGTCGGTGTCATCATACCCCATGGCCTGCAAGACCTTACTGGCCTTTACCTTGCCACTTGAACACGCAGACCCCGCCGAGACTGCAAATCCAGCCAGATCCATCTGCATCACTTGAGTCTCGCCTTTCCAACCGGGTGTCAAAATGCAGGTGGTGTTCGGCAGACGCGGCATGTCTTTACCTATAAAAATAGTCTGATCAGACGCAGCCGCAATAGTGTTTTCTAGAATATTTCTAAACTCCGCCACTTCGTCCCAGCGTCCTGCAGCCACATCACGGTCCGCCGCCTCGGCAGCAGCACCGAATCCAGCGATCCCGATAAGGTTTTCGGTCCCCGACCGGCGGTTCATTTCCTGCCCCCCGCCCCGCAAAATGGGTTCAGGGTCATTGGCAGTAAAGTTGATCAACGCCCCAACGCCTTTCGGCCCGCCCATCTTATGCGCTGACAAAATGGCATAGGATGGTGTCTCGGCTTGGTAGGTGACAGGCATCTTGCCGGCCAACTGCGTGATGTCACAGATCGTCGAATATTGATTGCCGCTGCCAATTACCCGGCCAGCATCCCCCAAAACTCCGGTTTCGCTGTTTGCCGCTGAAACTGCGACCAGACCAGCACCCGATGCCTTGCCTGAAGCGAAACTCACTTCAACCTCGCTCCAGACGCCCAGACAGTCATGCTCTGTCGCAAGCGCACCGAAAACTCCACCATGCCGCGGCTTCTGGGCGACTGCCAGGGCCGCAGCCTCGGTCGCACTGCTGGTAAATATTACCTGCGTCGTTTTACACCCGACGAGTTGCGCAACCTGTGCGCGGGCACGCTCAACCAGCATCTTGGCCGCACGCCCCTCGGAATGGACACTGGACGGATTACCGACCACATCCATTGCCGAAATCATTGCGGCCCGCGCTTCGGGCCGCAAAGGCGTCGTTGCGTTATGATCCAGATATACTCTCACAGCACATTCCAAATGGGTTCATATCCCAGTGCGTTTAAGGGACAGAGTCCCTCATTCTTAAATAAACGGAATCGCGCCTGCGCGGCCATTAGCCCAATTCCTCGTCGACCACCGCAAACAGGTTCGGGACCGCAGGACATGGGGCCAACTCGTTTGCCACCACATCCGACAGCCGAGTTTGATGCAAATAAACATAGACCTGCGCGCTAAGCCCTTCCCACAACCGGTTCGTCAACGACTGCGCCCGACTGCCCGACGATCCGCCCGATGCCCCTGCCCCGACATGCATGGCGTCGACCTTTTCATCGACGGCACTCAGAACATCAACCACCCGAATGTCAGACGCAGGCCGGCCCAAACGGTATCCGCCACCGGGGCCGCGGACGGATGCAACCAGCTCGGCACGGCGCAGCTTGACGAAAAGCTGCTCAAGATAAGGCAGCGAAATCGACTGGCGCTCGGCGATATCGCCCAACGACACCAAAGCACCGCTTGGTTGCAGCGCTATATCGGTCAGGGCCACCATGGCGTAGCGCCCTTTGGTCGACAGCTTCATCGCAATGATCCCTTTGCCAAATTCGCCTGTTTGATTGACGGCGACGCCTGAAATGCCTAAGTGCAATGCCTGACCCCCAGAAACGCTGGGATCACGCAAGTTAGAACCGTTCTAAGATGTCTTAGCGAATTCGTCAACTATTCCGCTGGATCTTTAGAACCCAAAGCAGGGACGCCCATGCCCGAGGTTATTTTTCCCGGACCCGAAGGCCGCCTCGAAGGCCGCTACCACCCGCAAAAAGAGCGCGACGCGCCAATTGCCATTTTGCTGCATCCGCACCCACAATTCGGCGGAAACATGAACCACAAGGTTGTGTATAATATGCACTACGCCTTTTATAACATGGGCTTCACGGTCCTGCGGTTCAATTTCCGGGGCGTTGGCCGCAGCCAAGGCGAATATGATCAAGGGATCGGCGAACTGTCCGATGCTGCGTCAGCGCTCGATTATCTGCAGTCGATGAACAACAACTCCAAGCATTGCTGGGTTGCCGGTTTCTCGTTCGGCGCATGGATCGGAATGCAGCTCTTGATGCGCCGCCCCGAAATCACCGGTTTTATCTCGGTTGCACCACCTGCCAACATGTATGACTTCAGCTTCCTTGCGCCCTGCCCGGCCTCGGGTCTGGTGATCAATGGCACCGCTGACCGCGTGGCACCGCCTGCCGATACGGTGAACTTGGTCAACAAGCTGCACGAGCAAAAAGGCATCACCATCACCCATCAAGAGATCGAGGGTGCCGGTCACTTCTTTGAAGAGCCGCATATGGAGACGCTGATCACCTCTACCACCGATTACGTCAAACGCCGCTTGACCGAGACGACACGCTAATGGCTGACCAGAACGTCACGGATATGGCCAACCAACTGGCCGAAGAATGTCTGGCGGTCCAACGCGAGACCGGCAACGAACGCCTGTTCATGGAGGTCGCTTCCGTTCTCGGGGCGTCCTCCCAGACCATGGAAGAGGCGTTTGTAACGGCCATTCGTACCCGGATGGCAACATTTCAGGGCCGTGCGTTTCTGGAAAAGTCACTCGCAGCCCATAAGGCGAAAGCCCCCCAAGGATGACCCAGCGGCTTGAGCAGCAGATCGCCTTTCTTAACGAGGCGGACAAGCTCAAGTCTGTCATGCGCGGGACGTTGCTGTGCGATGGGTCTCGGTCTGAGAATTCCGCAGAACATAGCTGGCATTTGACGTTGTATGCCTTGGTTCTGGCTGATCAGGCTGGCCCAAATGTTGACATGATCCGCGTCATCAAAATGCTGATCCTTCACGATATTGTCGAAATTGACGCGGGCGACAATCCGATCTTTGGCAGCTATGACGCCTCTGATATGGAAGCGCAGGAACAGGCTGCAGCGGATCGCATATTTGGACTTCTTCCCAAAGACTTAAAAGACGATCTTCGCTCTGCTTGGGAGGAATTTGAGGCCAACCGGACCCCGACCGCGCAGTTCGCCAAATCCCTAGATCGGTTCCAACCTCCCATGCAAAATCTTGCAGCGGGCGGGGGCAGTTGGATCGATTATAATGTGACCCATGACCAGTTCGTCGAAAAAGTAGGCTTGAAAATTAAAACAGGTGCGCCGGGGCTGTGGGACTATGCTCGCAAACGCGTTTCCACCTGGTTTGCCGCCCATACATAGATCAGATTTACTTCACATTCACACTGATGGTGCAAAGCACGGTGTAGAATGAACAGACAGCGATAGCCCAACCCAAAGGAAGAGCGCACCAATGACCAAGATCAAGGTGGATAACCCGATTGTCGAACTCGACGGCGATGAAATGACCCGCATCATGTGGGATTTCATCAAGAAAAAGCTGATCCTGCCCTATCTCGACATTGATCTGAAATACTACGATCTGGGGATGGAGGTCCGCGACGAGACCAATGACCAGATCACCATCGACGCGGCCAATGCGATCAAGGAATACGGTGTTGGCGTCAAATGCGCGACGATCACCCCGGACGAGGCGCGCGTTGAAGAATTTGGACTGAAAGAAATGTGGCAATCCCCCAACGGGACGATTCGCAACATTCTGGGCGGCGTGATTTTTCGCCAGCCCATCATCTGCAAAAATGTGCCGCGCCTTGTGCCCGGCTGGACGAAGCCCATTGTTGTAGGCCGCCACGCCTTTGGGGATCAATATAAAGCCACCGATTTCAAATTCCCGGGCAAGGGCAAACTGACGTTGAAGTTCGTCGGCGAAGACGGCACCGAGATTGAGCGTGAAGTGTTTGACGCGCCGGATTCAGGCGTCGTAATGGCGATGTATAACCTTGATAAATCCATCATCGATTTCGCCCGCGCGTCGATGAACTATGGCCTTAACCTTGGTTGGCCTGTGTATCTGAGCACCAAGAACACGATCCTCAAGCAATATGACGGACGTTTTCTTGAGCTATTCCAGCAAATCTACGAGACTGAATTTGCTGATAAATTCAAGGCTGCGGGCATTACATACGAACACCGCCTGATCGACGACATGGTCGCCTGCGCGATGAAGTGGAACGGCGGCTATGTCTGGGCCTGTAAAAACTACGACGGCGATGTGCAGTCCGATACCGTGGCGCAGGGCTTTGGTTCACTTGGATTGATGACCTCGGTTCTGATGACGCCAGACGGCCAAACGGTCGAGGCCGAAGCCGCCCACGGCACTGTCACGCGCCACTATCGCCAGCATCAAAAGGGCGAGGAGACATCGACCAATTCCATCGCGTCGATCTATGCGTGGACAGGTGGCTTGAAACACCGCGGCAAGTTGGACGGGAACGATGCGCTGACCCGCTTTGCCGAGACGTTGGAGAAAACCGTCGTTGATACCGTGGAATCAGGCCACATGACTAAAGATCTTGCGCTGCTGGTTGGCCCCGATCAAGGTTGGCTCACCACGATGGGCTTTCTTGAGAAAGTCGACGAGAACCTGAATAAGGCCCTGAAGGGCTAGCATTAATCGGGCCGCCGCAATCTGGGTGGCCCATTTTTTGTGCACCATTTCAATTTGACGCTGCGTTTCGCTGCAGTGCGGCGGAATTTGCCCGACCGCCCCTAGACAGGTCAATACACCTGCCCTAATTCAAGGGTATGAAGAATGCACCCAATCCCCAGCACAATATGGTCGACGATATCCAGGGACTAAGTCTTGGCGTCTTTTTGTGCGGGCTTGGGATTCATGTTCTGACTTCCGTTGGGTTAATCACGGGTCAAACCGCCGGGCTGGCGGTGGTTTTCGCCTATCTGACTGGCTATTCCTTCGGCGTGGTATTTTTTGCGATCAATCTGCCCTTTTACGTCCTAGCTTACAAAAGGCTGGGGCCTGCTTTCACGATCAAGTCACTGATTTCAGTTACCCTTTTATCTGTTGTGACCACGCTGCTCCCGTTTGGCTTTACAATTCAATCGCTGGAACCTGCGTTGGGTGCCGTGATCTTCGGATCTCTTGTGGGCCTTGGACTGCTGGCGATGTTCCGTCACAACGGGTCCTTGGGCGGACTTGGTGTAATCGCGCTGCTTGTGCAGGACACCACCGGTTTCAAGGCAGGCTGGGTGCAACTGATCACCGACGCCGTGATTTTCACCGCTGCCCTTTTCCTGTTCCCTGCCTCGGTCGTATTCTATTCGCTGCTGGGTGCGGTTGTGCTGAACATGATCATCACATTCAACCACCGCAGGGACCGCTACATCGCGACCTGATGTCAGGATCCGCGGTTATGGGTCTTGGCATAAAGCTTTGCGATGATACCGCTGGCGGTTTTTTCGAATAGGCAGGGCACAAGCGCATGGACCAAGGCCGCACCCGCCGCTGCAAAAAGCAAACCCGAAAATTTCAGCGCGAAAAACATATGCTCCAGAAAGGTTTCCTCGACCTTGGCGGGATGTTCAAGAAAGACGCGTGAAATCATGGGGATGTTCCTGTTATTTTGGATGCTTTGCAAAAGATACCGAATAATACCTGAACATTCATCCCAAAGATCACCCTAAATGCCATTGATGTGGGATATATTCTCGGTAATGATGGAGACATGAGGACATATGATGAAATAGACCGCCGTATCTTGGGTGAATTGCAACGTGATGCGGATCAATCGCTGGATCAAATAAGTGAAAGGGTAAGCCTGTCACGGAATGCCTGTTGGCGGCGCATACGCACATTGGAGGAAAGCGGCGTAATTACAGCGCGGGTCGCACTTCTTGATGCTGCCAAACTTGGATTCGGGCTGACTGTTTTCATGCAGATTCGCACCAACGCCCATGAACCCGGATGGCTGGAAGCTTTCTCAAAGGCCACCAAATCCATGCCGGAAATTCAGGGCGTCTACCGCATGACAGGCGACCTCGACTATTTGATCAAGGCGCGTGTTGCGGATATGGCAGGATATGACCGTTTGTATCAATCTTTGATCCGGCGTGTATCGCTTGTTGATGTATCTGCCAGTTTTGTGATGGAAGAGATCAAAGAGACAACTGCTCTGCCCCTTTGAAAAGGTTTTAAAACAATGCATTACCTCTGGCTGTTCATCGCAATCGTGTCCGAAACGCTTGGCACAACGGCCCTTCAGGCCTCGCAGCAGTTCACCCGTCTGTGGCCCTCTGTCGGGGTGGTGATATTCTATCTGATTTCGTTCTACTTTATGGCGTTGGCGCTCAAGGTGATGCCCGTGGGGATCGTCTATGCGATTTGGTCCGGCCTTGGGATCGTCTGCATCGCGGGAATCGGCTATGTCATTTTTGGACAAAAGCTGGATTTACCGGCGGTGATGGGCCTGGTGATGATCATTTCGGGGATTTTGGTTATCCACCTGTTCTCAAGCGCTACGACGCACTAAATCCCGCCGAACCGCACCTGTGGTTCTGTATTAGGGCTGGCTTTCTTGCGCGCATCACGGTATGCGCGGCGCAAATGCTGCGGTGCAACAGCGCGCGCGGCCCTCTTTCCTATCAAAGGCATACCCCAATGGACATGCGCAACATCGCAATTATCGCTCACGTTGACCACGGCAAAACGACGCTGGTGGACGAACTTCTGAAACAATCCGGTACCTACCGTGAAAACCAGGCGACCACTGAACGCGCCATGGACAGCAACGATCTGGAGCGCGAGCGCGGCATCACCATTTTCGCAAAGCCGACATCGGTTGAATGGAAAGGTCTGCGTATCAATATCGTCGATACCCCCGGACACGCGGATTTCGGCGGCGAAGTTGAACGTATCCTGTCGATGGTTGACGGTGTTGTACTGCTGGTCGATGCGGCCGAAGGCCCGATGCCCCAAACAAAATTTGTGACGTCAAAGGCGCTGGCTTTGGGCCTGAACCCTATCGTTGTGCTGAACAAGGTCGACAAGGGCGATGCCGAACCTGACCGTGCGCTGGACGAATGTTTCGACCTTTTTGCTAGCCTTGGTGCCAATGACGAACAGCTGGATTTCCCGCACATGTACGCGTCTGGCCGCAATGGCTGGGCAGACATGGAACTGGACGGCCCGCGCAAAGATTTGTCGGCGCTGTTCGACCTGATCGTCAAGCACGTTCCCGCGCCCAAGCAGCTGAAAGACATCGACAAGCCGTTCACAATGCTGGCCACCACTCTGGGTGCCGACGCGTTTATCGGTCGCTTGCTGACAGGCCGCGTAGAAACCGGCCAGTTGAAAACAGGCGAGCAAGTAAAGGCGCTGGCGCGTGACGGCAAGCTAATCGAGAACTTCCGCGTGACCAAGATCATGGCATTCCGTGGTCTGAGCCAGCAACCGATCGACGTGGCCGAAGCAGGCGATATCGTTTCCATCGCCGGCATGACCAAAGCAACCGTGGCTGATTCCATCGTGGCCCCGTCGGTTGATACCGCTCTGCCCGCGCAGCCGATCGATCCGCCCACAATCACAATCACATTCGGCATCAACGACAGCCCGCTGGCTGGCCGTGATGGCAAAAAAGTTCAGTCCCGCGTCATCCGTGACCGCCTGATGAAAGAAGCCGAATCCAACGTTGCGATCAAAGTAACCGACACCCCCGGTGGTGAAGCGTTTGAGGTCGCCGGTCGTGGTGAACTTCAGATGGGTGTATTGATCGAGAACATGCGCCGCGAAGGGTTCGAGCTTTCCGTATCGCGCCCTCAGGTTCTGTTCCGCGAAGGCGAGAACGGCGAGCGACTTGAGCCGATCGAAGAAGTCACCATCGATGTGGATGATGAATATTCTGGCACTGTGATCGAAAAGATTACTGGTCCGCGTAAAGGTGAGCTGGCAGAGATGAAACCGGCTGGTGCCGGCAAGACCCGCATTATCGCATTGGTGCCATCGCGTGGTCTGATCGGTTATCACGGAGAATTCCTTACCGATACACGCGGTACTGGCGTTTTGAACCGCGTGTTCCACGACTGGGCCCCACACAAAGGTGCAATCCCTGGTCGCCGTGCAGGTGTTCTGATCTCGATGGAGAATGGTACATCGGTTTCCTACGCGCTGTGGAAGCTTGAAGACCGCGGCAAGTTCTTTATCGGCGCGCAAGAAGCTGTCTATCAGGGCATGATCATCGGCGAACATAGCCGTGAAAACGACCTGGAAGTGAACCCTTTGAAGGGCAAGCAGCTGACCAACGTACGCGCCTCAGGCACCGATGAAGCGGTGCGTCTGACAACGCCCGTCACACTGACGCTGGAACAGGCCATCGCCTATATCGATGACGACGAGCTGGTCGAAGTGACGCCAAACGCGATCCGTATGCGCAAACGTTTCCTTGACCCACATGAGCGCAAGCGCATGTCGAAGTCTGCATGATTTAAACAACGGTCCGGGGCCACCCCCGGATCCCCAGGATTTGATACCATTTGGAAGGGGGGCTTAGTTGCCCTCCTTTTTTGTTGGCCTTTTTCAATTGAGTACTGACACGTCAAGCGCGCGTTAGCAGAAATGCCAATTGGCCCGCCAAGGCGGGTCTTTGGTCTTGTTCAGAATTTAATTCAGTCTTCGATCTCGACGACCATCAATTCGCGCTCGGACGCGCCTTTGGCATGGCTCAGCGCCTCTTGATAGGCGGGAGAGTTATAGCAAGCCACAGCTTCTTCCAGCGAGGGAAAGCGCGCGACTACGTTACGTGGGCGCTCCTTGCCCTCGAGCTGCACAAAACGGGCCCCACGGGCAAGAAACTTGCCACCATGGTCCGCAATCGCGGGCCCGGCTAGTTTGGCATATTGGCCGTAAGCATCTTCGTCGGTGACGGTGACATGGGCGATCCAGAGAGCTGGCATAGGGTTATCCTTTCAAGATGGCTTCGGCCGCCGCGATGGCCGCTTCTGCATTTGCAACGTCTTTTGCCCCGCCTTGGGCCATATCAGGACGGCCACCGCCGCCCTTGCCGCCCAATTCGGCGACAACGGCCTTAACGATTTCAACTGCCGAGGCTTGCGCCGTCAGGTCAGCCGTCACGCCTGCGGCAACCGCCGCTTTGCCGTCCGCATCTGCGATCAACAGGACGACGCCACTGCCAAGTTTGGCTTTGTATTCGTCGACCAAAGCCGGAAGGTCCTTGCCCGTGACACCAGTCAGCACCTGCGCCATAAATTTGATCCCGTTCACATCACGTGCTTCGGGTGCAGCAGTGCCGCCGCCGGACATCGCCAGCTCGCGGCGTAATTGCGCGACCTCGTTGCTGAGCTGCTTGCGCTCATCCAACAACGCCCGCACGCGGTCCGGCACATCCGAAGTCGATGTTTTTAGTTCGGAGGCAACCCGCGAAAGCGCGGCTTCTTGCGCGCGCAGCCAAGTCAGCGCCTCGTTTCCTGTCAACGCCTCGATCCGGCGGATACCAGAGCTGCTTGAACTGTCACCCAGCACAACGAACGCACCGATGTCACCAGTCTGGCGCACGTGGGTCCCGCCGCAAAGCTCTAGCGAATAAGTCGCCTTGTCCGCACCCTTGCCCGACTTGGCCTGACGGCCCATCGACACCACGCGCACCTCGTCGCCGTACTTTTCGCTAAACAGCGCCTGCGCGCCCAAGGCACGGGCATCATCTGGCGTCATGATCCGCGTATCAACAGGCGCGTTCTGCCGGATATACGTGTTCACTTCCTGTTCGACTTGCGAGATTTGATCGGCTGTCATCGCGTGATTGTGGCTGTAGTCAAAGCGCAAACGGTCTGCTGCGTTCAACGATCCGCGCTGCGCCACGTTGTCACCAAGTGCGTTTCGCAATGCCTCGTGCAGCAGATGCGTCGCCGAGTGATTGGCGCGAATGGAGGTGCGGCGGGCATGGTCAACCTCAAGCACGGCGGCCTGGCCGGGGGAAACGTCCCCTTCGGTCACATCCCCGAAGTGGATAAAAACACCTGCCGTCTTGCGCGTATCGGTCACAGAGACGCTGCCCGTTTCGGTTTTGATGATCCCTGTATCACCCACCTGCCCGCCGCTTTCGGCGTAGAATGGCGTTTGGTTAAGAGCGATCTGTACCTTGTCGCCCGCTTTGCCGGTCTTGACCTGTGCGCCATCTTGCACCAGTGCAACAATCTGGCCCTCGGCAGTTTCCGTATCATAGCCCAAGAAATCGGTGGTGCCTGCGGCCTCGGCCACATCAAACCAAACGGTTGCATCTGCCGCCTCGCCCGAACCGGACCATGCGGCGCGGGCCTGCGCCTTTTGCTTGTCCATCGCGGCGTTAAAGCCGTCCAGATCGACACCGCGTTCTTTTTCACGCAAAGCATCTTGGGTCAGGTCAACTGGAAAGCCATAGGTGTCGTACAGCTTGAACGCCACATCCCCGGACAGATTTTCGCCTGCGGGCAGATCGCGCAATTCGTCGTCCAACAGCTTGAGGCCCCGATCAAGCGTTTTCTTGAAACGGGTTTCTTCGAGCAAAAGGGTTTCGGTGATCAAGGATTGCGCCTGCCCCAATTCGGGATAAGCACCGCCCATTTGCCGCACCAGTTCAGGCACCAAACGGTGCATCAGCGGGTCTTGAAGGCCAAGCAAATGCGCATGCCGCATGGCCCGACGCATAATCCGGCGCAGTACATAGCCTCGACCGTCACTGGCGGGCATCACGCCATCCGCAATCAGGAAAGACGTCGAACGAAGATGATCCGCAATGACGCGGTGGTGGGTTTTGCCCGGCCCGTCGGGATCGGTGTTTGACGCATTTGCGCTTGCGACGATCAGATTGCGCATAAGGTCAGTGGCATAGTTGTCATTCGTGCCTTGCAACAGTGCGGCAACCCGTTCGATCCCCATGCCAGTGTCAATCGATTGGTTCGGGAGTGGCTTGCGGGTGCCATCCTCGAACTGTTCGTACTGCATGAAAACAAGGTTCCAGATCTCTACAAACCGGTCGCCGTCTTCCTCGGGCGAGCCGGGAGGGCCACCCCAGATGTGATCGCCGTGGTCATAGAAAATCTCGGAACAGGGGCCACAGGGACCAGTCGGGCCCATCATCCAAAAGTTGTCATCGGTTGCGATGCGAATGATGCGATCATCCGGCAAGCCTGCAACCTTCTTCCAAATCTCGGCGGCTTCGTCGTCGGTGTGGTATACCGTGACATAGAGGCGCTTCGGATCGATCCCCAGTTCCTTGGTGATCAATTCCCATGAGAACGCAATCGCCTCGGCCTTGAAATAGTCGCCAAAGCTAAAATTTCCCAGCATTTCAAAGAATGTGTGGTGGCGTGCTGTATAGCCGACATTGTCCAGATCGTTATGCTTGCCGCCCGCGCGCACACATTTCTGCGCCGTCGTTGCGCGTTTATATTCGCGGGTTTCGACGCCGGTGAAGAGGTTTTTGAACTGCACCATGCCCGAGTTCGCAAACATCAAAGTGGGGTCGTTGCGCGGTACTAGCGGGCTGGAAGGCTGGACCGAATGCCCGTTCTTTTCAAAGTAACCAAGAAACGTTGATCGGATATCGTTGAGCGTCTTCATATGCGGGGCCTTTCGAGGGGCAAAAATGCGTTCCATTCAAATAGCCTTGCGACGGCGTACTGTCCACAGGCCCGCCCAACGAAAAAGGGCGCGCCATATGGCACGCCCCTTCTGAAATTCTGTCTTAGGCGGCCTATGCCTCTAGAATATCGACATCGTCTTTTTCAGAGCCGCCGAAATCAAGGCCATGCGCAGCTCGGATTTTGTCTTCGATGTCCAATGCCATGGCTTCGTTCTCTTTCAGGAAGGTTTTGGCATTCTCACGCCCCTGCCCGATGCGTTCATCGCCATAGCTGAACCATGATCCGGATTTATCAACCACGCCAGCTTTAACGCCCAGATCCAACAGCTCACCCATTTTCGAGATGCCTTCGCCATACATAATGTCGAATTCGACCTGCTTGAATGGCGCTGCGACCTTGTTCTTGACGACCTTTACGCGTGTGGCGTTACCGACAACTTCGTCGCGATCCTTGAGCGCACCGATCCGGCGGATATCAAGCCGCACAGACGAATAGAACTTTAGCGCGTTACCACCCGACGTCGTTTCGGGTGAGCCAAACATCACGCCGATCTTCATCCGGATTTGGTTAATAAAGATCACCATGCAGTTCGACCGAGAGATTGACCCAGTCAATTTCCGCATCGCTTGCGACATAAGCCGCGCTTGGACACCGACAGAACTGTCGCCCATGTCGCCTTCAAGTTCCGATTTTGGCGTCAACGCCGCTACCGAATCGACGACGACCATATTCACGGCACCCGAGCGCACCAACGTGTCAACGATTTCAAGGGCTTGCTCGCCAGTATCAGGTTGCGAGATCAGCAATTCATCAATGTCGACGCCCAGTTTTTTAGCGTATTGCGGATCAAGCGCATGTTCCGCGTCAACAAATGCGCAAACACCGCCCTGCTTTTGCTGCTCGGCAACGCAATGCAGCGTCAACGTAGTCTTGCCCGAACTTTCGGGGCCGTAGACCTCGATGATCCGGCCCATAGGCAGACCACCGATCCCCAATGCGATATCAAGGCCAAGGGAGCCTGTTGAGCTCGACCTGATGTCCTGAATGGCACCTTCGGCGCCAAGTTTCATGATCGACCCTTTGCCGAACTGGCGTTCAATCTGTGCCAGCGCGCTATCAAGGGCCTTTTGCTTTTCAGCTTGTTTCTTGTTGTCCATTGTCAAAAGATCTGCCGTTGCCATTTTAGGGTATCCCTTTACTGTCACAGTGGTCATCAAGCCGCAATCGTTGCCTGCGCCACCCAGGTTTTGTTCCTTATATGTTCCGTATGAGACCAAAAGCAGAACATTTCAATCGTTTTGTTTCGTGTTCCATCTTTTTACTGAAGTGATTAACATCAGGTTTACGGTAATACTGTTGTCCGCATCCAGATCGGGAATTCATCTATATGCTTGTTTTCTTTAAAGAACGGCTTGCTTTTTTATCAGTACCCAAGACAGGAACCACCGCCTATGAATCCGCGCTAGCCCCGCGGGCGGATATGGTTATTTCCGAACCACCAATGCTGAAACACGCCCCTGTCTATCGATATAATCGTTTTATCCGGCCCATGTTTTTAAAAGTTTGCGATACAGAGTTGGAGCTGATGGCCGTGATGCGCGAGCCGATCAGCTGGTTGGGCAGTTGGTATCGCTATCGCCGCCGGCCTTTTATGCAGGACAAGCCGAATTCGACCTTCGATGTAAGCTTTGATGAATTCATTCTGGCCTATATGAAAGGTAAAAAACCCGGGTTTGCAGACGTCGGAAGTCAGCTGAATTTCATGGCGGCCCAACCAAATGGTACCGGGATCACCCATTATTTCAAATATGAAGATCAACCAAAGCTACAGGAATTCTTGTCTGATAGATTGGGCGTTACACTTGATCTTAAACGCGAAAACGTCTCGCCTGATATAAAGTTGATCCTATCCCCGGACATTGAGGAACGGTTTCGCCGGAAGTTCGAAGAAGAATTTTCGCTCTACGATTCGATTGGGTAGTCACCGCATTTGATTATGGACAGTATTCGTTAAATCCGTCAGCGAAAACGGCTTGGGCAGGAAGACGGAATTTGGAATGGTTGTCTGTTCCGCCCCAAAACTATCCTCTGCATAACCGGACACAAAGACAACGGGGACACCTGGGCGGTCTTTGAGCGCTTGGCGGACCCAACTTGGGCCATCCATTCCCGGCATAATGACATCCGTTACAAAGACATCAATGTTCAACGTCTCGTCTTCAAGCGTTTTCAATGCAGCTTCGGCGGATTCGGCTTCAAGCACCGTATAACCTCGCATTCGCAATGCACGGCTAGCAAAGGCGCGAACCGGGGCTTCGTCCTCGACCAGCAAAATAATTCCATCATCAAAACTTACCGCTTCGGCCTTTTTGACAGCAACTGCACTGGGCACCTCAATCAAGTTGTTTGCCTTTACAGGGAAGTAGAGCGTGAAAACTGTACCAACACCGACAGTACTATCTATAAAGATGAACCCACCGGACTGCTTGATGATTCCATAGGCGGTAGAAAGACCTAGTCCTGTCCCTTCACCGGTGCGTTTCGTGGTATAAAAAGGCTCGAACACTTTCTCCAGCTTGTCTGTAGGAATACCAATCCCCTCGTCCGCCACTTGCAATGTCACATATTGGCCTGCAGGCACAGTCACCCGGTCACGGACAAGCGGGGTTTTCAGGTTTAGGCATTCAGCCGTAATTTTGATTTCGCCACCTTCCTGCATCGCATCACGTGCATTTACCACCAAGTTCATAAGCACCTGTTCCAATTGTCTTTTGTCAGCCCTGATGGGTTTCAGAATCGGATCGTGGGTTAGGGTAAGTGCCACCTTTTCGCCGACTAGCCTGTTCAAAAGATGGGTCAGATCTGCAAGCGTGTCGCGCAAATTTAACGTTTCGGGCCGAAGAGTCTGTTTCCGCGAGAAGGCGAGCAACTGTCCAACCAAAGCGGCGGCACGGTTGGCATTTTGGTTGATTTGGATAAGGTCGCTATAGTCTGCGTCACCCTGATCGTGACGCAGAAGCAGCAAATCACAGTGGCCAGAGATCGCCGTAAGAAGATTATTAAAATCATGCGCGACTCCCCCGGCAAGTTGACCTATCGCCTGCATTTTCTGGCTTTGAACGAATTGGGCCTCAAGCGTTTTCAATTCTGTCGCGTCATTGAGCACTGCGATCAATGCCCGGGTGCCCTGATCCATTACAAGGCTTAAAGTGACCTGTATGAAGACCTCACGATCATCCCTTTTTAGCCGCAGAAACTCAGATTTCTGCATCAACTTCCCTTCAAGGGTATCAGTCAGCCAATCATTGATCGATCGCCCGAGCCCTTCCATCAAAGTCGCGAGGAGCGCTTCAGGCTGAAGCGCAGGGCCAACCAGTTTGGCTGCCATTTGGTTATACGACAACACCGCACCGTTTGGGGCGATTTTAACCAATGGGATGGGTAGTTCCTGAAATGCCTGCAGCTCTGCGTCCTGTGGTCGCTGTGAATGTGCCGGCAGCAAATAGAGGGCTTTGCGGCCCGCGCCCGCTTCGATCTCGACGACCAGCATGGTCATTTCGCCTTTTGTCGTCATCACTTCGGCAAGATGCCCATGCGCAACGGGCAATGACTTAAACAACCGATCAAGCGTTTTTACACGGGTCCCTATGATACCTCTGGACGCCTCGTTCATAAACAAGACCGCCCCGGATCGCCCGACCATCAGCATCGGCAAGGATTGCTCAAATTCACGCGGCCGCGCTGCAGTCTTTTCTTGAATGGTCTCAAGTCGCCACAAAAACCCTTTGCCAACGCGGTGCGTTGACAGACGTACGTGACCGGACCGTGTGAGGATGTCTTCGCGCGCAGACCCTGCACTATCTGCGCGGTCTTGGAGGCGGAAAACAATCGCGGACGGATTTGCAAACTGACTCGAAAGGATTGCGGCAACCGTTGTGGTTGGGTTCACTTTGCAAATCGCTGCGGCTGCCTGATTTTGTGCAGTTACCATCCCGTCTTCAGTCGCAAATATACTTGGGCTTGCGTCATTTGCGATGAATTCAACAACTGCCTGCTGGTCCTTATCGGTCCGGTTTGCTGATAGAATATCGGCTAAGACTCCAAGGGCGGCGACACACAGAAACGCGCCACCCGCAGACATGAAAACAATCGTCAATGCCGGATTTTGCGTTACAAATGCTGTTACAAAAGCCAATATCCCAGCAAGGAAAACCACTAGCAATCGCCTGCGCCGAATTAAAACAACGCTGATCGGTTTTGACAAAACGGCCCTCCCAACACAAAGTATTCCCAGTAGGTCTACGTGTCGGAAGGTTAAGGTATCGTGAAATACTGCCGAACAACCAAAGAAACACGCTCAGGTTGACTATGCGCAAGTTCAGTCCCGCATCAAGTGCGCAGCAAAGAAGCCGTCGCCGTCTTCATCCGCGTCAAAACGCTTTTGAAACCCGACAGACCAATCGGAATGACGCTTTAGAAATGCATCAATCCGCTCTTCGTTCTCGCAGGCCAGCACGGAACAGGTTGCATAGACCAACCGACCTTTCGGCGCGGTCACGGCAATTGCGGCGTCCAGAATACCGTCCTGAATTTGCGTTAATTCTTCAAGCCGTGTCGCTGACAGGGTCCATTTGCCTTCGGGTGACCGTCGCCATGCCCCGCTGCCCGAACACGGCGCATCACATAAGACAACGTCAAACGGAGCCTCATCGGATAATGCGTCAGTGTCGATCTGGCGGATCGTGCTCCCTGCGCGAGCAGCACGGGCGGGCAGATCTTGCATACGGCGAGGATCGATGTCGTGTGCGGTAACTTGTGCTGCGGGATCAACGGCCAGCGCCAGCGATTTCCCACCGCCACCGGCACAGTAATCCAGGATGCGGCCCACTTTTGGTATGGCCTCGACGATGGCCTGACTTGAGGCGTCCTGAAGTTCAACTTCGCCCTCCAAGTAGCTGACCGAATTGCGGATTTTCCGTTCGCCCTCTGTTACAGTCAGTGCCGTAGGAGCCAAAAGATTCGGACGCGTTTGCACACCCTGCTCGGACAATGCTGCCGCTGCAGCACTTGGCGTTGCCTTGGCAGTATTAACCCGCAAGGTTATCGGCGCACGGGATTGAAGCGCAAGAGCGACAGCCTCTGCACGGGGGCCAAGCGACGACTTGAAATGTGGAATAATCCAGTCCGGCAGGTTCCAAGAGATCGCATCATCTGCATCTTTTAGTGGTTCGTTTTCTGCATCGGTCAAGGGCTGGGGCGCATGACCTGCCCCATTGAAAAGGGCAGAAAGATCAGCGCCTTGCGTCCGCAAAATGCCAATCATCAAGGCGCGCCCTGTCTCGCCCCCACCTAAATGGGCTGCCGTGCGGCGCTGGCGCAAAACAGAAAATACATGGTCCCGAATCGCCGCGCGGTCCTTGGACCCTGCAAAGCGATTTCCCCGGCCCCAACGGGTCAGGGACTGCTCGGCCGGTTGGCCATCTGCCATCGCGTTCAATATTTCGATTGCCGCTGCGACGCGTGCTCCGGGGGTCATGTAGCTGCCACGTTTAATTGCCTTTCAAAGCAGGGAGTTATCAGCGTTAGCCCATTCGGTAATTCGGGCTCTCTCGGGTGATCTGAACGTCATGCACATGGCTTTCTTTCAGGCCCGCGCCGGTGATCTTGACGAATGTGCAATTCTTGCGCATTTCATCCACCGTCGCACATCCGGTATATCCCATCGCAGCGCGCAGGCCGCCGACCATTTGATGCACCACAGCCGCTGCAGACCCTTTATAGGCCACTTGACCCTCGATCCCCTCGGGCACCAGCTTGTCACTAGCTGCATCTTTCTGGAAATATCGATCCGCAGAGCCGCTGGCCATAGCACCGAGCGAGCCCATGCCGCGAAAACTTTTAAAACTACGCCCTTGGTAAAGAATAACTTCACCGGGGGACTCGTCCGTACCCGCGATCATTGATCCAACCATGGCACAAGACGCGCCAGCCGCGATCGCCTTTGCAAAATCGCCCGAGTACTTGATGCCGCCATCAGCGATCACCGGAATTTCGCCCGCCGCTTTTGCACAATCCATGATCGCAGTAAGCTGAGGTACGCCGACCCCGGCCACCATGCGCGTTGTGCAGATCGACCCTGGCCCGATGCCAACCTTGACGGCATCCGCACCGGCACCGATCAGCGCACGTGTCGCCTCTCCGGTGGCAACGTTTCCCGCCACAACTTGTACTTCGTTGCTCAGCTTTTTGGCGCGCTCGACGGCGAGGGCCACCCCTTCGGAATGCCCGTGCGCTGTGTCGATTACGATCATATCCGCGCCCGCATCCACCAGCGCTTGCGAACGCTCAAAGCCTGCATCGCCCGTGGTGGTCGCGGCTGCCACACGCAATCGACCCAAGTTATCTTTGCAGGCGGTGGGGTTCAGAACGGCCTGTTCGGTGTCCTTGAGGGTCAGCAGGCCCGTCAGTTTACCCTGCCCGTCGGTAACCAGCAGCTTTTCGATCCGGCGGGCCTTCATCAGGCTGATTGCCTCTTCGCGGTCGGCTGGTTCGTGTAAGATGGCCAGCTTGTCGACGGTCATCATCAGATGCACCGGCGTGTCATCGGCTTTGGCAAAGCGCATATCGCGGTTGGTCACAATGCCCACGACCCGGCCCATTTCATCCACCACCGGAAAACCGGTAACGTTATAGCGTTCCTGCAAGGCCTTGGCGTCCGCAAGGGTTTGGTTCGCGCGTAAGGTGATGGGATTGTAGACAATTCCGCTTTCAAAGCGTTTGACGCGGCGCACTTCTTCGGCTTGCTCGGCGATGGTGAGGTTGCGGTGAACCACACCCATTCCGCCCGCTTGGGCCATGGCAATGGCCATGCGGCCTTCGGTCACTGTGTCCATCGCAGAGCTGAGCAGCGGTATGTTCAAAGCAATCGATTTTGTCACATGGGTGCGTGTGTCGGCCGTCGAAGGCAACACGCTTGATGCCGCTGGCACCAGTAATACATCGTCAAAGGTCAGAGCCTCACGAATCTCCATTTTTGCACCTCGGCTTGCATGGGTTCATTTGGCGGTTTCCTATTTCATGGATTGTGCAGATTGGAAAGGGACATTTGCCGCGCAGCGCCATTGCAAAAATGCATAGCTCGGTCAAAGCTGCGTCGACTGGGGTTTAAAGGAGAATACAGATGGCCAATCACGGATATGAGGGTGGCAGGCTGGATCTGCCATTTGTGGGCATTTCGACCTTTGGAAAGCGTCCCTATCAGCCGGACTGGGCGGCTTTGGATGCCGATGTTGCGATCCTGGGGGCACCGTTTGACGCAGGAACACAGTGGCGTGCTGGCGCACGGTTTGGCCCACGTGGTGTGCGCGAGGCATCAACCCTATTCAGCTTTGGCCATGCCGGGGCGTATGATCACGAAGATGATGCGGTTTATCTGCCGGGCGATGTGAATATTGTTGATATTGGCGACGCGGACATCGTGCATACCGATACCGAACAGAGCCATGCAAACATCGAAACAGGCGTGCGGGCGATCTTGGATGCCGGTGCCCTGCCCGTCGTGATTGGCGGCGATCATTCGATCAATATCCCCTGCATTCGTGCGTTTGACGGTCAAGGCGACATCCATATCCTGCAAATCGACGCGCATCTTGATTTCGTTGATGAACGCCACGGGGTGCGCCACGGTCATGGCAACCCCATGCGCCGGGCCGCTGAGCATGAATATGTCACAGGCTTGACGCAGGTTGGCATTCGAAATGTCAGTTCCACTGCACGCGAAGGATATGACGATGCCCGCGCGATGGGATCCGACATCATTTCGGTCCGGCAGGCGCGCAAGATGGGCACGATGGGGGTTTTGGCGCATGTGCCTGATGGTGCGCGGCTGTACGTGACAATTGATATTGATGCGTTCTGCCCGTCGATTGCCCCAGGTACTGGCACGCCGTCCCATGGAGGTTTCCTGTATTATGAAGTGTTGGAACTGTTGCAGGCGGCGGCGAAACGCCACGAGATTGTAGGGATCGATTTGGTCGAGGTGGCGCCTGACTATGATCCCACGGGATCGACCAGCATTTTGGCGGCGCAGCTGCTGCTGAATTTCTTGGGGTTCATTTTCCATGCCCGGGCGATGCACGAGGTTTAGGCCAAAGTTTTGTGTCCGCGCGGAAAGAGGCACTGTTCGTCGGCCATTGGACTTGAACCAATGGTGCCACAAAATGCAACCACGGGATATTTAAGAGCCAGGGAGGCAAGGGCGCGGATGCGGCATTTTGCGACGCATCTTGGCTTTCGTCTGGCGCAGCCTTCGCTATGTTGCAGCAAAGGTTTTGAGGACTGAATTGATGAGCAACGATCCACTGGTGGTATTTACGCCTTCGGGCAAGCGCGGGCATTTTCCAAAAGGCACCCCCATTCTGACGGCAGCGCGGCAATTGGGGGTCGATCTGGATTCGGTTTGCGGGGGGCGCGGCATTTGTTCGAAATGTCAGGTATCACCGGGTTATGGTCAATTCTCCAAGCATGGGGTGACGGTTCAGGACGACGCGCTGAGCGAATGGAACAGCGTCGAGCAGCGCTATAAGGACAAGCGCGGTATGATCGACGGGCGCCGTTTGGGCTGTCAGGCGCAGGTCATGGGCGATGTTGTAATTGACGTCCCCGCCGAGAGCCAAGTGCACAAGCAGGTTGTCCGTAAGCGGGCCGAAGCACGTGATATTGTGCTGAACCCGTCAACCAAGCTGTTCTACGTCGAGGTGCAAGAGCCAGACATGCATGACCCATCGGGCGATCTGGAGCGTCTTTGCGCTGCATTGAAAGAGCAATGGCAGCTAGAGAATGTGAAGGCGGATTTAAATATCTTGCAGGTGATGCAAAAGATTCTGCGAAAAGGCGGCTGGAAGGTCACCGTTGCCGTGCATTTGGGCGATGAAGAGAACCCGCCGCGCATCATGCATCTGTGGCCGGGCTTCTATGAGGGCACCGTTTATGGGCTGGCTGTCGATCTGGGGTCCACGACCATCGCGGCGCATCTATGCGATTTGCAAACCGGTGAGGTCGTTGCGTCGTCGGGCGTTATGAACCCGCAGATCCGCTTTGGTGAGGATTTGATGAGCCGCGTCAGCTATTCGATGATGAACGAGGGCGGCGCGGATGAGATGACCCGCGCGGTGCGTGCAGGTATGAACACGCTGTTCGACGAGATCTGCGCCGAGGGCGGCGTTGATAAAGGGCTGATCGTGGATGCGGTTTTCGTCTGCAACCCCGTCATGCACCACCTGTTCCTTGGGATCGATCCGTTCGAGCTGGGGCAAGCCCCCTTTGCCTTGGCCACGTCCAATGCCCTGCGCATGCGCGCGGTAGAGTTGGACCTGACCATTCACCCTTCAGCGCGGATTTATTTCCTGCCGTGTATTGCGGGTCACGTTGGTGCGGATGCGGCTGCCGTCGCCCTGTCGGAGGCACCGGACAAGTCAGACGATCTGGTATTGATCGTCGATGTGGGCACCAATGCAGAGATTCTGCTGGGCAACCGCGAGAAAGTGCTCGCTTGTTCGTCGCCCACCGGACCTGCCTTTGAAGGCGCGCAGATCAGCAGCGGCCAACGTGCCGCCCCCGGCGCGATCGAGCGGGTCGAGATTGACCCAGTGACCAAGATTGCGCGCTTCAAGGTGATTGGCAGCGATCTGTGGTCCGACGATCCCAGCTTTGACGCCGAGATTGGTGCAAGCGGTGTGACCGGTATTTGCGGATCAGGCATTATCGAGATGGTCGCCGAAATGCGCATTCACGGGATCGTGGATGCCCCCGGCCTGATTGGCACGGCAGAGCAAACCGGATCACCATCGGTATTTGCCGACGGGCGCACCAATTCCTATCTGGTCTATGACGGCACGGCGAATGGCGGGCCCAAGATCACCGTGACCAACCGCGATATTCGCGAAATCCAGATGGCCAAGGCCGCGCTTTATTCCGGCGCGCGCCTGTTGATGGACAAGTTCGGCGTCGACAAGGTGGACCGCGTCGTCCTTGCAGGCGCCTTTGGTGCCCATATCAGCACCAAGCATGCGATGGTTCTGGGGATGATCCCAGATGCGCCGCTGGACAAGGTAACGTCGGCCGGAAATGCTGCAGGTACCGGTGCACGCATCGCCCTTTTAAACAGCAGCACTCGGGCCGAAATCGAAGAGACAGTGCGCAATATCCACAAGATCGAGACCGCCATCGAACCGCGCTTTCAAGAGCATTTTGTGAATGCGTCGGCCATTCCAAACGCGGTAGAGCCATTCCCGATCCTGAACAGCATTGTCACCCTTCCCACAGCGACGTTTAATACCGGCGGCGGCGGCGGCGGCGAAGGAGCGGGCGGCGGTCGTCGCCGGCGGCGCAGCTAAAACAAGGTAAGGAAACATCCCATGTCGCAAGCAAATCATGACCAAGAAGAATTCTGGAACAACAATGCAGGGCCAACTTGGGTGACCTATGAGGCCCCCATGGACACGTTTTTAGCCCCTGTTCTAGGCGGGGTCCTTGCCCGTGCAGGGCTTCAAAACGGACACCGTGTTCTGGATATCGGGTGCGGCACAGGTGGCTCTGCGGTACAAGCGGGCGACGCTGTCGGACCAGATGGTCATGTTATGGCTGTCGATATATCGGCCACGATGGTGGCGCGCGCGCGGCAACGGACAGCGGCCCAGCCTTGGGTCAGCATAGAACTAGCCGATGCAGCAGATCACCCGTTCCAGATGCCGCCCTTTGATCACGTCATTTCGCGGTTTGGTGTGATGTTTTTTGCTGACAATGATGCGGCGTTTGAAAACATCAGTTCGGCGATAAAACCGGGCGGCAAGATAACCTTTGCGACATGGGGTCAGATCCCGGCAAATCCTTGGTTCACCCTGCCTGCCCAAATTGCCAAAGCCCATTTGGGTGCCCCGCCAAAAACAGATCCTGACGAGCCTGGCCCCTTTGCCTTGCGCGATATTGCTAAGACCTGCGCCATTCTGGAACGCGCCGGGTTCAAAGATATAAATGGGGTGGCCGAAAACATGGCGCTCACCCTTCCCGGCGGTGCCAAGGAAATAGCGGCGCTGTCCATACATGTCGGCCCCGCTGCGGGGACAATCAAACATTTCGAGGCTGATCTGACCGCCCAAGCCCGCATTCAAACCGCCATGACGGACGCGTTTGCGCAATTTAACGACCATGCCATCCCAGCCGAAATTAACTTTTTCACCGCCACCAAGTCCTGACTTGACGGTTTGTGCGCCACCACCTAAGTCAGGTCCACGGCGCGCGGGTATGGTGAAAAGGTATCACGGCAGCTTCCCAAGCTTTAGTTACGAGTTCGATTCTCGTTACCCGCTCCAGCGACTTTTAGTTCTATTCAATCGGCTAATAAACAGCGCCTTGCCAAGTTCGCAATCGACCTATGCAACCTTTTCAAGCATGATCGTAGTTTCAGTGCTCGGCAGCCTTAGGCTAAAGGTGCTTCCTTGACCCAAGGTGCTGATCAAAGACAGGGTCCCGCCATGCAACGCCGCAAGTTGTTCCGATATCGCAAGCCCAAGACCAAGACCGCCGCTTTGACGCGGCATTGATCCATCCACCTGTTGGAAACGCAGGAACACGCGCTCTTGATTTTCCTCTGAAATGCCATGGCCGGTGTCTGTCACACCAAAAACGACCTGGTCGCCCTCTCTTTCCATCGACAGATGGATGCTGCCGGCGTCGGTGAACTTGATCGCGTTGTTGATCAGGTTATATAAAATCTGCTTCAACCTCACCCTGTCTGCCATTGTTTCGGCCGTTAAATCGCCAGAATAGGTTAACTTTAAGCCTTTGGCCGTTGCATTTGGTTGCAAGTCTTTAACGACTGAACTGGACAGTTCATCCAACTGTATCAGGGACTTGTCCAATTCCAGCTTGCCACGTGCGACTTTGGTCCAGTCTAGCAGGTCTTCGACCAAACGGATCATGTGCTGGGCCGAGTCCGCAATTCCTGCCCCCTGATCTGAAACAAAGTTCTGATAGTTTGTGACTGCGTTGGCCATTTCCTCGTGCGGCGTGTCTTTTGCCGCGATTGCGCTTGAAAGCCGCTTCGACTGCGGTAGTTTTACACTGTTTCGCATAAACGTCGCACGACCAAAAATAACAGTTAACGGCGTGCGCAGCTCGTGAGAAACGTTGTTAAGGAAATCAGTCTTTTCGCGATCTGCCGCCTCGGCTGCCTCTTGCGCGTGCTTTTCGGCGGTTACATCAGTCCAGATGCCCACGGTATAGCCGTGCGGCGTCTTAGACTCGGTGACCTTGAGCCAACGGTCGGAGCCAATATATTGCAGGAAGGACTCACCGGGGTTGCGGAATGCCTTTAGACGGCTCTCCATCCACGCGTTTCTTTCTTTGAAATTACTTGCATCTACCAGCTTTGGGACGCCAAGCCTCAGAAGTTCCCTCATCGTCACGCCGGGAACGACACGGTCTGCAATCTCGACGTGATAGTCTAGGTATTTCTGGTTCACAATCATCAGCCGTTCCTTCTCGTCGAACGCAATGAACCCTTCGTTGATACAGCCAACGGCTTCAGCCAACAGGGCGTGGGCGTTGTCCTTCTTGATGGCAAGCCTCCGATAGGCCCAAAGAACCCCCAAAAGAACCAAAGCCGAGAACAGAGCAAACCCTACCAAATAGCGACTTTCCGGAGAATAGGTGGGCCAGCCTCCGACCGGCCTTGCCGTCGCCTGCCATTTACTGTCAAGCATACTAAATTCTGTAGTGACAGCCTGAAACCTGGGGGCTACGTCCTTGGTCGCAGCCGAGGTCGCAGATATCCCCGATGAGTGAAGTTCATTCAGGTTAAACACGTATTTTTCTTCATCGCCGAAATCATGCCGGTCTGCATTCAGCAGACTGTCGGCCTTGATCACAATCGAAATAATCCCCCAAAACTGGGTCAAATTCAGATCGGCGTTCGGCAAAAACACAGGGTAGCGCAGGATGTACCCCACCCCCCCTTGGACCAGCGAAACAGGGCCATCCACCACAGCGTTTTGGCTGCGATAGGCCTGCGCAACGCTGGCCATCTGTGCGGGTACTTGCCAATACTTCATACCGATCGATTTTCGATTGTCGGTCTGGGGAAAGCTGTGGGTGACCTCCAACCCAGGAGCGAGGGCGACAGCAATAACCGCTGGATTATGCCTTTGAAACTCGCTGACGACCCGTGCGATTTGCGTTTCAACGATCCCGCCCGAGTTGGTCAGAATGTTTTCGATGTTTTTGCCGACCAAAACCGCTTCGAAAAAGCGGAGCTGGATTTGTTCAGTCGCCGCATAAAGACCTTGTTCGACATCGCGCTTCACCGTGTACAGGTGGTTGTCACGGTCAAGTTTGATGATGGAATATCCAATCCCCGCCACGCTGCCCAAGACAAGGACGGCCAGCAAATTAAACGCCTTAGACGCGACAAAATCTGTAAATCTGTTGATCAATTCAAAAAGCCCTCCGGCTGCACACAGCTAAATATCCCCGCCGTAAATGGCAAATCCCGTTTGGTCAGTGGTCCTTAACCTTCACTGTTTAGGAGGCACTGGACAAATTGCAGGCGCAATGCGGGCATTTTCATGGCCTAAAAGCTCAAGCGCATAAGCAGCTTATAACCTATTGTTTTTAAATAATTTGGTAAAACCACTAAGCTAAACTTAATAAGTGATAAATGCAGTGTGTGAGTGCCAATGCAGGAAAGTGGTAAGAGCAAGGGACTTGAATAATGCATTCGCTACCTATGCGCGAATCTGAATGCCCGCTGAAAACGCACCTTGCCGACAGGGCAACTCACATAAAATCGGAGACTGAGTGATTTTCTTGGGCGCGTGCAGATTACCGTGCGATCACAATATCAGCCCGCAAGCCGCCTAGAGGATCGGAAACCCCCAAGCGCAACACACCGCCATGGGCGCGGGCAATGTCTGTCGCTATCGCTAGACCTAGCCCGACACTCCCGCCCTTGTTCTGATTTCGTGCGGGATCCAGCCGTGAGAACGGGCGTACGGCTTCTAGCCTACGCTCCTCGGGAATGCCGGGGCCATCGTCCTCCACCCTGATGCGCAAGGTTTTGTCGGTTAGCAGCACGGAAACTTCGGCCTTGGTGCCATAGCGGACCGCGTTTGAAATCAGGTTATCCACCGCCCGCAAAATCGCGCCTTTGCGCAGCCGCACGGTGCCTGCCCCATCGCCTTGGGGGGGCAAAAGGGTCACGTTGCGCCCTGCCCGTTGCGCCTTTGCGACGGCATCCGTTAATAACGCATGTGGGTCCAGCTTTTCGAACTCGCCCTCTGCCGCCCCTTTGGCGAAATCCAAAAATTCGTCCAACATCCGCTGCATGTCGTCAACGTCTTGCAACAAGGGTCCCGCTTCTTCGTCATCCAACATGGACAAGCTAAGGCGCATTCGTGTCAGAGGGGTGCGCAAATCGTGGCTGACACCCGACAGCATTAGGGTGCGCTGTTCGATGTGCCGTTCAATCCGCGTCCGCATGTCCAAAAATGCACTGCCCGCCGCCCGTAATTCAACCGCACCGGCGGGGGAATAGGGGATGTGACGCCCACGGCCGAATGCCTCGGCGGCGCGGGCCAAACGTTTGATTGGCCTCAACTGATTGCGCAGATAAACAAATGAAATAAACGTCATCAGAAAGCCAAAGGTAAAGGTATAAACGAACAGCTGATGCGGGTTGGACGCTGAAATGCGCCGCCGGTCAAAGCTGATCCGGACCGGTCCGTTTTCTGTACCCGTCACCAAATGTACCAAGCCCGGTTCGGTCAGATCAAGCGTTTGAAACCCCTTCAGTCGGTCCTGAAACAGCTGAATCATGACGCGACCTGAATAGTCGTACCATGACAGTTCATTCTGCGTCGCTAGATCATCCGGCATGACCGGTGCCACCTGCATCATCAACGGGGAAAGCCGTTGTCTGACCAATTGGGCAATCGCGTCTGCCGACGGGGCATCGGCCGCGACGTTCAGAACCAACGCCACCTCGCGCAGCACGGTGTTCGTCATTTGCGTTGTCACGCCTTCGTAATTGCGCTGCGCAAAGATCACGGTCACAACCAGCTGCAAAATCACAACCGGCAAAAGCAGGATCAGGGCAGCACGCCCATAGATGCCGCGCGGCATATATCGTTTGAGCCAAGCAAAGAACATGTTGTAGACCTTAGCCAGCCCCCTCTCCCTGCGAAAGGCCAAACCATGCTGCCCCCCGACGACTTTGATCCGCCCGTAGGCGTAGCCCAGATTTTGGAACCCGATTTGCGCCGGATTGTGGCAGATAACCCTTCGCCGATGACGTACCGAGGGACAAACACATATCTTGTGGGCAGGCGCGGTTTAGCTGTGATCGATCCCGGCCCTGCGTCACCTCGCCATTTGGCTGCGATCTTGGCCGCCGTTGAGACGGACCAACACATCAGTCACATCATCGTCACCCACACGCATCTGGATCATTCCCCGCTTGCGCGCGATCTATCCCACGCCAGTGGCGCACCGATCATCGCCTTTGGCGATGCAACAGCAGGACGGTCTGCGGCGATGGCCGAGCTGGCCAAGGGCGCGCAAATCGGCGGCGGCGAAGGCATCGACAAAGATTTTCGCGCCGACCGGATCGTCGCTGATGGAGACCCCATTGAGGGCGATACATGGTCGCTGGATGTGATCCACACGCCCGGACACATAGGCAACCACATCAGCCTGCGTTGGAAGGACGCGTGCTTTACCGCCGATCACGTTATGGGTTGGGCCAGCTCGCTCGTGTCGCCACCTGATGGCGATCTGACCGATTTCATGGCGTCCTGTGAACGGCTGAATGAACAAAACTGGCGGGTGTTCTACCCCGGGCACGGGGCCGCAATTGACACACCCCAAGACCGGCTGGCGTGGCTGGTGGCCCACCGGCAATCACGAGAGGCTGATATTTTGGCTGCACTCGCATCTGGCCCTGCGACGGCCCCTAATCTTGCCGCGCAGATTTACACAGATACGCCCCCTGCCCTGCTTGGTGCCGCATCTCGCAATGTCCTTGCCCATCTCGTTGATCTTGCCGGAAAAAACCGTGTTGGACCCATCGGCGACCTATCTGCAGAGGCCAAATTTCAGTTGATATAAAATCAATTTGGAAAAAGCTGAAAAAACTGCCGAAACCCACTGGACGGCACAAAATACCACTGCTATATCGCCCAGACCGTTCCGACGTAGCTCAGCGGTAGAGCAGTTGACTGT
>CBDTUA010000039.1:0-28868 GCA_965363735.1 uncultured Sulfitobacter sp. | reverse complement strand
GAGTCGCGACCGTTACGGGATGAACCGCCTGCTTTTTTATGTGCCATTGGTGTCTCTCCTTAGCCTTTTGCCAGTTCTTTGGCCTGTGCGATCCAGTCTTCACGACCCACACGACCTTTGAACGACAGTTTCTCTTCAATCGCTTCAACGTCAGCGTCTGTCCACTTTGCGATTTGTGCAAATGTGGTGATGCCTTCGCCGTGCAGCTTGCCAACGATAACGGGGCCAACGCCAGAGATTTTGCTCAGGTCGTCTGCGCCTTCAGCTGCAGCTGCAGCCTTTTTGGCGGGCTTTGCTTTCGCGGGCTTCTCAGCGGCTGGCGCTGCTGCTTTTGGCGCTGCTGCTTTTTTCTCTGCTTTGGTCTTTTTCGCAGGCTTAGCTGCGTCAAATTTGGCGGCTGCGTTGGATTCGATGGCTGCTACGGCTGCTGCACTTACCGAACCGGTACCGATGGCTGTCTTTGCGCCGGACTTGCCCGCGCCAGATGCCATGATGTCGCCGATCTTAACCAGCGTCAGCTTTTGACGGTGGCCTTTGGTGCGCTTGGAAGAGTGCTTCCGGCGGCGCTTGACGAAGTGGATGACTTTCTCGCCTTTGATCTGGTCAACAACTTCGGCTTGAACGCCTGCATCGTCTACCAGTGGGGAACCGAGAACGGGGCTGTCGCCGCCCAGCATCAGAACTTCGTTGAATTGGACTGTTTCGCCAGCGTCAGCAGCCAAACGTTCTACCCGAAGCATATCGCCGGATTGAACTTTGTACTGCTTGCCGCCTGTCTTGATGACCGCAAACATGCGTATTCCTTTTTCACTTTCGCGTCCTGTGGTCCCCAACTCGGGAGTTTTCGGGCCTTGGCCCACCTCGGACAGCGCACCCCGTTTCGGGATGATCATAAAATAATAAAGGCACCCGAAACGGATACCCTTGGTTAAGAGCTGCCAAATGCACCACCGCCGCCTTTATGTCAAGCGTCGAACAAGGGTTTCTAGGGGCTAAAGCTCCTCTGCGACCATATTCAGCGCGACTGCGCGGCCCAGTGCATAAGAAATCTCGGCGTAGGCTGCGCCATAACCGTCAAACAGCGCACGGTTTAGCGCTATACCCGGTTTGGTTTCGGCAAATGCGATATACTGGTTCAGCTCTGCATCATCCAGCGGGGAATAGGCCATTAGCAGAAAACCATAAAGCCAACCGGTCGTGTCGTCGGTAATGGCGTCTTGTTGTTCGGCCACTTCCGCCAGCATTTCCGCGTCTGTCATGTCGACGGCACCGCCGTCCGCCAACCCCCGCATAAACTGATAGTTCGAATTCATCGCCGCAGTCACGTTGCGGTTGATCATATCGCCGCTGTCGATCAGAGCGGTAATCTGGGCCAAGCGCGGATCGCCAGTTCCTTCAAGCTCGGCAAATTTTGTACGGGTGGCGTCTTCTATATCCTGCCTGCCGATGGCAGCGCGGGCCGCATTCTCAAGGGTGATAATCTGAGCGCCGGTCCCCGACGCGAAAAAGCTAATCGCATCCTCACGCATGTCGTCCTGCAATTCAGCCTCAAGGTAGCCGCGCAACGTTTCTGTCATCCGTTGGGTATTATAGATTGCATCGACCTGCAGCTGCCACCCCGGACCGCCCTGCCCGCCCAGCATTTCCTGGTTCAGATTTTCGGCATATTCCATCCCCTCGGCCTGCAAGATCACGGCGACCTCGTCTAACCTGAGGACATCCATCAACACCTGCGCCCGCGCGTCGGCCCAAACCGGCGCGGCCATCAGCCAAAACAGAGGTGCTGCGAATAACAGACGCATTATAGATCCTGACTGGGCTGCATGCCCGCCAGACGTTGGGCAACGGCTTCATAGCGGTTCGCCATGATCTCGTACTGAACAGCATTCATCAGGGCATAGACCTCTTGCATCTTGGGGTGTTCCAACGCTTGGGCATATTCCTGTACCTCGTCATCCGAAAAAGCCTGATAGGTATAGGCCGACCCTTCCAGCGCGTTCTGCTTGATTGATATGCGCATCTCAGCTTCCTGACTGCGCAGCGCTTCGCGCAGGTCGGGTTCTTCCATTTGCAACCGGATCACACCCGCGCTGGCTGCGGCCATCAAGAACCTGATCTGTACCTCTTGGATGGCCCGGATTGAGCTGTCTTCGACATCGCTTGCCTCGTTTAGCCGCTGCAGCAAGGCCACGCGGGGCGCATTGATACGCTCCAAGCCTTCAATAATCGCCGTACCAGCTTCTGACTTGGCCTCGGAATCTTCTTTCATATGCGATGCGTTTTCAGCAGCAACTAGCCGCTTGCCCAGATTCGTGGCATAAAACGCTGCTGCATGGTCCAACACATCATCACTCAGTGTTTCCGAAAGTATGTCAGACCCCATTTCCAACATCACGTCCGTGTCAAAAACCTCGCGCACCAATCGCGACCATTCGGAGCCGAAAGCAGCGGCATCAATGCCTAGCATTTCGGGTGCCGAGTCCGCTGACAGCCGGATACTTTCCAGCGCCACATCGAATCCGGTCACCTCAAGAAACGCATCAACGCGCTGTCGATCTGCAGCCTGCGCCGGTGCCCCAAGGCTGGTACCCCCGACCACTATCGCCAAGATCGCAAATTGCAAAATTTTTCGAAGCGCCTGCATTACACCGCGTCCTTTTATTATATCTGCCCTCAATCTTAGGACATATCAGCGGCGCAGCAATGAAAATCCCCGTGACCCAGAATTCTGCCCCTGCCCCCCTTGCCACACCGACCAATCGGGACTAAACGAGCGCACCACACCGATGCGGAGAGGTGCCGGAGTGGTCGAACGGGACGGTTTCGAAAACCGTTGAGCCTCTAAAGGGTTCCCAGGGTTCGAATCCCTGTCTCTCCGCCATTACTCCTACTCAGATTTTGCAACGTTCTGGACGTTAGTCTTCATTGCCGCACGTGGCGGCTTAGATCGTGTTACTGTTTATTTTGGCTCTGCCGGAAAGCAGATGGGTTCGGTGACATTTCGGGCGGTTCTTGTACCTTCACTGCAACTTAGGGGGATGCAGCTTGGCCGTTAGAAAGCAAACATCCAGAACGTTCGTCGCAGTAGACGCGTCAAAACCACTCGGATTTCGCCTATCTATTGAGCAGATCAATCACGGCATCAGCACCAGCAGGGCTTGAAATTGCTAAGGCCATCGGCGCGGCACCACCCAAATCTTCGCTGGGTTTTTCAAAGAAGCGCATTACCAGCGCACCGTTGCCGTGGTGAACTCTGTCTGCAACCACGTATGCGCGGGCAAAATCATAAAGTATCTGGCTATTAGCAGCACTTATCGGGCGTTTTTCACTTTTCGCCCGGCGGAACGCTCTTTCTGGAATAAGGTTTAGGGCCGGTTTGGATGCAAAGGTTTTCAAAAGTTTCTCTACGGATTCGGCCGGAAAACCCTCTGCGATTTGGGCGTTCAGAGCATCTAAATCATTGATTTTTTCAGGTAGCCCCAAAAGTTCCGAAACTTGGTCGATCTCTGTCTCGCGTGTAGGTTCGCCATTCATTGCCAATCTCCCTTTGCTTGCGCAACTGACATTGATGTTACTGAATCACAACCGGAAAAATTGGTTTGATCGGGATGCCCCCGCCTGCCGCGTAGGCCGTGTCAAAACCCTCGGTGCAGTGTTCTACCGTCAAGCGAAGGTCAGGAATGAGCTGAAGCAATACCAGCGTTTCCCTTGGGGGCTACTGAACCTGCAGGCCTAGTTGCCCTAAAAGATCAGATGCCTGCCGTTTGGAAATCACTGCGCCCTTGAACCGTTTGGCATCGCCCAACTTTACCCCACCAAGGTCAGCCCCCCGCAAGTCAGCATGTTCAAAGCGGCAATCGGACAGATTTGCATCCCGCAGCGAGCACTCCTCGAAGACAGTTTCTCTGAAGTCACAAGACCGAAGATCTGCGTCGCCGAAATCTATCCGTTTCAATGTCATTTTCCGAAACGATTGATTTGGGAGAAGTGCAAAACCAAACAGGCTATTCTCAAGCTCAAGACTAATTGTTCGGGTCTCGGTTAAGTCCGCGCCGATCATTTTGCATCCAGAAATCTTCGTCGCGGCCATTGTCGCGCCTCGAAAACTTGAGTTGCTGTAATCGCCGCCTTCAAACAATGCTTCGGTAAGCATTGCACTGAGAAAATGGGCACCAGCAGCCCGACACCCTGCAAAAACGGAGCCTTCCAAATTTGCTCCGTTGAAGGATGTGCGTGAAAGGTTGCATTTCTCAAAATGCCAGCCGGGCATTTGGCTTCGAGACAAGTCCAGTTCCTGAAGGTCACAGTTCTTCAGGATGTTTTTTTCCCCTGTCTTGGCGAGGGCATTGATTTCAGCGATGGTCAGCTTTTGATCCGAAACAGTGTTCTGTGGCGCATTTTCCATAGTATTTTGTCTGCCACCTGATCTCATGTCTTGCAAGCGCGAAGCGCTGCCAAGGCAAAGCAGCCAGCTTTCGAATAAGTGCTCTTGCGACGCAAGCCGGGGTCCAAAAAACAGACCGTAGACGATTGCGCTATGAGCGAATGACTGCGCCGAGGGGAGCACCATCACAGCGTTTCATTATCGGTTAAAGGCCCGTTCTTGATTGGCTGCGCCCTGCCACACCTAACTTTGACCCGAACGTCGCAGGGCCGGATTGTGCGCATAGTCGACCTTAGTTTTCTTTTCAGCGAAAGTGCGGTTTCCGGCAAAACCTGTAAAATTCGACAAATGCGAAAACCCTATGTTGACAGGTCGCGGCAAGCCACCCCAAGATGTAGCTGCTTTGGTTCCTGCGATGCGACACGCAGGCTAAGAGGGAAGCCGGTGAGATACCGGCGCTGCCCCCGCAACTGTAAGCGGCAAGTGTTGGCCTTTTACCCACTGGTGCATCTGCATCGGGAAGGATGGCAACGCATCCGATCCGTGAGCCAGGAGACCTGCACAAGCATAATACGATAACCGCGAGCGGAGGGCTTGGGGACGTGTTTATGGTGCGGTCCGATGAGGCTGTACCCGGCGCGCCCCTTTTCCTTTTGCGAGAGAACCAAAGGATATGGGCATAACCATCACTGTTTATTCGAAACCAGCTTGCGTGCAATGCACGGCAACCACCCGCGCTCTGGATATAGGCGGTCTGGACTACCGCGTTATCGACCTGACACAAGACGCGGCCGCGATGAACGATGTGACCGAAATGGGGTATCGTCAGGTTCCGGTCGTGGTGGCGGGCGATGCGCATTGGGCAGGGTTTCGCCCTGATATGATCGGCCAATTAGCATAAACGGGAATGTGCGGGCTGGTCTATTATTCATCTGCGACGGGCAATACCGCCCGGCTGGTTGCAGCTCTGGGGACCTATGCCCTGCGCACTCCGATCCGTTCGTCTGCCCCACTGCCAACCCCTGCCCGTCCGTTTGTGCTGATCAGCCCCACTTTTACTTACGGTGCGAGGCGCGGGGCAGTGCCCAAATAAGTGATCCGCTTATCAAATGTCCCTGTGCACCGCGCGCTGCTGCGTGGGGTGATTTGTGCGGGAAATCGTAACTTCGGCACTAACTTCGCGCTTGCTGGCGATGTGATTGCCGCAAAATGCAACGTGCCGGTGCTCACCCGATTTGAGCTGGGAGGAACAGACTTGGATATCGCGCGCATTCGTGCCGAGGCGATCCATGGCTATTACATTGGCTACAAGTTTCAGCGCGCAATCGAACAATTGCCGCAGGCTAATCGTGAAACCCTTAAGGATTTCGCATTCGCGTTGATGTTCGATCTATACGAAATCGAGGCCCAATATACCGCCGAGTTATATGACGATCTTGGCCTGACCGAGGACGTGAAAGCGTTTCTGCACTATAATGCGAATAACGCTCTGCAGAATTTGGGTTATGAGGCATTGTTTCCAGCACAAGCTTGCCAGGTGAATCCCGCAATCCTTGCTGCTTTGTCTCCCGACAGCGAAAACCACGACTTCTTTTCGGGTAGCGGTTCATCATATGTCATCGGCAAAGCGGTTGCGACGGAAGACGAAGATTGGGATTTTTAACGACTAGATCCCCATTGCCGTCGCACCATGCTTGGAGCGCAAACCAAGTCCACATCACGCCGAATTGACGGCTCCCATTCTGAATACAACCAGCGGGTAATTCGCTTGGCTTTGAAACTCCGCCTATTTCTTCTCATTTCACTATGTCTGACACATTAGCCGAACAGATGCGGTGCCGCGCCCCCTGACTTTGCAGCCGTCTGCGAACACAACACATTCATCCTTGACAGGATACCATTTGGTTTCATATTAAAGGATACCATATGGTATCAAAGGAGGGCCCCGTGAAAATCTCTCGCGTTCTATCGTTCACACGTAGCGGCCATTCGGTGCACCAGTGACCGACACCATGCAACTGGGATTTCGAGCATTGGCCGACCCCACCCGCCGCAGCATCTTGTTGATGCTTGCGTCCAAAGACATGACGATCGCCGAGGTCGCCACGAACTTTCAAATGACCCGAGCGGCGGTAAAGAAGCATCTCACGATTCTGGACGAAGGCAATCTGATCATTGTCCGGACGCATGGCAGATCACGCCTCAACACCCTGAACCCCAATGGATTAAAGCAAGTCTTCGACTGGTTCGGGTTCTTCGACGCCTTCTGGGACGAACGTCTCAACACCCTTAAATCTGAAATCGAAAAGGATACGCTGTGACCGATACCATCCTCAGAAAATCAATCTATCTCAAAACGACACCGGACAAAGTCTGGGCTTACCTGACTGATCCTGACAAATTGGCGATCTGGTTTCACAAACCTAAAACGCCGCTGGTCAAAGGTGACTATGAAATGTTTGGCACGGAAAGCGGCGACAAACTTATGTGGGGCAAGGTGCTTGTCGCCGAACCGTTCTCGCGGCTTGAATACACATTTACCATCAAACCGATGGGCGACCAAAGCAGCACCGTAAAATGGCGGCTGGAAGAGGTGCCCGGCGGCACTCATCTCTCCCTAGTGCACGAAGGTCTGCCCCAAGGCGCGGAAGCGTTCGACCTCACGCTCGCGCTCGACAAAGGCTGGGACGGCCACTTGGGGCGCATGCGCGACTCCGCTCACGGCAACTAAGGCTTGGGCACACCGGTCTCGACTACAACTTGGTTGAGATCGGCTTTCATATCATCAGTAAATGCCTGCTGCACAGGTCGCGACGAATGCCCGATGATCCCTCACCGATGTTCTTCGGGAACCCAATCTTCTGCTTCGCCATTCCAGAACCGGTTTGGATTGTCCTCGTCCATTCCCCGAATGTGCAGGGTCCGCAGACAGGTTTGCACGAAAACCACCGGCTCTTCATAAGGGTGCGCAGAATAAATCTCGGTGAGAACCTGCGTGACCGTGGTCTCGTCTGACGGCAAAAAGAAGGAAAGCTCCAGGCACGGTACCTCGACGATCGTCTCGGTCGCGATGTTGTGCCCGCTCCCCAGTGATCTGAACTGCTGCCGCCCCGGTTCGGTCCTGAAAGTCACGCTATCATAATCGCCATATTTCAGCGAAACGATCCCCAGCACTGCTTCCACGATCTTCTGGGCATGTGTTTCCGGCACTTGCACGATGATCCGCAGGCCTTCCTCTGGGATAAAGCGTTGATTATCGAGCTTTATCAGTGTCATAGAATTCTCCGGCTGATTTCATCGCCCTGCTACCATACCTCATCCGGACCACGAAAGCAGACGCTTTGTTGTCGACCGAAGTCTCAGGGTTCCCCTACTCAGCAAGCACATCGCTCGAAGGGGCAAAGAAGCGCATGGAATGCCTCTCACCCTCGCTGTTGGCGGTGCTTTTGCCCGCATAGCTGAACTTGGTTCATTATGTGGGGAAGGTCGGAAAAGAGCCTTTATTAGCAGTAATTGATATATCTCATACTCGAGATCCACGGCATCATGAAATATCGAACAACGAAAACATAAATTTCCACCGTCACTAGAAATGGATCAGAACAGCTTATGAAACCACTCATTCTGATCATCTCCTACATTGCTGTTGTCACACTACCATTAATTCTGTCTTGGCTGGTCGGTGGCCCACCGCGCCCATTCCACCAAGAGCTTGCCTCTGGTCTTGGTATTCTCGCGTTTGCCATGATCCTCATGGAATTTGTCCTGTCTGGCCGCTTCAAGACTATCTCAAATGATATCGGCATGGATGTGACGATGCGCTTTCATCAGATGATGGCGAGGATAGCACTGGGTTTTGCGGTCCTTCATCCGTTTCTATACCGAGGCACACCTTCTGGCGGCCAGCGACCCTGGGATACGACCCGCCAACTGATGATCAACACTGATATTTCTGACCTTTCAACAGGCATTGCGGCATATTTGCTTCTTCCTAGTCTGGTACTTCTTTCAATCGGGCGCACCAAACTGGACTTCAAATATGAAACATGGCGCTTGATCCATGGGGTCGGTGCCCTTTTGATAGCCGCGCTTTTGCTGCACCATACGGTATATGCAGGGCGCTACGGATCGCAGCCTGTGATGACCGCTGTGTGGCTGGCAATGACGGCTTTATCGGTTGGGTCGCTCTGCTATGTTTACCTGCTGGTGCCGCTTCTGGACAAAGCCCGCGCGTGGCACGTTACCTCTGTGGTGGAGGTGGCACTGAAGCAATGGGAAGTGACCGTATCACCTGACGGTCATTCAGGCCTTAATTATAATGCGGGGCAATTCGTTTGGCTGAATGTAGGGAATAGCACCTTCTCATTAAGAGAAAACCCGTTCTCCATCTCGTCAGCGCCGGCCGCAGGGCCAGAAATTTCCTTTATGATAAAGGAGCTTGGCGACTTTACCCAAAAAATCGGTCAGATAAAGCTTGGTACGGTCGCATATCTGGATGGCCCGTATGGTAGCCTGTCTGTCGAACGCCGCACCGAACCAGGCGTCGCCTTGATCGCAGGCGGCGTAGGGCTCGCGCCATTGTTGGGGATTCTGAGGCAGATGCGATTAACTGGGGATCCTCGAAAAGTTAAGCTGATCTATGGAAATCGGTCGGTCGATCAGATTGCCTACCGCGATGAACTTGGTCTGGAGGACGTGACCTATGTGTTGTCTGAACAACCAGAAGCTTGGCAGGGCGAGACAGGGTTCATCGATGGACCTCTCTTGGATCGGACTTTTTCGCGCGAGGAATTCACGGAATGGGTTTTTGTCGTGTGTGGGCCGCCGATGATGATGGATATCGTCGAGGACCATTTGATAAAGCGTGATACCCCTTCTCACCGCATTCTGTCAGAGAGATTTAGCTATGATTGATCGATTGAAGCATATGAGTTCACGTCGGCGGGTTTCTATCTCGATATGGCTCGTGAGTGGAATCTTGTGCCTGATACTGTTGGCATTTGTTCTGCGGTAAAAAAAAATGCTGCGATGCGGCCCTGTTGCAATCACCAACAAGGCCTGCGGCTGCATTTCGCATCCTTTTTTTCTTGGCGGCTTTGCCCGCATTGTTGGTCTTCTGCCGTTGAAAACGCTGAACGAATGGCCTGTCTGAGAAAACTGCATCTGGGCGTCAGTTAACCCATTCTGGCAGGAACAGAACAATGTCAGGAAATGCGATCAGCATTGCGACGATCACTAGATCGATGACAACGAACCAGAAAACCCCACGGAAGATCGTGGTAAGCGAGGCCAAATTGCCCACCACGCCTTTGATAACGAACACGTTCATTCCCATCGGTGGTGTGATCATCCCGATTTCGAGTAGCTTTACCAGCACGACCCCGAACCACAGTAGGCTATAGCCTGTTTCTTCGACCAAGGGCATTACGATGGGCAGCGTAAGGAGCATCGCCCCCACGGGTTCCAACATCATGCCAAGCACCAGATAGACAACCACGATGCCGAACATAATCAGCACTGGCGATACACCAAAGGCGAGGATCGACGACGACAGCGCATCGCCAATCCCTGACAGCGCCAGAAAGCGTGTCAGAAGGCTCGCTCCGACTGCGATGATAAGCAGGGCGGCGGTGGTTGTGATTGTCTCGACCAGTGCCATTCGCACGGCTTTGAACGTCAGCGTCCGGTAAAGGGCGGCCACCATCATGGAAAGCAAAGCACCGATGGCACCTGCTTCGGTCGGGGTGAACGCACCGCCAAAGAGTCCCGCAAACACACCGATCACAATCAAAAGAACGGGCCAAGTTTGCCCCAACGCCCTAATTTTTTCCGCCCGTGTGGCTTTGTTACCCTCGACGGGGGGGGCAAGGCTGGGGTTCAGCTTGACCCGTACGATGATGAGCAGCACGTATGCCAGCAGCGTGATCACCCCTACGACAAGACCGCCCAGAAACAACTGGCTGACGGATTCGCGCGCAATAATTCCGTATAGGATCATCAGGATTGACGGGGGGATGAGTGCGCCGATGGTACCGGCGGCGGCGACCGTTCCGGTGGCCAATTCAGCGCTGTACCGATTGCGCATCATTTCCGGCACCGCAATCTTGCCCATCGCGGCAGAACACGCGACCGATGATCCGGTTACCGCCGCAAAACCTGCGCAGCCAAAAACCGATGCGATGGCCAGCCCACCGGGCAAGCCGGAAAGCCAGACCTGCGCGGCACTAAATAAGCCTTGAGTGAGACGCGTATGATAGCAAATAAAACCCATCAGCAGGAACGCAGGGATCGAACTGAGAACCCAGCTGTTGGCAAAGTTATATGGTACGATGCCAAGCGAGCCCCAAGCGATGTTCCAATTGAACATCGACCACAGTCCGCCAAATGACACGGCGATCAGGGAAACCCCGATCGGGACCCGCATCAGGATCAGAAAGAAAAGCGCGCCGACAAACAGTCCGGCAATTTCGAGATCAGACATTGGGCTCTTCTTTCGACAGATAAGGGTCTTCTACGACAAGCCCGCTTAGGCCGCTGTCCTTCCCAGTGATCATGGCGATCACCTTCCAGGTTGAGACAAGTGACATCATGCCAAAGCCGACGGGGAGAAAGAAATAGGTGGGCCATGTAATGACCTTGCCACCCGACTCGATTGAATAGGCACCTGTCACGTATTTCGCGACCGCCTCTTGCCCGGTGCGCACGGCCACGCCAGCGGTGACAAGGGCCGTGATCAGGGTCGCGAGGAACAGCAAGAAGGTCTGCAGCTTGTCGGGAAACTTCTCGACCAGTAGCTCCACCGCGATGTGGCTGTCTCGTTCTTCAACAAGGCCAAGCGGCAAAAATGCGATGGCAACCATGTAAAAGGCGGAGACGTAGAGAATGGTGGAATCCATTGGCTGCTCAAAGACATAGCGCATTATCACATCCGCCGAAACATGGGCCACCATGAGCAAAACGAGTATGCCAGCTATGCCAGAGGCGCCGGTGTTGATCCAGGAAATTACCTTGCCGATGGGTTTCATTAGGGGGCCCTCATTCAACGGTACAAAAGAAAAAGGGGCACCAAAGTATATCGGTGCCCCAAAGCGTTAGTTACTGACCGTAAGTTGCAGGATCGATCTTGGAAATTACCTGATCCCAGTACAGTTGCTGCAGCTGTTCTTTGCTTTCGACGTCCGCAACCAGACCGTACCATTTCTCCAGCAATGCCGGGAAATCAGCCGCGATCTCTGCGGCGCGATCTACGCCGTATGTCTCCTTGAACAGGGCTGAAACCGTTTGCAAATCCTGATCTACAAACTTTTTAACGGCAGCCGTAAGTTCGGGCTCAGGCTGGTAGATGTTGATGCCTTTGTCTTTGGCGTTTTGGATCGCTTTTGCGTCATCGGTGTAGAAACCCCATGTTACGCCGGCAGTTATATTGCTGCCGCCCCATAACATTGTTTTGCGATCTTCGTCGCTCATCGATTTCCAGCGGTCGGCGTTGACATTGGCCGACGCGACGCCTGCAAAGGCACCACCAGGCACACCAAGCGTGATATCCGTGACGACTTCGTGCAGGTTATAGTTGGTCAATTCCGGAGCGCTGAGCATCGCGCAATCAAGGATGCCTTGATCCAGCGCCTCATATACTTCGTTCACAGGAAGGCGGACGCCCTGAGCACCGAAATGTTCAGCGAAACGCACGAACCCTGCACCGCCAGCCCGCAAACGCTTGCCCTGAAGTTCCTCTACGGTGGTGATTTTCACGTCCTTGCACAGCAGATTGTAAAGTGGGGTTACGCCGCCGCCAGTATAGACTTGGTTCTGCGCCTTGAACTCGGCCATGCATTCGGGGCAGTCGTTGAACGTGTATTCCAGCATCGCGCCGGTAAAGGCCAATGGCTCTTTGCCTGTGGGGTTTTCGGCCAGATTAATCAGCAGGTTCATCTCGTGCAGGAACAGGTTGGTGCTGTATTCAGCGGCGAAGTACGGCGTCAAAACAAAACCGACATCAGCCAGACCGTCACGCACGCCTGCGTTTGTTTCAGGCAGGCTCAGCAGTGTCATGGGAAAGCCCGTAACATCGATATTGCCACTTGAACGCTCAGCCACGGCGGCAGCGTATTCATCAATGGCGATCCCAATGGCGGAGGTGTTCGGGTAGCCATATGCAAAGTTCAGGTTCTCTTTGGCTGCCAGCGGTGTTGCGGTGGCCACGGCCATCCCAAGTGCGGCTATGGCCAATGTGTTAGATTTAATCATGCGCATTATATCTGCTCCTCCCGAGCTATTGATCATCAAGAATGTTGGCGTTGTGGCTTTCATTGGACAGGGCAGATTGCAAGGTGTTCCCCCGCGCTGCTTGCCCCATCCCTCCCAAAGACACTTTCGCAAAAAAAACATTCTCGTCAGTATGTTTATACATCAGCGTGACAGCAGGAGTGTCAAGGCACTTTGCTCAAACCCTTCTTGATTTTTGTCGCAGAAGGCTTGCACAGTGGCGCACAGAATTGCCTTGTCGGGGTGATTAACCTGTAAAGCGCATAGTTTGAGACCACGAGACGGAAGCCCCATGAATGCAAGAGACTCAAAATTAACCAAGCGAAAGCTGGATAGCCGGCAGCAGATCATCGAGGCTGCAGCCGTTTGTTTCATGAAATATGGGGTGGAAAAAGCCACCATGGATCACATTGCGCGCGAACTTGGCTCTACCAAGGGGCGGGTCTATCACCACTTCGGGTCCAAGGATGAGATCATTTTCGCAGTCTACCGCCAAGCCATGCAATTTTGCTTCGATGCGGTACTGCCAATCGTCAATCAACCCATGCCTGCGAACGAAAAGCTATTGGCGATGGCGAAGGCGCATGGGCGGGTGATGATGGATACTCTTCCGTTCCAGCGCAGCATTCGTCAGGGCGTAAACAGCTACCTGCACGGGCATGAGGTCAGGGCAGATCGCGAGGTTCTGAACGAACTGATCGCCAGTCGGAACGATTACGAAGACCTATACCGCGCGGTCCTGCAACAGGGCGTGGATGACGGAACTTTGTCTATGCCTGATGTCGCCATCGCAGGGCGCGCTATCATGGGCGCGCTCAACTCCTTGGTAAATTGGTACCGCGTCCGCCCCGAGCAAAGCCGCGAAGACCAAATGCGGATCGCCGACACGCTCGCCGAAACGGTTATCAACGGACTATTGGCCTAAACCATATCCCGCAGCGTCTTTTTGACGATCTTGCCATTCGCATTGCGCGGGAGGGGATCAACACTAAAGGTCACAAAATCGGGCGTTTTATAGTCGGCCAATTGTGAAGCGCAGTACGCCTTGACTGCTGCGGCGTCTAATGCGGGGTTGCTGGTGTGAACGAAAACATGCAGCTTTTCCCCCAGCACCGGGTCTGGCTGGCCGATCGCCGCGCATTCGATAACGTCTTTATGTGCGGTCAGCGTGTTTTCAATCTCGGCGCTGTAGATGTTGTAGCCGCCTCGGATAATCATGTCTTTGCTGCGGTCGTGAAGGCGGACAAATCCATGAACGTCACGTGATCCAATATCGCCGCTTTTCCAGAATCCATCCTGAAATTCTTGCAGGGTCTTTTCGCGATTGTTCCAATAACCGGGCACGACCATCGGTCCTTTTATCCACAATTCGCCATGCTCGTCCGGCCCCGCATCCTGACCTTGCGCATCAACGATCCTGATCTCACCACACGGCACCGCGATGCCAATACTGTCGGATCGGGTGGTACCAAATCCCAGCGGCAAAATGGTCGCGGGCGATGTCAATTCAGTTGCGCCATAGGCATTTACTAGAACTAGATCGGGCAGCTTTTCAGTCAGCTCTCGGATCGTCGATTGCGCCATGGGGGCACCGCCATAGCCGCCGATACGCCAATGCGACAGGTCGTACTCCGTAATCTTGCAGCGCAGCAGAAAGAGATTGTACATCGCTGGAACCATCAGCGTCTGCGTGACCTTTTCGCGCGCGGCAAGGGCCAGAAAATCGTCGGCCTTGAAGGCGCGCATGATCACGCTGCACCCCGCTGTGCGCAGCATCGTGAACAGCGTCGCGACCAATCCGGTTACATGCGAAGCGGGAACCGCCAACAAAGACCGCTCGTCCGCACCAAGCTCCATACACAACTCAAAATGCATTGCGGAATGGATGATATTAAGATGGGTCAGCATCGCGCCCTTGGGGTGCCCCGTTGTACCCGAGGTATAGAGGATGACCGCAGTCTCTTCCTCATCAATGTGCAAAGGAGCTAAAGATACGTCCGATGCGACAAGGGTTCCATATTCCCGCGATCCCGCTGAAGGGCCGCCTACGCTGAACCGGTGTTGCAACACTGGTAAGTCTTCCACCAATGGTAGTTTTCCTGCAATATCTGCGTCATGTACCAGTACGATGGCCCCACAATCGTTCAGAATTTGGTCCAGCTCGGGCGTTTGTTCACGCACATTTATCGGCACGGCAATTGCCCCGATGCGCAGGCTGGCAAGCAAAACGACTAGAAACTCGGGGCCATTCGACAACAACAGCGCCACCCGGTCGCCTTTGGTGATGCCAAGACCAGCGAGGCCAGCGGCCACTGCGCTGATCTGATTATCAAGCTGGCAATACGTCAGACGGGTGTCGTTGCACACCAACGCCTCGCCATCTGGATTGCGATCGACTGCCTCCTGAACCATGATGTTCAAATCCGAAGGTCTATCCGAAAAGCATTTTGTGCCGGTCCTGCCAAAGTGAGACTCGACGGCTATCAGATCCGTTATCTTTGCGGGCCAATTTTGCATAGAACGATCCTCCCAATTCATTTCGCCACACAGTTGCAACCGTGGGCGGCGGATTTCAACGTTAAATAAGGGGAAAGAACAATCGCTGGGGCAAGGAATGTGAAAATTGGAAAACCTTGGTACAGAACGTTAGTCTCTGGTCGACTGGCTAATGACATTCGCAAAGCCCGCTGCCCCTGCATCCCTGGCACCCGGCTCGGTTGCAGTGAAAATCCTCTTTCCACCCCCATCGACTCTATGCCTGCCCCGCAGACTGGCGTTGAACTGGAAATGCATGTTGGATCGCAAATCCAAGCAAAAGGCAGATCACATGGGCAGAGTCCGCAATTACCTCAAAGTTGAGCAAGACCTTGATTCCAATGGCCACCAAAACGGCCCCCATCAGCAGTCCTTTGCGTGGCCAGCCTGCAAGAATGGCCCCAATCAGCCCAAAGCCGCCCGCCGACATGCCAACGTCCAGCGTGTGGTGTGCTGTGGGATGACCAAGGGCGGGAATTGATGCGACCAAGGGCACTACACCGAACAGCACAATCAGCGTGCCAAGGGTATCGATGGACAAAAAGGTCAAGACCGTGCGCAGCGTCGAACTGTGCCATTCAAAATAACCGATAACGGCAGCGGTAAATAGGAACTGCCGAAGGAACATCCCCAAATCATGCGAAAGAAACGTGCCCGTTACAAGCCGCGCCACGTCACCGTCGATAACAGTTCGGTGGCTAATGCCCCACTCCACCAGCGCGGCAGGGCGCAATGCGCCGTCTAGCGTACCCGCCAACCAATTCGCAATGGTCATGGCGACCAGAAACAGGCACGTGAATGGCACGCGCCCAAGCCACATCATTGGGGGGTCACGTGTATACCGAAGGCGGCGATCAAGCCGAAGAGTGCCACAATCAACACCATCAAAAGTGCATCTGCCGTCAAAGCAGAGTCGTCGATTAGCTCAGCTGCCGCGATATTTTTGCGCACATGGCGCATCCGCAAAAATGCGATCAGGATCACCAACGCACCTGCGCCAAGCATCAACATTTCAGACCAGACTGCCGACTTTTCCTGCCCCAGACGCGAGGCCGCCAGACCAAAACCGACAATTGCGACTACGGTTCGAACCCAAGCCAGAAAAGTTCGTTCGTTGGCTGAATGGTCGCCATATCTTTCAATCATCTATCCGCCCTACCCTATTAGACCTTTGATCCCGCCAGAGATAAGCACATTCACTTCATACAAAACCTTTGGGGCCGCTAACCCGCCGGGGCTGGCCAGATAATTCGGCGTCCACGTGGGATCAAACTTTTGCTTGAACGACCGCAGCCCTTCGAAATGATAAAGGTGTTCGCCGTGTTCATAAATAAATCCGCCGATACGGTTCCAAAGCGATGACAACTGCCGGCATTCGATGCCCGAAAAAGGTGCCGACCCGAGAGAGAACCACTGGAACCCTTGCGCGGCTCCCCACAGCATCAACGCGCCAAAAAGCGCGTCCATGGCGAACTTTGGCCCTGCCGGATCATAACGCATCAGATCAAGCGACAGCTCATGCTTGTGCGCCCCCTGAAACAGATTTGCAAAGGCGACGATACGCCCTGTCTCGATGTGGCGAAGCACGGCGTGATCGAAATTTCCCAGATAGGCGTCATTGAAATAACCCAGCGAGAATGCCTTTTCCTCGCCCTGTTTGGATGCCATCCAAGCGTCCGAAATACTGCGAAATTCGGCCAGAACGCCGGGCACCTCTGCCTTGGGGATGATGGCAAATTCATACCCCTCGCGCGTGGCTTTGCTATGGGCATAGCGCACGTCTTTTTTGGCGGGACCGTCCAGTGTGAAGCCTTTAAGGCTGACCCGCGCGACCTCTCCGATCTTGAGGATCGACAGGCCCAGATCCAGATAGGTTGCCAGATATTTCGGCGAAACCGCATAAAAGGCACAGCGCTTGCCAGCCTTGTCGGCCTGTTCGCGCAACTGCCATATCAGCTTGCGACCGGCGGCCTCATCGCCCACTGGTTCGCCCCGCGTGATCAGCGACCCACCCGTATCGCAATAGGCCAGATAGGCGCTATTGTCTTGCGCCACCAAAAACGCCTTGTCGCCCAGCAGGTCCAGCTGTGCCTCGGTATTGTCACTTTGCGCGATTAGCTGGCGCACGACATCCGGAATGGCTTGCTTTTGCGTCACCATAACGCGGCGATTAAGCAGCGAATTCAGCACGATCCCGACAAGGATCAATGCAACGACCACACTGGCCCGCATAAACCGGGAAGCGTCCCCATCCACAGCGAACCGCCACCATATCGCGTCACGGTATTCAACATGGCGATAGTCGAGCAGGCCAATCCAGAAAATCGCCGCCAACAAAGCCAGAATGCTGATAATCCATGTGCCATTCAGGTGGAACACGGATGCTGTATTGGCACGGTAGAACGCAGGCCGGAACGCCCCTAACAGGCCAAGCGTCAGAACCATGCCGATCGCTTCTTCCCAGTCCAGCCCTTTGAAAATCGATGCGACCAGCCCGACGGCCATCAGAACCATCGCGATCGCCCACGCGCGGTGCAGCTTGCGGTATAGACCCCGAGAGATAACGACCAGCAACAATCCTGCCACACTTCCCGCAAGGTGCGAGGCCTCGATGAACGAGAGAGGCAGAATATCACGCAGCACGCCCAAGCGCGAAGCGTCCGATGGTAAGGTGCCAGAGATCAACAAGATGCTGCCAGCCAGCATGGCGACACCTGACGCCGCAATCGGCACCAATGGGCGCAACAGTCGGTAGGCCCACCCTGAGGTTTCCATAATCGCGCTGCGCTGCGTAATGGCCCATGTCACGGCCAGCGCAATTACGGCCACCAGAAAGGGCATCACCGAATAGATCAGCCGATAAAGCAGCAATGCAGCCAGCATATCAGACCGACCGGACGCGCCAAGACCTGCGATTATTGTCGCCTCGAAGACGCCCAGCCCACCGGGGGAATGGCTGAGAATGCCAAGTGCGATCGCGCCCATGTAGATCACAAAGAAGAACAAGAAATTTTGCGACAGATCCGCTGGTGCCAGAAAATACAGCGTCATTGCCGCGCCCATCAGATCGATCGCCGCAACGCCCATCAGCATCAGCGCCAGCTTGAGCCCCGGCAAGGGAACGCTAAACCCGCCGACCCGCATGCTGCGGGGTGCGCGCGACAACCAGACCAGCAAAGTCAAAAGGGCTGCGGTTATACACAGGCCGATCAGGACTTCCATGCCTCCTGTCAGCGGCAACACCGCAGAAAGCCCTGCCGGATGCGCCAACATCAATGCACCCAGAATCAGGGTCAGTCCCAGCCAGAAAGCGACCCAAGAGGTGGCGATAATGCCACCGACACGCGCCAGATCAACGCCAAGCGAGGCATAGATGCGATAGCGCACGGCGGTTCCTGTCAGATAGGAAACCCAAGCAGGTTGGACACTGCCGTCCCTGCCCCGCCCGCAAATGCAGCCATGCGGTCAGGCACTTGGCCCGTTGCCACACTGCGAACAGCTAAGACGTCATAGAAAGACAGCGCAAAGAAGCTGACGGCGGTGGCGCTGACGGCCAACAGGATCGACCGCCAACTACTGGCAGCAAGATCGGTTTTCACATCGCTCCACCGGACCTTGGCAGACAGGTCGTGCAAGACAAAAAGGGTGATACCGACAATCAGCAGCGGCACGACGATTTTTACCGCAGGATGGGCCAGCAGCTGCGATATCCGTCCTGTTGGCTCGGGCTTCGCCGGATCAGCGCTTGTCATCCACCCGCTCCTGCAGAATTTCGATTTGGATCTGCTGCATTTCAGCCAGCTTTTCCCATTGCTGGGCCAGTTGGTGATCCATTTTTTCGTGCAGCTGTCTGATCTCAAGCTCGGCCTTCAGGTTCACGCGGTAATCATTTTCCGCGCGCGCCCGGTCTTTGGTTTCCTGTCGGCGCTGGCTCATCATGATGACGGGTGCCTGAAGCGCGGCAAGGCTTGACAGCAACAGGTTCAACAGGATGAACGGGTACGGATCGAAGGGCCGCGTGGTGAACCACACAGCGTTAATCGTCATCCAGATCGTCAGAATACCCGTAAAGATCAGAATAAACGTCCAGCTTCCACCGAAGGATGCAACCCGGTCCGCCGCGCGTTCGCCGAATGTGCCGCGCACCGCGTCGCCGTCGATCATGTTTTGTGACAAGATTTGCCCTGTTTGCAGGCTCTCGATCACCTGCCGATCCAGATCGCCCAACTCTCCACGTTCGCGTTCGAGCAGACGTTCGACATAGGCACCGCGATAGACCGACAGATCATCACGACAAATGTACTTTCCCGCCCCCCAGTCGGGATGATCCAGCGATATCAACTCGGACACGCCCGGCCTAACAGACACCCAAGGGCGCATTTTGGCGTGGCCAAGCTTTCGGTTGCAAATAATGCAGGGTTCAGCGGCGTTTTTTACATTCATTCCTAGATCTTACTCGCCAAGGTGCGCGAGACCAACAACAACGATATACCAGCGCTGAGAAAGTTCAGGCCCACCGGAAACCCGAATACCCATTCTGCGGTTGCTGGCCATTGCATCAAGATGATCAACCCCAGGATGAACGGACATACACCGCTAACCTCAATCCCTTGCCAAGTGACCCACTGGCCGTTCATCCCAAACCACAACAGGATCGAAAGCGACGGATGATAGGAATTTGCGTCTGTCCATATTAGTTATCCTTTGGTTGGTTTTGGTCTTTTTGGTGGTTCAGTTTCCTAAAATGCGAGGCAGCCTCAGACCGTTTTCGCGCGCGCACTTTATGGCATCGGGATATCCCGCGTCGGCATGACGCCAGACACCGGAAGCCGGATCGTTCCACAATACGCGTTCGATGCGTTTGGCAGCCTCGGGGGTGCCGTCGGCGCAGATCACAACGCCCGAATGTTGGCTAAAGCCCATGCCGACGCCGCCACCGTGGTGGATGGATACCCAAGTTGCCCCCGACGCGGTGTTCACCAGCGCGTTCAACAGCGGCCAGTCGGACACCGCATCAGAGCCGTCCCTCATCGCTTCGGTTTCGCGGTTGGGCGACGCGACGGAGCCGGCGTCGAGGTGGTCACGACCGATCACAACGGGGGCTTTGAGTTCGCCACTGGCGACCATTTCGTTAAACGCAAGACCAGCGCGATGGCGATCGCCAAGCCCGATCCATGCGATACGTGCGGGCAGGCCTTGGAACGAAATTCGCTCGCGGGCCATATCAAGCCAGTTGTGCAAGTGTTTGTTGTCAGGGAATAATTCTTTCATCTTCTGGTCGGTTTTGTAGATATCTTCTGGGTCACCTGACAACGCCACCCAACGGAACGGACCGATGCCGCGACAAAAGAGCGGGCGGATATAGGCAGGCACAAAACCGGGGAAGGCAAAGGCGTCCTCCAGCCCTTCTTCCAGCGCCATTTGGCGGATGTTGTTGCCGTAATCCACCGTTGGTACGCCTGCGTTGTGGAAGTCGACCATCGACGCCACCTGCACTTTCATGCTGGCACGTGCAGCTCTTTCAACTTCTTTTGGGGCGGATTGCTGCTTTTCTTTCCACTCGGCCATGCTCCAACCCTGCGGCAGGTAGCCGTGTGTCGGATCATGGGCCGAGGTCTGATCAGTAACGATATGGGGACGCACGCCGCGTTTGAACAGCTCAGGGAAAACATCTGCGGCATTGCCCAGCAAGCCGACAGACTTGGCCTCTCCGGCAGCGGTCCACTTGTCGATCAGTGCCAGTGCATCATCAAGATTATCTGTCTTTTCATCAACGTAGCGTGTGCGCAGGCGAAAATCGATGCTGTCGGGGTTACATTCAACTGCCAGACAACAGGCACCTGCCATGACGGCTGCCAAAGGTTGTGCGCCGCCCATGCCACCAAGGCCCCCGGTCAGAATCCATTTGCCGGTCAGATCACCATTGTAATGCTGACGCCCGGCCTCAACGAAGGTTTCATAGGTGCCCTGCACGATGCCCTGGCTGCCGATGTAAATCCATGACCCCGCGGTCATCTGGCCATACATCGCCAGTCCCTTTTTATCGAGTTCGTTGAAGTGGTCCCAATTGGCCCAATGCGGCACAAGGTTGGAGTTGGCGATTAGCACGCGCGGTGCGTCGGAGTGGGTTTTGACAATCGCAATAGGCTTGCCTGATTGCACCACCAGCGTTTCGTCGTCTTCCAGTTCCTTCAGGCTGGCGACGATGCAGTCGAAATCTTCCCAAGTGCGCGCTGCACGTCCGATGCCGCCGTAGACAACGAGTTCATGCGGGTTTTCGGCCACGTCAGGATGCAGATTGTTCATCAACATACGCAAGGGGGCTTCGGTCATCCAACTTTTGGCGTTCAGCTCCGGCCCTGTGGGGGGATAGACATCGCGGGTATTTTTGCGGGGATCGTTCATGACGGCCTCCATTCTGTCAGGGTTTCAAGGATGGCTTTGAGGGGAACCCGCAGGGTGTTTGCGCGGTCTGTCGCATAGTCCCAAGGCGGTGCTTCAACCATGTAGGTAGATTGCGCGAGTTCCATTTGGATCGCGTGAAAGCCGTCGTTCGGACGCCCGTAATGGCGCGTGGTCCAGCCGCCTTTAAAGCGGCCATTGGTGATGGAGGTGAACCTCGGGGTTTGTGCGCAAATCCCGGCGACACGGGCCTTGATCTCGGGCGCGCAGGTTGTACCAAGGTTTGTGCCGATGTTGAAATCAGGAAGCGTGCCATCAAACAGATATGGAATGTGGCTGCGAATAGAGTGGCAATCGTAAAGGATCGCAAAGCCATTCAACGCGTGGACCCTGTCCAACTCGCCCTGCAAGGCAGCATGGTAAGGCGCATGATAGGTGGCGCGGCGGCGTTTTATCTCGGCGGCGTCAGGTTCTTGGCCATCTTGATAGATGCCCTGCCCGTCAAAATCGGTAAGCGGGCACAGGCCGGTGGTATTCTGACCCGGGTAAAGACTAGTGCCAGCCGGGTCGCGGTTCACGTCAATCACATAGCGGTGGATGGGCGTGCGCACGGTGGTAATGCCGTCGATCAGACCGTCATAGAGTTTGTGGATGTGCCAGTCGGTGTCGGCCATCGCGCGACCGGTCCTGTTGAGCCGCACAAGACAGTCGGGCGGAATGTCAGTGCCGGTATGTGGCAGGCCCAAAATCAGCGGACTGTTACCTTGATGGATGTGTATTGCCGTCATAGCGCGAATTCCACGCCACTGGCCTGTGCCAGTGCATCGCAGGTCACAAGCTGCGCTGCGGCCAAGATGTCGTCCGCCATATATCGATCCTCTGCCAGCGTCGCGACCTTTGTTCGAAAGACTTCGATCGCCCTCTGCAATGCCGGTGATGTTCGCAGGGGCGCGCGGGCCTGCACGCCTTGGGCGGCGCACATTGCCTCAATCCCAAGAATAACCGCAAGGTTATCGGTCATTCGGGCAAGGCGGCGCGCACCATGGGCGGCCATGCTCACGTGATCCTCTTGATTGGCCGAGGTCGGTGTGGAATCAATACTACAAGGATGGGCGAGGTGTTTGTTTTCGCTCATCAGCGCTGCCGTTGTGACTTCGGCGATCATAAAACCAGAGTTGAGTCCGGGCGCGGGCGACAAGAACGCGGGCAGATCAAAGGACAACGTCGGATCAACCATCAAGGCCACGCGGCGCTGAGCAATGGAGCCTATCTCGGAGATCGCCATAGCAATCTGGTCGGCGGCGAAGGCCACCGGCTCGGCGTGAAAATTTCCCCCAGAGATGATGTCGCCAGTGTCAGTGAGGACGAGCGGGTTGTCGGTCACTGCATTTGCCTCGATCTCAAGCGTCCGTGCGGCAAAGCGGATCAAATCAACTGCAGCACCGGTAACTTGGGGTTGGCAACGGATACTATAAGGGTCCTGGACACGGGTGTCGCCCTCGCGGTGGCTTTCGCGGATTTCGCTGCCGTCCAGAAGCGACAACATTGCATCGGCCACGTCGATCTGTCCTTGATGGCCGCGCAAACTGTGGATTTCTGGGCGCAAAGGTGCGGTGGAGCCCATTATTGCGTCGGTGGATAACGCCGACGTGACAAGGCAAGCGCGCACCAACCGCCAAGTGTCAAAAAGTGCAGCCAGCGCACAAGCGGTCGAGAATTGCGTGCCGTTAAGCAGGGCGAGCCCCTCTTTGGCTTGCAAAATAACCGGCGCTAGCCCTGCGGCTTTAAGGGCATTGGCACCTGACATGCGGTCGCCGCCTATCCGGGCCTCTCCTTCGCCAATCATCACGGCCGCCATATGAGCGAGGGGTGCGAGATCCCCAGAGGCCCCGACCGATCCCTGAACCGGGATAACGGGCATTACGTCTGCAGCGATCATCGCTTCGAGTTGTGTGCAGATTTCCGGTCGCACGCCGGATGCTCCACGGCCCAGCGACAGCAACTTTAGGACCATCATCAGCCGGGTCGTCGCGGTTTCAAGCGGGTCGCCAACGCCACAGCAGTGGGACAACACAAGGTTACGCTGCAATTGCTCCGTGTCCTGTGGTGGGATTTTCACCGAGGCGAGTTTTCCAAAGCCTGTATTGATGCCGTAAATCGCTGCACTGCCTTTGGATGCGATGGCCACAAGGTCGGCAGATTTTTGAATGGCAGGCAGCGCGTCCGCTGCCAGCACGACCGGCCCCCTTCCCCGCCATATCTGTTCCAGCAGTGCCAACCCGATTTTGGCCGGCGTCAAGATAATGCTCATAGGGCACCCCCGAATATGCGCTTGTAGAGCGGATTAATACCGATTCCGTAGGATAGCTCAGCAGCGCTTTGCACGTCCCAGATGGCAAGATCGGCCCGCATTCCTGCTGCGATTTTCCCACGGTCCGCTAGACCAAGTGCGCGTGCCGCATTCCGGGTGGTGCCCGCCAGCGCCTCTGCGGGGGTCATGCGGAACAAGGTGCAGGCCATGTTCATCGCCAACAACAAGGACCCAAGCGGCGATGAGCCCGGATTCCAGTCCGTGGCAACGGCCATGGGCACACCGTGCTTGCGTAAAGCGGCGATTGGCGGCGATTTTTCCTCGCGGATGGCATAGAATGCGCCCGGCAATATCACCGCAACCGTGCCGGATTTAGCCAGAGCCGCGGCGTCTGCCTCCGTTGCGTATTCAACGTGATCGGCGGACAAAGCACCAAATTCGGCGGCCAAAGCTGTACCGCCGCTATGGCTCAGTTGTTCGGCATGCAATTTTAGTGGCAGACCAAGCTGTTTTGCCACCTCAAATACACGTCGTATCTGGGGCACATCAAAGGCGATGCCCTCGCAGAAGCCATCCACCGCATCCACCAGACCCTCGGCATGGGCAGAACGCAGCGCTGGAATACAGATGTCATCAATGTAGGTATCGGGCGGCATATCGGCAGGCACGGCGTGGGCCCCCAGAAAACTGGTCACCACGTTGATCGGGCGGGCCTGCCCCACCGCTCGCGCCACACGCAGCATTTTCAATTCGGTGTCACGGTCCAGCCCGTAACCGGATTTAATCTCAACCGTAGCAACCCCTTCGGCAATCAGTGCATCAGCCCGACGCAACGCCGCGTCGCGCAAGACATCTTCGCTGCTGTCGCGGGTTGCCTTCACAGTGGACACGATACCGCCGCCCGCGCGCGCTACTTCCTCGTAGCTGGCCCCCTCAAGACGCATTTCGAATTCTTTAGCGCGGTTGCCGCCATGGACGATATGCGTATGGCAATCAATCAGGGCCGGGGTCACAAGCCGCCCGTCGAAGCCGTGTCTTTCGATGTTGGAATACACTGACGGCAGGTCAGTCATCGCTCCGACCCATGCAATTTTGTCGGCCTCAATTACCAAACCAGCGTTCTCGACCAGGCCGTATCCGGGGCCGTCATCCGACATCGTCACCGCTTTGAGGTCTGTAAGGAGGATCGGTTTGGTCATAGAAGGTCCTTGATTAAGGGCGTACTTATAATCAATATGTAGCTGCATATTTAAGTCAAGGAAATCCTGCCGTGGAAAAAATTATAGCCAAGCAAGCGCTTACGAAGAACGGCTGGGAAAATGACGTCGAGATCGGCATAGAAGGTGGGCGGGTCGCCTATATTCGACCAGCCCCACTCGGGGCAACAGACGGCGTAACATCGACGGTTGGGATGGCGTTGCCTGCGCCATTGAATTTACACAGTCATGCCTTTCAGCGGGCCATGTCGGGTCTGACAGAGGCGCGCGGCCCTGACCCAAGCGACAGTTTTTGGACTTGGCGGCGGCTGATGTACAAGTTCCTTGATCAGCTAACCCCCGATCAGATCGAAGCGATTGCCGCGCAAGTGTTCCTTGAGATGTTAGAGGCAGGATATGCTGGCGTGGCCGAGTTTCATTACCTGCACCACGATGCTGGCGGCGTGCCCTACTCAAACTTGGCCGAGTTGTCAGAAAGGATTGTCGCAGCGGCGATGCAGGCGGGGATTGGCCTGACGTTGTTGCCTGTGCTCTATCAGTTTGGCGGATTGGACGCTCGCCCCTTGGCCGGTGGGCAGCTCCGTTTTGGCAACGGAACGGAGCGATTTACTCGCCTGCACGAGAGTGCAAGTCTTGCGGTTGCGGCAGGTCCGCAAGATTTTACCATCGGCGCGGCCCCGCATTCCCTACGTGCCGTGAACAGGGCGGGACTGGATCGCTGCATTGCCCTTGCCGCACGTGGGCCAATCCACATGCATCTGGCCGAGCAGGTTGCCGAAGTGGACGAAGTCCACGCGGCCTTGAACGCGCGGCCAACGGAATGGTTGCTAGACAACTATAACGTCGATCCGCGCTGGTGTCTGATCCACTGCACGCAAATGAACCCGCAAGAGACCCGCGCGCTGGCGCACACTGGCGCAGTTGCAGGGCTGTGTCCAATCACCGAGGCCAACCTCGGCGACGGGATTTTCAATGGCACGGACTATCTGGACCATGGTGGGGTCCTGGGGTTTGGATCGGATTCCAATGTCCACATTGCCCTGTTTGAGGAACTCAAGACGCTCGAGTACTCGCAGCGCCTGCGCGACAAAAGCCGCGCAACAGTCGCTACGGCGCAACGCTCGACCGGGCGGGTCTTGTTCGATGCCGCTGCAACAGGTGGCGCACAGGCGGGCGGGCGCGACAGCGGCGTGCTTGCACCAGGCAAAGTGGCCGATATTCTGGGGCTTGATATGGATAATGAATGGGGTGCCAACCGCCTAGGAAACGTGGCGTTGGATACACTGGTTTTCGGTGGCAACGGGCAACGCTGCATCACAGACGTCTGGAGCGCGGGGCGTCACATGGTTAAACAGGGTCGCCACGTTGAACGAGACCGGATAACAAAAGCCTTCATCGCTGTGATGGCCGATCTGGAGCAGAATATTTGACACAAGAACCGCGCCTGTCTTGGAAAGAGGTCCGTGACCAGATTCGGTCAGTCATCCTTGATCGTACCTATGCGCCAGGGGACAAGCTGCCGCGCGACGCGGATCTTGCTGAAAAACTTGGCTGTGCGCGCTCGACCGTTCAGCGGGCGATGCGTGATCTGTCTGACGCTGGATTGGTTGAGCGAAAGCGCAAAGGTGGCACCCATGTAAGAACTGATCCAGTCACACGGGCAACGCTGGATATCCCAATCACCCGACGTGAAGTCGAAAAGCGTGGAAGTGTCTATGGCTATCAGCTGATTGATCAAAGTGTTGGCGACGTCCCGCACGAGGTTGCAAGAAAGTTTGAACAAGCCGAGACGACGGAAATGATGCGGGTGCAGGCGCTGCATCTCGCCGATCACAAGCCGCATATCTTTGAAGATCGCTGGATATGTATTGACACAGTTCCCGAGATCATTGACGTTGACCTTTCGCGCGAAAGCGCCAACGAATGGTTGGTCCACAACAAGCCATATACGCGTTTTGATCTTAGGTTTTACGCGATTTCCGCCGATGCGGTGACCGCCGAAATTCTCAATACCGAGAGGGGGAGCGCGTTGCTGGTAATCGAGCGCACAACTTGGATTGGGACAGCGCCAATCACTTTGGTCAAGGCATATACAGCGCCAGGGTATGAGCTCCTAGCTTCGAGTTAGGGGATTGAGGGTCATACTGGTCGGCGTCGACCAACAAGATCGAATTTCTACTTGGCGTGCTTGCCGCGGTCACCTGAGATCAGTCTCCCTTAGTCCTAGGATATGATGACAGAGGGCTGACGATCTATAATTTGCCTGCGTTTCGCTATGGTTTTGCAGGAATGGTAGCGTTAGTGCATTGCCTTGATTTCATACCTCGACGCGGCATTCGCCTGTCCCAAATCGCGGTGTTTTCGTTTATTCTTGGGCCAGTCTATATCCTCACCGCATTTTCCAGTAGCCTCTATGCGACTGCCCCCCATGGAGGTTACTTTTGACCGGCCTGTTGCGGACAATCGGCGTCGTTTTCGCCCTAGTGTTGCTGCGGACATAGCTGGATTTACGCCAGGTATCGGGAGCGTCGCTGGCCCTTGTTTCGAATGTGGTGTCGGTTTGGAATCTCTTAATGCGTGGTTTTGACAGGTATTTCGTGAACGCCTAGGCGCATGACCGTGTCTCGGATCTCATTGAGAGGGTCCAAAGATCCAACACACAAACCATACGGTTTTTAACTAAAACCTCGAAAAAGGTTTGGCTTGTGAAACTGAAGTTTAGGTCGTTGCGGCTAACGTTCAGTAATACGAACGGAGAGTGTGTTGCCAGCGTATATTTCAGAACTCAGCCACGATGAAAGCTCCAAGAATGACTTTGTCGAGGTTGCGATAAAAATTGGCACCGACGTCTACCTTTTCGATGAAAACGACGCCGGCTTTGTTGGCCTAAGAATAAGGATTCTGTCGCACTTGCTGACGACCAAGGAAACGTCCTGACGTTTCTTTCGTTCAAAGGTTGGGTCATCACCGCAAATGACGGTCCTGCCGTCAGATTAACGTCCCGCGATACTGGCGATGAGGGAGAAAAGAGCTCCTATGAAACGAGCGATGGTGGAGCAACATATCACGCGCGGGCTGACGAAAACCCGGGTGCGATAACCTGCTACGCCCCTGGCACGATGATCGACACACCCGTTGGCCCGCGAGATGTGGAAGCACTGCAAATCGGTGATTTGGTCACAACGCTGAATCATGGTCCACAACCCGTCCGCTGGATACATAGCGGGGATCAGCCCTTGGAGGAGGCGGGCGTAGAGTCAAAACCGGTATTAATCGTCGCTGGTGCGCGTGGCCGTTGCCTCCCACTACACGATTTGATTGTCTCACCACAGCATAGGATCTTGGTGGGCGGACACCAGCAGTTGCAGGGGAGATTTAAGACCGAGGTTTTCGCCCCGGAAAAAGCCCTGACCAAGCTACAGGGGATCAGGCACAGGAACTGCAAAGCCAAAATTACATGGTTTCATTTTGCCTGTGACCGGCATGAAGTTGTCACTGCCAATGGTTGCCTTTCTGGATCGCTGCTGCTTGGGCCAATCGTTGTAAATGGATTAATCGCTAGCGAACGCCATGTTGTGTTAGATCTATTCGGGCCAGCCAAGACGCCTAATGTTGCGCTAAACGGTCCACCTGCACTGGAATGCCTCAAGGTTGCGACTGTCCGGCGGCAGCTCGCGAGAAGCTCCAAAAAAGGGGGGAAACTTGTCGCAAATGAAATCAGAAAGTGGGACATAGACGTAGCAATGGAGCGGTA
>CBDTUA010000038.1:0-30104 GCA_965363735.1 uncultured Sulfitobacter sp. | reverse complement strand
CGTTGAAGCCGTTGAAGCCGTTGAAGCCGTTGAAGCCGTTGAAGCGGCAAAGGATGCGCAGGTAGAAGTTCAAGCCGAAACAAACATCGCATCCTCCCTCTCAAAGGAAGAAGAGGAAGAACTGGCGCGTGAACTGGCCGAGGTCGAAGCCGGTTTGGCAGATCAGGATGATGCAGAAGACGCCCATGCACATGCAGAACCCCGCCGCACATTGCCGTCTTTGGACGACGAAAAAGGGTCGGACATGAGCCGCCTTTTGGCTGAGACCGACAATCAGATGGATGACCCGGAAAGCGCCGTTCGCCGCGATGCGATTGCCCATCTACGTGCAGCCGTTGCTGCTAAAAAGGCCGATATCGCCCTAGGCGCAGCCGAAAATGCCGATGACGAAGGCACCGCCTACCGCAGTGATCTGGCCGAAGTGGTGAAACCACGTCGGCCTGTCAGCAGTGCCGTGCGCACAGAACGCCCCACCGAACCACGCCCTGCACCATTAAAACTGGTTGCAGAGCAACGCATCGATACCAATATTGCAGATCCGGCAACCCCGGTACGTCCGCGCCGCGTAGCAGCCGTGACCCCGGTAGCGGCTCCTGCCACGCGGGTTGACGGTGGTTTTGCCCAGTTTGCGTCCGACATGAACGCATCTACCCTGTCAGAGCTTTTGGAAGCTGCGGCGGCCTATATGTCCTTCGTCGAAGGACTTGATCAGTTCTCGAGACCGCAACTGATGAATACAGTACGTCAGGTCGAACAAGAAGATTTCAGCCGCGAAGATGGGCTTCGCTCCTTTGGGCAATTGCTGCGCACGGGCAAACTGAAAAAGCTTGATGGCGGCCGGTTCAAAGTTTCCGATGACATCGGGTTCCAACCAGACGAGCGCGCTGCTGGCTAAAGCTTTCTGCGCATCACTCGAAATGAAAGCGGCCCCTGTTTTGGGGCCGTTTTCTATTTAGAAGTGTCAGTTTCATGCGGGTCTTCTTGACCAACGCCCTTGAAGACAAACTTGAACGGAATTGCCCAGACGATCCCAAGGCCCAGATAGATCAAAAGCTCGATCCAGAACGGTGGTCGATCAAACATCCCGATCACCACCACCGCTGCGATGATATATACGGGCAGTCCAACCAACAGAATGACCAGCGACCACCTGCGTCGTGCCTTGTAACTTAGTGCCATTGCCACTCTCCTGTTGCGGTGCGCATCGGTTTAATTGATGTCGCTCCGTCCAAAGTCAAATCTAGTCGGCAAAGGGATCCGTAACCAGGATCGTGTCCTCCCGCTCGGGCGAGGTGGACAGCAAAGCAACGGGGCAGCCAATCAGCTCTTCTACGCGACGCACATATTTGATCGCATTGGCGGGCAGATCCGCCCAGCTGCGCGCACCTTCTGTTGATTCGGACCAGCCGGGCATTTCTTCGTAAATCGGGGTACAGCGGGCCTGCTGGTCTGCCGCTGTTGGCAGATATTCAAGCGTCGCACCGTCCAATTCATAGCCCGTACAAATCTTGAGCGTCTCAAATCCGTCAAGCACGTCCAGCTTGGTAAAGGCGATGCCGTTGACGCCGGATGTAGCACAGGTCTGGCGCACTAGAACTGCGTCAAACCAGCCACACCGGCGCTTGCGACCAGTGACAGTGCCAAATTCATGACCCCGTTCGCCCAAACGCTGACCATCCGCATCATGCAATTCCGCAGGAAACGGCCCTTCGCCTACGCGTGTCGTATAAGCTTTGACAATCCCAAGGACAAAATCGATTGACCCGGGTCCGATTCCCGTCCCTGTCGCGGCCTGACCTGCAATCACATTTGATGAAGTGACAAAGGGATAGGTGCCAAAGTCGATGTCAAGCAACGCGCCCTGCGCGCCCTCGAACAGTATCCGTTTTCCGGCTTTGCGCTTTTCGTTCAGCACCTTCCAAACGGGGGCCGCGTATTCCAGCACCGACGGCGCGATCTCACGCAGGGCAGCTAGCAATGCATCACGGTCAATGGGTTCAAGCCCCAGCCCGCGACGCAATGCATCATGATGCACCAACGCCCGGTCCACACGCAACTCAAGCGTGGCATCATCAGCCAGATCAGCAACCCGAACCGACCGACGGCCCACTTTATCCTCATAGGCCGGTCCAATACCGCGACCCGTCGTGCCGATCTTGGCAACGCTGGTCTGATCTTCTCTGGCGCGGTCAAGTTCGCCGTGGATGGGCAGGATCAATGGCGTATTTTCGGCAATCATCAACGTTTCAGGGGTGATCGTCACGCCCTGCTCGCGCAAAATCGCGATCTCTTTGACCAAATGCCAGGGATCCAGAACAACGCCGTTACCGATCACCGACAACTTTCCGCCCCGTACGATGCCGGACGGTAGCAAGCTTAGTTTGAAGACTTTGCCGTCAATAACCAGCGTGTGCCCGGCATTATGCCCACCTTGAAAGCGCGCAATCACATCGGCCCGCTCGCTCAGCCAGTCGACGATCTTGCCTTTTCCTTCATCGCCCCACTGAGCGCCTACGACTACGACATTGGCCATGATGATATTCCTTTAACGGTGCAAACCCGCGTCGGTATAGCCGCGCCAGCATAGAACCGAAACTGCAAAATGACATCTCCGCTTCTCTGGCTCGTAATTATCTTCGCCAAAGGCTAAATCTTTCGGTCCTGCCATAGACTTTCATGCCTTCGGCGAGGATATTCGTAAGCCACAGATGCAAGGGAACAAGTTGAATGGGATTTATCATCAGATGGCTATGCGCTCTTGCCCTTCTTGCGATCACCTTTAATCCAACACCGTATAATTATATCGTTTGGGCACGCGATTACGGGCAAATGAACATGTCTATCGCTGTTCTGCTCGGGCTGCTCTTGTTTATTGGCTACGTAATCTATCTTCGCGCCACACTGCGGTCTATCGGAGGATTCGGTATGCTCCTTGTATTGTCGGTCGTAAGCGCGGGCTTGTGGGTGCTGTTTGATTTCGGGGTGCTGAGCTTGGAAAACCCCGATTTCAACACCTGGCTTGGCCTGATTGCCCTCAGTTTTGTCTTGGGGATAGGGCTCAGCTGGAGCATCGTGCGCCGTGCGGTGTCCGGCCAAGCCGACGTTGATGATCTAGAGGATTGAACCCAACTTAAGCGGGATGGCTGGAGGGGCGTCTTGGCCATTTGGTCAAGCGCGCCAAAGCCATCCATGTCCCGAACTAGGCGGCACAAGCCAATCGTTACTTGCCCCTATGGTCAAACACGCCTAGATACCTCCAAAGTTTAAACCAAAGCTGTAGGTATTCATGGAAAACGTTGTCCTGATCGTCCATCTCATTCTGGCCCTTGGCCTGATTGCCGTTGTGTTGCTACAGCGGTCGGAAGGCGGCGGCCTTGGCATGGGCGGCGGGGGTGGCGGTGCCGTATCCGGCCGGTCAGCCGCGACGGCCATGGGTAAAATCACTTGGGTGCTCGCCACACTTTTCATCATCACGTCGATTACGTTGACAATCATTGCTGCTGAAAAATCGGCCGGGTCGTCCGTGATTGATCGTTTGGGTGGAACGCCTCCTGCGCTGAATCAAGCGCCAGCGCTGCCAGACACCGACAGCTTGCTGCCGCCAACGCCGGCCGACAACACACCGCAGGTCCCCACAGCGGATTAATCAATCTCTACAACAGCTTGAGGTTGGGCCAAGTTTTGCAACAGGATGTTGCGGCTTGGCCTTGCCATTACCACCACAATTCTGTTAGCCTTAAGTCCCGTGGTGCTGCGGTTTTCCGCAGCTCATTTGGCTGGCTTTTGCCACATCAAATTCGAATTTCACGGGGGTCTTAGATCACATGGCACGCTATATTTTCATCACCGGCGGTGTGGTTTCCAGCCTTGGTAAGGGTCTGGCCTCTGCCGCCTTGGGTGCATTGCTGCAAGCGCGCGGCTTTTCGGTGCGCCTGCGTAAACTGGACCCCTACCTGAACGTCGATCCCGGTACGATGTCGCCTTTCGAACATGGCGAAGTGTTCGTGACAGATGATGGGGCAGAGACTGATCTTGATCTGGGCCATTACGAACGCTTTACCGGCGTAGCGGCGCGCAAGACGGATTCGATCAGTTCGGGCCGTGTCTATTCCACCGTTTTGGAGAAAGAACGGCGCGGCGACTATCTGGGCAAAACCATTCAGGTGATCCCGCATGTCACCAACGAGATAAAAGATTTCCTGCGTATTGGCGAAGACGAGGTTGATTTCATGCTTTGTGAAATCGGCGGCACTGTGGGCGACATCGAAGGTCTCCCCTTTTTCGAGGCGATCCGCCAATTCAGCCATGACAAGCCGCGCGGCCAGTGTATTTTCATGCACCTGACGCTGCTGCCCTATCTGGCCGCCAGCGGAGAGCTGAAGACGAAGCCAACCCAACACTCGGTCAAAGAACTGCAAAGCATCGGGATCGCGCCTGATATTCTGGTTTGCCGGTCCGAGCATCCGATCCCTGCAAAGGAACGCGAAAAGATTGCGCTGTTTTGTAACGTGCGCAAAGAAGCAGTGGTTGCTGCTTATGATCTGAAAACCATCTACGATGCGCCGCTGGCCTATCACGCCCAAGGGTTGGATCAGGCCGTGCTGGACGCATTCCAGATCTCGCCCGCACCGAAACCCGACCTGACCGTCTGGCGCGATGTCTCTGACCGGGTGCATAATCCCGAGGGTGAAGTCCGCGTGGCTATCGTTGGGAAATACACCCAGCTTGAGGACGCCTATAAATCCATCGCAGAGGCGTTGACCCACGGTGGCATGGCCAACCGCGTCAGGGTCAAGGTTGAATGGGTCGATGCCGAGGTATTCGATAAAGCCGAAGACGTCGCCCCGCATCTGGAAGGCTATCACGCGATTCTTGTGCCCGGTGGTTTTGGCGAACGCGGCACCGAAGGCAAGATTAAGGCCGCGCAATATGCGCGCGAACACAAGGTCCCCTATTTGGGCATCTGTCTGGGCATGCAAATGGCCGTCATCGAGGCGGCCCGAAATGTGGCCGGCCTGACCACGGCAGGATCTGAAGAGTTCGATCACGAATCCACCGGCAAAAAGCGGTTTGAACCAGTTGTCTATCACCTCAAGGAATGGGTGCAGGGCAATCACAAGGTCGAACGCAAAGTAGGCGATGACAAAGGCGGTACCATGCGTCTGGGTGCCTATGACGCGACGCTGAAAGAAGGGTCACGTGTGGCCAAAATCTACGGCAAGACATCGATTGATGAACGTCACCGCCACCGCTACGAGGTCGACACGGCCTACCGTGAACAGCTTGAGAAAGTCGGCATGACGTTTTCGGGCATGTCCCCTGATGGCAAACTACCCGAGATCGTTGAATGGACGGATCACCCGTGGTTCATCGGCGTGCAATTCCACCCCGAGCTTAAGTCCAAGCCGTTTAATCCGCACCCGTTGTTCAAAGATTTCATCCGCGCGGCCAAGGAAATGTCCCGGCTCGTCTAATCTCTTGAAAGGCGGCCACAATGCTAAGTTATCAACATATCTACCACGCGGGCAATCTGGCCGATGTTCACAAACACAGCCTCTTGGCGTGGATGTTGGGCTATATGACCCGCAAGGAAAAGCCGCTTACTTATATGGAAACCCACGCAGGTCGGGCTCTGTATGACCTGTCTGATGCGCCCGCGCTCAAGACTGGCGAGGCGGTGCAAGGCATCGGACGCGCCCGCGGTTGGTTCGGCAAGGATCATCGGTATAGCCGCGTGCTGGAAGCTGTCGCAAAGGATCATGGGCCTGATTCGTACCCCGGATCGCCCTTGATCGCAGCCAAGCTGCTGCGCGACACCGACAATATTCATCTGGCCGAATTGCATCCCGGTGAATTTGGCGCGCTTGATCTGGCGATGTCGCCCTTCAATGTCAAATGCCATTACCGCGACGGGTTCGAAATGGCTTTTGCCCTGACGCCGCCGACCCCGCGACGCGGACTGATGCTGATTGACCCCAGTTTTGAGATCAAGACTGATTACGTTGATATCCCCCGCCACATTGGCAAGCTGGCCAAGGCATGGAACGTTGGTGTAATCGTCCTCTGGTATCCGATCCTGACCTCAAAGCTGCACCAGCCCATGCTGAGCGCATTGATGGATGCCCACCCGGATGCCCTGCGTCACGAGGTCAGCTTTGCCCCTGCCCGTCCGGGTCATGGCATGGTCGGGTCGGGAATGTTCGTAATAAATCCGCCCTTTGGCCTCAAGGAAGAAGCCGCTAAGCTGACTGGCAAATTCAAGTCTCTTCCAAGATAAGGAAACACCATGCCCAAAGGTTACTGGATCGCCAATGTTGACGTGCGTGACGCCGCTGTTTACGACAACTACCGCGCCGCAAATGCAAAGCCCTTTGCCGAATACGGTGCCAAGTTTCTGGTACGCGGTGCCCCCGCTGATGTGCGCGAAGGCACGTCGCGGCCCCGTATCGTAGTCATCGAATTTGCCAGCCTTGCCGATGCGATCGCTTGCTATGAAAGTGATGCCTATCAGGCGGCCAAAAACATCCGCGCAAGCGTGTCGGATGGCACTCTGGTCATCATCGAAGGCTATGAACCCTAGGGGTTGCGTCCTTTATACATCAGTCATTCTGCATCGCTGTTTCATGAGGAACAGTTCGGCAGAATCAGTGTTAGACACATTCAACCAATTTACGTAGTGAGTGCCCATGTTTAAACGTCTGTTTCCACGCCGCAAGCCTGATCCCAAACCCCTGCCCCAACCCACGCCGCAATTGGCATTGGGTGCGCTTCTGGTGCGCGTGGCGTTTGCCGATCGCAACTACGAGGCCGCGGAAGTGGGCCAGATCGATCGCATCCTTGCCCGCACGTTCAACCTCAAGCCGCTTGAAGCTGCCAAGCTGCGCGCCACTTGCGAAGCATTGGAACGTCACGCCCCGGGTACGCCCGAATTCACCACCATCCTGCGCGAAGAAGTCACCTATGCAGACCGCAAGGCACTTGGCGATGCGATGTGGTCGGTCGCATTGGCTGACGGTGGCCGTGACGACAACGAAGAAATCCAGCTGCTTGCCATTGAAACAGCGCTTGGTTTGACGGATCAAGACATGGCTGCCGCCCGCGAAAACGCACTTAAGGCATTGTAAGCTTGGCCTTTGTGAGCAGCGGCTCTATATCATCTTCATGTTTGCAGATTTTTTAAAACGGCTGACCCAGCCCGAACCCGCCCAAATGCTCGACGCCGATGCGCGTCTGGCCCTGACCGCCTTGTTGGTACGCATTGCCAAGTCCGACAACGACTATGCCCCGGCTGAAAAAGCGCGCATAGATCAGATAACGGCGCAACGCTACGGCCTTACACCTAGCGATTCCGAGGCCCTGCGCGTCGAAGCAGAGGTGCTTGAGACCGAAGCCCCCGACACTGTGCGTTTCACCCGCGCCATCAAGGATGCCGTTCCATATGACGCACGCCTTGGCGTGATCGAAGCGTTGTGGGAAGTCGTGCTGGCTGATGGAACACGGTCTGACGAGGAAAACGCGCTGCTTCGGTTGGTAACGAACCTGCTGGGTGTGACCGACACCGACAGCGCGATGGCCCGTCAACGGATCGAAGACCGGAGTTAGTTTGCGCACTTGTTTTGTCGATTACGCAGGGTCAACGCCGTTTATTTCTGCAGAATCCAAGTTCTAGATTGCACATTCCCCCCGGAATAACCTTTAATCGCCGAAACCAGCGCAACAAGGATGCCTCGTGACACAACAGCCCCCTGTAATTGAGATTAGAAACCTTCACAAAGCCTACGGCGCTTTGGAGGTCTTGAAAGGTGTGTCGATGACGGCACCCAAGGGGCATGTGATTTCACTGATTGGGTCGTCTGGTTCCGGTAAATCCACGTTGCTGCGCTGCTGCAATCTGCTTGAGGACAGCCAGCAGGGGGATCTGATCTTTAACGGGGAACCGGTGACTTGGAAGGGCGACGCGCATAACCGCCGCCCCGCTGACGCCAAACAAGTGCTGCGCATTCGCACCAACCTGTCGATGGTGTTTCAGCAATTCAATCTATGGGCCCACATGACGATCCTTCAAAACGTGATGGAGGCCCCGCTGACCGTGTTGCGCCGCGACCGCGCCGAGGTTGAGAAATCAGCCCGCGCCTATCTGGACAAGGTTGGAATCGGCGACAAATGTGACGTCTATCCCGCCCAGCTTTCTGGTGGCCAACAACAACGCGCCGCCATTGCCCGCGCCCTGTGCATGGAGCCGGAGGCCCTGTTGTTTGACGAACCCACCTCGGCGCTGGACCCCGAGCTGGAACAGGAAGTTATAAAAGTTATCAAGGATTTGGCAGCCGAAGGGCGCACGATGCTGATCGTGACCCATGACATGAAACTGGCCGCCGATGTGTCAGACCATGTCGTGTTTCTGCACCAAGGTCTGATCGAAGAACAAGGGGCACCGGACCAGCTGTTCGGCGCACCCAAATCGGAACGTCTGCGTGGGTTCCTATCACCGGGCCACGTGTCGTAATTAGAACGAGTAAGTTGGGAGACTTCAAAATGAAAAAACTACTTTTGGCGACAGCCGCCTTGGCACTAAGCACCGGCTTTGCGATGGCAGACGCCCATGGCAAAACAATCCGCATGGGAACCGAGGGTGCCTACCCTCCCTATAACTTCCTGAACGATGCCGGCGAAGTTGACGGTTTCGAGCGCGAAGTTGGTGACGAACTGTGCGCCCGCGCCGAGCTGACTTGTGAATGGGTCACAAACGAATGGGACAGCATCATCCCGAACCTCACATCCGGCAACTATGACACAATCATCGCCGGCATGAGCATCACTGACGAGCGTGAAGAAGTTATTGATTTCACGCAGAACTACTTTCCGCCAGCCGCGTCTGCCTATGCTGCAAAATCAGCGGATGCCGACCTGACAGGCGGTATCGTTGCCGCGCAAACCAGCACCATCCAAGCGGGTTATGTCGCCGAATCCGGCGCGACTTTGTTGGAATTCGCAACCTATGACGAAACAGTCGCTGCTGTGAACAATGGCGAAGCGGATGCCGTATTTGCGGACAAAGACGCCTTGGCTCCGACAGTCGAAGAATCTGGCGGCGAAATGGTATTCGTAGGCGACGACGTCCAATTGGGCGGCGGTATCGGCCTTGGCCTTCGCGAAAGCGACACCGAGCTGAAAGCCAAGTTCGACACGGCGATCCAGTCCATGAAGGACGACGGCAGCCTGAACAAACTGATCCTGAAGTGGTTCGGCGAAAACGCGAAAACATTCTGATTTCAGAAGTCTGATCTTATGAGGGGCGGTGTGATACCCGCCCCTTGTTCAAAACCAAGACGCCAACTAACGGCGCAACCTTCGGGGACATCTCGTTATTTTTGCCTGCACCGATCCTGAAACGCTTTCCGGCCTGTCTTGGCTGACCTGCTACCTGACGACGGGCAAGCATCTGGCGTTCTATGGCGCATTTGGCACCGTGCTTTTGTTGCTGGCCGTGACCGCCCCCGCCGCGATGGCCTTTGGCTTTGGTGGCGCGATGGCGGCACGGTCGCGGGTTCTGCCGCTGGCATGGCTGGGCCGGGGCTATATCGCGATTGTGCGTGGAGTGCCCGACATTGCATTCTTTCTTTTCTTTGTGATCGCGCTGGATCAGGGCATCGAATACCTGCGCCACAAAATCAAATGCCCCGACTGGAATGAACCGTTGCGTCAGGGCAGCGATTTCATTGTCTGTCAGGCGGCCAAGATGCCTTTGGGAAATTCCCCGCAATGGGTCCACGAAACCTATGGGTTTTCGTTGGCGGTTTTGACTTTTGCCATCGTGTTCGGGGCATTTGCAGCCAACGTTCTTTATGGGGCCATGCGCGCCGTGCCCCGTGCCCAGCTTGAGACCGCCGAGGCCTACGGCATGTCGCCCCGCCAGACGTTCTGGCGCGTATTGGTGCCGCAAATGTGGGTCTATGCCCTGCCTGGCTTGGGCAACCTGTGGATGGTGCTGATAAAGGCGACGCCGCTGTTGTTCCTTTTGGGCGTCGAAGACATCGTTTATTGGGCGCGTGAGCTTGGCGGGGCCAAGACACCGCGTTTCACCGACTATCCGCACCCCGATTGGCGCATGTGGTATTTCTTAGCACTGCTGGTGTTTTACCTTTGCTTTACGCGCCTGTCTGAAATCGTACTGGACCGTATCATGCGTCGGCTGACACTCGGGCAGGCCACATCGGGTGGCGAAGCCCAGCGAAAGGCCCTGACATGAGCTGCTGGGAAACCGTCCAAGCCTATGGCTTGCGGTCGCTTGGGATTGGCGAACGGCTTTTGCCGCGCAGTGATTTCACCTTGTGCGATCAGTTCACCCTGATCGGATCCGGCATGATCTGGAATATCTATTTTGGATTTTTCGCGCTGGTTTCCGGCTTTCTACTGGCGACAGCGCTTGCCGTCGGCAAAGCGCATCCGAACCCTTGGTTACGCAAGCCTGCGGAATGGTTCATCTTTATCTTTCGCGGCTCGCCGCTGTTTATCCAGTTCTTCTTTGGCTATTTCTTGTTCCTCAGCCTAAAATCGGTGCATCCGTTTTTTGATGCCTTCACCTCTGCCTGGCTTGGGGCGCTGGTGGTTTTATTCTTTAACACCTCTGCCTATTCCGCCGAAATCTTCTACGGCGCACTGCAATCCATCCCCAAGGGCGACACCGAAGCGGCCGATGCTTACGGCATGTCAGGATGGCCCCGTTTTAAGCGCGTGATTTGGCCTACAATGCTGCGGTTGGCATGGCCCGCCTATACTAACGAGGCTATTTTTCTGTTTCACGCCACAACTTTGGTGTTCTTCACAGGGTTTCCGGCGCTGCAACAACGTGGTGATGCGCTGTATTATGCAAGCTATTTTGCGGACAAGACGTTCAACCCGTTCGTGCCCTATCCGATATTAGCGATGTATTTCATCATGTTGACGCTGGTCATCATCAGCGTGTTCGGTCTGATAAATCGCCGTCTGAACAAACACCTGCCGCAAGATCAAATTCGGAAAATTCGCTTGCGTCCCAATCTGATACGGTAGTATCAATCTTTTGATCAAATTATTTGGCGCGTGGGCGTCAATCCCGGTTTTCGACCTACGAAAAACCCGTTTCATGCCCGCCGCTTACAAGGTGTGTTATGAAAAACTGGCTCCGCAAACATCCTCAGGTCCGCACAATCCGTGTGGCAGCAGCCGACCTGAATGGTCAGGCCCGCGGTAAACGTATCCCTACGCGTTTTGCTGACAAAGTTGTCGAGGACGGCACGCGTTTTCCCGTGTCTGTTCTAAACTTGGATATTTGGGGCGAAGACATCGACGACAGCCCGCTGGTGTTTGAATCTGGCGATGCCGATGGCGTCTTGTTCCCGACCGAACGTGGCTTTCTGCCAATGCCTTGGCTCGATTCCCCTTCGGCATTGCTGCCGATCTGGATGTTTCACGAGGATGGCCGCCCTTATGCCGGCGACCCCCGCCATGCCCTGCGCGCCGTCTTGGATCGCTATAAAAGCCGGGGGCTAACACCGGTCTGCGCAGTCGAGCTTGAGTTTTTCTTGATCGACGATTCGGGCCGCAAGCTCCAAGTGCCAATATCGCCGCGATCCGGCAAACGGCGCAAGGCGGCTGAAACCCTGTCGATCCGTGCGTTGGACCAGTTCGATGAATTCTTTACCGATCTTTATGATGCATGCGAAGAAATGGACATTCCCGCAGATACTGCCATTTCCGAAGCCGGTTTGGGTCAGTTCGAAATCAACCTCATGCATTGTGACGACGCCTTGCGCGCTGCCGATGATGCGTGGTTCTTCAAAATGCTGGTCAAAGGCCTTGCACGGCGGCACGGTTTTGCCGCCAGTTTTATGGCGAAACCCTATGAGGATTATCCCGGCTCCGGTTTGCACACCCATTTTTCAGTGCTGGATGAAAAGGGCAATAACGTGTTTGACGATGGCGGTCCGGCCGGGACGCCCATCATGCGCCACGCCATTGCCGGCTGCATGAATGCGATGGCCGGGTCGGCGCTGGTCTTTGCGCCCCACGCAAATAGCTTCGATCGAATGGTGCCGGGGGCCCATGCGCCGACAGGAATTTCTTGGGCATATGAGAACCGAACCTCTTCCATTCGCGTGCCCTCGGGCAGCCATAAGGCTCGGCGGATCGAACACCGTGTGTCCGGTGGCGATGTGAACCCGTATCTAATGCTGGCAGCTGTCTTGGGGGCCGCGATGAACGGCATTGAAGACGCGATTGACCCGCCGCCCCCGATTACCGGCAACGCCTATGCCGCCAACTTGCCGCAAATTCCCGGAGATTGGAAATCTGCGATTGATGCTTTCGAATCCTCGCCCGAGGTCGCCCGTATCTTCGCGCCCGAGATGATCCGGAACTTTGTCCTGACAAAGCGTCAGGAACTGCACTATATGCAAGAACTTACGCCACAAGAGCAGGTCGAGATATATCTCGAAACCGTATAAGGGGTAAAATAATGAAAATTGGTATCCTTCAGACCGGCCATTCCCCCGACAACATGAAAGAACAGTTGGGCGACTATGGTGAAATGTTCACCAAACTTCTTGGCGGCCATGATTTCGAATTTCAGATATGGTCGGTGGTCGATGGCGACTTTCCTGACTCTGCCGTTGACGCCGACGGGTGGTTGATCACGGGGTCTAAGTTTGGTGCCTATGAGGATCACGACTGGATCCCGCCGCTTGAGCAGCTAGTTCTAGCCATCCGCGACACCGGACGCCCGCTGGTTGGCGTTTGCTTTGGACACCAGATCATCGCCAAAGCCCTTGGCGGTAAGGTCGAAAAATTCGAAGGCGGTTGGTCTGTAGGGCGCACGGAATACACCGTCAATGGTGCGCCGATGGCGCTGAACGCATGGCATCAAGATCAGGTCACGGCGCTGCCCCAAGGGGCACAGGTGGTCGGTTCGTCAGACTTTTGCGCCAACGCGGCGCTTTTGTACGATAACCAGATCTGGACGATCCAGCCCCACCCCGAATTCAGTGCCGATTTCATTGACGGACTGATCCGCACCCGTGGCAAGGGTGTGGTTCCCGATGAGAAACTTGCAGACGCCACGAAGCTGCTGGATGACCCTACCAACAATGCAGATATCGCGGCCTATATTGCCGACTTCTTCAAGAAAGAGAGACCTTAATGTCCGACTGGATTGACGACCTTCCCCAAGCAGCCCGAGAGTATCTGGACGGTAAACGACTGGATGAGGTCGAATGCATCATCCCCGATCTGCCGGGCATCGCGCGTGGCAAAGCCGTACCTGCTAAAAAGTTCGAACGGCAGGAATATTTCCACCTGCCTGACAGTATATTTTACCAAACCATCACAGGCGAATGGGGTGAAGCGGCGGGTGCCGATGGGTTCATCGAAAAAGACATGATCCTGCGCCCCGACATGTCGACAGCCACCGCCGCACCTTGGACGGCTGACTGGACGCTTCAGGTTATTCACGACGCCTATGACCGCGATGGCAATGTGGTTCAATATTCCCCGCGCAATGTGCTCAAGCGCGTGGTTGACCTGTATCGTCAGCAAGGGTGGGAACCCGTTGTTGCCCCCGAAATGGAATTCTTTCTGGTTGCCCGCAATCTCGACCCCGCCCATGCAATCAAACCGATGATGGGGCGCTCTGGCCGCCCCGCCGCAGCACGTCAGGCCTATTCGATGACAGCCGTTGATGAATTTGGGCCCGTGATCGACGACATCTATGACTTTGCCGAAGCCCAAGGCTTTGAGATTGACGGCATCACCCAAGAAGGCGGCGCGGGCCAACTTGAGATCAACCTGATCCACGGCGATCCCGTACGACTGGCCGACGAGGTGTTCTATTTCAAACGCTTGATCCGCGAAGCCGCCCTGCGTCATGATTGCTATGCCACGTTTATGGCCAAACCGATCGAAGACGAACCGGGCAGCGCCATGCACATGCACCATTCGGTGCTGGATATCGAAACCGGTAAGAACATCTTTTCAGATGCCAACGGTGAAGAAACCGATCCGTTTTTCCATTTTATCGCCGGAATGCAAAACCACATGCCCGATGCTTTGGCTGTGCTGGCACCTTATGTGAACAGCTATCGCCGCTACGTCAAAGACCACGCCGCTCCGATAAATCTGGAATGGGGCCGTGACAACCGCACCACGGGCATTCGCGTTCCGCTGTCCAAACCCTCGTCGCGCCGGGTGGAAAACCGTCTGGCTGGAATGGACTGTAACCCCTATCTGGGCATCGCCGCGTCATTGGCCTGTGGCTATCTGGGCCTAATGGAAAAGAAGCAACCAAAGCCCGAATTCAAGGGCGACGCTTATGAAGGCGATGGTGACATTCCGCAGGTTTTGGGATCGGCGTTGGACTTGTTCGAGGAAGCCACCGACCTGCACAATGTGCTGGGACCCGATTTCGCGCGGGTCTATGCCATTGTGAAACGCGCCGAATATGATGAATTTCTGCAGGTCATCTCTCCGTGGGAACGTGAGCACCTATTGATGAACGTTTGATATCATTGCTGAATGCGTATGCCTTCGGCGACGATGTAAAACCATTTAGAAGCGGGGGAAGGAGCCCTTTTTTGCGATGAACCTGTTGTATGCGAATGATAAAAAAGGCTCCTATCCCGATAGTTGGTACGCAGCGACGGCAACGCCGATGCAAGAATTTGCCCCGTTAAAAGGTGAAATCAAGGCCGATGTCTGCGTTGTCGGAGGCGGCTACACGGGCCTGTCTGCGGCACTACATCTTGCCCAAGCGGGCCGCGATGTTGTTTTGCTTGATGCACAGCGCGTGGGTTTTGGCGCATCAGGGCGCAACGGTGGACAGTTGGGCAGCGGTCAACGCGTTGAACAAGATGCACTTGAAAAGATGCTAGGTTTCGATCACGCGAAAAAGCTTTGGGACTTGGGCGAAGATGCAAAGGCCTTGGTCAAAGGCTTGATCGCTGAGCATGACATTGACTGCCACCTGAAACCAGGTGTCGCATGGACGGCGTCCACCGACAGCGATCTTCACCATTTGCATGACTATGCCGGCCATCTGAAAAACCGCTATGGCTATGATAAGATTGAGGTGTTGGACCACGCGGCACTGCGGTCGGTCTGCCCCTCACCCGATTACAAAGGCGGTATTCTTGATAGGGGTGCGGCCCATCTGCATCCGCTCAACCTTGCCTTGGGCTTGGCACGGGCCGCACAAAAAGCGGGTGTCAGGATCTACGAAGGCTCTGCTGTGCATCACATTCAGGAAGGCGCGAAGGCCATCGTCCAAACAGACGGCGGGCGCGTAACTGCCGGTCATGTTGTATTGGCTTGCAACGGCTATCTTGGCGGCCTGAACCGCAAGGTTGCCGCCCGCGTCATGCCGATCAATAACTTCATTGTGGCCACCGAACCGCTTGGCGACAGGGTGCGCGATGTATTGCCCCAAGATGTTGCCGTGGCTGACAGCCGCTTTGTGGTAAACTACTTCAGGCTCAGCCACGATGGGCGACTGTTGTTTGGCGGCGGCGAAAGCTATGGCTACAAATTCCCCGACGACATCGCTGCCAAAGTCCGCAAGCCGATGTCGGTTGTGTTCCCCCACCTCAAGGATGTGCGCATCGACTACGCTTGGGGCGGTACGCTGGCCATCACCCTGAAACGTTTGCCCTATCTTGCGCGCGTGGCACCGAACATCCTGTCAGCATCCGGGTATTCTGGCCATGGCGTCGGCACTGCAACCCATGCTGGGCAATTGATGGCCCATGCCATTATGGGCGACAGTGATGGGTTCGACGTGATGAGCACCATCCCTACCAACCCCTTTCCCGGAGGCGCAGCGATGCGCACGCCCCTGCTGACCCTCGCAATGAGCTGGTATAGTTTGCGCGACAAACTCGGCTTCTAATCACAAATGTTTAACCGCTCCTTTCCCTGATTTAGCTTGGCCTTGGTGCTGGCTTGTTTTACTATTCTGAAAACCAATATTCAGGATTTTGAAATATGCCCCTGCCCGACATGCACCGCGCCGAAGCCATTCCAGATACGGCCCGCGCCGAGATCGAACGGCTTTTGCAGACTGGTGATCTATTTCGATACACTGCAGCATCCGACGCGCCCGTCTCCCTGCTCGAGGCCGAATTCGCTCAGATGATGGGCAGCCGCTATGCGCTTGCAGTTTCCTCCTGCTCAGCCGCGTTGTTCCTGTCACTGATGGCGCTGGAACTGCCGAAAGACGCACGGGTGCTGATACCGGGGTTCACCTTCGCCGCGGTGCCCTCGTCGGTGATCCACGCCAACTGCCAGCCCGTTTTATGCGAAGTCGGTGATAACTATCGCATTGATCTCAAAGACTTCGAAGCCAAGCTGCCGACGGTGGACGCCGTGATCATCAGCCATATGCGCGGCCATACCTCTGACATGGACGCGATCATGGCGCTGTGCGACGCGGCAGGCATCCCGGTGATCGAAGACGCGGCACATTCACTTGGCACGTTGTGGCACGGTAAGAAAATTGGCACGATCGGTAAAATCGGCTGTTTCTCGTTCCAATCTTACAAAATGGTCAATGCCGGCGAAGGCGGCATCATGATCACCGATGACGCCGACCTGATCGCGCGCGCCATCATTATGTCAGGGGCCTACGAGCACAATTGGAAAAAGCATCCCGGTATCGCCGAGGCCTGCGCCCGCTGGCAAAACAAGCTGCCGCTTTACAATCTGCGGCTCAACAACCTTTCGGCTGCCCTTGTTCGCCCGCAACTGGCGGAATTGTCACGCCGCGTTGCTGATGGCCTTCGCAACCACGACTATGTCGCAGCCAAGCTGAACGCCTCCCCCTACATCAATGTCCCTGCTCCGCTTGCCGCGGAAACCCGCGCGCCTGATTCAATCCAGTTCAACATGGTGGGGTTGGATGATGACGCAATCCGTGCCTTTGCAGCCGCCAGTGCGGCCGCCGGGGTCAAGGTACAGGTGTTCGGCCAAAGCACCGACAACGCCCGCGCCTTCTGGAACTGGCAATTCATCGAAAACCTGCCAGAACTTCCGCAGACCCGTAAAATGCTGATGACCGCGTGCGATGTACGTTTGCCTGTCCAGCTCACGCCAAACGATCTTGATGCGGTGATCGACGTTCTCTTGGGTGCCGTCCAGGCCGCCACGGGCTCAGTGGCCGCTTAATCTCGGACGTTCATTTTGCCATGTAAACTCCCGCCGGAGGCATCATACCGATGCAAAAAGCCCACCCGTCAACGGGGTGGGCTCACGCATAGACTGGGTCAAGAAATGAAAATCGCACGTCAGTGCGGCCACCGGATCACTTCAACTTGGACAGCTTTTCCTGCAATTCTGCCAATTGCTTCTTGATCGCATCCAAGCTTTCGTCCTGACCATTTCCGGATTTCTCCGTTTTCCCTGAAGTCTCTGTTCCCGGCTTGGCCATTCCAGGCCAGGCTGCGGGCATATTTCCGGTCATTGCCTTCATGAATGCTTCTTGCTGGGCCTGCATTACCTCAAACCCGGGCATTTTCGACATCGGATTGATGGTATTAATGTTTTCCAACACCCGCGACTGACCGTCGCGCAGCATGTCAAAGGATGCTTTTAGAAACTGTGGAACAACGCTTGTGCCCGGTGACATATAGCTGCGTACCAGATCATTCAGCACATCAACCGGCAGAACCGATTCACCACGGCTTTCGTGATCTGCTACAATCTGCAGCAAATACTGTTTCGTCAGATCATCTCCAGATTTCAAATCGATAATCTGAACTTCGCGCCCGTCCCTGATAAAGCCCGAAATATCTTCAAGCGTAACGTAATCGCTTGTTTCGGTGTTATAAAGTCGCCGGCTGGCGTACCGCTTGATCAGCAGAGGCTTGTCTGTGTCGGCCACGGTGGATCCTTCCCAAATTGCGTGCTGCATTGCAGCTTAGGGCAGCGCGTCTCAAAAAGAAAGGGCAGGCTTTTGCAAGCCTGCCCCAACACTCATGAAAGCGTTCTTGTCGTACGGCGAATTACTTCGCTGTTGCTTTTTTCGTAGCTTTAGTTGCGTCAGCTGTCGCTTTTTTCACGGCTGCTGTTGCTTCTTCGGACATGTCTTTGCCCGCTGCCATCATCAGTTCAACTGTGTCCATCTGAACGGATTTTGCGATCTCGGCAAATGCGGCCATGTGCTCGGCTGCAACTTCGGCAGAGGCAGATGTGAAATCTGTCATTGCTTTTGCATAGTCGGCTGGCTCTGTCTTGGCTTTGGACATGTCTGCCAGCTTGGACAGTGTTTCTTTCTGCCATTTGCTGGAGATCTCTGCGGATTTCTCAGCAGCTGTCAGCGCAACGCCGGACAGTTTCTCGTTCAAAGAAGCAGTTGTTTTGAACGCATCGTTCATGGCTGATGTATCAACTGGGAATGCGCCCATAACGTCTTTCATCATGGCGGCGATATCTGGTGTCTTTGTCATAGTCTATTCCTCTTTCGGTTGAGAGCGGCATGAGCCTGCTCGTTCGGGTATGACAACTATCTATATGCTGCAGCGCGGCATATCAAGCTTTTTCTGCACTGCAGCATAAGAAAATTGACGTAAGGGAAAAGACCAGTCAGATCAGCCATTTGCCTTTCGTGTGACGTAGGTTCCCGGGGCATCGCAGATGATCTCCTGACCATTTGCCCCTGGTATGCGGGCCTTTACTTGGTCGCCTTGATGATTCTCCAACCATGTTCCCCAGGTCGGCCACCAAGATCCGGTGTGGAAATCCGCCCCTTCCAGCCAGTCTTTGTAATCCAGCGACATGTCAGGGTTGGTATAGTGTCCATACTTGCCTTTGCTGGGAGGATTGACGATCCCCGCGATATGGCCGGACTGGGTCATGACAAAGGTCTTGTCCTTACTACCCATTTGCTGAACTCCGCGGAAACTGTCCTTCCAAGGGGCGATGTGATCAGTTTCGCAGCCGACCGCTAGCAGCGGCACGTCGATATCGCCCAGTTCTAGATGATGCCCCAACAGGTCAAACCCGCCATCGGCTAGCTTGTTCTGCTGACACAGCCCGCGCAGGTATTCCATCGCCATACGTTCAGGCAGGTTCGCACCGTCTCCGTTCCAATAGAGCAGGTCAAAGGCGGGCGGCGTGTCGCCCAGCATATAGCTTTTAATCGCTGGCCCGTAGACTAGGTCATTCGAGCGCAGGAAGGAAAACGTTCGCGCCATTATGATCGACGGCAACATGCCCTTCGCTTTGGTTTCTGCCTCGATCCCGTCAATGAAGTCGTCGGTCAGGAACGGCTGGAACTCCCCCTGATCGGAAAAATCGGTCAGCGCGGTAAAGAATGTAGCGGATTTGACGGACTTGTCGCCACGCTGCTTGAGCAGGGACAACGTTAGCGACAGCGTGGTACCGGCAATGCAATAACCCACCGCGTTAACTTGTTCCTGACCGGTGATCTTTTTGACCTCTTCTAAGGCAGCTATGAAACCGTCCTCAATATAGTCGCCCATTCCGACGTCACGATAGCTTTTGTCGGGGTTGATCCACGACACCATGAACAAGGTGTGCCCCTGATCCACGATCCACTTCACCAGACTGTTCTGTTCCTTGAGATCTAGAATATAGAACTTGTTGATCCACGGCGGAAAAATAACGATCGGTGTGGCATGCACCTTTTCGGTCGTCGGTGTGTATTGGATCAGCTCGAACATGCGGTTGCGAAATACCACTTTACCCGGTGTCGTGGCAATGTTGCGCCCAAGCTCAAACGCCTTTTCATCGGCAAGCCGTACGATCATTTCGCCATTGTTCGCTTCAAGATCGGATATCAGGTTTTCCAGTCCTTTGATCAGGCTTTCGCCTTCTGTCTCGACGGCACGTTCTAGCGCGTCGGGATTGGTGGCCAGAAAATTGGTCGGGCTCATCATGTCGATGATCTGTCGACTGAAATACCCCAGCCGCTGCTTTTCGCGCGGATCAAGGTCGGCAAGACCCTCGACCGCTTGGCTTAGCGCGTCGGAATTGATCAGGTACTGCTGCTTGACGAAACTGAAGTAAGGGTGGCTTTCCCACAGGGGGTTCGCAAAACGCCGGTCGTTGGTCTCGGTGCTCGCGGGCGCTTCCATTTTGCCGTTTGCCAAAGCCTTTTGCGCCTCGACAAAATGCGAAACGGATTTGGTCCAAAATGACACTTGATGCTCGATCAGCTTGGCGGGATTCTGCACGGCCTCGGTCCAATAGGACTGCGCGGCCTTGGCAAACATGTCCTGATTCGGTGCATCCAGACTGGTCTGGTGCCCTTCCCGAGAAATCATAATCTGTGAAAGCCGCGCCCCCAGAGCCTCCACTTTGCTCATATTCTCGGTCATCCGGGCCAACGCAGCAGCGTCCGGTTGCAGCGGATTATTCGTTTTTGTTGTCATTGAACTCTTTCCTCCCTATGTTTGCACTTGCAGCATCGCGCCGTCCTATCTGGGAGGGGACCGGCGGATTGCCCAAGTACAGGGCCAACCAAAAAGGAACCCCCTTGTGAAGTATATGGTATCTTACGATCTAATGGAAACAATGCGGAACACCAATCAGTGGCTTGGTGCGACAGCGCAAGCAGTTGCATCATATCCCATGTTTTCCGCCATTCCAAACCCAGCACTCGATTGGATGGCAGCTTGGGGCGAAGTCACCGAACGAAGCTTTAAGCGGATGGTTGCAAAACCCGACTGGAACCTGCCAACCGTCGTAGGCACAGATGGCTCAGACCATCAGGTTGAGATTGAGAAAGAAATCGAAGGCGCATTTGGCGATCTTCTGCATTTCGTGGTCCAGAAACGCGAGCTGCCTAAGCGTAAAATTCTGTTAGTCGCCCCAATGTCCGGCCACTACGCCACATTGCTGCGGTCCACAGTGATCAGCCTGATCCCCGATGCGGACCTTTATATCACCGACTGGCATAACGCCCGCGAGATCCCTGTGAGCGCCGGCAAGTTCGATGTCGAGGATTACACCCTCCAGCTTGTCGACTATATGCGCCACCTTGGACCAGACGTTCACGTTATTGCCGTTTGCCAACCTGCGCCCCTGACCCTTGCAGCCACCGCCTATCTGGCCGAGGAAGACCCAAGCGCGCAGCCAAGTTCCCTGACGTTGATCGGCGGACCAATCGACCCCGATGCCAGCCCGACCGAGGTTACCGATTTTGGCGATCGCGTTCATATGGGACAGCTTAAGGAAATATCGATCCAGCGCGTGGGCTTCAAACACCCTGGCGTGGGCCGCAAGGTTTATCCCGGTCTGTTGCAGTTGAATTCCTTCATCTCGATGAACAGCGAAACCCACACCAATGCCTTCCGCGACCAGATCATGCGCGTCGCCCAAGGCGAAGCCAGCGATCACGATAAACACAACAAATTCTATGACGAATACCTTGCCGTCATGGATATGCCTGCGGAGTTCTATCTTTCCACAGTCGAGCGGATCTTTAAGAACAACGAGATCGGCACCAACAACTTTACCGTCGCGGGTAAGAAGGTCGACATCGGCAAGATCACTACTGTTGCCGTGAAAACTGTCGAAGGTACCAAAGACGATATCTCGGCACCGGGTCAATGCATTGCCGCACTTGCATTGTGTACCGGTTTGCCTGACAGCAAAAAGGCCAGCCACCTCGAAGACGGTGCCGGCCACTATGGTATCTTTGCTGGCAAAAGCTGGCGCGACAACATCCGCCCACTGGTTTTGAAGTTCATTGATGCAAACCTGTATGACGCATCAAAGGGGAAAACTGCAAAACCCGCGAATAAAAACGCGGCCGCGTAATGTTCAAGACACCGCGCGACATTCCCTTTCGCTGCTCTTGCGGCACGATTACGGGAACGTTGCGCGGTGCTTCCCCTGCCATCGGCAATCACACCGAATGCTTCTGCAAAGATTGCCGCGCAGCCGAGGTTTATTCAGGTCAACCTGACACGCCGTCTGTTCAAATTTTCCAAACCACACCTGACCGGATCGTTTTTGACCAAGGGGTCGATCAACTGGCCGTGTTTTCCTTTGGCGAGACCAATCTGCTACGTTGGCATGCCAGCTGCTGCGGGTCCGTGATTGGCAACACACTCCGTAATCCCAAAATCGCGTTTGTCGGCATCCGTACGCCGCTTTTGACGGATCCGGACGCCATCGGCCCGGTGACGACCAAGGCGTTTTTGCAAACTGCCAACGGCAAATCCCAGCACAAAGGCATGGCGCGGTTCGTCTGGGGTGTTTTCACACGCATGGCGGCAGCACGCGTTACCGGTCGCTGGAAAGACACGCCGTTTTTTGATGCAGAGACCCTAAAGCCCATGCGCGATATTCTAGTGGTGCCAAAAGCCAAGCGTGCAGAGATCACTGCGCAACTGCGCTGATCCCACGTCGATGAACGTATCGTCTTATTGCAAGACGTAAGGTTCGCGCATCCAGTGGATCAACGCATCTGTCACCGCTTCAGGCTGTTCTAGCGTCGGGATATGTCCTGCCCCTTCAATAACTTGCAAGGATGCGCTTGGGATCAGTTCCGCCATAAAGCTGTGTCGTTTGACGGTGTTTATCGTGTCTGCTGCACCGCACAATACAAGTGTCGGACAGCGCAATTTTCGCAAGACCGCCTGCTGGTCGCGGCTGCGTTGCAGCGCACGGGCCTGTTTCAAATAAACCTCGAGGCCTAGCGTATCGGCCATATCCAGCAAGATCTCCATCACCGCCGCGCGGTTCGGCCCTTGAGCCAATGCCGTCAGAGGGACTTCTTCCCGCATCACATCCTTCAAGCGGCCCGACTTGGCTTTGACGATCTGCAATTCGCGCATGGCTGACGCCTGCGGTGTCCCCGCCAGTGGGGTGGTATCCATCAGGGCCAAACGTGTGACACGATCCGGCGCGCGGCGCACGATTTCCAATGCGACCATGCCCCCCAACCCTAACCCGGCCAACGCAAATTTCTGCGGCAGCAAATCCAGCAAACCGGAGGCAATTTCGTCAATCCGTTCGCCTTGAGTAATGGGGGCCACCGTCACGGCCAGCGTCGCTGACAATTCAGCAATCTGGGGCCAGAACACCCGCGCGTCGCACATCAATCCGGGCAATAGAACAAGCGGTTCAGCCATTTATTGCCCTGTCTTTCATCAAGTTAGTCGCGAATTGCATTCAAAGTCCTGCCGATTTGAAGCGTACATCAACATGGATAGGCGATGCCGCGCAAGGGCGGAAAGTCAGCATAACGCTTGCGCCGCTGTTCAATCGGCTCTGACGGGGGCTGCCCTGCGCGCAACAACATTCCCTTTGGCGCGATATAGCTTGAAATCGTGCGCAAAGCTGTGGGCCGCCAAACCAGATTGAACGCCGCCAGTTTGGGAAAAAACCACATCTCGGAATAGGGCAGGTTATCATGCACCCACCACGCCAGATCACGCCAGTCGCGCCCCTGATCATATTGATCGGCAAACCACGGGATCACGATGGTTGCCCCAGCGACGGCCGCACCGCCGCTGTGTCGGTCCCAGATATGGCATTCAATCGGGCTGTCACTGGCGGCACAGTTCAGCTTGTTCGCATTGCCATAATCATTCAGTGCCCGCGACCTATAGCCGGATCGGACAGCAACCCGGCCAAATGTTTCCTCAAGCGGGTCCAGCAGCGCGGTGCAAAACGCCCGCCCATTTTCAATCGCCAGATCGGGATTGTCGGGAATGTTCGGGATACCGAGAAAGCCGTTGATCTCGGAATACAGAAAATCCCGCATATAGAAGTGCTTTGACAGGCGCACCCGCCCGACTGTTTCCAGGCTCCACATGCTGGCGGGTTTACGCATCCGCAGACTGATCCAGCACCTCTTGCACCGCTATTTTCATCAGATTCAGACAGCGATCATCGGAAAAACGGTGATCGGCGTCTTTGACAAGTTGCAACTGCATGTCCGGCCCCGTGGCATGTTCCAGCAGCTTTACAGCCGTTGCAACGCTCACGGCGGTATCCGCTGTCCCTTGCAAAAACCGTACCGAAAACGGCAGGTCCAGCGGTGATCGTAGAACCAGCTGATTGCGCCCGTCCTCGATCATCCGGCGCGTGATGACGTAAGGCTCCATATAGTCTGACGGCAATTCGACCTGCCCGATCTTTTCCAACTGCTGCTTTTGCGCGTCGGTAAAGCTGGCCCAGTATCCGTCCTCGGTAAAATCAGGGGCGGCGGCGATTGTAACCAGCCCCGCGATCCGCTCGGGCATCGCGCGGCACAGCAACAAGGACTGCCAACCACCCATGGACGATCCCACAGGCACGATCTTTCCTGTCGTCAGCGCGCCAACCGCCGCCAAAGTATCTTGCGCCCAGTCGCCAATACAGCCGTCTGTGAACGCGCCCGAGGATTCACCATGGCCCGAATAATCAAACCGCAAAAACGCGCGTTCTTCTCGGCGGGCCCAATCTTCTAGGAACACGGCCTTGGTCCCTTGCATGTCCGATTTCAGCCCACCCAAGAATACAACGCATGGCCCCCGACCGGCGGTCAGATGATAGGCAAGCTTGCGCCCTTGAGGCGTCTCAAGGGTCTGTAGCAAGCTCATCCGCCCAAGTAAGTACCCTTGGTGGGTCGATAGAATATCTTTTGATTGTGCAGGCGCCCCAACAGATCGTCGATCATGCGCAGCGAATCCACCGTCTCATCGGAGGGCAACATCTCTTGGGTGCCGTTATAGACATCCGCTGACAGGTCGCGCTTGGTCACGTGCAGTGCTGCTTCGATCAGGTCAATATCGCTGATCGTCAGCTCGAAACTGCGGTTATGTTTGGACATCTCGCTATCCTTTTGAATGCTTATTCCACCCCTCTTATCATAGAAGATGGCGCGCCAAGGTTCAATCCGCCGCTTCAATCTCGTTCAGACCAATTGCCGCAGCGGCGGCACCTACTGCCATAACCGCAAACAAAACCAGCGTCGCCGTCGGACCGACCAGCGCAGCCCCGCCACCGGCAAAGCCCGCAATCAATAGCAGCACGCCAATCACCGTATTGGAAACTGCTGCATAGGCGGACCGCTGATTCTCGGTGGACATGTCCACCAGATAGGTTGAACGGCCTTGGCGAACACCGTGATATGCGATCATCAGGATGAACAATACCAGCGGCATTGCCCAGATTTGCGTGGCCAGCCCCAATACGCTCAGCGCCACAGCCGCCAGCATCGCCACGGCACCAACGATCCCCGTCAGCATCAACACCTTGCGGCTGGACCTATCTGACAAGCGCCCCCAAACATATGAGCTAAGGAAGGACGCCAACGCCGATGCCAACACCAAAGCGCCAAGTTGTCCAAGAGCGGATTGGTCCTCGCCCCCGGCAAGCACCACGAGATACGGCGGGGCCAGCGCTGTTGACGCCAATAGCCCGCGCACAAGGATAAAGCGGCGCAGGTTCGCGTCCTCTTTCAAGATCCTGAAACTGGCACCCTCCGCCTTTGACGGGTCGCTTTTTGTTTCCTTCAGTGTGGAAAACAACAGCGCCGCCACGCCCCACAGGCAGGCTGCCAATGCGATTGCAGCAACAACAATGCGGCTGTCCTTGAATAGTCCTGACATCAACAAGATCGCCAAGATCACCACGCCCATCGACGATACCGAACCCGCCAACCCTGTAATCGCGCCGCGTCGCGACTGGCCGACTGTCTTGCCCAATATATCCTTGTAGGACACCGAACAGACCGCCCGCGACAACGCCAGCCCAGCAAGGGCCGCACAAATGGCAAACCCCGCCGCGGACCCTTTCAGCGTAAGGGCCGCCAACACGATCAGCGCTGCGAATATCCCCTGCCCCGCGCTGCCCAGTACCCACGCCCATTTGCGCCGCTGCATGGCCTGCACCCATGACGCCATCAGCATCTGCGGTAACAACGCGCCGCTTTCACGGATCGGCACTAGCGCGCCCGCGAATACCGCCGGCGCGCCAAGCGAGGTCAAAAGCCATGATAACATTAGCTTGGGGTCAATTAGCCCGTCCGCGACCTTGGTCATCGACAGGCTGGCAACATGGCGCATTGCATTTGGCGCTTCGGCCTTTTGCGCCCCCTTTGACAGATCGCTGGCGTCACCGTCTGCCCCCGAGAGTTGCTCGAAAGCCCGTTGCGCCAACCCGTTCTGCATCCTATCGATTCCCATCGTGCTGTCTGTTGCGTCACTATCATGTCGCAACGCGCCGGCCCGCAAAGAAGTTTCCATCGCCCCCAAGTTATTGACAACGCGGCCCCACGCGGCCATCTAACGCAAGCACATAACCCGCAACCGGGCGTCTCGTAGGCGCCAAACCGACGAGGAGGCCCAAATGGCCCAGATCACTCTCACCCTTCCCGATGGCAATGCACGGCAGTACGACGCAGGAATCACTGCGGGCGACGTTGCCAATGACATCTCGAAATCGCTTGGCAAAAAAGCGATCAGTGCCACCGTGAACGGTGCGCATTTCGATCTGGCCTGGCCGATTGACGCCGATGCAAGCATCGCGATCCACACCATGGCGGATGAGGATCAGGCAAACGAACTGGTGCGCCATGACCTTGCCCACATCATGGCCCGCGCCGTTCAGGAAATCTGGCCTGATACCAAAGTTACCATCGGTCCTGTGATCAAGGACGGCTGGTATTACGACTTTGACCGCGCAGAACCCTTCACCCCCGAAGACCTTGGTGCGATCGAAAAGAAGATGAAAGAGATCATCAACGCCCGCGATCCTGTCCGCACCGAGGTCTGGGACCGCCCCCGCGCGATCAAGCATTACGAAGATTTGGGTGAACCCTATAAGGTCGAGCTGATCGAAAGCATTCCCGGCGACGAGCCGTTGCGCATGTATTGGCATGGCGACTGGCAAGACTTGTGCCGTGGTCCGCATCTGCAACACACCGGCCAAGTGCCCGGCGACTCGTTCAAACTGATGTCCATCGCAGGTGCCTATTGGCGCGGCGACAGCGACCGCGCCATGTTGCAACGCATCTACGGCGTGGCATTCACCGGCAAGGAAAAGCTGCGCGCACATCTGAACATGCTCGAAGAAGCCGCCAAGCGTGACCACCGCAAGCTGGGCCGCGAGATGGACCTGTTCCACATGCAAGAAGAAGCCCCCGGACAGATATTCTGGCACCCCAACGGCTGGCTGATCTACACCCAGCTTCAGGACTACATGCGCCGCAAGCAACGCGCAGGTGGCTATGTCGAGGTGAATACACCTCAGGTCGTTGACCGCAAATTGTGGGAAAAATCCGGCCATTGGGACAAGTACCAAGAGCATATGTTCATCGTTGAAGTCGACGAAGAACACGCGCGCGAGAAATCCGTGAATGCGCTTAAGCCGATGAACTGTCCCTGCCACGTGCAGATCTTTAATCAGGGCATGAAATCCTATCGCGACCTGCCTTTGCGCATGGCCGAATTTGGTTCATGCAATCGGTATGAACCATCGGGCGCGTTACACGGCATCATGCGCGTGCGTGGCTTTACCCAAGATGACGGTCATATCTTTTGCCGCGAGGACCAGATCGAGAAAGAAACCCTGATCTACATCGAATTCCTGTCTGCGATCTACAAAGACCTCGGATTCGAGAATTTCAAGGTCAAATTTTCGGACCGCCCCAACACTCGTGCCGGATCGGACGAAGTTTGGGACAAAGCCGAAGCGGCACTGCTGTCTGCCACCCGAAAAGCCGGGATCGAGCCCGAGATCAACCCCGGCGAAGGCGCGTTCTACGGCCCCAAACTGGAATTCGTGCTGACTGACGCGATTGGACGCGATTGGCAATGTGGCACCCATCAGGTGGATTTTGTACTGCCCGAACGGCTGGATGCGACCTATGTCGGGTCTGACGGCGCGAAACATCGCCCCGTTATGCTGCACCGTGCGACTTTGGGATCGTTTGAACGTTTCATCGGCATCTTGATCGAAGAACACGCGGGCAAACTGCCATTCTGGCTGGCCCCGCGTCAGGTCGTTGTGGCGTCGATCACCTCTGAGGCGGATGATTATGTGCGCGAGGTTATCGAAACCCTGACCGCCGCCGGTATCCGCGCTGAAGCCGATATTCGCAACGAAAAAATCAACTATAAGGTCCGAGAACACTCGGTAGGCAAGGTGCCTGTAATCCTTGCCGTGGGAGCCCGCGAAGTCGAAGAGAAAACCGTGTCTGTCCGCCGCCTTGGCGAAAAACAAACCTCGGTTCAATCTTTGGCTGATGTCGCAGCCGCCCTTGGCATCGAGGCAACACCCCCCGATCTACGCTAAATATACTGTAACAAACCTATCCGGGCGGAAATTCCAGCCCGCCCGGATGTGACAGTTTGTTTCAGAAAAGGCCCGTTTTCGGTGTTTTTCCGCCCATTATTACAAAGAATAAGCAAGTTTCCTGACTTTCATGTGAGACACTTTGACGTGAGTAGCTTTGTCGCACCATCACGGCTTTAAATAAGTTACGAAGACACAACACCCAATGAGGAGGAACACCACTATGTCCAACACAATGAAAACTTTCGCCGTCGCCGGTGCCGTTGCAGCAGCTATGGCCGCCTACAGCACCCCAGCCGATGCCGCCGCCAAAGAAAAATGCTATGGGGTTGCCCTTGCCGGTGCAAATGATTGCGCCGCGGGTCCAGGAACCACCTGCGCTGGTACCTCGGTCACCGATTACCAAGGCAATTCCTGGACACTGGTTGACACGGGCACCTGCGAATCCATGGAACTGCCCGAAATGGCAGACGGAACCGAGCGCAAAGGCTCCCTTGAGCCGCTTGAGCGCGACTTGCCAGCATAATACGATCTTGGCGCAGGCAGCTATCACTGCTGCCTGCCCACCCCTTTGAATACAAACCAAGGGAGCGCGCGTCATGCTCGATAGCCAACGCCGCTTTGACCAATTGCCCGCCAGTCCGGGAGTTGGCTATAAGCCCCAACATTTCAGCGATCTGCAACGCGACCCCGGTCCCGTCGAATGGATCGAAATCCATGCCGAAAATTATATGGGTGATGGCGGACGTCCACTGGCACAACTCCGCGCGCTGACCGAACGCTTTGCCCTGTCTGTCCATGGTGTCGGCCTTAGTATTGGTGGCGAAACCCCGCTGGACCGTGACCACCTGAAACGCCTGAAAAAGCTATGCGACTGGGCGCAACCTGCCAGCTTTTCCGAACATCTTGCATGGTCCACCCACGGGGCCGAGTTTCTGAACGATCTGCTACCCCTGCCCTATACCGATGCCACATTAACCCGCGTTGCCAGCCATATCAGCCAAGTTCAAGATGTCCTGGGCCGTCAGATGTTGCTCGAAAACCCATCCAGTTATCTGGCCTTTGCCGAATCCACCCTGTCCGAGACAGAATTTCTTTCCGAACTCGTGCGCATGACAGGTTGCGGGCTGCTGCTTGACGTCAATAACGTTTTTATCTCGGCTACGAACCTTGGCCTGTCGGCACAGCAATATATCGACGCCTATCCGCTGGCCTATGTAGGCGAAATTCACGTTGGCGGTCACGACGAAGACACCGATGATACTGGTGCCCCCCTTTTGATCGACAGTCATGGCACACCCGTGGTCGATCCCGTCTGGGCACTGCTGGACTATACGCTCGCGCAGACCGGACCAAAGCCGGTTTTGGTCGAATGGGACAACGACGTCCCCGACTGGCCCACTCTTCGCGCAGAAGCACAACGCGCAGCAGTTGCGCTGGCTGCATGACATCCCTATCCACCTTTCGCGATGGCCTGCTGGACCCGTCCATTCCCGTCCCCGATGGGCTTGAGGGCGCAGGCCACGCGCCCGCTGGCAAACGCTATGATGTTTACCGCAACAACGTCACCCATTCCCTAACCGCAGCACTGCAAACCGCGTTCCCCCTAGTACGCAAGATCCTAGGGCAGCAAAGCTTTGACAGCCTTGCCCCGATTTATGTGCGGGCGCATCCGCCGACGTCGCCCTTGATGATGCACTATGGCAGTGAATTCCCAACGTTTATCGAACAGCTGCCACAGCTTGCGAAACTGGGCTATTTGCCGGATTGCGCGAGGCTCGATCTAGCGATGCGGTCTTCGTATCATGCCGCTGATGCACCGGCCT
>CBDTUA010000037.1:0-30113 GCA_965363735.1 uncultured Sulfitobacter sp. | reverse complement strand
CACGCCTGGAAAGTGTGTAGGCGGGAGACCGTCTCCAGGGTTCGAATCCCTGTCGATCCGCCATTACCCTTTTTGGGGTTATGACCACACCGCGTTGAGCATCCAAACAGCGCTATTGCCGCCCCTTAGTTAATCTGTTCCGGTGGCATGTTCCGAAAGCGCACGAATTACGCGCGCATGGCAAACATCTTCGTGTGTGCGGTATGCCTTAGAATTTTGGGCGTTAAGATACAAAAGACATCTATGATCTAAAGGTGCGAATGAAGTCTTGCGAATGATGGTCCTATCCTTAGCCCGTGAACATATGTCTCGATGATCGGGTATTTAGGGCTGTTTTCCGCTGCGTTCATCGCTGCGACATTTCTCCCTATGCAGTCAGAGGCGTTGCTGGTCGCGTTGATGCTGAACGATCAGCATTCGTTGATGGTTTTGCTGACGGTTGCAACGGCAGGGAACGTGTTGGGTTCGGTCGTGAACTGGGTCTTGGGACGGGTCGCATTGCAATTCAAGCATAAGCGCTGGTTTCCTGCCAATGATGCGCAATTGGACCGAGCCGAAATTTGGTATCGCCGCTATGGACGCTGGTCGCTCTTGGCGAGCTGGCTGCCCATCGTCGGCGACGCGCTGACAATCATGGCAGGTGTGCTGCGCGAACCGCTTTGGTCGTTTGTGGCTATTGTTACGATTGGCAAGGGTGCGCGCTATGCCGCTTTGGCAATGATAACACTTGCTTGGTTTCCATCCGGACAAGCATAATCGCCTGCGCGTTGCATCTCTCAAAGGGGGGGCGGAAATGAAAAAAGCGCCTTGCGGCGCTTTGTTTTCGGTTGAGCTGAGAGTGAACTTAGCCGCCCCAGCTGCGGACCACGCCGCAATCCATGTGAACGAAATTTGAACCGGAGTACCGGCCAACGCCGCCGCCATGACAGGCAATTGCTGCCTTGGCCATCTGATTAACCGAGCGTGATGCCAAACGCAGATCAGCGGCCTGACCGCGCATGTGAAGCGAGTTTTTCGCCACACCGCGGGACCGCGAACGCAACATCGCGTTCGTTTGCGGGCTGCGATAGCCGGACAACAGCATATAAGGTTCGTTTACATCCAAAAGATTGTGCGACGCGGCCATGATGTCGACGGTGCGCAGATCCATGGATTTCACACCATCGGTCCGCCAATCTCGCATGAAGTGGTTCACTTCTTTTACGGCGTCTTTGATATAATTGCCTTCGATCCAATAGATCATGTCGATGCGTTCGCCGGTTCGACCAGAATACATCTTGATGCGGCGAATATCGCCTGCACCGCGCAGGAACCCTGCTGCATTTGCGAATGTTGGTGCGGCTGTTACTGCTGTCGCTGCGAATGCACCCAACAGGGCGCGGCGGGTAAAACCCGAAGAATTCGTACCAGTCATGCGTCTAACGTCCTGTATTATACCTGATCTTCCATGATGTTACATGGAAATTCTCGATTATCCCCAGATGCAACGACTATATGACATACAGCGATTCTTTAACCAAGTGCTGAATCGAAAAGGTTCCATCTATCAAGAATTTTAGGCGAAAATTTGCGCAATGGCGAAAGGGTTGGTCATTTTTGCAACACCCCGATGCGAAAACGCATCAATACTGAGTTTGTACCCTCATCACACAGATTGTTATTGGACAAAATCAGGTCGTTCCACGCGTTATGGGGGCAATTTTCAGTTAAGGTTATAAGGTGAATCGATGATTAAAAATCTAGGCAATACGCTAGGTATCAACCGCGGGCTGACCGCGTTCTTGGGTGCTGTTGCAACGGTTTTTATGATGTCCACCGTACCAGCGCCCGTTTTCGCGCAGGTGACTGCCTTCAAGCAAGCCGTGGCTGAAGCGGCGGCGCGTGATGCCGATATTGCCGCTTATTACCGGACACATAATTACAAACCTGTCTGGACCGAAGGGTCTGACACCCATCGGGACCGTCGCGCGGCGCTGATGGCTGCGATAACGTCGGCGGACAAACATGGGCTGCCGATCGCCCGCTATGACCCGACCGGCCTGATGGCGACATTAAAAAACGCAAAAACTCCGCGTGACCGTGGGTTGGCAGAAGTCCAATTGACCAAGGTCTTTTTGCAATACGCCCGCGACCTGCAAACAGGCGTGTTGATCCCCTCGCGGATCGACAATGGTATTGTGCGCGAAGTGCCATACCGCGACCGCCAGGGGTATATTGCCGATTTCATCAAATCCAACCCGATGGCGTTTCTGCGCAATCTGCGACCCCGGACATTAGAATATAACGCGCTTATGCGCGAAAAGCTTGCGATGGAGGCGCTGTTGGCCAAGGGCGGTTGGGGTCCCGTGGTGACGGTACCAACGCTTAAGCCCGGGGCCCAGGGGAACGGGGTTGTCGCTTTGCGCAATCGTTTGATCGCGATGGGGTACCTAAAGCGGACTAATTCGATGACTTATGATCTGGTCATGGAAGAATCTGTACGTGAATTTCAACGAGACCACGGATTGAACACGGACGGCGTGGCAGGCAGCGGCACAATGTCAGAGATCAACAAGAGCGTTGAGACCCGCCTGAAATCCGTCATCGTTGCAATGGAGCGGGAACGATGGCTGAACAAGGAACGCGGCGCGCGCCATGTGTTGGTGAACATCCCCGGATTTACGGCAGCAATTATCGACGATGGCCGCGTCACTTTTGAAACGCGTTCGGTTGTAGGCGCGAACGAAGACGGCCGGCATACGCCGGAATTTTCCGACACGATGGAATATATTGTTATCAATCCGACATGGACGGTGCCACGGTCAATCGTGACCAAAGAATACCTGCCCTCGATGCAACGCAATTCGGGTGCTGCGGGTCATATCGACCTGATTGACGGGCGGGGCCGGATCGTTAATCGGGGATCGGTGGACTTTAACCGCTATAATGCGCGTAATTTTCCCTTTGGTATGCGCCAAAAACCGGGGACGCGGAACGCGCTTGGGCTGGTGAAATTCATCTTCCCAAATAAATACAATATTTACCTGCATGACACGCCCTCCAAAAACCTGTTTGCCCGTGATGTACGCGCGTTCAGCCACGGTTGCGTGCGTTTGGCGGACCCGTTCGAATTTGCCAATACTCTGCTGGCGGCGCAGGTTGCTGACCCGGTGGGGTTCTTTAAGGCAAAGCAGGCCACAGGCCGCGAGACGTTTGTGCATCTGGATAACGAGCTGCCGGTCCACATTGTTTACCGTACGGCCTTTACCACACCGCGCGGACACACCCAGTATCGCGACGATATCTATGGGCGTGACGCCAAGATCTGGAATGCGCTCAGCAAGGCAGGGGTAGCATTGGGCGCTGTTCAGGGTTAATTCATCCCCGACAAGGGGAATAAACCATGCGCCACACTATTCAAGAGATTGCTGTGTCACTGGGGGCGAAGGCCGTTGGTGACACGTCGCTAAAGATCGCAAAGCTGGCCGAACCTGCACAGGCCGGACCGGATGATCTAGCGCTCGCGATGAGCCCCAAATATGCAGAAAGTCTGACCGAGGGGGCCGCCCAAGCCGCGATGCTTTGGCCCGATGCCGATTGGCAAGCGCTTGGCTTAAAGGCCGCAATTTTGCCGGACCGCCCGCGCTTTGCAATGTCGGGGCTGACGAAAATGATGGACCAAGGGCAGGGGTTCGAGGCGGGTATTCATCCGTCCGCAATCATTGATCCGACGGCCAAGCTGGGCAAAGATGTGTCTGTCGGACCGTTCACTGTCATCGCCGCCGGCGTGAAAATCGGCGCGGGAAGCATGATCGGGCCACAGTGCCATATCGGCAAGGATGCGCGATTGGGCAGCAACGCCTATCTGCGCGATCATGTCAGCATTGGCGCGCGGGTGGAAATCGGTGATGATTTCATCGCACAACCGGGCGCACGCATTGGCGGCGACGGATTTTCGTTTGTAACGGCAGAGCCAAGCACGGTCGAGCAGACCCGCAAAACGCTGGGCGACCGTGGCGACACAAAAGCGCAGCAGTGGACACGCATCCACACCCTTGGCAGCGTTTCCATCGGGAATGACGTCGAATGCGGGATGAATTGTACCATCGACAGCGGCACCATTCGCAACACGGTGATTGGCGACGGCACCAAGTTGGATAATCAGGTGCATCTTGGGCACAATGTGGTCATCGGAACCAACAGTTTGATCTGCGGGCAGGTCGGTATCGCGGGCTCTGCCACCATTGGTAATAATGTGGTGCTTGGCGGGCAATGCGGCGTCAGCGACAATATCTTTGTTGGCGACGGTGTGATTGCTGGCGGCAGTACCAAGCTGATGTCGAATGTGCCTGCGGGGCGGTCCATGTTGGGGTATCCCGCAACCGAGATGGGCAAACAAATCGACAGCTACAAAGCATTGCGGCGTCTGCCCCGTTTGCTGCGCGATTTTGCAGCGCTAAAGAAAGAATTGTCCAAACCCGATGCCGACGCCTAATCGCGCGCATGGGGGACAGGTTAAAGGGAGAGCTTCGTTGAGCATTCAAGATCAGGTCATTGTTATCTTGGCAGAACAGGCCGTGCTCGAGCCGTCAGATGTCACGTTGGGCAGCACGCTCGAGGATCTTGGCATTGACAGTATGGGGGTGGTCGAAAGCATTTTTGCGATTGAGGAAGCTTTTGACATCTCGGTGCCTTTCAACGCCAACCAACCGGAAACGTCCGGTTTTGATATCTCTAGCGTGGCCAGCATAGTTGCGGGCATCGAGCGGCTAAAAGCCGAGCAAAGTTAGGCGCGGTGAAACGTGTTGTCATCACCGGGGCCGGTACGATCAATGCGCTTGGCCTTAATGTACCAGATACAATGGCTGCCATGCAGAACGGTGTGTGCGGCATTAGCCAACTTGAATTTCGCAATGTAGAAAGACTGTCGATCCAGATCGGCGGGCAGGTCAAGAACTTCGAGGCCGAAACCCGCTATAGCCGCCAGAAATTGTCACTGTATGACCGGTTCACGCAATTCACCTTGGCCGCTGCAGCACAGGCGATTGAACAATCCGGCCTTATCTTTTCGGGCGACTTGTCTGCAAAAGCGGGTGTGGTTTTGGGAACGGCGGGCGGCGGTGTCAGCACCTGGGATGATAACTATCGCGCCGTCTATGAAGAGGGAAAGAACCGCGTTCATCCCTTTGTGGTGCCCAAGTTGATGAACAACGCCGCCGCTAGCCATGTAAGCATGGAGCATAACCTTAAGGGGCCGTCCTTTACCGTTTCAACGGCCTGCGCATCATCCAATCACGCGATGGCACAGGCGTTCGCGATGGTGCGGTCGGGCATGGCACCTGCGATGGTTACAGGCGGATCTGAATCGATGCTGTGCTTTGGTGGTGTGAAAGCATGGGAGGGTCTGCGCGTCATGAGCCGCGACGCCTGCCGCCCGTTTTCGGCCAACCGCAATGGCATGGTTCAGGGCGAGGGAGCCGGCGTTTTCGTGTTTGAGGACTATGAACACGCCCGCGCCCGTGGCGCAGATATTCTGTGCGAGGTTGCAGGCTTTGCGATGACATCGGATGCCAGTGATATTGTGATGCCGTCCAAGGAAGGGGCCGCCCGCGCGATGAAGGGCGCATTGCAAGACGCGCAGATCAGCGCAGATCAAGTGGGCTATATCAATGCTCATGGCACGGGCACAGCGGCGAACGATAAAACCGAATGCGCAGCCGTGGCGGATGTATTCGGTTCCCATGCGAACCAGTTGATGATTAGCTCGACCAAGTCGATGCACGGTCATCTAATTGGCGGCACAGGCGCTGTTGAACTGCTCGCCTGTATCATGGCCCTGCGCGACGGTGTGATTGCCCCCACGATCGGCTATCAGGAACCTGATCCTGAATGTGCCCTTGATGTGGTCCCTAACGAGGCGCGCAATGCAAAGGTGAAGGTCGCACTGTCCAATGCTTTTGCGTTTGGGGGCATGAATGCTGTGATTGCGCTGCGTAAAATATAGCGGCAGAGCGGAATTAAAGAAGGCCGCCTCGGTGACGAGACGGCCTTGGATAGTTTGAAATTGAACTAGTTTTACTGATCAATAACCGATGACTTGTCGAAACCGGCTGTAAAGCCGTCCAGTGACAAGGCCAGCTGTACAGTCTGATCGGGTGCCAAGGCAGGCACGATGGTGATCACCGCCTCTTTGCCGCGCTTAAAGGCCGCGACATCATCTTTGGTCAGACCCATGCGAACATAGCAACCAACTTGGTTACAAAAGGCGAAGGGGTACCGGCGGGCTTTACCACCATCGACAGAAATGCTCAGCTGCGCGGGCAGGGCCGTTTCCAGTGGAACAACAACGGTTGCGCCTGCTTCGGCCTTGCCGCCACCGGGCAGACGGAACAACGAAAACTCAGCGACGGGCACACCTTGGCCGTCATCCAACAGCTGATACATTTGGCAGGGGTCAATTTCTTCCTCTGTCTTGATGCAGCGCATTTCCCAGGCACCGACAACTTCCTTGGTATAAGGCTTGCCAAGTGCTGTGTCGGCCTCGGAATCGTCGGCCATGCTGAGCTGTGATTCAATGTTGGTTTTGGCTGGCGAGGTTTCTGTCGCGGGCGCTTCGGCCGGGGCTTCGGTTGTTGTTTCAGTGGTCGCGGTTTGCGCAAATGACGCAACAGGCGCGGTCAACGCCAATGCCGCACAAAGGGGAAGGATGTTCAAATACTTGTTCATGCTCAGTCCAAATCAGTTAAGTTTACAGGCATTTACCATGCTGTTGAATGATTGTCAGGCAAGATACGACAGCTTTTTAAGTAGGTCAGGCAGTTTCTTGCTGATCTTAAAAAATGCATGATGCCGAAAAAGAAAAAAGGACGCAAAAGCGTCCTTTTCCCTGTTCTTCTCTTCTCCCCGTCGGACTGGGCCGACTTATTGAGGGAAGGTTACGAGACCGCGCCGCTGCGGTCAATAGGAAATATTCAATAGGATCGGATACTTATGCTGCATTGCAGAAAAAAAGGCCGTACCCGAAGGCACGGCCAGTCTGACAGGGAGGAAGTGCCCACGGACCAAAAGGACATGTAGATCCGGGGCAATTTCACTATGGTGCCCAAAGGTTAAGTTTGTATGCTTGCGCGGCACTTTGCCCGCTGCGGCGTGGCCCAAAAGGATGATGAATACGTGACAAATGATATCTTTATTGGCGGGGGCGGCGTGGACTATGGCACGCAGCAATTTCTCAACATCGGCTATGCTAACCGCCACGGGCTTATAGCCGGGGCGACGGGCACAGGTAAAACCGTAACGCTGCAAATTCTGGCAGAAGGGTTTTCGGCCCAAGGCGTGCCGGTGTTCTTGTCTGACGTCAAAGGCGATCTATCGGGTCTCGCAAGTGCCGGCTCGGAAAGCCACAAACTGCACGGGCCTTTTACCGAACGCGCTGAAAAGATCGGCTTTGATGATTTTGCATACGCGTCATTCCCTGTCGCGTTCTGGGATATGTTCGGCGAACAGGGACACCCTGTGCGCACCACCGTGTCCGAGATGGGCCCTTTGTTGCTGGCTCAATTGTTGGGCCTAAGCGAAGCACAAGAAGGCATTTTGAACATTGCGTTCCGCGTGGCTGACGAAGACGGCATGCCCCTCTTGGATCTGAAAGACCTTCAGGCCCTGCTGGTTTGGGTCGGTGAAAACGCTTCTACCCTTGCCCTGCGCTATGGCAACGTGTCCGCCGCGTCGGTCGGAACCATCCAGCGGCGCTTGCTGGTGTTGGAAAATCAGGGGGCGGCGGATCTGTTCGGCGAACCTGCGCTGGAACTGGCCGACCTTATGCGCACCGACAGCGATGGCCGCGGTTTCATCAATATCCTTGCCGCTGACAAGCTGATGAGCTCGCCCAAGCTTTATGCAACCTTTCTGTTGTGGTTGTTGTCAGAACTGTTCGAGGAACTCCCCGAGGTCGGCGACCCGGACAAACCCAAACTTGTGTTCTTCTTTGATGAAGCCCATCTGCTGTTCGACGACGCGCCCAAAGCCTTGGTAGACAAGGTTGAACAGGTCGCGCGTCTGATCCGCTCCAAAGGGGTGGGCGTCTATTTCATCACGCAAAACCCGGCAGACGTCCCCGATGATATCTTGGGCCAGCTGGGCAATCGCATCCAGCACGCCTTGCGCGCCTTTACAGCGAAAGACCGCAAGGAATTGCGGATGGCCGCGCAAACTTACCGCGAAAACCCGCGTTTCGAAACCGAAGAAGCCATCCGCGAGGTCGGCGTCGGTGAGGCAGTGACATCGATGCTGATGAAAAAGGGTGTTCCGGGGGTTGTTGAGCGGACTCTGATTCGACCGCCATCCTCGCAGCTTGGGCCAATTGATGACGCAACACGCGCGGCCGTGATGGCGCAAAGCGCAATGGCCAAGAAATACGACACCCGCCTTGACCGCGAATCCGCCTTTGAAATGCTTGCCAAGCGCGCAGATGACGCTGCCAAAGCCGCCGCAAAGGCCGAGGATGAAGCCGAAGCAGAAGAGGCCACGCCAGCGCTGCGCGAATTTAACGCCGCGCGCCGCTATGCAGGGAAAGGCGTTGAACGCTCAACGTCCAAACCCGCTGCCAAAAAAGGTGACAGCTTTGGTGGTGCGATCGCTAGCGTTGTAATCAAGGAACTTAAAGGCACCACCGGACGTCGCATCGTCCGCGGAATTTTGGGCGGCTTGTTCAAAGGGCGCTAAGGCGCTCATTCCAAATGGATAAAAATCCTCGCCGATGGCTGGCCTCCTCCCCTTGGGGAGGGGGCCATTTCTTTGTCCAGATCCGATAATCTACTTCTCGGGGATCAACCCGCGTGGGCTAAACCGCAAAACCAGCAACAGCACGGTGCCCATGGTCATCAACCGCATATGGGCCGCGGACTCGATCAGGTGATCCTTCAGCCAATACCCGTCGTTCATGCCGTAAGTGATAAGGTTCATCAGCCACAGGCCCATCGGCTCGACCATGACCCATAGGTACCACATCAGGAATCCGCCCAGAACGGCCCCAAAGTTGTTGCCTGATCCGCCGACGATCACCATCACCCAGATCAAAAAGGTAAAGCGCAACGGCTGGTAGGAACCGGGCGTCAGCTGGCTGTCCAGGGTGGTCATCATCGCGCCCGCAATCCCGCAAATGGCAGAGCCAAGGATAAACACCTGCAAGTGCCGTGCGGTGACGTCCTTGCCCATGGCTTCGGCGGCGACTTCGTTGTCGCGAATGGCGCGCAGCATCCGACCCCAAGGGGAATTCAACGCCCGTTGGCTCATCCACAGCAATAGCAGTAACACCGCCGCGAACAGCACGATGTACAGAAATTTAACCCAAAGCGTTGACCCTTCGACCGGATCAAAGCCGAAACCGGCAGCGCGTTCAACAAAGCCCGGATTGTTCTGCAGGTCGATCTCATAGGGAACGGGACGCGGAATGCCGATCACGTTCTTGACGCCGCGCGACAGCCAGTCTTCGTTCTTGAGGATTGCGATAATGATCTCGGCGATGCCAAGTGTCGCAATAGCCAGATAATCCGACCGCAGACCAAGCGCCGTCTTACCGATCACCCAAGCAGCCCCGGCGGCAAACAGACCGCCAACAGGCCAGGCAAGGATCACCGGAAGGCCGAGCCCGCCAAGGTATCCGGTCTGCGCAGGGTTGATGTTTTCGACCGCCGCGACTGCGGGATCAAACACCGCGCGGAACAGAAAGAACCCACCAATCAAGACCACAAGCACAACAACCGTGCGCTGCCAGCCTTTTGCCATGCGTTTCATCACCTGAACCGCCGCAATGACCGTTGCAGCGCCAAGTAGCAGCGCACCCACGATGCCCCAACCACCTGCAGACCACGCGCCTTCGGTTGCGGGCATGCCGATTAGAACCGCTGCCAAGCCACCCAAGGCGACAAAGCCCATGATGCCGACGTTAAACAGCCCCGCAAAACCCCATTGCAGGTTCACCCCCAACGCCATGATGCTGGAAATCAGCCCCATGGAAATGATCAGCAGTGCCGAATTCCAGCTTTGTGCAAAGCCAGTATAAACAATCAGGGCTGAAATGATCGCAAACAATGCAGTGTTTCTAAGTGTCTCGTTCATACCGATTGCCCCTTGAACAGACCTGTGGGTTTGAACAGCAACACGATCAACAAGATCACAAAGCTGACAGCGAATTTATAGTCGGTGGACAAAAGCTGGACCAAACTATCCGGACCCATACTTTCCGGTAACATATGCCCCAGCACCTTTTTCCATGCATAGGTGATCGTCACTTCGGAAAAGGCGATGACAAAACCGCCAGCGATGGCCCCGACCGGATTACCAAGGCCGCCCACAATGGCGGAGGCAAAGATTGGCAGCAAAAGCTGGAAATAGGTGAACGGTTTGAAAGACTTATCAAGCCCGTACAACACGCCCGCTGTGGTCGCCAGACACGCCACGATGATCCATGTGATCATCACCACACGTTCGGGGTTGATGCCGGACAGCAATGCCAGATCCTCGTTGTCTGAATAGGCGCGCATGGATTTCCCAGACCGTGTTTTGTTCAGAAACCAGAACAAAATGGCGACCACGATGATGGCTGTAATCACTGTCAGACCTTGGGTGGTTTTAATGGCCAGTCCTTCTTCAAGTCCGGTCATTTTTTTGAAGGTGCGTGCCGAGATGATGAAGCGCTCACCATCGAGAAAATTCTTGTCATCAGACCCAATGATAAACCGCGTGATACCGTTATAAATAAAGGTCACCCCAAGCGACACGATCACGAAGATCACCGGCTTTGCTTTCTTCTCGCGGTAAAAGCGATAGACAACGCGGTCAGTGCCCAAAAGCAGGCCGATGGTCAGCAAAATAGCAAAGGGCAGGGCCAAAAGCGCCGTGGGTAGCACCCAAAGATGCAGACCGATGGCCTGAAACCCCCATGTGATCAGGACGGCTGACATCGCCCCAAGCGCCATCGTGTCGCCATGGGCAAAATTCGAAAACCGCAGGATTCCGTAAACCAGCGTCACCCCAAGCGCGCCAAGCGCCAGTTGCGAGCCATATGCGATGCCCGGCACCAGCACATAGTTGGCCAGCGCCACAAGAGCGTTCAATAAATCCATCAGTTGCATGTCCCTAGATAGCTGATGACGAAAGGCCCGTCAGCATAGTGCACGGTATAGCGCGTTGCACCGTTTTCGGTGATCGTGATCAGGTGCCGCGCCGCAAAAGTTCCACCCGACAGCGACAATGATTTGCTCGAAGTGACGCCCAGCAGTTCGACCGTCTCTGCATCCGTGACCAATTCGGCCTGAACCACCAGATCGTCCGCAGTCAGCCCGCCCCCAATTCCTGTGATTTCGGGCGTGAATTCGGTTTCGGTGCAGGGTTCGTTTTCAACGCATTCGGTGACAAATTTGCATTGTCGCTTGATTTCTTGCCGGAAGGGTGCCGTCTCAAGTGTCAAGTTTTCTGCGGGGGCGTTTTCGGCCGCCAATATTTTGGTTGTCGGTTCTTGTCCAACGGCGGGGGTCCAGGCGAAAACCGCAAGCGGGATAATCCAACGCATGATCTAGCCTCCCAAGAATGATTTGCGGACTTCGGGATCGTTCAGCAGTTCCTTGCCCGTACCGGAAAACGCGTTGCGGCCCTGCACCAAAACATAGCCTTTGTCCGCAATTTCAAGGGCTTGTCGTGCGTTCTGTTCCACCATCAAGATCGGGATGCCTGTGCGCGCGACTTCGATAATGCGGTCAAATAATTCGTCCATCACGATGGGGCTGACGCCTGCGGTGGGTTCATCCAACATCAAAACCTTGGGCTGGGTCATCAGCGCACGGCCAACGGCGACCTGCTGGCGCTGACCGCCCGACAATTCACCCGCCGCCTGATAGCGCTTTTCCTTGAGGATCGGAAATAGGTCATAGACTTGCGCCATCGTATCAAGGAAATCATCGCGTCGAATAAAGGCACCCATCTCGAGGTTTTCTTCCACCGTCATCGAGGTGAAAATGTTCGAGGTTTGCGGGACAAAGCCCATGCCCTTGGCCACACGGTCTTGCGGGGACAGCGCGGTGATATCTTCGCCGTCCAGCCGCACATGGCCCTGACGCACCTCCAGCATTCCGAACACAGCCTTCATCGCGGTGGATTTGCCTGCGCCGTTGGGGCCGACGATCACAGCGATTTCGCCCTTATCAACGGCGATGGTACAGTCATGCAGAATGTCTGGTCCCTTGCCATAGCCGCCTGTCATGGCCTCGCCAATCAGGAATGGCCCACCGGGGGAGGCATGGCTTTTGCCGCCTTGTTTGACAGGCTGCGCCGTGCCTTGGCCTTTGGTATTGCCGATCGAGAGATCTTTGTTGCCTCGATCACCATATGGGTCACTCATGTCAGCCTCTTTCAGTCGGTGCCGCTGGTGGGCGGGTCAATAGTATCAGCGCAAGACAGGGCGTCCTCGCAGGTGTCGCGCAGCATCATCGCCACGTCAAAGGACATCTTTTCTATGTCCTCAAGCGGTGTTGTGTCAGCCGCATCCAGATAGACCATGATCCGTGCGGGGCCGACCTGTGACAGCATTACCGCGCTCAGGGTGCGATCGCCGTCGATCTCGTCATATTGCAGGTGGCGCAGGGTCAGACCGCGCGGCGTTACGATCTTGTCTACCTGCAAAACCTCGACTGGCGCGTTGTCATCAGCGGCGATCCATTGGGTATAGGTCGCGAATTGTTCCTCGAGGGTGGCCACGCTGTCGGTGATTTCAAAGCCGGGCCATTCCTGAGTGAAGTTCAGGATGTAGTCGTCGATATAGCGCGTTGATCCGTCGCCAATGACGTCCCACTTGGCGGCTTCCCAAGCGGTGCCCCGGTCGCACATCCACACGTCCTCAGACAATTGCGCACAAGCAAGAGACGCCTGCGGCAACGCTAGGGCGGCGGTTAATGTCAGAAGTGCGATACGGTACTTCATGCGGTCTTGTTCTTGAGGCCCGTGCCCAGATAGGCCTCGATCACATGTTCGTTGGCTTTAATCTCGGCCAGGGTGCCTTGCGCTAGTACCTTGCCTTCGGCCATGCAGATCACAGGGTCACAGAGGCGGCCAATGAAATCCATGTCGTGTTCGATGACAACAAAAGTATAGCCGCGTTCCTGATTTAGACGGATGATAGCGTCGCCGATGGTGTTCAATAGCGTGCGGTTCACGCCTGCGCCAACCTCGTCCAGAAAGACGATCTTTGCGTCGACCATCATGGTGCGACCAAGTTCCAGCAGTTTCTTCTGGCCACCCGAGATTTGTCCGGCCTTTTGGTCCGCCAGATGTTCGACAGTCAGAAACTCAAGCACTTCGTCGGCTTTGGCGCGCAGGGCGCGTTCCTGATCGGCGATGCGCTTGCGGCCGAACCACGTATTCCACAGCGTTTCGCCCAATTGATCGCCGGGGACCATCATCAGGTTTTCGCGGCAGGTCATCGAGGTAAACTCATGTGCGATCTGAAAAGTACGCAACAACCCTTTGTGGAACAATTCATGGGGCGGCAGACCGGTGATGTCTTGGCCATCCATCAAAACACGGCCTGACGTTGGTTTAAGAACGCCGGCGATCACATTGAAAAGAGTTGTTTTTCCTGCGCCATTGGGGCCAATCAATCCGGTGATTGTGCCTTTTCCAATGGTCAGGCTGGCCCCGTCGACGGCATGAAAGCCACCGAAGTGTTTGTGTACATCGTCAACGACGATCATATGATTTTCCCTGTGTCCGCGTCGTAGATGCGCGGTTATCGTTTGAAAACAGCAGCCCGGTTGCCCGGACTGCTGTGATTTTCATTATCGTAAGACTTACTTGAAACCAACGGTTTCGATGACGCCGTCTTTGACTTCGATCATGCGGTAAGTACCAGCGGATTCGCCCGCTCCGATCAGCTCGACTGCGGATGCGCCGACATAGTCGATGTCCGTGCCAGCTGCGATCAGCTCAAGCGCTTTGGCCAGTTCACCAGGATAGATCTTTTCGCCCGGTGCATTGGCAACGTCGAGGATCTTGGGTCCGTAAACCGCTGGATCAGTGGAGTCTGCCGCTTGCATTGCCAGCATGAACAGGGCTGCCGCGTCATAGGATTCAGGTGTATAAGGCGATGTGCCGTTAAAGCCACCTTCTTCGGCCATCTTGGTGAAAACCTCGATGCCTTGACCTTCGGAACCCGCGATTTGACCGTAGGAGCCGTTCAAATCATCGCCGATACGACCTGGCAGGGTGTCACCAATCATACCACCAGGCAGACCGAATGTGTCGAACGCACCTGTGTCCAGTGCTGCGTTGATGATACCTGGACCACCTTGGTCAAGGTAACCTGCAACAACGAGGATTTCACCACCGGCAGAAGCCAGTGCGCCAACTTCGGCAGAGTAATCCGCTTTGCCATCTTCGTGCGCTGCAACGATGGTGACTTCACCGCCGATTGCCTCGAACGATGTCTGGATCGCGTCCGCAAGACCCTTGCCATAGTCGTTGTTGGTATAGGTCAGGGCGATGGATTTCACGCCACGTTCCTGCAGGATTTCTGCCATGACTTCACCTTCACGCGCATCCGAAGGGGACGTGCGGAAGAACAGGCCGTTGTCGTCCATGGTGGACAGACCGGGCGATGTGGCGGATGGCGAAATCATGACCATGCCGTTTGGAATGGCGACGTTTTGCAAAACCGCACCGGTTACACCGGAACAATCCGCACCGATCAGACCGTTGATGCCTTCGGCGATCAAACGTTCAGCACCGGCCACGGCCAGCGCGTTATCAATACAACCCGAATCCGCACGCAGGGGCGTTACAGTTGCGCCGCCCATCAGCTTGCCGCTGTCGGTGACTTCTTTCATGGCCATCTCTGCGCCGGAAGCCATTGGACCGGTCAGCGATTCAATCGGACCGGTAAAGCCAAATACAATACCCAGTTTAACATCTTTAGAGTGCGCGTCCGCGTAAGCGTTCGTCGCAAGCAGTGCTGCAGCCGTTGTGGCCATAAGCATCTTTTTCATGGTCGTCTCCCGTGTTGGAACTTTGTGTTCAAACCGAAGCCTATGCGGGGATTTTAGAAAAGAAAAGTGCAATCGGGCGATCACGATGGGTCATCTTGGGGTGATTTAGCGGAAAAAGGTTCTACCATCTTGAAATGCACCCATCAGGAGAGTTCGCATGTTCCGATCCGTTATATTCGCGTTTTCGCTTTGTCTTTCAGCGGTGCAGCTTTGCGCACAAGACTTCAAAATCGAACAACGTATTGCAGGGCTGGACACGCCGTGGGCGATTGCTATTTTGCCAGACGGTACTGTATTGGCGACCGAGATAGACGGCCGTCTGCTGCGGTTTTCTGGTGGGAATTCGATGCAGATATCGGGCACGCCGTCGGTCGCAGGCAGCGGGCAGGGCGGTCTCTTGGACATTACCCTGGCTCGTGATTTTGCCACCAGCCGGACCTTGTTTCTAACCTATGCCAAACCGATGCGCGGCGGGGCTGGCACCGCGTTGGCTGCCGCCGAACTTTCGGCGGACGGTCTGAGCCTTAAGAACTTGCGTGATTTGTTTGTCATGTCGACTGGATCGAACGCGGGCAGGCACTTTGGGTCCCGTGTGGTCGAAGGGGCGGATGGCACTTTGTTCCTGACCATCGGGGATCGTGGGGATGACATAAAGGCCCAAGATCGCAGCGTGCACAACGGATCAGTCATTCGTGTGAACCGGGATGGATCGGTGCCTGACAATAACCCGTTTGTTGGCCAACCTGACATACTTCCCGAGATCTGGTCGTACGGGCATCGCAACCCGCAAGGGGCTGCGTTGGATTTGGACGGGACGCTGTGGGTGTCCGAACATGGCGCACGCGGCGGGGACGAGGTGAATAAGATCAAGAAAGGCGCGAACTTTGGCTGGCCGGTAATTTCCTATGGTCGCCATTATTCGGGTCGTAAGATCGGCGAAGGCACATCAAAACCGGGGATGGAGCAACCTGCACTTTATTGGGATCCCTCAATCGCTCCGTCCGGTTTGCTGATCTATTCCGGCAAGATGTTCCCGAACTGGCGCCGCGACATATTCGTAGGGTCGCTGAAATTCGACTTCATCGCACGTCTAGAAGGCGATCCGTTGCGTGAGGTCGAACAGATCAAAACTGAACAGACCGTCCGCGTGCGCGATATTATCGAGGCACCGGACGGGTCGATCTGGTTTATATCCGAGGGCAATGGTGGAGTGTATCGGATAGCGGCGGAGTGAGTAGTTAGGTTTCGAGATCGAGACTGGGCGTGTTCAAGATTGGGCTGAATGACCGATAGGAGCCCTCTTTGACATCACTCTGCAACGTAGCGAGAGTTCTCTATGATGACAGTTGATGCTTATCCTACCACCCCTTTTTTGTTTCTGCAGTGCCCGATCAGGGATCCAGAAACCAAGGAAAAGCTCTCTACGACGATGCGCAAGATCTAGCCACTCTCCGATAAACGCTGTTCGACACTCACAATTTTTTTTTAGGAGATTCGACGTGTGGCCGCTAATATTATATAGCTTGCTTCTGCCTTTTTTCCTGAAATTCCGCTGCCGTTTTGGGGGTCCAATGTCGCATTTATCTTACTTACTGATAGAAATCACCCGCTCCGTCTTTGATATGCAAAGCGAGCGCGTTAACCGCACCGCAAACTTCGTCGATGACCTTGGTGCTGATAGCTTAGACTGTGTCGAGTTAATGATGGCGCTGGAGGACGCTTTCGACATCGAGTTTGCGGACGATGAGTTGTCCGGGCTGACGACGATCTCGGCCTTAGAGGACTACTTTCTGCATCGCGTCGCTGAAAACCCATCTTTCAGATCTCTGATGTCGGCGTGATCAACGGACGCAGGATTGCCTTCTTGATTGTGCCGTAAATGTGGGCGGCATCATACGAGTTTGGTGTGCTGTCAGCACTAAACCGAAACGCAGCAATCGCCAGATCAGATCGACAACCGTGCCGCATGTGATCCGCGTTCGCGATAGGGCGTGGTGTCGTAATGGGCACGGTAGCATTTTGAGAAATGCGAGGGGGAGGCGAAGCCGCAGGCTAGCGCGACGTTGATCACGCTCATATCCGTTTGCATCAGCAAGTTGCGCGCTTTTTGCAGGCGCAGTTCCATATAATATCGCTTGGGGCTGCGGTTCAGATAGCGGCGAAACAGGCGCTCCAATTGACGCGTCGACATGCCGACATCTTTCGCCAGAGTTGACGGGCTGATCGGCTCTTCGATGTTGCTTTCCATCATCTGGATCACTTGGCTTAGCTTGGGGTGTCGCACGCCGATGCGCGTAGGCACAGACAAACGCTGGGTATCCTGATCGGTGCGAATCGAAGAATAGATCAGCTGATCTGCCACTGAATTCGCCAGATCTTCACCCAAATCGTCGGCAATCAACTTCAGCATCAGGTCAATAGACGACGTGCCACCCGCCGTGGTCATGCGATTGCCATCGACGACAAATACCGACTTGGTCAGGTTTACCTCTTCGAATTCCTCGGTGAAGCTGTCTTGGTTTTCCCAATGAATTGTCGCTTTCTTGCCGTCCAGCAACCCGGCTTTGGCCAGCGTAAAGGCGGCTGTGCACAGCCCGCCGATCATCATGCCTTTGCGGGCCTCACGGCGCAGCCAGCCCAGCAGCTTTTTGGTGGTGGCTGCCTGAACGTTGATACCACTGCACACGACAAGCGTGTCTTCGCGCCGCAAGTCACCTAGATCACCGTCTAGGGTGAACTGTGCTCCCGCAGAGCAACTGACATGGGTCCCGTTTTCGCCAATCAAACGCCAATCATAGGCTTTTCGACCCACCATCCGGTTCGCGATGCGTAAACATTCAACTGCCGAGGCAAAGCTCAGCAAGGTGAAATTCTCAAGCAAGACAAATACAAACAGCTTGGGTTTGTCTTCATTGACCGGAACGTGGATGGCCGATTGCACGTCTGTCATCGCTGCTCCCCCAGAAAACACAGAATTACTAGTGACTAGGTTTTTCTCCCGTAAAACCTGCCAAAAACCTTGCCCACGGGGCGGGGGCAAGGTCAATAGGTGGAATTCCGTTCTGGTCACCGGTCGCAGGTTTTTGTATACCGTGAATTCAACTGTTAGCGTCGGACACCCCGGTGCAATGCCTACCTCGGAGAGATAAGATGACCGATTGGACAAAATCAAGCTGGCGCGACAAACCGCGGATCCAGATGCCCGACTATCCAGACCAAGCTGCGTTACAGGCGGTCGAAGCCGAATTGTCCCGGTATCCGTTGTTGGTTTTTGCGGGCGAAGCACGTCGATTGAAAAAGCATCTTGCGGCGGCAGGCCGGGGCGAGGCGTTCTTGCTTCAGGGTGGCGATTGCGCAGAAAGCTTTGAGCAGTTTAACAGCGACATGATCCGCGATACGTTCAAGGTTATGCTGCAAATGGCGATCGTTTTGACCCATGGTGCCAAGGTGCCGGTAATCAAGCTGGGACGCATGGCAGGCCAATTTGCCAAGCCGCGTTCAGCCGCGACCGAGACGATAAATGGCGTGGAGCTGCCCAGCTACCGTGGTGATATCATCAACGAGCTGGACTTTACCCCAGAGGCCCGCATTCCGGACCCTAAAAAGATGTTGCGCGCCTACACTCAGGCCGCTGCGACGCTGAACCTGATCCGTGCGTTTTCGACGGGCGGTTATGCCGATGTGCATCAGGTGCACGGCTGGACCTTGGGCTTTACCGACAATGAAAAGGCCGAGAAGTACCGCGAGATCGCAAACCGTATTTCCGATACGCTGGATTTCATGGCGGCAGCCGGTGTTACGTCAGAGACTGCTCATACCCTGCAATCGGTGGAGTATTATACAAGCCACGAATCGCTATTGCTAGAATATGAAGAGGCGCTGTGCCGTCAGGACAGCCAGACCGGCAAGTGGTTGGCGGGCTCTGGTCACATGATCTGGATCGGTGACCGTACGCGTCAGCCGGACGGTGCGCATGTGGAATTTGCCCGTGGCGTACAAAATCCGATCGGGTTGAAGTGTGGCCCGACGATGACCAGTGAAGACCTGAAAAAACTGATGAAAACGCTGAACCCCGAGAACGAGGAGGGGCGTCTGACCCTGATCGCGCGGTTCGGTGCGGGCAATGTGGGTGAACACTTGCCACGCCTAATCAAGACTGTGCAGGAAGAAGGCGCAAACGTGGTTTGGACCTGTGATGCGATGCATGGCAACACCATTAAGTCGTCCAGCGGTTATAAAACGCGGCCTTTCGATTCTGTGCTGCGGGAAGTGCGCGAATTCTTTGCTGTGCATGCGGCCGAGGGCACGGTCCCAGGTGGTGTGCATTTCGAGATGACTGGCCAGGACGTGACCGAATGCACTGGCGGCGTGCATGCAGTACAGGACGAAGACCTGTCAGACCGTTACCACACAGCCTGTGATCCACGTCTTAACGCCAGCCAGTCACTTGAACTCGCGTTCCTTGTAGCCGAGGAATTGTCTGCCCGCCGGACAGCCCATCAGGCCAAAGCTGCCAGCTAGGCCGCTAAAAACTAGACAAGGAAATAGCCGCGTATCGTCATGATGCGCGGCTTTTTTTCATTTGTGAGATGTCGGTGGGCGTTAGCTGTCAGATTTCACCAGCCGCAGATAGGGGACCGCACGTTTGCCTGGGGTTTTTGTCTCGCTTTTTGCTGGTGCAGGGACTTCAGTTTGCATCACAGGTGTTTGGGGTGCCGGATTTAGCTCAGGCTGGTTCGTGGTGATCGGTCTGATCTGGATATTCTCGATATCAAAGCGGCAAGGATCATCTGAAATTTCGCCTTTGGTGACAAAACACCCCAACATGCGGCTGACATCGCCCATATCGCTTTTCAATGGCAACAAGATCATGCGCCCTTGGATATGCCCCGTTTCATTTTTAAGGGTGAGCGTCCCGATGGCAGGTGTTTCGAACAATTCCTCCATCATGTCGCTGAACCTGCGGCGAGAATGCGTGGTCAGAAATGCCGTAATCGGCATGCCGCGGACTTCCATACCCATCAGATCGCTTAGGTGGCTGCCCGCAATGCGCATCCGCGCAACGCCGGGGGCAATACGTTCAAGGATAAAAGTATATTCAAGGGCCGCTTCGATCCCGCGCGGGTCAATATCTGACCGCTTGGGCAGCAACTGGCCCTGACGCAGCGCATCCCAATATGCTTCGATTTGAGACACCGCTGCGAAATTGTGGCCGCTGTGAAAATCGGTCATATTCACGATGTTCCTGGGACCTTGGGGCTTTTTTTCCATGAATTCGGCTCGTCTCTTTTTTAGGTTCTAATGGTTCAAAAGCAGCAGGGCAGTGGGCTGGCGGAACCATGTTTCAAATCGGCACAAAGCCGCGTTGACGCAACCATAGCGATTTCATCGCAAATTTGCAGACAAATCGCATGAACTGGTTAACTTTTTGCTAGGGATTGCCTTCTGGCGGTCCAAGGCTTTCGACTTGCCCAATTTGGCGGTTTGGCCTTTAAGGCATCATAGACACCACAGCCGACAGGATCCCCTTATGATACGTTCAATGACCGGTTTTGCCTCAGCCAATGGTGCATTGGCACCCCATAGTTGGGGGTGGGAACTGCGGTCGGTCAACGGCAAGGGGTTGGATTTGCGCTTGCGTGTCCCCGATTGGGTCGACGGGCTTGAGGCCGGTTTGCGCAAGCAATTGGGCGAAGTGGTCGCGCGGGGCAACGTGACATGCAACCTGCGGATTGCGCGCGACGAGAGCACCGGTGGTCTGACTGTGAACGCGGCCCAGCTGGATACGGTACTGGATGCGCTCCACCAAATCGAAGCACGTGCAATGGATGCAGGTGTTTCGCTGGCCCCGTCCAAGGCAACTGACATCGTAACCATGCGCGGCGTGCTGGAACAGGCGAATACGGTTGATGATGTGGCAACACTTGCCAAGACGCTTCTTGCTGAATTCGGGGCTGTTCTGGCCGATTTCAACACCATGCGCGCACGCGAGGGGGCTGCACTTGAACAGGTGTTGCAAGCCCAGTTGGCGGAGGTCGAAGTCCTGACCACGCAAGCCGCCGCCCTGGCCGAGCAACGCAAAGCCGAGATGACACAAACGCTGAAACGCAATCTGGCGCGGGTGTTGGAAAACAGCGATGGTGTAGATGCGGATCGGTTGGCACAGGAACTTGCGTTGATTGCAGTCAAATCCGATGTAACCGAGGAAATCGACCGCCTGCATGCCCATATAAGCGCCACGCGCGAGCTGCTGGGGCAGGGCGGGTCAGTCGGGCGCAAGCTGGATTTCCTGATGCAGGAATTCAATCGCGAGGTTAATACCTTGTGTTCCAAGGCGCAAAACACTGATCTCACGCGGGTCGGGCTGGCGTTGAAAGCCGTGATCGACCAGATGCGCGAACAAGTACAGAATGTGGAGTAAGCCATGAGCGACCGTCGCGGCCTTTTGATCATCCTCAGCTCGCCCTCGGGCGCTGGTAAATCGACCCTTGCGCGGAAACTGCGTGATTGGGATGCATCGCTGCAATTTTCAGTATCCGCCACCACCCGCGCCCCGCGCGTGGGCGAGGTCGACGGCAAGGATTATTTCTTTACCGATGAAGACAAGTTCCGCACCATGGTGAATGACGGCGACATGCTGGAACACGCGCGGGTCTTTGGCAATTACTATGGCTCGCCGAAGGGGCCGGTGCAAAAATCCATCGACAACGGGCGCGATGTGCTGTTCGACGTTGATTGGCAGGGCGCACAGCAGATCAGCAATTCGTCCCTCAAGCAGCATGTGTTGTCGATCTTTATTCTGCCTCCGTCCATAGAGGAATTGCGCCGAAGGTTGGAAACACGTGGCCAAGACGATCCTGAAACCATCGCTTTGCGCATGGAAAAAAGCTGGGACGAGATCAGCCATTGGGATGGATACCATTATGTTTTGATCAACGATGATCTGGTCGATACCGAGGCTCGGCTGAAGGCGATCATCACCGCCGAACGTTTGCGGCTTTCACAACAGCCAAATCTGGTCGATCATGTTCGCGCCCTGCAATCTGAATTCGAGGAAACGAAATGACCCTATATGCCTTGGCCGATTTGACCCCGACGGTAGACGCTGACGCTTGGGTCGCACCCGATGCCAATGTGATTGGCCGTGTCGTACTTGAAGCCGGCTCGTCGGTCTGGTTCGGCTGTACCCTGCGCGGCGACAATGAACTGATCAAGGTCGGCAAGGGCAGCAATGTGCAGGAAAACTGCGTTTTTCATACAGATCCGGGCTGCCCGCTGACTATTGGTGAAAACTGCACCATTGGTCACAAGGTGATGCTGCATGGCTGTACTATCGGGGATAATTCGCTTGTGGGGATGGGCGCTACGATCCTGAACGGGGCCAAGATCGGCAAGAATTGCTTGATCGGGGCTGGGGCGCTGATTACTGAAAACAAGATGATCCCGGACGGGTCGCTGGTGATGGGGGTACCGGGTAAGGTCGTGCGTGATCTGGACGCAGCGGCCATTGAGGGCCTGACAGCCAGCGCCCAGCATTACCAAGAGAACGCACGCCGGTTTCGCAGCGATTTGAAGCCAGTCTAACCTATGGTGGTCCGCCCGCTTTTAACTGATCTGCTGGCGGCGTTACCATTGCCGACCCTTGCCATTGATCGCGCGGAACGGATCGTTGCGATGAATTCTGCGGCGCAGGCCCTTGTCGGGGCTGCCGCATTGGACCGCCATTATATCAATGTATTGCGTCAGCCCACGGTGGTGGACGCGGTCGAGCAGTGCCAGCGCGATGGCAAACCCCGCGAGGCGCATTACGTAGCGAATAACCGGGGCAATGACACTCGATTTCAGGTTTTTGTCAGCAAGGTTGCCGGAACTGGCGATGTGTTGCTTAGTTTTCAGGACATTACCCAACTGGCCAAGGCTAGCCAGATGCGCCGTGATTTTGTCGCCAACGTCAGCCATGAATTGCGCACACCGTTGACAGCATTGATGGGATTCATTGAAACGCTGCGCGGGCCTGCGCGCGATGATGCCCCCGCTCGCGACCGGTTTTTGGGAATCATGACCGAAGAGGCCGAACGCATGAACCGTCTGGTCGCCGATTTGCTGTCGCTTAGTCGGGTGGAATCCGAAGAACGCTTGCGGTCCACGCAAAAGGTCGACTTGCGCCATGTGGTGCACTCGACCTTGCGCAATCTTGACCTCATCGCGGTCGAAGCCGATGTGACCCTGCAGCTTCGCATGGCCGACGACGACCTGCCCCTAGTCGGGGATGCAGACCAGCTTTTGCAAGTGTTCACCAACCTTATCGAGAACGCGATCAAATATGGGGGTAAGGGCAAAACGGTCGAGATCGATGTGGAAACCACCCTGCGCGACCCGTCTTTGCGCGGGCCTGCGGTCCGGGTAACGGTCACAGACCATGGTCCAGGCATTGATCCGTTACACCTCCCGCGTCTGACCGAACGATTCTACCGGGCTGATAGCCACCGCAGCCGCGCGCTTGGCGGTACGGGGTTGGGGTTGGCAATTGTGAAACACATTCTGAACCGGCACCGCGGGCGGCTTAAAATCAACAGCGAGCTGAGAAAAGGCAGTCAATTCACTGTCATCTTGCCGTTGGACGGGCCATGACGTGCTGGCCGCTTGAAAAATTTCATTGAATTCTTGCCTTGTCATAAAACTGTAACACTAGTGTCACAAAAGCCAAACGTTGCCGCCGTACTGCTGCATCAAGATCACCATGGGGGTGGTCAAGAATTCAAAGCTGACAGGAGACATCATGTCGCTCGTTAAGATCACTACATCCGCTCTCGCCATTTCCGCAGTTTGCGCAACCGCTGCCGTTGCCCGCGATCAAGTACAGGTCGCCGGTTCATCCACCGTTCTGCCCTATGCGTCGATCGTAGCCGAAGCTTTTGGCGAAAACTTTGATTTCCCGACACCGGTCGTTGAATCTGGTGGATCTTCTGCTGGCCTCAAGCGGTTTTGCGAAGGTGTAGGCGAAAATACGATCGACGTGGCGAACGCATCGCGTCCGATTAAACCCTCCGAAGTTGAAGTCTGTGCGGCCAACGGCGTCACCGACATCATCGAAGTGCGCATCGGTTATGATGGCATTGTGTTTGCGTCCGACATCAACGGCAACACATTCGAATTCACCCCTGAAGACTGGTACAAGGCGCTGAGCGAAACCATCGTTGTCGACGGTGAAATCGTTCCTAACCCCAACAAAAACTGGAACGAAGTCAACGCCAGTTTCCCTGACCAGCCAATCCAAGCGTACATCCCGGGCACAAAGCATGGCACACGCGAAGTGTTCGAGGAAAAAGTGATCTTGGCCGGTTGTGAAGTCACAGGTGATTTCGAAGTGTTCAAAGCTGCCAATGGTGATGACAAGAAAGCAGCCGAGAAGGCCTGTATCGCGATCCGGACCGATGGCACATCCGTGGACATTGACGGTGATTACACAGAAACACTGGCCCGCATCGAAAGCAACAAAGATGGCATCGGCGTATTCGGTCTGGCGTTCTACGAGAACAACACAGACAAGCTGAGCGTTGCGACAATGAGCGGTGTCGAGCCTACCGTCGAGAGCATCTCGAGCGGCGAGTACTCTGTATCGCGCCCGTTGTACTTCTATGTCAAAAAGGCGCATATCGGTGTGATCCCCGGCCTGAAAGAATACGCTGAATTCTTCGTTGCGGATGAAGTTGCTGGCCCTGATGGTCCTTTGGCTGATTACGGCCTTGTGTCCGACCCTGAGCTGGCAACAGTTCAAGAAACAGTTGCAAATGAAACTGTTATGGGCAGCGGATCCTAAATTTCTTTAAGCCGACCCGGAGTGGTAATATGGCTTCTCCGGGTTGGCTGCTGCTGACTGCCAAGATCTGATTTTCGACCGCCCACTTCAGAAGGGCACAACTGGGGGCCATTCGTGAGCATCTTTTTAAATGTGGCACCAACCACGCTGCTGGTTCTTGGTCTTTTGATCCTGACCGGATTTGCTTATGTTTCCGCGCGCAGCCGCGCGATGTCATCGGCAGGGGGCGACGCCCGCAAACTCCATTCTTTGCCCGGCTATTACGGCTATAACGCCGCAATGCTCACCGCGATACCGGCGCTTTTTGTGCTGGTGATCTGGTTGCTGGCCCAGCCCGTGCTGATCCAGAACGCCGTGATCGACATGATACCGCAAAGCGCCGTCTCCGAAGGGTCGTCAGTCAATCTGGTGATGAGCGATGTGCGCCGCGTGGCTGATGGTTTGGATAATGCGGTACAGTCCGGTGCGCTGACGGCAGAGGCGGCCAAGACGCTTACAGCAGCCGACGATGTGCGCTCTGTCCTGGCGGGGACGGGCGTTGCTTTGGGGTCTGACGTGCGCCCCGAAGTGCTTGCCGCGGCACAGCGCTATCGTGGCATGCAATCAACAGGACAATTGCTGATGACCGCAGTTGTGTCGTTGATTGCGATTGCCGGCCTGCTGGTTGCGCTTCGGGCAACCAACACAACATTCCGCGCCCGCAACGTGGTCGAACGCTTTGTCCTAGGCTTGCTGATACTTGCGGCGTCACTCGCCATTTTGACAACCGTGGGTATCGTATTTTCGATGCTATTCGAGACGATCAATTTTTTCAGTCTGCATCCTTGGCAGGACTTCTTTCTTGGGCCGAAATGGGCCCCCAACTTTCGCGGAGACAGCGATCTGTCGATCCTCCCGCTGCTGTGGGGCACGCTCTATATCTCGATCATCGCGCTGTTGGTGGCGGTGCCCATTGGGTTGTTCGCCGCGATTTATCTGTCTGAATACGCCAACAGCAAAGTGCGCGCAGTGGCAAAGCCGCTGCTTGAGATCCTGGCCGGTATTCCAACTATCGTTTACGGTCTGTTTGCGCTGCTGACAGTGGGGCCGTTTCTGGTGAAACTGTTTGGCCGTGGAGCAGACGGTATACTGGGCGTCGACTGGATGAGCGGTGCCACATCGGTGCTAACGGCCGGTCTGGTCATGGGCATCATGCTGATCCCCTTCGTATCCTCCCTAAGCGACGACATCATTAACGCTGTGCCACAGTCCTTACGCGACGGGTCGTTCGGCCTTGGGGCGACCCATTCCGAGACCATCCGTCAGGTGGTGCTGCCTGCCGCGCTGCCAGGTATTGTGGGGGCGATCCTGTTGGCTGCCAGCCGTGCGATTGGCGAAACCATGATCGTGGTGTTGGGGGCAGGGGCCATCGCCCGAATATCCGCAAACCCGCTTGAGGCGATGACGACAATCACCACCCGAATTGTCAGCCAGCTAACCGGCGATACCGACTTTGCCAGCCCTGAAACCCTTGTGGCCTTCGCCCTTGGCCTGACGCTGTTTGTATTGACGCTGGGGCTGAATGTGCTCGCGCTTTATATCGTGCGCAAATACCGGGAGCAGTACGAATGACCGACATGCCAAACGCCACCCCTCCGCATAACTCGCTGTTGCGCCAAGACGCGCGGACCGCCAAACGCAACCGTGCCGAGACACGTTTCAAGGCCTATGGCATTGCCGCCATTTCGGTGGGCTTGCTGATGCTGGTGATCTTGCTGGTCACGATCATCGGCCGTGGTTCAGGTGCCTTTCAACAGACGTTTCTAACGCTGGACGTACAACTGCTTGAGGCAAAGCTGGATAAAAAGGGCAATCGCGATATGGATGACATCAAAAAGGTGTCGACCTTTGGATACGCCCCCCTGATGGCCGCAGCGCTAGAAAAGAAGGTCGCTGATATCGGTGTGGATACCGATTTGAAACCCAAAGAGATGGCTGCGATTCTGTCGAAAGACGCTGCGGCGCAACTGCGGAACTTCGTTTTGGATAACCTCGATCTTATCGGGACGTCGGTAGAATTCCGCTTTCTCACCAACAGTCGGGTGGACGGGTACCTAAAGGGGCGTGTAACCCGCGCAAGCATTGCAAACGACAAAAACATCGACGCTGAACAGCTCGATCTGGTCGATGCGCTGATTGCAGATGAATCGCTTGAAAAGCGCTTTAACCTCGCGTTTATCACCGGCGCAGACGCCTCAGATGCCCGCCCCGAGGCCGCAGGCATGGGCGTGTCGATGATCGGCTCTCTGTTTATGATGCTGGTCGTGTTGGCGCTGGCGCTGCCCATCGGGGTTGCCGCGTCAATCTACCTTGAGGAATTTGCCCCCAGGAATTTGATCACGGATATCATCGAGGTAAACATCTCAAACTTGGCGGCTGTGCCGTCTATCGTGTTCGGCATCTTGGGTTTGGCCGTGTTCATCAACTATATGCATTTGCCAAACTCGGCACCGCTGGTTGGTGGTTTGGTGCTGACGTTGATGACTTTGCCCACGATCATCATCTCGACCCGGGCGTCGCTGAAATCTGTACCGCCCAGCATTCGCGATGCGGCGTTGGGGGTAGGGGCATCGAAAATGCAGTCGGTGTTCCACCACGTTCTGCCTTTGGCGGCACCGGGCATTTTGACGGGCACGATCATCGGGCTTGCGCAGGCTTTAGGCGAAACCGCGCCCTTGCTGTTGATCGGTATGGTTGGCTTTATTGCATCGAACCCGCCAGACGGGATCGCATCGGGGCTGATGGATCCGAATTCGGCGATGCCGGCACAGATCTATGAATGGGCAAAACGCGCCGACCCAGCATTTTACGAGCGGGCTTGGGGGGGTATCATCATATTGCTGGTGTTCCTTGTGACCATGAACGCCATTGCCGTCATGCTGCGCCGCAGGTTCGAGCGGCGCTGGTAAAATGGGTGGTAAGACTATGAAAGACAACTATATTTCGGAGGTCGACGTGACGACAGACAAGATCAAAATCTCGGCCCGTAACGTACAGGTCTATTACGGTGAAAACCACGCCATCAAGGACGTCTCGGTCGAGATTCAGGATAAGACGGTGACCGCTTTTATTGGTCCTTCAGGGTGCGGCAAGTCAACTTTTCTGCGTTGTATCAATAGGATGAACGACACAATTGATATCTGCCGTGTCCAAGGTGATATCCTGATCGATGGCGAAGACATCTATGATAGCCACGTGGACCCCGTGCAGTTGCGCGCTAAAGTGGGGATGGTGTTCCAAAAGCCGAACCCATTTCCGAAATCAATCTTTGATAATGTCGCCTATGGCCCACGCATCCACGGCCTTGCCCGGAATAAAACCGAACTGGACGAAATCGTTGAACACGCACTAAAGCGGGCGGCAATCTGGAACGAGGTCAAAGACCGCCTACAAGCGCCCGGCACGGGTCTGTCGGGCGGGCAGCAGCAACGTCTGTGTATTGCCCGCGCCATTGCGACTGAACCCGAAGTACTGCTGATGGACGAGCCGTGTTCCGCGCTTGACCCGATAGCCACCGCACAGGTCGAAGAACTGATTGACGAGCTGCGCCAAGACTATTCCGTGGTGATCGTGACGCATTCGATGCAGCAAGCCGCGCGTGTGAGCCAGAAAACCGCCTTCTTCCATTTGGGAAATCTGGTTGAATACGGCGAAACCGACAAGATTTTTACATCGCCCGAGGACCCTCGGACGGAAAGCTATATCACAGGCCGGATTGGATAATATCATGTCAGATCAACATATTGCCTCAGCCTTTGACCGCGATCTGGAAGCCGTTCAGGCGCAGATCATGAAAATGGGGGGTATGGTAGAAGATGCCATTCGTCTTGCCGCGCAATCTTTGGAAACACGCGACGAAGAACTGGCCGCACAGGTGCGGGCAGGGGACAAGGCCATTGATGCGCTTGAAGAACTGATCAACGAACGTGCCGCCCGCATCATTGCATTGCGCGCGCCCACAGCGATTGACTTGCGTCTGATCCTAAGCGTGATCAAGATTAGCGCCAACCTGGAACGTATTGGAGACTATGCAAAAAACATGGCCAAGCGGAATACGGTTCTGGCACAATTGCCCGAAGTCAGCGACAGCACCGGGGCCATCCGGCGGATGTGCAAAACCGTCGAGGCGATGCTGAAAGACGCACTGGACAGCTATGTGCAACGCGACGCCGCTTTGGCAATGGACGTCATCGCGCGGGACACAGATGTTGATCAGATGTACAATGCGCTGTTCCGCGAATTCTTGACCTTTATGATGGAAGACCCACGCAATATTACTTCGTGTATGCACCTCCATTTCATCGCCAAAAACGTAGAGCGCATGGGCGATCTGGTTACATCGATTGCCGAACAGGTCGTGTATCTGGTCACAGGCACGCAGCCGGACGAAGACAGACCAAAAGCAGACACTACGTCGACCAAGCTAAAGGGGTAGGCCATGTCTGTCGCGCATCCCCAGATATTGCTGGTTGAAGACGAACCGGCACAGCGCGAAGTCCTTGCTTACAATTTGTCCTCCGAAGGGTTCGAGGTCAGGCAGGCAGAGAATGGTGAAGAGGCAATACTGCTGGTCGCCGAAGCCTTGCCCGATCTGGTGATCCTGGATTGGATGATGCCGTTGCTCAGCGGGATCGAGGTGTGCCGCCAGTTGAAGACACGCGAGGACACGCGGCATATCCCCGTGATCATGCTGTCGGCGCGGTCCGAGGACGTTGACACGGTGCGCGGCCTAGAAACAGGCGCGGATGACTATGTGGTCAAACCGTATTCCATGCGCGAGCTGATGGCGCGCGTGCGGACCCAGTTGCGGCGCGCACGGCCAGCGACGGGCGGCTCGGCGCTTAGCTTTGATGACATCACTCTTGATCCTGAAACACACCGCGTCAGCCGCGCAGAACAGTCGTTGAACCTTGGGCCGACAGAATACCGGTTGTTAGTGACGCTGCTGGAAAGACCGGGCCGGGTTTTCAGCCGCGATCAATTGCTCGACCATGTTTGGGGCCGCGACATCTATGTCGACACGCGTACGGTTGATGTGCACATCGCGCGGTTGCGCAAAGCATTGACCCAGCATGGAGGCGACGATCCAATCCGCACGGTGCGCGGCGCAGGATATGCATTAGGGTAGTCCGGTAGGCCATTGATGCAAAACAAAGAAGGTTAGTTGGATCGGTCTTTGAGCTGAGATGGACTGCACAGCCAAACTCAATGGGACAGGCCAAACAAATCTATTCCGCAAC
>CBDTUA010000036.1:0-31490 GCA_965363735.1 uncultured Sulfitobacter sp. | reverse complement strand
GAGCGAACGACTCATAATCGTTAGGTCCCTGGTTCAAATCCAGGTAACGCCACCATCCTCCCCCTTTAAAATATGCCTTTGAGGCACACGTTGCGTCGATATTGTGAATTATTTTGCATTATGCGGTCAATTTGTTTGACGGTTACAAAATCAGGCCCGTTAAGTTGCATGAAAGTGCAGTTTTGTCCCGCGCAAAAAAGACGAGGTGGCTTTGCTCAAAAAGAAGTGCCGAAAAGATAATGACAAGGATTGTTAGATCGCCTAACAATCTTTTGTAAGAAACGCTACGTCATCTGAAAAAATTCAGAGACCTGCGATTCAGGGGAGGCTGAGCAGATGTATCGTCGTGCAAATCACATAAGTGATTGTTCTGCATCTGCGCATTTTCCTCCATATTGAACGACCCAATCGGAAAGCGCGCATTCAAGCGCGCACCGTAACGATCAACGATAAAGGGAGAACCAAAATGATGATCAGAAGAACCATGATGGGTGTTGCTGCGGCCGCGCTTGCCGTCGGGATGAGCGCAACAGGTGCCTTGGCACAAGAAGTCACCCTGCGTCTGCACCAGTTCCTGCCACCACAAGCCAACGTGCCAAAGCAGGTGTTGGATGTATGGGCCGATAAGGTCGAGGCAGATAGCGGCGACCGCATCAAGATCGAGCGTTACCCTTCCATGCAGCTTGGTGGTACGCCACCAGAACTGATGGATCAGGCGATTGATGGCGTTGCCGATATCGTATGGACAGTTGTTGGTTATACGCCGGGTCGGTATCCATCGACCGAAGTGTTTGAATTGCCTTTCATGGTGAAAGACGCGCGTGCCGCCAGCTCTGCCTATTGGCAGATGTTTGAAAAGCACATGAAGGACACCGAATTCAAAGACGTGCACATCTTGGGCACATGGGTTCATGGCCCCGGCTTGCTGCACACCAACAAGGAAGTGCGCACACCAGCCGATATGCAAGGTTTGAAAATCCGTGGCGGTTCGCGTTTGGTGAACCAGCTTTTGGAAACCACAGGTGCGACTCCTGTTGGCATGCCGGTTCCGGCGATTCCCGAAGGTCTGTCCAAGGGTGTTATCGATGGGACAACCATCCCGTGGGAAGTCACCACAGCACTAAAAGTGCCTGAGTTGGTCAAGAACCACACAGAATTCTCGGGCTCTGCGCTGTATACTCTGACATTTGTTCTGGCGATGAATAAAGACAAGTACGAGAGCCTGCCGGATGATTTGAAGAAGGTCGTTGACGATAACTCCGGTCTTGAGTTTTCGATCTTTGCTGGTGGTACGCAATCGGATGCCGATGGCCCCGCACGTCAGATCGCCGTTGATCTGGGCAACAACATCGTGACCCTGTCTGACGAGGAAACGCAGGTTTGGCGCGATGCTGCGCAGCCGATCTATGACAGCTGGGTTGCTGACATGGACAGCAAGGGCATCGACGGACAGGCGCTGATCGACGAAGCCCGCGGCCTGATGGACGCCTACGGCAAGTAAGCTGACGACGATAAAAACTGACCTGTGGCGCGTCTAACGCCGCAGGTCTTTCGCCTTATAGATTTCCCAACTGAAGAGATGTCATATGCATCGGCTGGTCCAGTTTCTTGCCCGATTTACAGCTGTTATCGGGGGGCTCGTTTTGACGGTGTTGATCCTGATGACCACTTTTTCGATCATTGGGCGCACAATAAACAAAGTGCTTCACAGTGAATTTTTCCAAACCCAACTCAATGGTCTGTCGCAAGCATTGCTTGATCTGGGGGTGGGTGAGATTAACGGCAACTACGAATTGCTCGAGGCAGGTATCGCCTTTGCTATCTTCTCGTTCCTGCCGATCTGCCAGTTTTACGGCTCGCATGCGAGCGTCGATATTTTTACTTCATTCCTGTCGCGTCGCGCGAACCGTTGGATCGCCGCCTTTTGGGAGGTCGTGCTGGCCGCTGTGATCCTTTTGATCATTTGGCGGCTGTTCGAGGGAATGCAACGTTATATTGGTAACGGCGAGACGACTTTGTTTCTGCAGTTCCCCGTTTGGTGGGCCTATGCAGCCAGCTTTGGTGCCGGGACCATCTCGTGCATCGTGGCTGTTTATTGCGCTGTGATCCGGGTGATTGAGGCGATCAGAGACGAAACTATTCTTCCCAGCGAACAAGGGGCACACTGACGTGACCAATCTAGAAATGGGCTTTTGGTCCTTCCCTGTGCTGTTGTTGATGATATTTCTGCGCGCACCTATCGGCCTTGCCATGCTGCTGTGCGGCTTTGGCGGCTGGTATTTCGCAATGGGCGGTAATCCGACCCCGTTGTTGGCCAAGCTCAAATCCGAAACCTACTCTACATTCTCAAGCTATTCGCTGTCGATCATCCCGATGTTCCTGCTGATGGGGCAATTCGCGACGTTGTCAGGCATGTCCACAGCCTTGTTCAAAGCGGCAGAAAGCTTTCTGGGGCACCGTCGCGGCGGCGTTGCAATGGCCGCTGTGGGGGCCTGTGCCGGCTTTGGTGCCATCTGTGGCAGTTCGTTGGCAACAGCGGCGACCATGTCCAAAGTGGCCCTGCCAGAACTGCGTCGCTATGGCTATTCAGGTGGTTTTTCAACCGCGACGTTGGCAGCGGGTGGCACTTTGGGCATCTTAATCCCGCCGTCGGTGATTTTGGTGATCTACGCAATCCTCACGGAACAAAACATCGCCAAGCTTTTCCTGGCCGCGTTTATCCCCGGAATATTAGCGGCCCTTGGGTATATCATCACGATTTCAATCTATGTGCGGCTGAACCCCAATTCGGCGGGTACGCGCCCTGCGGTGCCGATGGCAGACCGGTTCAAGGCGCTGGCAAACACTTGGCCGGTTCTGGTGATCTTTTTCGTCGTTGTCGGCGGCATCTATCTGGGGTGGTTCACCCCGACCGAAGGGTCCGCCATCGGGGCTGCAGGCACTGGCCTTGCGGCGTTGCTGTCGGGCAGTCTGAACTGGTCCGTCCTGCGCGAAAGCCTGCTGGGAACAGCGAAAACCACAGGTATGATTTTCTTTATCGTGCTTGGGGCTGGGTTCTATAACGGCTTTCTGGCGCTCTCGGGCGTCCCGCAATTCATGGCCGACTGGGTGGTCGGGCAGGGCTATAGCCCTTGGCTGGTGCTGACGATCATCCTGATCTTCTATTTGATCTTTGGTTGCCTCATGGACAGCTTGTCGATGATCCTGCTGACTGTTCCGATCTTCTTTCCTGTCATCTCGGCAATGGATTTTGGGATGAGCACGGAACATCTGGCGATCTGGTTTGGTATCCTGGTGCTAATTGTTGTCGAGGTGGGGCTTATCACGCCACCGGTGGGGATGAACCTGTTCATCATCAACTCGATGGACCGCGAAACACCGATGACCGAAACCTATAAGGCGGTCATGTATTTTGTTGGGTCTGACATCGTACGCGTGATCATTCTGGTGATGTTCCCGGCGATCACACTGTTCCTGCTACCAGGCTAGACTTTCTCCCTTCCCCGCGCATGTGCGCAGGGCAAAACCACCAATAGCTCCGCCTTATTCGCTGCGGACAAAGAGGACTCATGACCAAAAGTTCCAATTTGAGACCCCACAAGGTTATCAGAACCGACCGGCCGGATGGGGCAATTCTTCTGGAGTCAGGTTATGATCTGGGGCCGGTTGCCCGCTGCACGGGTGATTGGTTGCACAATTGGGCAGCCAAGGCCCCAGACAGGGTGTTTTTGGCAGAACGGTCGGGCGATGGATGGCGAACAGTCAGCTATGCGCAAGCGCTTGAAATGGTGCGCAGCATCGCGGGGCATTTGTTGTCACGTGATCTGGGGCCGGAAAGACCCATTCTGATAGTTTCGGGCAATAGCATTGATCACGGATTGCTGTCGCTTGCGGCACAGTATGTGGGCGTGCCAACTGTCCCCGTCGCCGAGCAATACTCGCTGATCCCTGCCGCCCTCCCGCGTCTGGACTATGTGGCCAAGCTGGTGAACCCCGGCATGGTTTATGCGTCAGATGCCACCCAATACGCAGGTGCCTTTGGGCTAGAGAGCCTGAGCGGCGCGGAAAAACTGTCGTCGTCGCCCGATGCGACAGGTGCTACCGATTTCAAAAGCCTGCTTACCCCCAATGACGCAGATGTCGATGCGGCCTTCGCACAGATCACACTGGATACGCTGGCGAAAATCCTGATGACATCGGGGTCGACCTCAGACCCCAAGGGGGTTTTGACCAGTCAAAAGATGATGACCACGAATCAAGCACAACTGGCGCAGGCATTGCCGTTTGTCACGGAGCGGCCCCCGCAATTGGTCGATTGGCTGCCGTGGAACCACGTGTTTGGCGGGTCGCACAACTTTAACCTGATGCTCGCAAACGGAGGCAGCCTGTATATCGACGAGGGTAAGCCCGCGCCGGGATTGTTTGACAAAACCCTTGCCAACCTGCGTGAGATTTCCGGCACGATCAGCTTTAACGTGCCGGTTGGCTTTGCCCAACTTGTCACCGCGCTGAACGCAGACAAGCAGTTACGCGAACGCTATTTCGCAGAACTGGATATGATATTTTACGCCGGTGCGTCCTTGCCACAAGCAACGTGGGCCGAACTGGAACGCCTTGCGATGGAAACCCGTGGGCAGTTGCCGCTGATCAACTCGTCTTGGGGGCTGACCGAAACTGCGCCTGCTGCGCTGTTGCAGCACGAACCCGCTAAAGGGGCCGGGATCGTGGGAGTGCCGCTGCCGGGTGTGAAAGTGAAATTGATCCCCGATTCAGACGGGCGCTACGATGTTCGCGTGGCGGGGCCGACGATCACCAAAGGTTACCACGACAACCCTGCAAAAACAGCCGAGGCGTTTGACGAGGAGGGGTTCTTTATCACCGGCGACGCCATGCGGTTGGTTGATCCGAATGACCCTGCACGGGGGCTGATGTTTGACGGGCGCATGTCTGAGGATTTCAAGCTGATGACCGGCACGTGGGTCCGCGCGGGACAATTACGATTGGATCTGCTGGCGGCCTTAGCACCCTATGTTTCGGATCTGGTCCTGACGGGTCAGGGCCGCGACGAAGTGGGCATGTTGCTCGTCCCCAACCGCGCGACGATTGCCGCGCAAGGCTGGGACGTATCGGACGACTTCGGGGCCCTGATCTGTGCGCCGCTGATGGACAAAATCGGCACTGTGATGAGAGAGCTGGCAACAAAAACATCCGGTAGTGCTGCGCGAGTTACCGGTGCTGTCATCATGACCGATCTTCCGTCAATGGGAGACGGAGAGGTGACGGCCAAAGGCAACTTGAACTTTCCCAAAATATTGATGCGCCGCGCTAACTTGGTTGATCGCATCTATGATAAATCTGATGCGGGACAAATATCGGCGGGTTAGTGCAATAAAATGCCCAATACTCCAAGGTCACTTGCGGCACATTGCCATAAGTGCACAATAAAGCATCTATGTTTGGGAGGACTAAGATGACAGCTGCCACCGCGATTGCGAATGCTGCCACCTATTTTGTGGACCGCCACCCCGAGGAAGGGCGCAAAGGAAAGGTTGCCTTTCGCGAGATTGGCACGGGCAGAACGCTGACCTATGGCGATTTGGCTGCAGGTGCAGGGCAGGTTGCGGGTGCCTTAGCGCGGGCTGAAATCCGAGCGGAAGAGCGCGCTGCGATGTTGGTATTGGATCAGATCGAATTCCCGCAGATATTTTGGGGTGCGGTGAAAGGCGGTGTCATTCCGGTGCCGTTGAACACGCTGTTGGCGACCTCGGTCTATGATGCGATCTTGCGGGATTCCCGCGCGTCCATCTTGTTCGTCTCCGCCGAGTTGTGGAACGTTGCCAAGGAGGCAACGGAGGGGAACCCGTATTTGCGTCATGTAGTTGTCATCGGTGATGCCCCTGCAGGCACGACCAGTTATGATAATTTCAAGGCGGGGGCTGAAGCCCCTGATACCCTGCCTGTCAGCCCGGACGAGGTCGCATTTTGGCTCTACTCTTCCGGCTCTACCGGACAGCCGAAGGGCGTGGCACATGTCCATTCAGCTTTGCGCGCGACCTCGGACACATATGGGAAACAGGTCCTTGAGATTGCCGAAGATGATGTAGTTTTCTCTGCAGCCAAGTTCTTTTTCGCCTACGGGCTGGGCAATGCCATGACATTTCCGCTGTCGGTGGGGGCCACCACCCTGCTGCTGGCAGGGCGACCTACACCGGATGGCGTGGTCGAATTGCTGAACGCTGAAAAACCAACCGTATTTTGTGGCGTTCCGACGCTGTATGCCGCGATGGTTGCGCATATGGATAAATCAGGCAGCCTGACTGCCCCGTTGCGCACCTGCATTTCCGCTGGCGAGGCACTGCCTGAAGATGTCGGCTTGCGGTGGGAAAAACACGTTGGCACCTGCATCTTGGATGGCGTCGGATCGACTGAAATGCTCCATATCTTCTTGAGTAACCGAAAAGATGATCTGGTCTATGGCACGTCCGGTGTCGCAGTGCCGGGGTACGCGCTGCGTCTGGTGGACGAACTGGGCGAGGAAGTGCTGCCCGGCGGAATAGGCGAATTGCTGGTTAACGGGGCCTCTTCTGCCAATTCATATTGGAATCAGCGCGAAAAATCCCGCTCCACATTCGAGGGAGTCTGGACCAGGACTGGCGACAAGTACGAGTTGGACGAGGATGGCAGGCTGACCTACTGTGGGCGCACGGACGACATGTTCAAGGTCTCCGGTATCTGGCTGTCGCCGTTCGAGGTCGAAGGCGCGCTGGTCAGTCACCCCAGAATACTCGAAGCAGCCGTCGTTGCCGTCGAAGATGCTGATGGGTTGGAAAAGCCCAAGGCCTATGTGGTGCTGAAAGACGGCTTTGCCGACGATGCCTTGCTGGCCGAGTTGAAAGACCACGTCAAAAACAAGATCGGTAAATGGAAATATCCCCGCTGGATCGAGGTGGTGCAAGACCTGCCCAAAACGGCGACGGGAAAGATACAGCGGTTCAAGCTGCGGGAGGAAAAATAATGGGTGTGACTTGGTCAAATGAGGCAGGCTTGCGTCTGACGGCTGGCGGAAAATCATTGGAGTATGCTGCGTGGGGGCCCATGCCCGCTGACGCACCAACACTGGTGTTGCTGCACGAGGGATTGGGCAGCCTCGCTTTGTGGCGTGACTTCCCGCAGGCATTGGTGGATGCTACCGGCTTTGGTGTGCTTGCCTATTCGCGGGCTGGCTACGGCGCGTCTGATCCTGTCGATCTACCGCGCCCGTTGGATTATATGACACGCGAGGCAACAGGATCGGTTGGTGATGTGCTGGACGCCGCGGGGATCGAACACGCGGTTTTGCTGGGCCATTCCGACGGCGCTACGATTGCCACGATATATGCCGGGTCGGTGTCCGACATGCGCGTCCGGTCGCTGATCCTGATGGCACCCCATTTCTTTACGGAACCCATGGGGCTGGCGGCGATCAAGGCAGCGGGCGATGCCTATGCCAATGGCGAGCTAAAGCAAAAGCTGGCCAAATATCACACAAACGTCGATGTCGCGTTTAATGGCTGGCACGACGCGTGGACGGATCCAAAGTTTGAGCCGTGGAATGTTGGCGACAGCATCGACCATCTGCGTATTCCGGTTCTGGCGATCCAAGGGCGCGATGACCCCTACGGAACGCTTGCTCAAATTCAAGAGATCGAAACCCGGATATATTCACCCGTCGAGACGGCGATTTTGGATAAGTGCGGGCATGCCCCGCATTTGGACCAACCTCACGCGACGCTGGAGGCAATTACCGAATTCTGCGCCCGCCTTGACCGGATCGAGCGTGAAGTCGTGCAGATGGCCTAGGTGTATCGCGCTGTGGTCCCATCGCATGCCTATGTGCCGGGCCACAACGCGCGTCATCCAGAGGATTGGTTTGACGAGATAAAGGCAAGCGTGACGAAAGAGATTCCGGCGGATCAGCTTGATCAGACGGATGCCTGGAAGGCTGGGCTGTATTATTTCCATGCTGGGTACTTCTGGGAATGCCACGAAGTCCTTGAAGCCGTCTGGATGCGCACAGCGGACCCGTCGCCAGAAAGGTCGATGACGCAGGCGATTATACAATTGGCCAATGCGCGGCTGAAAATCCAGATGGGTAAAATGAACGCTGCCAAACGGCTATGTGGCATGGTCGATGATCTGTTGGTGCAATGTGCAGGGTCCGAAGCGATTCTGGGGCTTGAACGTGATACGGTCAAAAGCTGGGTTGGAGAGACGAGAGAGAGCATTCAGATGTGATATAGTGCATTTTATCAAGCCGAATTCGGAGATGTTGCGAAAATAAGTGGCAATATGGTGCCATATTTGGAATGTAACTAACAATTGGCCGTCCTCATTATGCAAAATACTAGGCCGGGCCAGCCTAGGGGAGACTGCACGTGACCAAGATTATTGATTTTCAAACCGATCCGTCGAAATATCGTCATTGGAAGATCGAATATGACGGCCCGATTGCGAACCTTTATATGGATGTCGACGAAAAGGGCGGTTTGTTCGAAGGCTATGAGCTAAAGCTGAACTCCTACGATCTGGGCGTGGACATCGAACTGGCGGACATTGTGCAGCGCATGCGGTTTGAACACCCAGAAATCAAAGTTGTGGTCATGCAGTCGGCCAAGGACAAAGTGTTCTGCGCCGGTGCGAATATCCGTATGCTGGGTGGGGCGGCGCATAGCCACAAGGTAAACTTCTGTAAGTTCACAAACGAGACTCGCAATACATTCGAAGCCGCTATGGCTGACAGCGGTCAGAATTACATTTGCGCGGTCAAAGGGGCCTGTGCGGGTGGTGGCTATGAATTGGCGCTGGCTTGCAACTACATCATGCTGACCGACGACAGCACATCGTCTGTATCTTTACCCGAAGTGCCTTTGCTGGCGGTTTTGCCGGGCACCGGCGGCCTGACCCGCGTGACAGACAAGCGCAAGGTGCGCCGCGACCGCGCCGATGTTTTCTGCTCCATCGAAGAGGGTGTGAAAGGCAAGCGCGCCAAAGATTGGCGTTTGGTTGACGAGGTTATCCCGAATTCAAAGTTTGACGACGCGGTGGTCGAACGGGCGAAAGAAATGGCTGCAAATTCAACCAAGGCCGATGTGGCGCAGGGGATCGAGCTAACGCCGATCACACGTACATTTGCGGCGGATGGCATCAGCTATAGCACTGTCGAAGTGGTGCTGAACCGCGATGCGAAACGTGCAACGGTCACCATCAAGGGGCCGGATGCGGCGGTGCCTGCGGATATGGATGTACTGACAGAGCAGGGTGCCGAAGCGTGGATATTGCGCTGCGCCCGAGAGTTGGATGATGCCATTCTGCACTTGCGCAATAACGAAAAAGAACTTGGCCTGATCGAATTTCAAACCCAAGGCGACCCTGAACTGTTGGTCGCTCATGAGGCGCTTTTGCTGGCCAACAAAGAACACTGGCTGGCCAATGAAATTTTGCAATATTGGAAGCGTCTGCTGAAGCGGGTCGACATGACTTCGCGTAGCTTGGTCGCGATTGTCGAACATGGTTCGTGCTTTGCAGGGCCTTTGGCAGAACTGCTGTGGTCGGTCGATCGCAGCTATATGATGCTTGAGGAGTTTGACGGCGACAACCGCCCCTTGGCGACAGTGACCCTGACCGATGGCAATTTCGGTACTTACAAAATGGGCAACGACTTGACCCGTCTTGAAACACGGTTCTTGGGCACACCCGAAGACATCGCAAAGCTGGAAGCGTTGAAGGGCCAACCGCTTGAGGCCGACGCCGCCGACGAAGCAGGTCTGGTTACTTACGTCTACGATGACATCGATTGGGAAGACGAAGTGCGTCTGTTTATGGAGGAACGCGCCAGCTTTAGCCCCGATGCCATGACGGGAATGGAAGCCAACCTGCGCTTTGCTGGCCCCGAAACCATGGAAACACGCATTTTCGGTCGCCTGACTGCTTGGCAGAACTGGATATTCCAGCGCCCGAATGCTGTTGGCCCCGATGGTGCGCTGCAACGCTACGGCACAGGCGTACGCGGCGAATACAATATGGAACGTGTGTAGCGGTCCTGAATCTTACAAATAATCCGTCCCAAAATCTTGAATGGTTTTGACCCCACGAGGAGAAAACAATGCTCGACCTGATTAACGTAAGCTACGACACCCAGATCCCGAATAACGTGAACCTGAGCCAAGACAAGAAAGTGCTTAAAGCGCTTGAGAAATGGCACCCCGGCTACATCAACTGGTGGAACGACCTGATCCCGCAGAATTTTCAGGAATCGATGGTTTACCTGCGGACGGCCGTTTCGGTTGATCCCAAAGGCTGGGCGAAATTCGACTATGTTAAAATGCCGGAATACCGTTGGGGTGTTCTGCTGGCACCAGCCGTCGAAGATCGCAAAATTCCGATGGGCGAACATTTCGGGGAACCCGCGTGGCAGGAAGTGCCCGGCGAATACCGCAACATGCTCAAGCGCTTGATCGTCATCCAAGGCGACACCGAGCCGGGGTCCGTTGAACAGCAGCGTTTCCTTGGTCTGACGTCCCCGTCGCTATACGATATGCGTAACCTGTTTCAGGTCAACGTCGAGGAAGGCCGCCACCTTTGGGCGATGGTCTATCTGCTGCAAAAGTATTTCGGTCGTGATGGCCGTGAAGAAGCGGATGATCTTCTGGTGCGTTCTTCAGGCTCCGAAGACAGCCCACGGATGCTTGGTGCCTTTAACGAGGAAACGCCAGATTGGCTGTCGTTCTTCATGTTCACCTACTTCACGGACCGTGACGGCAAAATGCAGCTTGAATCGCTGGCACAATCCGGCTTTGACCCGCTGTCACGCACCTGCCGCTTTATGCTTACGGAAGAGGCGCACCACATGTTTGTGGGCGAAACCGGCGTGGGCCGCACCATTCAGGCAACGCTTGAGGCGATGAACAAGCATGGCATCACCGACCCCTACGACGTCAACAAGATTCGTGATCTGGGCGTCATCGACCTGCCCACGATCCAGAAAAAGCTGAACCTGCATTACACGCTGTCGCTGGATCTGTTCGGCCAAGAGGTGTCCACTAACGCCGCCAACGCGTTCAACTATGGTATCAAAGGCCGGTATATGGAGCAGCGCATCGACGACGATCACAAGCTGCAAAACGATACCTATGCGGTGACCTCGGTCAAGGAAGGCAAGATCGTGACCGAAGACGTGCCGGCCCTGACCGCGATCAACATGCGTCTGCGCGATGACTATGTGCGCGATGCGGCTGGTGGTGTCGGCCGCTGGAACAAGCAGATTGCCAAAGCTGGCGTTAATTTCGAGTTTAAGATGCCTCACGAGGGGTTCCACCGTCAGATTGGCGTGTTCAGTGCCGTCGCTGTTGACCCCGATGGCAAGATCATCTCTTCTGATGAGTGGCACAAGCGTAAGGACGATTGGCTGCCAACCAAGGCCGATGGCGACTTTATTCAGTCGTTGATGGTGCCATGTTATGAGCCGGGAAAATACGCCAGCTGGATCGCAGCACCCAAAGTTGGCATCGACAACAAGCCGGGTGACTTTGAGTACGTAAAGTTACACATGGCCTAAGCGGCGCGGTGGGTTGCACCCACCCTACGCAAGTAACAATGGTGGGTGGGCTTAGGTCCGCCCATCCGCACATAGAACCGCAGGAATAGCCGCCATGAACCAGCCCGTCAAACAGCACCTCATCGACCCCGAGATTTGCATCCGGTGCTATACCTGTGAAATGACCTGCCCTGTTGGTGCGATTGAACATGACGACAACAACGTCGTGGTGAATTTTGACATCTGCAATTTCTGCATGGATTGCATTCCGGTTTGCCCCACAGGGTCTATCGACGAATGGCGCGTTGTCGAAACGCCCTACACGCTGGAGCAGCAGTACGAGATGGAAGAGCTGCCAGATCAGGAAGATATCGAAGTCGCGGCCCCATCGGACGACGAAGCTGATCCCATCGCCGCGTTGCTAGCCGAAGCGCATAAAGGGGCAGGCGGCAAGGCCAAGGCCCCCCGAACCGCCAGCAAGCCTGCTGTAAACATGTACAACCTTGGCAAGCCCGCCATGATGAAAGTGCAGGGCAATTACCGCCTGACCGACGATCCTGAACATGACGTACGTCACATCATCCTTGATCCCGGCGCGTTACCGTTTCCCGTTCTCGAAGGACAATCTATCGGCATCATCCCCCCCGGCACCGATGCAGAGGGCAAGGCCCATCTGCCACGGCTTTATTCCATTTCCAGCCCGCGCGACGGCGAGCGGCCGGGGTATCACAATATCTCACTGACCGTGAAACGCGAAGACAAAGGCCTCGCGTCAAACTTCTTATGCGATCTGAAGACCGGCGCAGAGGTTGAGGTGACAGGCCCATTCGGCGCGACTTTCCTGATGCCCAGTGACCCGCAGGCGCATCTGCTATTGATTTGTACAGGAACCGGATCGGCCCCGATGCGTGCCTTTACCATGCAGCGTCAACGCAGTGGTGCGACGGGCGGGATGACCATGTTCTTTGGGGCGCGTACGCCCAAAAGCCTGCCGTATTTTGGACCTCTTAAGAAAATCCCCGACAGCCTGCTGAAACAGCATCTGGTGTTCAGTCGCGAGGCAGGCAAAGACAAGGAATATGTCCAGGATCGCATCATCGCCGAACAAGACTCCGTTGCAGAGCTGTTGGCCAGCGATCAGACCTATATCTATATCTGTGGGTTGCGGGGCATGGAGGAAGGTGTTGAAAAGGCGATGAATTCAATCGCCGAAAGCATGGGGCAGCAATGGGAAACCCTGCGCAATGTCATGCGCGAAGACGGCCGCTATCATGTGGAAACCTACTAGATGACCGACACGCCGTTTGTGCATGAAATCCGCGTGACGTGGGGCGACTGCGACCCTGCGAAAATCGCTTATACTGCCCGTCTGCCGTGGTTTGCGTTGGACGCCATCAACGCGTGGTGGGAAGAACATTTTGTCGGCGAAGGTTGGTTCCAGATGGAAATTGACCGCAATATGGGCACACCTTTCGTGAACCTGTCGATGGATTTCCGCAGCCCCGTCACGCCGCGTCATCGCCTGATGTGCGAGACCTATCCCACTCGTCTGGGCGAAAAATCGATTACCTTCGGCATGAAGGCTTATCAGAACAACGTGCTGTGCTTTACCGGCAGTTTCACGTGTGTGTTCACCCAAGCGGATGTGTTCAAAAGCATGCCAGCGCCTGACCGTATTCGCAAAGTTGTCGAACCGCTGATCCGGACAGATTAATGCACTTTTTTGCAGATTTCTGTTGATCCTTAACGCTGACCGACTAATCTTGCATTATTGTTCATTAAGGGGTGCCTATGCCCGATACGGTAGATCCGGCAAACCCCGGTGAAGAGCTTATTCAACGTCTTGCTTCACGCGTGCGTGACGCCCGAAAATCCAAGGGGCTGCCCCGCCGCGTTCTGTCAGAGATGTCAGGCGTGTCACCCCGCTACCTTGCCCAGCTTGAAGCCGGAGAAGGCAATATCTCGGTTATTTTGCTACAGCGCGTGGCCGCTTCGCTGGACCTAAAGGTCGAAAATCTTCTGTCAGAGGGTGTCCCACTGGACCGCGATGTCGAGCGGATCGCAAAGTTGTTCGGCAAGGCAAGCGCTGATGTGCAACAGCAGGTAAGGGCGTTGCTATCCACCCAAAGTCCTGCTGCGTTGCGGGCCGGCCGCATTGGATTGATTGGATTGCGCGGCGCTGGAAAATCTACATTGGGAAAGCTGGCAGGGGATGCGCTTGGTCTTCCTTTTGTCGAACTGAACAAGGAAATCGAAGCCGCATCCGACATGCCCGTCTCCGAGGTGATGGCGCTTTATGGGCAGGAAGGATACCGCGAGCTTGAAGCTGAAGCATTGGAGCGGGTCGGTGCAAAGCATGACAAGATGATCCTTGCTGTCGCGGGGGGTATCGTCGCTGAAAGCACGACATATGCACTGCTTTTGCAGCGGTTTCACACCATCTGGGTCCACACCAGTCCTTCGGAATATATGCAGCGGGTACGCGCCCAAGGGGACGTGCGTCCGATGGAAGGCAACCCCGCCGCAATGACGCAACTCAAGAACCTTCTGGATACCCGCACCCCGCTATACGAGCGCGCGGATGCGCAGATCAACACTTCGAACCGTCCGGTAAAAGCATCGCTAAAGGACCTGCTGCGCATCATTGAGAAACGGCATTTTCTGGGTGCGCTTGACGGGTGACGGTGACGGTGACGTCAGGCAAGCATGTGGTTTTATACGACCTTGGCAGCACGAGCGCGGATTTGATCCACGTGCTTTGCAAGGCTGGGTTTCCCATCACAGTGGTTGAACCTGACGTCAACGATGCGATCCGTGTACGTGCGGTGCTGGGGCGGCGGCTGCCTGACCTGACAATTCCTGTGGGCACCGAAATTGTGGGCCAATGTGATGTATTCCTGTGCTGGTCTCGTGATGCTGCAAAAGCCCCCAAAGGGACACTGGTTGTCATCTTGGATGGGCCACATGCATTGTCTGCCTTACCTGATCCGAACCGGACAGTTGCGATGGATTTGCTGGACCCGCGCCTGATCGAAATAGCGCTTGGCGCTGCATCAATCGATAGACAACGCGAAGCGACTGCATTTGCGAAGGCACTGAACGTCCCGTCAATGCAAGGCACCGGGGATGCGTTCGCTGGGACGGCGTTGCAGGACGCAGCGCTTGCCATGGTCGATCGGCTTTTGCTTGTTGGCGTTACCCCGTGGGAACTGGATGAAGCGTTGGAAGCCGCAGGCTTTTCCGAGGGGCTTTTGAAGGCGCAAGATCACATCGGCCTCGAAGTCGCATTTGCACGGCGCAGAAGGACTGGAACCGATCTTTTGGTGGCTGACCGCATGGTCCGCGAGGGTCGGTTGGGGCGGTCGATTGGTGTGGGTTGGTATCGGTATCCGGGCGGGGGCGGTGCCGTGATTGACCCCTTGATGGAAGACATGATCACCGAGGAAGCCCGCTTTGCGCAAATAGCGCAGGTAGCGATATCCTCGCCGGACGCCGCTGAGGCGCTGATTGTCGGGGCAATCAATGCGGCAAGTTATTTGTTGCAGGAAAACGTGTCACCGGAAGAACTGGATCAGTTGGCGTTCTACAGGCTTGGCCTGCCCAAGATCACGACTCGCGCACGCATGATCGGATACACTGCAATGATGCAAAAGTTACAAAGACTGCAGGCGCTTGACCCCGATCTTTGGGCACCGTCGCCTGCCTTGCCACTGCTCTATTAGCGCTGAAATAGAAAGGGGCCACGAAATCGCGGCCCCATTCCCAAAGTTAAGTATGTCAGTTTACATGGTCCACGCCATACGTGCCGGGTGGTACTCAAACCCGATGTGGTGACCTGCGCCAACCAGACCCTCTTTGGTATGGTTGAAGAGCGAACGCCAGTAAGGCTGGATTGTAACGCCTTCATTTTGGATCAACGCTTCACCTTCGGCCATCAGCTTGCGACGTTGTTCGACATCTGCCACGGATAGCGCTTTGGTCAGCAGGGCGTCGAATTCGGGGTTGGACCAACCAAATTCATTCCATGCTTCGCCAGAGCGATAGGCGAGTGCCCAGATTTGCACACCCAAGGGCCGCGCGTTCCAGTTTGTGGATGAGAACGGATATTTCGTCCAGTCGTTCCAAAAGGTCGAACCGGGCAGAATTGTCCGCTTTACCTTGATCCCCGCATCACGCAATTGGGCGGCGACCGCATCGGTCGTGTCCTTGCGCCAAGCATCGTCGATCGAGAACAGTTCGTGCTCGAAATCGGCCATGCCTGCTTCGTCCATCAGCGCCTTGGCGGCGGCTGGATCGACCTTGCGCGGTGCAATTTCGGCGTACTCGGGGTGCATGGGGCCAACGTGGTGGTTTTCTGCAACCAGACCGCGCCCAGCATAGCCAAGCTCTAGCAAAACGGCGTTATCGACGGCCATTGCAATCGCCTGACGCACGCGTTTGTCTGCATAAGGCTTTTTGCCATCAACTTCGGCCAGTTGGTTGGGGCGGACGACGATGGTCGCCGCAGTGGCGATTTGATTTTCGTTCCAGCCATCAAGCGTGCTGAACACGTCGATGAATTCACCTTCGATCGAGTAGGTCGCGTCGATCTCGTCGGCCTCGGCTGCCGCAACAAAGGCGGACGGGTCTGTGCCGTAGTCAATGTATTCCAACCGGTCGATGTACGGACCGCCGTAAACTTCGGTTCCCCACCAAGTGTGGTCAGCGTTCTTAACCAAGACACCTTTAACGCCCACCTCGAGTGATTCAGGCAGGTAGGCACCAGTGCCGACGGGATTATCAAGCATCGTTTCGGCGTCGAACCCTTCGGGGACGATGGCAGCAGGATAATCGGCCATACCCGGGATCAACGTAATGTCCGGACGTGGCAACATGAGTTTGACCAAGTGGTCGTCAACCGCAACGATGGAACCTTCGATTGCCTTGCCTGTGGCCTCGTCTATCAAGGTCGCAAAGCGGCCCGCCATAGAGTTGCCTTCAACGGACTTGTCACACCATCCTTCGATGTTGCGGACAACGTCAGCAGCAGTAAAGGCGGTGCCATCGTTCCAGGTCACGCCCTTGCGGACATTCAGGGTATATTCTGTGGCATCATCGTTGATTTCCCAGCTTTCCAGCAAGGCAGGGGTGAACGTACCATCGTTTTCCCAGATCGCGAGATATTCCAGCCAACCGCGCGAGAAGTTCGCGATTTGAGACCAGTCATAGGTGCGCGGGTCCTTGAGGGCGCGTACTTCCATTTGCATACGCACCGTACCACCTTCTTTGTGGGCGGCGGCGCTTGCCGGTGTGGGCAGGCCAATCATCCCATAGGCGGTGGCGGTGGTTGCACCAAATGCGCTTGCAAGCGCCAGAAATTCGCGGCGATTTACCGGGTCTGCTTTAGCAGCCTCGGCAGAATCCAGGATGGCTTTTGGCAGGGGTTTACCAGTACGGGTCAAAAAACTCATGATCTTCCTCTCTGTTGATGTGGCTACGACTTGTGCCGCTTTCCACTTTCGGTACCCAAGGCGAAGACCTTGAGGTCGGTGATGCAGTTGATCTGCGCTCGTTGCTTAGTTGAAACTAAGCGTGGCGGGCCGAGTGTCAACATTGAGGTGCCATGCGTCAAGGCTGGATGGGGCCAAAAACCAAACAGACCCTTAAAAATATAAGGATCGGGTTGTGCAATTTTAAGTGACGTTACGGAAGGTTATCGTGTGAGTCCCGTGATCAGGTCTGCGATATGAGCAGCGGTGACGCTGGAGCAACTTCGCAAAGATGTGGGTTAACCAATGGAAGCGCTGACGCGCTGCGCGACTTTCGATTTGCCAAGGGCAGATGTGTGTCTCCGGCGGTGTTATTCAAGAGCCAGACAAGTCAGGATGGCGTGTCTTGGCGCGCTGTGGCCAGTAGGACCTTGAGCGTATCTAAGTCGCCGATTTCGTTTCCGAAAATCAAGACGAGTCGCGCGTTTAGCGCGTGGCTCTCTGTCTCGCTTAACCCCTCATGTGCGTCCATCAGAGCGTTGTAAAAACTGTCTGCGTCAGGGCCAAGTTTGTCATCTAGGATCATAATGTTGCTCCGAGTGCTCGGTCACGGGCTGCAATGATAGCGGGAGTGTCTGCGGTATCGAAAACGGCGCAGACATGGCCATCGGGGCGCAGAAGATAGATCTTTTCTGTGCCATAGCGGGTGTCGACGTGACCATCGACGGAACTATAACTGGGGTAGTCGCTGGATTGGTTGATGCCAATCCGCGCGATCCCTGCAATATCGGGAAGATGTGTCGGGCCTGCGGTCAATATGGTAAATCCGCCATGGGCTTTTGACAGCAGCCAGGTTGGGCCGTGCGCGTCCAAAAGCGGGGCGTCAACCATTGGTGCGCCGGGCGGAATTGGTGCAATTCCCGAGGTTTGCAGAGGGGAGGTCGAAAGGCTGCAGGGTTGTGATAACCTGCCCGAATTAATCAATTTGCGGGCAAATGGGTGATCGGCTGCAAGCTGGAGAACCTGATCGCGAAAGAGCGCTTCAATCGGAGATTTGGGAGTCATGAAGTTTGTGGCGCGCGATGAGTTGAGGATGTTTTCAGCGGAGCCGTGGACGCGTTCAATATTGTATGTTTCCAGCAGGGGTTGGCCGGCCATGCCTTGCAAGACAGCAGCCAGTTTCCAGCCCAGATTATCTACGTCCTGAATGCCCCCGTTTCCGCCACGCGCGCCAAAAGGGCTGACCACGTGCGCGCTGTCGCCGACAAAGATGACGCGGTTGTGCAAGAAACGGTCAAGTTTGGCACAGCGAAATTTATAAACGCTCATCCAGTCGAGACGGAAATTGGTTTCGCCGACAATGGCTTTAATCCGGGGTATGACTTTTTCTTCTGTAGCTTCGGTTTTTGGATCGGTATTGGGGCCGAGTTGCAGATCAATCCGGTAGATATTGTCGGGCTGTTTATGCAGCAGCGCGGATTGACCATTGTGAAACGGCGGATTGAACCAGAACCAGCGTTCGGGGGTGCCGTGATCGCCAAAGGGCGAGGTTTCCATTTCCACGTCAACGATCAGGAAATGTTCCTCAAAGGTTTGCCCCTCGAACGGTAAACCCATGCGTTTGCGTGTGGGCGATCCTGCGCCATCGCAAGCGATGTAGTAATCCGCAGTGAGCGTGTAGTCCCCATCGGGGGTAGCGATGTCGATCGATACGTGGTCGCCATGGTCGGTGTGGTTGATGACCTTATTGAGAAAGCGCAGGTCAATCAGGTCGGGAAAGTCTTGTGCGCGTTCGGCAAGGTATTGTTCGACGTAGTATTGCTGCAGGTTGATGAAGGCCGGGTATTTGTGGCCCGGTTCTGGCAGTAGATCGAAAGCGTAAACCTGTTTGTCACCGTGGAAATTACGCCCGACTTTCCAAGTCACGCCTTTAGCCAGCATGCGTTCGCCGACGCCAAGACGATCAAAGATTTCGAGCGTCCGTTTGGCCCAACAGATTGCGCGCGAGCCGACGGAGACGACGTTATTGTCGTCCAGCACAACCGAAGCAACGCCCCGTTGCGCCAGATCGATTGCCATTGCCAGTCCGATAGGGCCGGCACCGACGATCACGACGGCATGACGCGGTTCGGACCGGGTCAGGCCGGGCGGTGGCGTGTAAGGGAAAGGGGCGTAATCATAGGCCATGATTGGTCTCAGCTTTGCAATTCTTCCCACATTTCAATGTCGCGTTTATCGGTCCAAATGCGGGGATGGCTAATGCCGCGGGCCTCGTCGTACGCGCGGGCGACGTTGAAGGGCAGGCAATGTTCATAAATCGCGTAGTCGGAGAATTTCGGGTCACATTCAGCGCGCACGGCATCCCACGCGTCTTTTAGCGTGCCGTTGCGGGCGGCGACGCGGGCGGCAGGGCGGTAGGTGCTTTCGACGAAATCGCGGGTGTTTTCAATCGCGGCATTGACCATATCGGTGCCAATCAGCGCGTCACCGCGACCCGGCGCGATGGCATCGACATCATAGGCTTTGATTGCGTCCAGTGTATTGCCCCATTCGGCGAAATAGCCGTCACCGCAATAGCAGGCCGAATGGTATTCGACGATGTCACCAGTGAACATCACATTTTCATCGGGCACATGGACGACGATGTCGCCAGCGGTGTGGGCCCGACCCAAGTGCATCAGGTCGACGCGCCGGTTGCCAAGGTAGATGGTCATGCGGTCGTTAAAGGTGGTGGTCGGGTAGGTGAGGCCGGGGATGGATTCGTACCCTTCGAACAGGCGCGGGAAACGCTGGAATTCGCTGTCCCAGTCTTCTTGGCCACGCTCATTAACCATGCCGCGCGCCATTTCAGACATGATGATTTGATCTGCATTAAAGGCCGAGGCCCCCAAGACGCGAACGGCGTGGTAGTGGGTAAGGGCGACATGGGTGATCGGCTTGTCGGTAACCTCACGCACTTTCTCGATGACCTTGTTGGCGAGGCGCGGCGTGGCTTGCGCCTCGATGATCATGACAGAGTCGTCGCCGATAATGACGCCGGAGTTGGGGTCACCTTCGGCGGTAAAGGCCCAAAGATCTTTGCCGACTTCGGTGAAGGAAATCTTCTTTTCGGTCATATCTCCTTGGGAAGCAAATTTTTTGGACATTGGTTTTCCTTATTAAATGTCTGCGCGCGGGGCGACTTGGGATGCCTCCGGCGGGAGTTTATTTGGCGAAATGAAGCTGGGGTCAGGAATGAGCTTTGGCAGGGAGGATTGTGCCAGAGCATGCGCCGAAACCGATACGATACCCGTCGCCTTGTGCGTGGCCGGTGAGGATCATGGTATCGCCGTCCTCGATAAAGCTGCGGGTGGTGCCATCGGCCAGTGTGATCGGCTCTTTGCCGCCCCAGCTAAGTTCCAGCAGGCTGCCGCGCTGGTCTTTTTCGGGGCCCGATATCGTGCCGGAGCCGAGGAGGTCGCCCGCGTTCATCGCACAGCCGGAGGAGGCGTGGTGGGCCAGTTGCTGGGGCGCGGAGTAGTACATCGTGTTGTAATTCGTTCGGGCCAAGACTTCTTGTTCACCATCTTCGGGCTGGATCAGAACACTTAGATCAATGTCATAAAGCATGGGTTTTGGTTCTTGCAGATAGGGTAGAAGTTCCTTTTCGCGTTCCGGCGTCGAAGTGCGGAATGGTTCGAGGGCTGCGGTTGTAACGATCCAGGGAGAGATGGATGTGGCAAAGGCTTTGGCTTGGAACGGCCCAAGGGGTTGATATTCCCACGCTTGGATATCGCGCGCCGACCAATCGTTCAGCAGGACATAGCCAAAGATCATCTCATCCGCTTCGGCGACGCTGATGGTGTCGCCCATTTCGGTAGATGTGCCGACGATGGCACCCATCTCGAGTTCGATATCAAGTCGTTTGCATGGGCCAAAGGTTGGCGTATCCGCATCAGGGGCTTTTAACTGCCCATTGGGGCGGCGAATATCGGTGCCCGAGACTACCACTGTCGACGCGCGGCCATTGTACCCGATGGGGATGTGCAGCCAGTTGGGCGGTAGCGCATTTTCGGCACCGCGAAACATTGTCCCCACATTCGTTGCGTGATGACGGCCTGCATAGAAATCGGTATATTCCGAAACGACCAAAGGCATGTGCAGGCGAATTTCGGACATTGGCACAAGATGCGGCGCGACTTTGGCCTGATCGGGGCTGTCTGACGCCAAGAGTTCGATCAATCGTGCCCGCAGGCTGGCCCAGACCTTTGGGCCAAGATCCATCACGTCATTCCAGTACGGCACGTCGAAAACCGGATCGAAGTGAAGCAGGATCAGGTCTTCCTCCTCCATCGCCGCCATGTCCAGTACCATATCGCCAATCGCAACGCCGCAACGCGGCTCAAGAGAGTTTGTCGAGAACACGCCATATGGCAGGTTGTTGAGCGGGAAATCTGTATCGGCGCTATTGGCGCTTTCGACCCATGAAGTGAGCAATGTCATAGTTGGTCCTTGAATGAATTTGCCTGCGCAAGCGCTGCGTTAGCGGTTATTTCTTACCCGGTGTGCCGTCGAATTTCTTCTCGAGGCTTTCCCAGCAGTCGATGTAATCATCCTGCAAGGGGGCCTCTTTCGCGGCGAATTCGGTCAAGTGTTGCGGGAACCGCGTTTCGAACATGAACGACATGGTATTGTCGAGCTTTTCCGCCTTGAGATCAGCATTCGACGCCCCTTCAAAGGCATTCTTGTCGGGGCCGTGGGGCAGCATCATGTTGTGCAGGGACATGCCGCCGGGGATGAACCCTTTGGGTTTGGCATCGTACTGACCATAGATATTGCCCATCAGCTCGGACATGACGTTCTTGTGGTACCATGGCGGGCGAAATGTATCTTCGGCCACCATCCAGCGTTCACGGAACAGGACAAAGTCGATGTTTGCAGTACCTTCGACGCCAGACGCCGCGGTGAGAACGGTAAAGATTGACGGATCAGGATGGTCAAACAACACAGCGCCTACGGGGCAATAAGTGCGCAGATCGTATTTCACGGGGGCGTAGTTGCCATGCCATGCGACAACGTCCAAAGGCGAGTGGCCGATCTTGGTTTCATGGAACTGGCCGCACCATTTGATCGTGACGGTTGATGGTGCGTCGCGGTCTTCAAACGCGGCAACAGGGGTTTTAAAATCGCGACGGTTGGCCATGCAGTTGGCACCGATAGGGCCACGGCCGGGCAGTTCGAATTTCTGACCATAGTTCTCGCAGACGAATCCGCGCGCTGGGCCCTCAAGAACTTCGACGCGGTACACCAGACCGCGCGGGATGATCGCGATTTCCTTTGGCTCTACGTCGATCACGCCCAGTTCGGTGCAAAAGCGCAGGCGGCCTTCTTGGGGGACGATCAACAATTCGCTGTCGGCAGAGTAGAAATAGGCGTCGACCATGCTGTCGGTGACCAAATAGATGTGGCTGGCCATGCCGACTTGGGTGTTTACGTCACCTGCCGTTGTCATGGTGCGCATACCAGTGAGCCATGTCAACTTTTCCGAGGAATGCGGCACCGGATCCCAGCGATATTGGCCAAGGCTGGTCACATCCTGCGGTATGTGCGGTGCGGATTTCCAATAGGGGAGATCGATTTTTTCATAACGGTGGGAATGTTTTACCGACGGGCGGATACGGTAGCACCACGTGCGCTCGTTCTGGTGGCTGGGCGCGGTAAAGGCCGTGCCGGACAGCTGTTCGCCATAAAGGCCATAGTTGCATTTTTGCGGGCTGTTCATGCCTTGAGGCAGCGCACCGGGCAGGGCCTCGGTCTCAAAATCATTGCCGAATCCGGGCATGTAGCCTTGGGTTGTGCCCATCGGGCTGGTGGCTGTGGTCAGGTCGGACGGGGTCACTTGGCGGTTCACGAAAGCCTCCCTTGCAAAATCTGTTGCGTTTGTAATAGTTGTTTTTGTAACTAACAAGCGGTCCGACCACATGGCAGACGACAATTTTAATCTTACGCAGTTCCTGCCTTATCTTCTGAACCAAGCAGCAGAGGCGAGCAGCCTGGAGTTCCAGCAGATCTATAAAGACCGCTATGGGATGCTAAGGACCGAATGGCGTGTGTTGTTCCATCTGGGTCTTTATGGTCGCATGACAGCGAGCGAGATCGGTGGACGTGCGAATATGCATAAGACCAAGATCAGCCGCGCCGTGCAAAAACTGGCTGATCGCCGATTCGTGACGCGTGCTCGCGATGATACCGACCGCAGGGTCGAACATCTGGCGCTGACGGCACAGGGGCAAGCGGCCTATGCTGACTTGCATCAGGTTGCCCAGCGATATGATAGCGACCTTACGGCCGATCTTGGCCCGGTCGAGCGGGCAGCGTTGAAAAAGATGCTTTTGAAACTGTGTGTCAAACGTCCTGCGGGCTTTACTTAATTGCTGCTTGGGGTCACCGATAGGGCATGAATGATCAAGCCCGCGGCCTTTTGATTACCCTGATCGGCATCCTGTGTGTGGTGCCGGATTCGCTGTTCGTTCGGCTGATCGATGCGCCGGCGCTTACGATTGCGTTTTGGCGGCTGGCACTGGCAGGCGGGTTTATTTGCTTTTGGATCGTGCTGACCAAAGGGGTGGGGCCGTTTCAAGCGGTTCTAAGAACAGGCCGCTATGGAGCGGTCTATATGATTGGCACGGGGGCAAGCGGGGTTTTGTTTGTGTTGGCGGTCAGCCTGACCTCGGTCGCAAATGTAGTGTTTATTCTTGCCTCATTGCCGGTTTTTGCCACAGTCTATAGCCGCATATTTTTGGCTGAACCGATCAGTCGAAGGATGTTGATTACGATTGCCGTTGTAATGGTTGGTATCGCGATCATCGCTTATGGGTCGGGTGAGACAGCGCACGCAAGCCTGACGGGTGATCTGCTTGCCCTAGCGGTGTCCGCGTTATTTGCAGCGGGTCTGACGGCCGCGCGTCACGCAAAAGCCATTTCTATGGTGCCGGGGGTGGGCCTAGCCTATCTGATTGTCGCCGCTTTGATCGCTCCATTTGCGCATCCGCTTTCGATGCCTACAGACCAAGCACCGCTTGTGCTAAGCCATGGTCTGTTCATCATGTTCAGCTCAATTTTCCTTGCACTTGGGCCGCGTTATATTACCTCGGCCGAGGTCGGATTGCTGGTGCTGCTGGAGTCGGTTCTTGCACCGTTGCTGGTTTGGGCTGTCATCGGTGAAGATCCGGGCGGCTATGCGCTGATCGGCGGGGCGGTAGTGATTACGGCACTATTTGCGTCGAATGTGATTTCCCTGACCCGCCGAAAACGGATCAAAAGTTGATTTCAACGCCCGGCAAATTCAGCGCTTTCATCAGGTCGCGCAGCTCTTGACGGGCAGCCACGTTCGAGATGTTAAGCTGTTTGACGCCAATGTCCTTGAGGTCCAGCAGGGTCAATCCGCGCGGGAATAGCTCGCGAAAAATCACACGTTCGTTAAAACCAGGCGCGATCCGAAAGCCGATGCGCTTGCTTAGGTTGATAATTGCGCGTTCCATCTTGTCTTTGTTGACCATGCGCTGTGCACCCATGCGGTTGCGCACGACGATCCAGTCAATCGGATCAAGGCCAGCCTGCGCGCGCAGCTGGCGCGCATTCCAGACCATTTCGGAATAGACGGACGGGCCGGTAATCTTGTCTCCGCTGGCATCGGTGTGGGCCAATAGGTCAAAGTCGATAAAGCTGTCATTCAACGGTGTAATCAGGGTGTCAGCCAGCGAATGGGCGACTTGGCTAAGCCGCGTGTGCGATCCGGGGCAGTCGATCAGGATAAAGTCACTGACGGGTTCCAGCTCTGCCACTGCGGCGCTTAGGCGGTGGTCATAGATGTTTTCGCCGGGCTTAAGGGCCTCTGGTTCGACCTCTGGCAGTTCGTGCATCTTAGGGGATGGCAGGTCAAGTTCGGCAGAGGAAAGAAATGCCTTTCGGTTGTCGATAAAGCGGCCAAAGGTGCGCTGACGCAGGTCAAGATCCAAGACACTGATCTTGTGCCCCATGCGCGCAAGGGCGGTTGCAACATGCATAGAAACGGTTGATTTTCCCGCCCCGCCTTTTTCATTTCCGACGACGATAATATGCGCCATTGCAAGCTGTCCCTTTTACTCCCCGACTTTTGCCAGGGCCACATTGGAGAAAACCATATGGCAGATATGGCGCATTTGGAAGGACTTGCGCGTTCCGATTGTGGTTATTGTATCAGGGTGTTGCACGCCATTTTCGACGCGGGGCGTTTCCGTGCCTGAACCGGGTGGGCGACCTTGGCACACGGACTGGCATTTGGGCGTTCAGAGTTGTTTATTTCGCAGGCGAGCCAAGATGACCGCGGCAGGTTGTGATCAAGTCGATCAATTCATGGTGGTCGCCATGCAACCGCTGGAGCGCGCCTGCGAGAACCAAGGCTTGGCCGTACTGTTTGCGATTAATCAGATTTCGGGCCGCCAGCAAATCTTGCGCCCAAAGTTTGGTTGTACCTGCACTTGATAGGGGCGGCGGAATCAAAGGGTCCCGCAGAATCGTCTCGTTGGCATTGCTCTGAGAGGAGGATTCACGGGTTAGACAGGACGTGGTCATCAGCGGACCTTTCTAAGGGGGGCTGAGCGGAAATTGACTTGAATGTCTTTCCAAAACCTAAACAGATTCCCGTTGGTTCCCAAAATATCTGCGCATCAGACGAATACTCTTCCCATGGCGTGCGATGGGCCGATTGGGCCGGCAAAGCCACCCACTCAAGCAGGGCGGCCGCCAAAAAAAATGGCGCGCCCGACTGGGGCACGCCACCTTTGTTCTCGGTAGGCAGTCGGGTTTAGAAGCCCAGACCTGCATACTTGTTTTTGAACTTGGACACGCGGCCGCCGGTGTCCATCAAGCGGGATGTGCCGCCGTTCCATGCAGGGTGCACGGAGGGGTCAATATCCAACGAAAGCTGGGCGCCTTCTTTGCCGTAGGTCGATTTCATTTCCAAGATCGTGCCGTCGGTCATTTTGACGTTGATCGTGTGGTATTCGGGGTGTGTATCAGCTTTCATGACAGCTCTCCTTACGCGTTCGCGCCAGATTTTGGCTTGTAATGGGCGTTCTCGACGATCCGTGCCGATTTGCCGCGACGGCTGCGGAGGTAATACAGCTTGGCACGACGGACGCGGCCACGACGGACAACGGTGATGCTTTCGATGTTGGTCGAGTGCAGCGGGAATACGCGCTCTACGCCTTCACCAAAGGAAATCTTGCGCACGGTGAACGAACCGGCGATGCCGCGGCCGTTGTTGCGTGCAATACAGACGCCTTCGTAGTTCTGAACGCGGGTACGTGTACCCTCGGTCACTTTAAAACCTACGCGGATGGTATCACCAGCGCGGAAGTCTGGGATATCTTTACCCAGTTCGGCGATTTGTTCCGCCTCGATCTGTGCAATCAGGTTCATCTGATCGTCTCCTTAATAATGCTCGCGGTTAATCCACGAAGTTTTGCGCGATCCCAGAGCTTCGGTCTGTTTGGCGGGCCTGCCGTGGCAGCCCATCGAAGGTAGCATCATCGTTGCTTTGGATTTCTGCGGATGCAGAAAAGGCTGGAGCCACAAAAGCGATTCCAGACGTAGGCGTCGTATAGGTCGGATACCCTCTTGGATCAAGAGGATTTCGCGGCCTATGTTCGTCAGCTTTCAGGCAGTGAAATACGGGGCCAGATTGCTGCGTACCCGGTCCAGCACGGTGTCGCCATCCATGTTGGGTACAAACGTCTGGCCGGTGATCGCCTCGTATGCATCAATATAAACCTGCGACGTTGCTGCGATCAGTTCAGCCGGGATTTCAGGGATATCATCTTTGTAAGGATCGCAGCGGGCATCGACCCAAGACCGGATCACGTCCTTGTCAAAGGACGGCGGGCGGGTGCCGTTTTCCAGTGCTGCCTGATAGCCATTTGCCAACCAGAATCGGGAACTGTCGGGCGTGTGAATTTCATCGGCCAACAGCATATTCCCGTTTGCATCAGTGCCGAATTCATATTTGGTATCGACCAAAATTAATCCGTTCTTAGCGGCCATTTCCTGACCACGTGCAAACAGTCGCAGGGCAATATCGCTGATCTGGTCCCATTGTGCTTGTGTCAGCAGTCCCTGTTCAACGATTTCAGTCGCTGTCAGGGGGGCATCATGACCGCCGTCGAATTCCTTTGACGTTGGCGTGATAATCGGGTGGGGCAGAGCTTCGTTGTCGCGCAGCCCATCGGGGAACGTGTGGCCATACATCTGCCGTTCGCCCTTTTTGTACAGCGTCAAAACGGACGTGCCGGTGGAGCCAGCGAGATAGCCGCGCACGACGATCTCGACAGGGAGGATGGTCAGGCGCTTGCCGATCACCACATTGGGGTCAGGGTATTCAAGGACGTGGTTGGGGCAGATATCGGCCGTGTGATCGAACCAGAACCGCGCGGTTTGGGTCAGGACTTGGCCTTTGAATGGGATCGACGTCAGGATGCGGTCGAAGGCTGATATGCGGTCGGATGATATTAGGATGCGGCGGTTATCGGGTAAATCATAGCAATCACGCACCTTGCCGAAATACGGCTTCGGCAGTTCGTCGATGCGGGCATGGTCAAGGATACGGCTAAGGTCTGTCATGATTTGCCTTTTGTTTTTGGCGTGTATTTTGCCCACATATCAGGGCGGCGCTGCTCTGTCAGCCGCTCGCCTTGGGCCTGCCGCCATTTGGTGATTTCGCCGTGGTTGCCTGACATCAAAACAGGCGGAATCTCGCGCCCCATCCACTCAGCGGGACGGGTGTATTGAGGGTGTTCCAGCAGGCCCGAAGAATGGCTTTCCTCGACCGTGCTGTCGGCATTTCCCAACACGCCGGGCAGCAGGCGCACAGTGGCGTCGATCATTGCTTGGGCGGCAAGCTCTCCGCCGGTCATCACAAAATCACCGAGTGAAACTTCGGTAATGCCGTAGTGTTCGATCACACGTTCATCGACGCCCTCGAACCGGCCGCACAGCATGGTGACGCCGGCACATGTGGCCAGATCGGCGGCCATTGCCTGATCAAAACGACGCCCGCGCGGGGACATATACAAGATCGGCCAACGCCCAGCCGCCCCTTGCATCGCCGCCTCGATTGCGGGGCCAACGACATCGGCGCGCATGACCATGCCGGCACCGCCGCCTGCGGGCGTGTCATCGACATTGCGGTGTTTGCCAATGCCATAGTCGCGCAGATCATGGGTGCGCAATTGCCACTTGCCCTCTTGCAGGGCGCGGCCAGTCAGGCTGGCCCCCAGCACACCGGGGAAAAGGTCGGGAAACAACGTCACGATTTCAGCCCGCCAAATGCCCGCATAGTCGGGCGTTTCCTGCATCAATTCGCGCGGTTTCAGCGTGGCGCGCACGGATTGGCGACCATGGGAGCGGGATTGTGAGGGTTGGACCGTCTTGTCTGGCGGTGTCGTCATGTAATGTTGGCCTTTGCCAAAATGACCTTTTTTGTGGCCACGCGATTTTCCAGGTCTTTGACAGTTCTGTTCACATCGAGCAAGGCCAACAGGGTATCGATGTCGGGCCGGATATTTTGGGCAGGCGCGGGCAGCAAGGTGTCGCGCAGGTCTTGCGGGATTTCGCATAGATCCAGCAGCGGGTCTGCGGGGCCTAGGGGGCGGTGCATGCTGTCTTCGATTGCGCAATGATGGGTCGGGCAAGGGACACGGCTTGCGATTTCGTTAACCATGAATTCCAGATCGCCCGCTGCGTGGTATTTCTCAAGAAACGCTTCGAGGTCCAGCGTCATGGATGATGATTTCACATGTTGCCAATACGCCGAAACCAACCAGTCTGCGGGCTTGCGGGTGGATAGGTAAATCTGGATGTCGGCCGCGGGAAACTTTTCTTTTGCGATCGTCCAAAAACTGTACAGGATGATCGGCATGGCGCTGTAGTCCATAAGACCGTCACGGCCGGGCAGATGTCCGGCCAGCTCCTCGGATGTGATGATCAATGTGCGGCGGGGCATCGCGGGTAGATCATCTAACAAGGAGTGAAAGCGGGTTTCGGCCTTGATCAGGGTCAGCGGGTCGCGCCATGTCGAATATCCGCGCGTGGCGTTCATCAGGTCACGCATCTGCGGGGGCAGGCGCATGGCCACGTGACGCTTGAGAGCGGTGCGGTTGCTGCGCAAGGTCGATGTCAGAGTTGTCGTACCGGTTTTATGAAATCCGGTGTGCAGGATAATCCGGCGGGGCATCAGGCGATTTCCATGTTCAATTTCATACGTGCGGCGCGGGCGTCTTGATCGCTGAGGTCCGAGCGGTTGATTTCAAGCAACGCCGAGAGTTGTGCTGGCGAGGGGGCCTTGTTTGCGACAGCTACTGGCGAAAGGTTCTTGCGTTTCATTTCGGGATAGTCTGCCAGATCCAGCAGGCTGTCCAGCATACCCAGTCTGGATTTAGGGCAATCCTCCAGCCGGGCGCTGTTAATATCTGCCAAAGGCAGCGCAGTCATGCAATCCGCTATCACTTGCGTCAGGTTTGCTGAGGGTTTGAACCTAGAGAGATAGTCCTGCAGGGTCAGGATCATACGAGAGGCGCGCAGGTGTTGTGCGTAACAGCTTTCCAGCCAGCTTTCAGCGTTGCGTGTGGAAAAGAGATACGTGAGCTTGGCGTCTGGGAGGGTTTGCGCAAAAGCGGTGCTTATTGCGGCCAGCAAGTCGGGTGCTGCACTGTAATCCTGCACACCGTTGCGGCCGGGGATATAGCCACACAGGCTTTCAGAACTGAGGATAATGTTTCTCGGTTCTGGATTTATCTGCTCAGCGATCAGTGCCGCCTCGTACAGCACCAAACCTAGATCAAGATCAGACCGGCTGGCCGAGTACCCTTTGGCGGCCCCTGTCAGGCCGACGATATCCTGATCCAGAAGAATCAGGAAATCCTCTGCGAGGATATCGCAGTTCGCCCTGAGGGACGCTTGCAAAGTGGACGTGCCGGTTTTGTGAAACCCCGGATGGATGATAATCTGCGTCATACGCGATAGCCCCTGACAGGGCGGAAACTCGCAGAATGCTTAGTCAGCCTTGGCATCGGGGAGTATCCCGTCGGGGGGATCGGCGATGATGCGACCAGATGCCAGATCGACCGTTGGAACAGCTGCCTTGGTGAACGGCAGGAAGACGGTCGCCGATGTGCCCGCAAGCTGCGTTTCAAGCAGGTCATCGGCACCATGGTTCTGGACGGTCTTGACCTTGCCGATCAAATTGCCGCCGGTATCAAACACCTGAAGTCCGATCAGATCCGCGTGATAAAATTCATCATCGGGCAAAGAGGGGAGTTGATCGCGGTCCGCAAAAAGCACGGTGCCGCGCATGGCATCCGCTTCCTCCTTGGAGGTGACATCGGTGATGCGGGCGACAAAGCCATTTTTGATCGGGCGCACCAAGGCTATGGCATAGCTCCGCTTGCCGTCTTCGGACGTTAGGGGGCTGTATTTTTCGATGTCTTCGGGAACCGCGCAATAGCTTTTTATCCGCAATTCGCCGCGCACGCCGTAGGATCCGGCAATTGCGCCCACTGATACCTTATCGCTCATTGTAGTAACTCCGAAACCAGACAAATTGTGCCGGTCCATTGACCTTCGCCCGCCTTGCATTCGCTTTCCATCAACATGCGTTCGAACCAGATGCCAATGGCGATACCCAATCCAAGAACAAGAACAAGACGCAGCAATCGGAACATGATCGGCTTTCGGGTCAGGGACGACGTCAGGGCGCGGTCGGTGTCAGATGATGGGAAAGTACATCGGACAGTCAGGATTGGCAAAGGAATGCTAACTGTCGAATGTACCTTTGGGACCCCGACGCAGCGAAAACCGCGCCGGGAAGCCGTTTGATTATTCTGCTGCGGCTTCTTCTGCTGCAGGCTCTTCCGCTGGCGCTGCTGCGGCCTCTGCAGCGGCGGTCGCTTTGGCGGCCTTTTCTTCAACGCGTGCTGTGGCTTTTTTGCCTGGTGCGCCCTTCTTGGGGTTGTTGCGCTCTGTCTTTGGGGTCACGCCAGCGGCTTCCAGCATGCGAGCAACACGGTCTGTTGGCTGTGCGCCTTTGCTCATCCAGTACTGAACGCGCTCGACGTCCATTTTCACGCGCTCTTCGCTATCTTTGGCCAGCAACGGGTTATACGTGCCCAGCTTTTCAATGAAGCGGCCGTCGCGTGGCATGCGGCTGTCGGCGGCAACGATACGGTAGAACGGGCGCTTTTTGGAACCACCGCGGGCGAGACGAATTTTCATGGACATGATGTATTTCCTTTTAGTTTTGTAAGTTTGGCTGGGACGGGCCCCGGCCTAGGATTGATGTTGTTTATGGTGCTGAATGACTTCAGCGATGATGAAGTTCAGAAACTTCTTGGCGAATTCGGGATCGAGGTCAGCCTCTTTCGCCAAATCTTCGAGCC
>CBDTUA010000035.1:0-33301 GCA_965363735.1 uncultured Sulfitobacter sp. | reverse complement strand
AGCAAAATGGATCATAGCAAAATGAGCCACGACTCCATGGATCATTCGGACGACACAAAAGCCTCCGAATAAAGCATCGACGGGCGGGCAGGGCGAAGGTGTTACCTAAGCTCTGGCCGCTGAGGCAGAGTGTTGCCCAGCAGTTCCTCGACCCAATCAGTGACAATGCGTGTGGCAGGACCTGTGCGGTGCTCTGCAAATTGGTTCCCCACCGCTGAGCGTTCCAGATTCATCTCGATCGTGTGGGCCCCGTTGCGTCGCGCGTCTGCGACAAAACCCGCTGCTGGATAGACATTTCCCGAAGTGCCAATGGCGGCGAAAATATCTGCTTCTGCCAGATGATCAAAGATTGCTTCCATATCATATGGCATTTCACCAAACCAAACGATGTCGGGTCGGGCCGCTGAGGCGTTGCATTTGGGGCAGGGATCACCGGGGGCCATGACCATGGGGGCCGGCCAGCGATGGTTGCATGCAGCACACAGCGCTGAATTCAGGGCACCATGCATATGCATCACATCCAAAGCACCACCCTGTTCGTGCAGATCATCCACATTCTGAGTCACAATCACCACCTGTCCGGCATATTTCTTTTGCAGCTTGGCCAACGCCTTGTGTGCGGCGTTTGGAGCGACTTTAGACGCCTGTTTGCGGCGGGCGTTATAAAAATCGACGACCAACTTGGGGTCGCGGGCAAAACCCTCGGGGGTGGCCACGTCTTCGACGCGGTGCTGTGCCCACAACCCGTCTTCTGCGCGAAACGTCTCTATCCCGCTTTCAGCCGAAATACCTGCACCGGTGAGAATGACAATCTTACTCATTTTACTGCCTTCCAAGGTCCGTTTGATGATTTACCCCTCAAGGGTGTGAAAGCTGCCTGACAGCCACGGCATTTGCACTAGCGTCGGCGCAATCATATGGGTCTGGAGCAGTTGACGCATAGTGGTGGCAATGTTCTGTGGCACAGGGCCTGTCCAATCGGCACCTGCAAACAGCGATATTTGCCGCGACACCCCCGGTGCGGGCAGCGCAAATGCCTTGAGCGCCCCGTGAAACCGTTCTGCGCGGCCATAGCCAAAGGGCGTCGTGATAGCCCAGCCAATGCCCCGTGCGACCATCGCCATCAATGCCAGATGGCTGCCGATCTCGAATTGCGAGGCCAGGTTAATGTTGTTTCGCGTCAGGTGATTGCTGATCTGATCTGCAATCATCTGATCGGACTCGTACCTTAGGAAAGGCAAGAGCGAGCTTCCGGAAAGCAGATCAGCGGGTGTCTGGTCAGTGTCATTCGGAGCTACAATGATAAACGGATCACGGGCCAACGGGATTTCGGTCAATCCGCTTTTTGCGTCACCGCTGGTGGCTGCGATTGCAATGTGCAGCGCCTTGTCTTGGACGGCTTGAATTAAGTCTTTGCTGCCATCGGTAATCATCCGGAACCGGCAACCCGTCATGCTGTCTGCCAGTATCGTCGCCAGACGTGGCGTTAGATCGTTGTCGAAATCATCAATCACCCCAAGGCTAAGGTCTGACAGATTGGCAAGGTCCATGACCGTCAATTCAGTCTGCGCCAATCGCAACTGGGCCAATGCTGTGCTTGCATGTCTCAGAAAGTTCTCCCCTTGGGGGGTCAGGCGCATCGGGCGACGGCTGTGATCCATCAGCGCTGTTCCAATAGCAGCCTCTAGATTGGACATCTGCTGGCTGACCGCAGGCTGGCTTAAACCCGTTGCTGCGGCAGCTTGTGCCACCGAACCGGAGCTTGCCAAGGCCTCGAACACCTCGATTCCGCGCAGTGTCACACCTTTTTTGAACATCATAATCGCCTTTTGGCAGTTTCCAGTTTCCAAATATCACTGCTGGATCGACCTCGTGCAGGCGGCGCGCTAATGGCGACAGATTCAGCAAATCAAAATAGAGCGGTCCGTCTTATTTGACCATTGAACCGGGCGCATAACAAGCGCACGATTGGTGGGAAACCAGTCAGAGCCCCAAGTAATGAAAATTGCTACAGCCGCCTATACCCAAGACATCCTGACCAGTTGGGCACATTACGAGGATAAGTTAGTCAACTGGGTCGCAACTGCGGCGGCCAATGGGGCGGATCTGCTGGTGTTTCCCGAATACGGGGCGATGGAGCTGGCGACACTGGCAGGTCTGGACGTTGCCGCAGATCTGGAAGCGTCGCTATTTGCCGTGTCTGACCGGCTGCCGGATGCGGACGTGGTCCATCAAAGGCTGGCGGCAGAATACGGTGTGCACATCGTAGCAGCGTCAGGGCCAGTGGCCACGGCTACGCGGCCCGTCAACCGCGCACGTTTGATTACACCGGACGGTAAGATCGGCGTGCAAGACAAACAGATCATGACCCGTTTCGAGCGCGAGGTTTGGGGCGTGATCGGCGGCAATGCCTTGCAGGTCTTCGAAACCGCGATTGGCAAGATTGGTATTCTGATTTGCTATGACAGCGAATTCCCGCTTTTAGGCCGTGCCTTGGCCGATTGCGATATTATCGCGGTGCCCAGCGTGACCGAAGCATTGGCGGGGTACTGGCGCGTGCGCATCGGGTCCATGGCCCGGGCTCTCGAGAATCAGTGCATAAGTGCGATGTCATCTTGCGTGGGTGCTGCTGACTGGTCTGACGCTTTGGGCGATTCCTATGGGGCGGGGGGGATATTTTGCCCGCCAGATGTCGGGTTTCCGTCAACGGGTGTGCTGGATGCGGCGCAGATTAACGTGCCCGGATGGACCTATGCCGAGGTTGATATAGCGCAGATCGCCAATGTGCGCGCACAGGGCGTGGTGCTGAACCGAACCCATTGGGCGGATCAGGCAGGCCGCGATAGCGTTGCGATAAACACGTCTTTGCTATGAATAGGTCTTGAAAAAGGGAAAAATAGCGCCCATTTAAGCCTGCGCTCTGCATTTGCAGGGCAAAGTGTTCAAGGAGAGACCATGGCTAAGGAAGACACGCTCGAATTCCCCGGTATCGTCAAGGAACTCCTGCCGAATGCGACATTCCGGGTCGAGCTTGAAAACGGCCATGAGATTATCGCACATACGGCAGGCAAGATGCGCAAAAACCGCATTCGTGTTCTGGCAGGCGACAAAGTACAGGTGGAAATGACCCCCTATGATCTGACCAAAGGCCGGATCAATTATCGCTTTAAATAACGCGCTTTACCGAAAGTCTCAGGACTTTCGGTCAGCGTTTTGGGTTTTCATATGACCTTTATCCTCGGATCAGGCAGTCCGCGCCGCAAGGAATTGCTGGCGCAAATTGGCGTTGTGGCCGATGATATTCGTGCGCCCGACATCGACGAAACACCCCTACGGGCCGAGCTGCCACGCCCGTATTGCGCACGTATGGCCCGTGAAAAGGCCGCAGCCGTTCCGTCGGAACCAGATGACATCGTGCTATGTGCCGATACCACCGTTGCTGTCGGTCGGCGAATTTTGGGTAAGCCTGAACACGCCGAGGAAGCGGCCAGCTTTCTGCGATTGATGTCCGGACGCCGCCACAAAGTGATCACAGCTGTCGCGGTAAAACGAGGCGACAAGATGTGGGAACGCGATGTAGTCAGCACCGTGAGCATGAAACGGCTGTCTGACGCTGAGTTGAACGCGTATCTTGCCACCGGCGATTGGCAGGGTAAGGCGGGCGGCTATGGGATACAGGGACCGGCAGGCGCTTTGATCCCGTGGATCAGCGGATCATTTACCGGCATCGTTGGCCTGCCCCTTGCCGAAACCGCGAACCTGCTGCGCGCAGCAGGCTATATTTTTGACGGAGAGACATCATGAAGGGTCGTACGATCATTCTGGACCACCTGGGCGAGATCGAGGCGGCAGCTTTGATGGTAGACGGCAAGCTGGACGATCTATTGATCGACAGCGACGGCCCGCGCCCCGGCACGATATACCGCGCCATCGCTGACCGGCCTGTCAAAGGGCAGGGCGGCATGTTCCTGAAAACGCCCGACGGGTCTGCCTTTTTGCGTCAAATCAAGGGGCTTGCCCCCGGTCAGCCGATTTTGGTGCAAGTGTCTGGCTATGCCGAACCCGGCAAGGCTATTCCGGTGACACAAAAGCTTTTGTTCAAAAGCCGCTACGCGATTGTGACCCCCGGCGCACCCGGCACAAATATATCGCGTTCTATTCGTGACGAGGAAGAACGCGACCGTCTGCTTGAGGTTGCCCACGAGGCAGCTGACGGGGCGGTCCACGGCCTGATCTTGCGGTCGTCTTGTGCGGGCGCTGATGGCGATGATATTGCCGATGACATTGATGCCATGCTGAGCCTCGCCGACAAGGTGCTGGGCGATGACGCCACCGAAATGGAACTGCTTGCCGAAGGTGATGGACCACATATCCTTGCATGGCGCGATTGGGTTGCGCCCGCTGATGTCGTGACCGAACCGGGCAGCTTTGAAACTCACGGCGTGCTGGATGTCGTGGATAGTTTGCGCCAACCGCGTGTCGATCTGGATGGCGGCGCATCGATGTTTGTTGAGCCGACACGCGCGCTGGTCGCAGTTGATGTGAACACGGGTGCTGATGTGTCGCTGGCGTCCGGCATAAAGGCCAACATGTCGTGCGCCCGCGCCTTACCCCGCGCATTGCGCATCCGCGGTCTTGGTGGGCAGATCACCCTTGATCTTGCACCCATGCCCAAGAAAGACCGCCGCCCGTTCGAGACCGCCCTGCGTCAGGCATTTCGTGCGGATGATGTTGAAACCACCTTGATCGGGTGGACACCTTTGGGTCACTATGAACTGCAACGCAAACGCGCACGTCTGCCAATCGCAGAGGTTCTTAAGTGAGCTGCCCGATCTGTAGTGACGAAACGTCGCCCGCCTACCGTCCGTTTTGTTCGCGGCGCTGCGCAGACGTTGATTTGGCAAAATGGTTAAATGGCAGTTATGCCACGCCGAGTCGCGATCCCGAAGATGTTGAGGCAGCGATTGATGCAGCCGAAGCTGCCCTGAACGCGCCGCCAAAGCCCCACTAGGATTACGCAGGCAAACAGGTGTCGCGGACCGTTTGTGCAATGTGTTTCAATTGCCCGGCAAGCGGGTTTGTCTTGCGCCACACCATGCCAATCGTTCGCGTCGGGTGCGGCGCTGGCAGTCGCGCCACAGATACTTCGGCTGAACGAGTTTCAATTGGGACGGCCATTTCGGGGATTAACGTAACCCCGATCCCGGCACTGACCATTTGAACCAGTGTCGATAGGGAACTGCCCTCCATCAGGTCGCGGGGCATTGCGGATGACATGCTGCAATACGACAATGCCTGATCGCGAAAACAATGCCCCTCTTCCAGCAGCAACAGGCGCATTTCGCGGAGCAGTTTTGAGTTGGGCACCGGTTTGTCTTGGTCTTCGATCTGGCGCACCAGCACAAATTCTTCGTCCAGTAGGATCTCCTCATGCAGGGTCGGCTCTGATATCGGCAAGGCGACGATGGCGGTATCCAGTTGCCCGCTCAACAGCCCCTCAATCAGCTTTTGTGTGACGGCCTCGCGCGGGCGCAGATCCAGCCCTGCATAGTCTTGCGACAAGCATTTGATGAACCGCGGCAAGAAATAGGGAGCGACTGTAGGGATTATGCCAAACCGCAACCGCCCAATCAGCGGGCTGTGCGACGCGCGCGCTAGATCGCCCAATTCGTCCATAGACTGCAAAATCTCGCGTGCCCGCGCGACGAATGTCTCTCCAAAGCCAGTCAGGCGGAGCTGTTTTGCAGACCTTTCGACCAATGGTGTTCCCACCATTTCTTCCAACGCCTTGATCTGGACGGACAAGGCGGGCTGCGAAATGCCGCAATCATCAGCCGCGCGACCAAAATGGCGATGCCGCGCCAACGCTTCAAAATACCGCAGATGTTTGAGTGTCAGCTCCATAGGCTGTAGTTATCACGGTGATTAGAAAATGCAATTTTTCTTAATGTACGGGATGGTGTAGGACAGGCCTCAAGCGGCGACGCTGGATTCTCTTTTTGCGGTAAATCGGGCCAACGCCTTGAAGCGCCAGCACCAATGGGACCATTCGAAAAACACAAATATACGCAACTAAATTCGGAGTTGAAAATGGACGGAAATGATAACGGTTCGATGGGCAAATGCCCGGTGATGCATGGTGGAAATACGGCCACTAAATCCTCTGTTATGTCTTGGTGGCCCAATGCGCTTAACCTCGACATCCTGCACCAGCACGATTCAAAGACCAACCCGATGGACCCGGACTTTGACTACCGCAAAGAAGTTCAGAATCTTGACGTCGAGGCCCTCAAGAAGGACTTGCACGCCCTTATGACAGACAGCCAGGAATGGTGGCCTGCTGACTGGGGTCACTATGGTGGCTTTATGATCCGGATGGCGTGGCATTCGGCTGGTACATATCGTTTGGCCGATGGTCGTGGCGGCGGTGGCACAGGCAGCATGCGTTTTGCGCCGTTGAACTCGTGGCCGGACAACGTCAGCCTTGATAAAGCGCGCCGCTTGCTGTGGCCGGTCAAAAAGAAGTACGGCAACCAGATTAGCTGGGCCGACTTGATCATCCTCGCGGGCAACGTTGCCTATGAATCCATGGGTCTCAAGACATTCGGTTTCGCATTCGGGCGCGAAGATATCTGGCACCCAGAAACAGACACCTATTGGGGCACCGAAAAAGAGTGGCTTGCCAATAGCGACGGTCGGTATGACGATTTGGAAAACCCGGCAACGATGGAAAACCCGCTTGCTGCCGTGCAAATGGGCCTAATCTACGTAAACCCCGAAGGGGTCAACGGCCAGTCTGATCCAATGAAATCGGCCCTGCATGTGCGCGAAACATTCAAGCGCATGGCGATGAACGACGAAGAAACCGCAGCACTGACCGCAGGTGGTCACACCGTTGGTAAATGTCACGGCAACGGCGACGCCAACACCCTTGGCGCAGAGCCGGAAGCAGGCGATGTCGAAGCACAGGGCTTTGGCTGGGGCAACCCGAATGGTACCGCGACGGCCAGCATGGCCATCAGCAGTGGTATCGAAGGTGCATGGACAACCGACCCGACAAAATTCGATATGGGTTATTTCAAGTTGCTGTTCGGCTATGACTGGGAGCTCAAGAAAAGCCCGGCCGGTGCGTCGCAGTGGGAACCGATTAATATCAAGGAAGAAGACAGACCCCTTGATGCTACCGACCCGACAATCCGTCGCAACCCCATCATGACCGACGCCGATATGGCGATGAAGATGGACCCGATCTATCGCGAAATCTGCGAAAGGTTCATTGCTGATCCGGAATATTTCAAAGACACCTTTGCACGGGCTTGGTTCAAGCTGACCCACCGCGACATGGGCCCCAAGGAACGGTACCTTGGGCCCGACGCGCCCCAAGAAACGCTGATCTGGCAGGATCCGGTTCCTGCGGGCAACACCAGCTATGATGTCGACGCCGTCAAGGCACGCATCGCGAACAGCGGCTTGTCGCTGGAAGAAAAGGTGTCGACCGCATGGGATAGTGCGCGGACGTACCGCGGTTCTGACATGCGCGGCGGTGCCAATGGTGCGCGTATTCGTCTTGCCCCCCAGAAAGACTGGCAAGGCAACGAACCTGCGCGCCTTGCCAAGGTCCTTGGCGTGCTGGAAGGCATCGCAAACGACACAGGCGCAAGCTTGGCTGATGTAATCGTTCTTGCCGGTAGCCAAGGTATCGAAGAGGCCGCAAAAGCTGCCGGATTCGACATTTCGGTTCCGTTCACCCCAGGTCGCGGCGACGCCACCGACGAGATGACCGATGCCGCATCTTTCGAACCGCTTGAGCCGCTTGCCGACGGATATCGCAACTGGTTGAAAAAAGACTATGTGACCAGCGCCGAAGAGATGATGTTGGACCGCTCGCAGCTTATGGGCCTTACAGCCCCCGAGATGACAGTCCTGGTCGGTGGGATGCGCGCAATGGGCACCAACTATGGTGGTACCAAGCACGGTATCTTCACAGACCGCGTCGGCGTATTGACACCAGACTTTTTCGTCAACCTGACGGATATGCGCTATTCTTGGCATCCTGTGGATGGTGGCATTTACGAAATCCGGGAACGTGGCACCGATAACGTGAAATGGACTGCGACACGGATGGATCTGGTGTTCGGCTCCAATTCGATCCTGCGGTCTTATGCCGAAGTGTATGCTCAAGACGGCAATGCCGAAAAATTCGTAAAGGATTTTGTGGCGGCTTGGGTCAAGGTCATGAACGCCGATCGCTTCGACGTCGCGGCATAACTTTGCCCTCCGCCCCGCGCTGCCCGAGCAAGGCGGCGCGGGGATACTAGCATTTATCTTGCTATAATTCGATCCAATTCAGCCTACCCGAAGCCTGACGGGGGAATGGCGGTTTGACCGGGAAATCCCAACTAGATAAACACGACGCCAGCCACGTGGTTTGGGCTAACGTTATCATTTGCGGGCTGCGTTATTAGGGGCAGGCGGCGACAAAACGTGTGCCATTTGTCCGCTGATAGACGCAAGAGCCGGAAGAGGTGCGGCCGAGATACCTGCCAGCATAGGCCCCGGCAGCGCCACCTAGGACTGCGCCAAGTACCCTGTCGTCATCACCGGACACCGCTGCCCCGATCAACGCTCCGGTTGCTGCACCAGCAATTGTTGAATCTTGCTGTGTCTCACACGCAGAAATCGGAATGAGAAGGGCCATTAATACCAGATATTTTTTCATGCTATTCTCCATTCATTCTGTCGCACGACCAAGGCGTTAGTCAAAAACTGGCTAATGTCTGTCCAATTCAAACCAAGCTTTCCGCAGCATGTGCTGCGTTTTCTGATCGAGCATACTGAACAATGCTGCCTTCCGCGAAAGCAGGCTTGATATTGATCAATATGCGAGAGAGGTTTCGGGGGGCTTAGCACATTTAGAAATCTTGGTACTGACTAAGCGATTTTTGGACGGAAGCCCTATGAGATCTAAATAGAACATTCCGCGCGTTTGAGCATATCGGCCGTGTTCCGTCAGGAAGGTTTTCCTCATTTGAAGTCCCGTCCGTTTCCTTGATCTTCCGAAACCCATTTCATTCATAAAAGCTGATGGCGCGGCTATTCCGCTGAAAGGCCCAGAGCTGCAAGTACGGGTGGTTCTCTTTGGCCCTATTCAGAAGAGCTTCGCCGAGTGTCTTTCCGACGTGCGTTGGAAGAAGGTATAGGTGCTCGACCCAGCCAACCTTGAGAGCACAGAATCCGACAGAATTTTGGCTCTCTTCAACAATCCAGACCTCGCATTCCAAAATTACCTGTTTGCGAAAATACTTCTTGTCGTCTTCAAACGAATGCAGATTGGGCTGATAGGGCAAGAAAAACGCTCGGGACTTTCCGGCGATTGCTGCCACGGAATCGCTTTCGACAGTGGTTGCCTGCCTGAATGATATTTCGAGCATTGTCATAACGACGCGTCTCCAAACTGAATGCACAATTAAAGCGATATATTGCACGCCAGCATTGTAGCCATGAAATCCTTGTCTTCGTTCCGATGATGGGGGACCAGAATCCGCTCCGCCCGCATAGCTGCGCCGTGCCCGAAAGCTGTGAAAAAGATCATGACCACCACTCCGCAACCAAATATCGACGCGCTTTGTGTGTCCGCGCAACGGGCCGTTTAAGCAGACTAACGTGGCATGAAACAGAGCTGTGGGTAATGAAGGCGGGTAGGTATTGAACCTTTTGCCGTTCTCAGTTGTTATTCAAGAAGAGGAATGTAAGGAGAAGACCGATGACAAACCCGACCGTCGAGACCTTTTGGGACGAGCTAACAGGCAGTTGGCAATATGTTTTCCATGATCCTGCCACCATGAAAGGTGCCATTGTCGATCCGGTCTTGGACTTTGATCCGCGGTCGGGATCAACCACCTCCGAAAACGCCGATCGCATTCTGTCCTACGTTGAGGAAGCCGGGATTGAGGTGGTCTGGATCCTGGATACGCACCCGCACGCAGACCATTTTTCTGCCGCGGATTGGTTGTCGGAAAAGCTGGGTGTGCCTACTGCGATCGGGGCTCAGGTCACAGGTGTTCAGAAGCTGTGGAAAGACATCTATAACCTGCCAGATGATTATGACGTGGACGGCCGCCAATGGGGCAGGCTGTTCGAGGACGGCGATGTATTTCAAGTCGGGGAAGTGCCGGTCAAAGTTATGCACTCTCCGGGGCATACCCTTGCATCCGTCACATATGTTGCTGGCAACGCTGCCTTTGTGCATGACACGCTGATGATGCCGGATAGCGGGTCGTCGCGTGCTGATTTCCCCGGCGGCAGTTCAAAGGCCCTATATCAAAGCATTCAGGCGATCCTCGCCCTGCCTGAAAGCACCCGTGTTTTTGTCGGTCATGACTATGCCCCAGATGGGCGCGATGCTGCGTGCGAAGCGACGGTGGCCGAGCATAAAGAGGCAAATATCCATTTTAAGGACAATCCATCCGAAGAGGCGTTCAGGGAGGTGCGTGACGCTCGTGATCAGACACTGTCGTTGCCCAAATTGATGCTCGCGGCGCTTCAGGTTAATATACGTGGCGGGCGTTTGCCCAAAGCTGAAGATAATGGGCGGTCCTATTTGAAAATACCGCTCAACTATTTTTCACCCCGATAGGGGCTGGCAATACAAGCCGCGAGGGTTGCCGGAAAAGCTATGCAGTTATCTGATCAAAAAATGACACTGGCAACGGCGATTTTGTCGGCAAATTGATCTATGTCAAGGATACATTCGTGTTGGTGAATGCATACTGTTGCAACCAAAGGATGTTGGAGGATTTCACACGACCATGGCAGACATCAGCCCTGCTGATCGCTACACCACGAAGAAAGCTTGGGCGGTGATAAGGATCATGTGATCACCACCAATGGTTTTGGCCTTCCTAAAGGCTAGCCGGAATATCATCCGAGACCATCAACGTTTTGCGCGAATATTTGCGAGCATGCGGAACGTTTTACCTACTGGGCGAGGCATTGAATGAGCGACCAAACCGACGCGGAACTGCCATTAAAAATCATTGACCATGACGGAGGCAACCCCGCCGGTTCCGCGACACGCAGAAGGTTTCGCAAGCGGTATTTTCTGGTGCTGCTGGTGCCGTTATTTCTATTCACGGGTGCCGTAATCGGTATGTATTTTCAGCCGCCGGGTCTGCAGAAGTTCTATGCCCTGACCGGGCTGCAGCCGGGCGGCGGGTCTAAATCACCCATCGCTCTGCCCCCCGAAATTGATCTGCCAAAGGACATGGTCGAAACCATGCGTGTGACCGATGTCGTGGGCCTTGCGCGCCTTTTGCCACGCGGCGATGTTTCGATCGTGGCGGCCCCCTACGGTGCAGGGGATGCAAGGGTTGCGGAACTGCTGGTGGCCGAAGGGGACAAGGTCGAAAAAGGCACGCCGGTGGCGCGGCTGGACAACCATGATGTCCTTGATGGGGCCGTCTTGCTGGCCGAGGCCGCCGTTGCCATCCGCGAGGCGGCGTTGGTGCAGACCCGTGCAGGCGTTCAATCTAGCCGAGACGAGGCACAAGCCGCGCTGGATCAGGCTCGCAGCGCCGCAACCGAGGCTGCCACAGAACTGGGACGCACCCGCGCATTGTTTGATCGCGGTGTTGTTACACGCAGCACACTGGATACCGCTTCGGCGGCGAGCCAACAGGCGTCGCTTGCGGTTGCCAAAGCCCAAGCAACCCTTGCGCGGTTTGTGGCCGTGGCGGTGGACCAACAACCTGATGTAATTGTAGCCGCGCGAAATCTGGACGCGGTCAACGCGGATTTGATCCGCGTGCAGCGCGATCTGGCGCGGGCAGATGTGCTGGCACCCATCACGGGTACGGTTCTGAACATCCATGCCACACCTGGGCAACGCCCACCCGCAGACGGCATCATGGAAATCGGAGATACCGACCACATGATGGCCGAGGTCGAGATATATCAGGACCGAATTGTTCAGGTCCAAAAGGGCCAACCGGTCGAGCTGGTCTCGACGGCGCTTGGCCGGACATTTCAGGGGAAAGTCAGCTTTATCGGTCTGACGGTCGGGCGGCAGGGGTTGGTGTCCGATGACACGGCGGCCAACACCGATGCTCGGGTGATCCGCGTGCTGATCGAACTGGATGCGGCGTCGTCCCTGCTTGCATCACGGTTTACCAATCTTGAGGTCATCGCCCGGATCGACACCCATGCAGCACTTGCGCAATGAAGCGCTTGTTGCACGCAATCTTCGGACGTTTACCGATCGGCTGGCTGCAATTGACCCACAGCCGCCCACGCTTTGCTGCGGCCCTTGCCGGTGTGGCATTCGCCAATGTGCTAGTGTTTGTGCAGCTGGGGATTATGAATTCGATGGGGACAGCCACTTTGAAACCCTACGAATTTTTCAATGCGGATATCATGATTTCGTCTGGTGATGCGAACTCCATGACCGAAGGCGGCAATGTCGCTCGGCAATGGTTGCTTCAGGCGCTTGGCGACCCACAGGTGGTTGCCGGCACCGGGCTATTTGTCGGAAATATAACGTGGCAGCGCCCGACCAAGACGCTAGGGCTGACGACTTACGGTCTTGACCCGACTACAGGTAATTTTTTTGCATCCGGGATTGCGGCAAAAGCGGCTGTCCTACAGCTGCCAGGGGCAGGTTTGCTCGACCGGTTCAGCCGTGGCCTGCCCAAGGAAGAGGCCGCATCGATCCGCCCCCAAACGCCGCTTTCCTTTGAAGTGTCGGGCGAGACATTGACCCTGTTTGATACTTTCGCCGGCGGCGGTGGCTTTGGCGGTGATGGATATATGATGGTGTCAGACCAAACCTTCTTGCGTCTTTTTCCCGCGCGTACGTCAGCGGCCCCCGATCATATTTTGCTACGCATCTTTCCGGGCGCTGACCCTGATACGGTTGCGGCGCGCTTGGCGGGGCTGATCTCGGACAAATCCTTGCGGGTGCGCAGCTTTGCCGCCGCCGGCCAAGAAGACCTGTCGTACCAGCAGACCAAGCGGCCCACAGGCATCATCTTTGGCTTTGGTGTGATCATCGGAATTCTGGTGGGGATCGTCATCGTCTATCAGGTGCTGTCCACGGATGTGTCGGACCATATGCGAGAATACGCAACATTCAAGGCGATGGGGTACAGCCATAGGTTTTTCCTCGGGGTCGTGCTGGAAGAGGCGCTGATTTTGGGTGTGCTGGGCTTCTTCCCCGGTATGATTGTGGGGACGGCAATCCTAAAGGGGATGGCCATGGCGACGACGCTGCCCTTGCAGATGACCCTTGGCATGGCCGCATGGGTGTTTGTCGGAACCGTGATCGCCTGCAGCTTGTCGGGTGCCATCGCCACGCGGCGTCTGGTGCGGGCAGACCCTGCCGATCTGTTCTGATGGGGGATAGATATGGACGTCAATAATCCGATCGCCGTCGCGGGACTAAATCATTGGTTCGGCACTGGAGAGGCGCGAAAACAGGCGGTTTTCGATGTGAACCTGTCCGTTGAACGGGGCAGTCTGACGGTTCTTGTCGGGCCGTCCGGGTCCGGCAAAACGACCGTTCTGACGCTGTTGGGCTGTCTACGCGAGGTGCAAGAAGGGTCGGTGCAGTTGCTGGGGCATGAATTAAACGGCGCGAATGCGACGCTGCTGACCACCCTGCGCCGCCGTCTCGGGTTTATATTCCAAGCGCACAACCTGCACGAAAGCCTGACCGCGCGACAAAACGTCATCATGGGGCTCGAGGTACATGGCAGGTTGCCGACCGACCAGACCGAAGCGGCGGCAAGTCATGTATTGAAACTGGTCGGGCTTGGGGACCGCTTGAATTATCTGCCCGGGAATTTGTCAGGGGGCCAAAAACAACGGGTCGCCGTGGCGCGCGCATTGGTGGGAAACCCCGATGTAATTTTTGCCGACGAACCAACCGCAGCGCTGGACCGCGAAAGCGGTGCAAATGTTGTTGCGATGATCAAACGCCTTGGCCACGAACGGGGGACTACCACGGTCATGGTTACCCACGACAACCGCATTATGGATCAGGCCGACAGGATCATCACACTTGAAGACGGCCGCATTGTGGATGACACGCGCGCTGTTCGTGTTTGAAGGCTAGACGGCTGTTTGGGCAGCACAAAGAAAGTATTGGCAGAGAAATTGAAGCTTATACGTCAACGCTTATCCGCGGTGCTTCGGAAGTGCCGGGCCAACGGTTTGAACTACGACCTGCTCTAAGTGTGTAGCATAGGTCCCAGACGATCAATCAGGTCCGCCCACTGCACCCGACGATTAGAACGAAAACAGCACGAGCGGGTGTCTCGGGTGCCTACATCAATGTTCAGAAAGTAGTGGCTGTGCTGCCAGTCTGGAGCTATCCAGTCTGGGCGGGTTTTCCCTGCAATCAGGGAAATTTACAGGGAATTAAGCAGAGTTTGCTGAAAATCCGAGCTTAGGGTTCTCTATTAGGTAAAAAATTCAAGCGTTTGCAGGTGATTTCCCTAAATTGAATAACACGGAAATTCCTTGCGTGTTTCAGTGAAGTGATAAAGCCGAGCAGGGAACCAACCTTACTCCCTAGTACGGAAGTCGGAGGCGATTTGATTGCATCAGCAGAAATCGCGGTACGCTAAAGGTAAATTTCAATTTGGCTAGTGTTGAGCGCCACGATCGTTCCAAAGTTTCCAGTATCTCAATCGACGGGCTTTCAGCCACTTTTAATATATTATTGGAATCATCATTTTGGTCCGAACGATATGAGTATGAACGTTGCCATGTTTGGCAGTTACAGCGTCCTCAAGATGGCCCACGAGCCGCTAAATATGAAAAACATTATAAGCCATTTATATTTTGCCGGATATTAGGGAAACTTTCTCTTGCCAAAAATTATTGACTGATCGTACCAAGACGTCGTGGATTGAGTACTCAAACGAAATTCATGAGAGGGAAATTCCGGGTGACCGGCAAGTTTCCCAATAGAATACGAAGTGAGACGGAACGAAGGCCTTCCTCTCTGATGCTGCAATAGTGGCCCTTCGTTCAGGACTGATGTTGGTCCGGCCCTCCATACATCACCTTTAACCGCTGTGTCGCTTACGCGAGACAGTCTTTGTATGTCGTGCGGCTCACCGTGCGAGTCTGATGAAAGAGAAACTATGGCCAAAACGAAAATAGACATCGAAACTTATATGGTACCGCCGATCTTGGGACCCAAGTTGTTTCGAATTGACCCTAACGAACTGACCTTCAATTGTCGGTCCAAGGGAGAACTTTACAAAGAGGACATCTGCGAGATAGTCGAGGCCGTCAACATAACCGGGTTTCTGACACCGGTACTTCTTGACCAAGATGATGTCGTCTTGTTTTGGTAATGAAGTTTGCGCGCGCTGGCCATGTTGCGCGCCGTTGCTAAATCCACTCAACAGTCATCCCAAAAACGTAACCAACGCCGTATACGGTTCTTATGATGTCGGGTGCCTTGGAATCATCCCCAAGTTTCTTTCGTAAGCGGCTGATCCTTGCATCCATGCTGCGATCAAACGGCTCGGTCGACCGCCCCGAGGTGGCGTCAAGTAATTGACTTCGCGTCAGGACACGCCCCGCAGAACTTACGAATGCCATCAGTAAGCGGGCTTCGGCAGAGCTTAGATCAGTGCCGTCGCCATCAATGTTAGCAAGCGTGCATGCGCTGAAATTGGCTGTCCAACTGCCAAATCGGGCAATTTTTGTATCACCTTCCTCGTTCCGAATTGTGCCGCTCCGGCGCAAGACAGCACGCACGCGCGCGACAAGTTCCCTGGGTTCAAACGGTTTGACGATGTAATCATCAGCCCCGATCTCAAGCCCGACGATCCTATCTGTGAGGTTGCCGCGTCCCGTAACAATAACTTTTGGCAACGTCTCTGGAAGGATTGAGCTTTTAATCAGGGAGAGACCGTCTCCATCCGGCAAGCTAAGGTCGATTAAGCAAATATCCGGCAACTGGCGGTTCACTTCACGTTCAAAGTCAGACCGCCGCGTAAAGGAAAGGACGCTGAACCCATGTTGCGAAAGAGCCCGAACGATCAACTTCGAGATATCGAGGTCGTCCTCAAGAAGATATGCAACTGGCATCATAGTTGTTCTCTCCTTGCTTTCATATCTTTGGAACTAACAGCTTTTATCGCTTGGGCCAAATCCTCAACCTCAAATGGCTTTCTGAGAAATGGAATACTCTGGTCTTCTGCACTGCTGAAATTTGTTTGCCCGCTCATCAAAACTATACCAACTTTGGGAAATTTTGCCTTCACACGAGAGGCAAGCGCGTTGCCATCCATCCCACCGGGCATGCCAATATCCGAAAGCAGAATCCCAACTTCGTGAATGCGTTCCAGCAGTCTCAACGCCTCGACACCACTCTCAGCTTCGACCAAAGGGTATCCAATTTCTGCAAGCTTGCGCCGAACGATGCGTCTTACATCCGGGTCGTCTTCCACGAGTAGGACCATCGGCAGGTCGGTTTCAGGGGGTCTGATTACTTCTGGCAGTTCTTCGAATTGTAAGGGTTCGTCGGCGTCACCGTTAGAGTCGACCAATTGTACACTCGGAAGGAGAACTGAAAATGTCGTTCCTTTTTCTGGAATGCTGTCGACCCGGATGGAACCGTTTGATTGCCTTACAAACGCGTAAACCATCGATAAACCGAGTCCGGACCCAGTTCCGTAGGCCTTGGATGTAAAAAACGGCTCGAAAATCTGATCCATCTGGCTGGTTGGCATTCCACAGCCATCATCAGAAAACGTCAGTTTTACATATTCTCCCGTCGCGAGATGCAGCAATTCCGCCTCATGGGTTGGAAGATAGTAATTTGAAACTGTGATAGTGATGTCACCGGACCCGTTAGTTGCGTCTTGTGAGTTCATCGCGAAGTTTAACAAGGCCATTTCCAATTGTGAGCGGTCGACATGGGCTTTGGAAGCGCGTTCGCCTTGAATGTGACCGATCTTGAGCGTTTTGGGCAAAGTCGATTTAAGTAGATGCGAGATTTCCGCGACAGCTTGATTGATATCGGTTGGTTGCGGGTCAAACTGTTCGCGCCGCGCCAGTTTTAACAACCGTTGTGTAAGTGAGGATCCTCGTCGGGCGGCCGAGATGGCCGGTGTGAGATACTCATCGACAAGCGTGCTATTTGGAAGGTTTTCAGAAAGCGGCACGAGATTGCCTAGAATGATGGTTAGCAAATTATTGAAATCATGGGAAATGCCGCTGGCCATTCGGCCAAGCGCATCCATTTTCTGAGACCTCATCAGAGCAGACATTGTTGCTTTGTGGCGTGTGACATCGACTGAAACAAAATAGAATCCGATCACCTCGCCGGATGACGGCGTTTCAGGTCGCAACAAAGTGCGGATGTCTCTGGTCCGATTTCCGGGCAGGTCAATGCGCATGTCGAAGTCTACAAGCGCCCCGCGACGGGATTGTTCGAAGAAATGGGCAGATTCTAGGAGAGTTTTCTTCGATAGGACCTTGTTTACATGTAGGCCTAATATTTCTTCGGGTGTTTTAAGATAGGAACGGGCAAACCGCTTGTTCGAGTAGAGGATGTTCATGTCTTTGTCCAAATGCACAATTCCTGCTGGAACTTCATCCGCAACCAGTTTCAGACGATGTTCGCTCAGCGTAAGCTCCTGAGTGCGGGTGCGGACTAAATCTTGGAGTTTTTTCTGCAGGCACTTGGTTTCGGTGACGTCGGTATAAGTTGTCACAAACCCGCCGGTTGGCAGCGGAGTACCCGAAATTTCGATTACGGTGCCATTTGGTCGCTCCCGTTCAAGAAGATGTTTGGTGAACTTACGGGCCGTATTTACCCTTTCTAAGACAAGTTGATCTACTTGACCTTCGCCATATTCTCCTTTCTCGGCGTTGTGTCTAATGAACGAACTAAAGTCTGCTCCAGAAAATGCCAGTTGTTTGGGATAGCCATAGATCTCCAAGAATTTATCATTCCAGGCGATCAGCTTTAGATCATTGTCAAAAATTGTCACACCTTGGCTTACGTGTGCCAACCCCTCAAGGATGAGGTGGATTGCGTTATTCTCTTTAGTTTCGAGTGGCATATCTTGGCTCCGAGTGCTTGGGCCGGTGAAGCCAAGGATGCGTCATGCGCGCGTTTTCCCAAAGGCGAATCTTTGGCACGTCACAATTGGATACAATTCTCGCGAATTTGGGCAACATCAACATGTGTTCAATTGCCCGATCAGCATGAGGACGGGAGATTCTCGGCGCTGATCACGGGAGGACACATGACCAAAGAGACTTCTATATACGAAAGCGGCTTGGCACCTAACGCTGCCAACTATGTGGCGCTGTCGCCGCTGAGCTTTCCGCAGAGAACAGCAGAAATTTATCCAGACCTTTTGGCCGTTGTCCATGGCACCATTCGTCGCACCTGGCGCGAAACGTATGAGCGCATGCTGCGCTTGGGAAGCGCGCTACAAAGACGCGGTATCGGCAAAGGTGATACGGTTTCGGTGATCGCGGCCAACATCCCGGAGATGTTTGAAGCACATTTCGGCATCCCGATGGCGGGCGCTGTTCTAAACGCCGTGAACACAAGGCTGGATGCTGAAGCGATCTCTTTCATCCTATCGCACGCCGAAGCAAAGGTGGTGCTGGTTGATCCGGAATTTAGTGATGTCGTAGACAAAGCCATCAGGATGAGCGGCCGCGAGGACATGCTTGTCGTGGATATTGAGGACCCATCTTTCGAAGGCGGACATCTGATTGGTGAAATGACCTACGCGGCATTGCTGGCCGAGGGCGATCCCGATTTTCAATTCGAGCTTCCGGACAATGAATGGGACGCAATCAGCCTGAATTATACATCCGGTACGACAGGCGACCCGAAAGGCGTGGTGTATCATCACCGTGGCGCTGCCCTCAACGCAATGTCGAACATTGTGACCTGGGGCATGGCGCATCACTCGCGCTACCTTTGGACGTTGCCAATGTTTCACTGTAACGGCTGGTGTTTTCCTTGGACAATCGCCGCCAATGCAGGCGTTTGCATCTGTCTTCGCGCAGTGCGGGCCGAGCCGATTTACCAGTTGATCCGCGACGAGAAGGTCACCCATTTCTGTGGTGCGCCGATCGTGCTGAACATGCTAGTCAACGCGCCTGACGAATTGAAAGATTTCAGCCACGAAGTCAAAGTTATGACAGCCGGTGCCTCACCTCCCGCAGCTGTAATTGCGAATATGGAATCGATGGGCATCGAAGTGACCCATGTGTACGGGCTGACAGAAACTTATGGCCCTTCAGTGGTCTGCGCCTGGAAAACCGAATGGGACGAGTTGGACACCGAGAAGAAGTCCAAACTCAAGTCGCGGCAGGGGGTCAAAAACCTCGCGCTGACGGGCTTGATGGTTGCTGATCCGGACACGCTGGAACCCAAGCCGCATGATGGCACGTCGATTGGCGAAATATTCATGCGTGGGAATAACGTCATGAAGGGGTATCTTAAAAACCCCACAACGACGGAAAAGTCCTTTAAGGGGGGGTGGTTTGCCTCCGGTGACCTCGGCGTCATGCATCCCGACGGTTATATTGAATTGAAGGATCGATCCAAAGACATCATTATTTCGGGCGGGGAGAATATCAGCTCGGTCGAAGTCGAAGATGTGATCTATACCCACCCCGCTGTGATGGTAGCCGCCGTCGTAGCGCGACCTGACGAGAAGTGGGGCGAGACGCCCTGTGCCTTTGTCGAACTGAAGCCTGACCAAGTTGTAAGCGAAGCCGAGCTTATCGCATTCTGCCGCGAGAGAATGGCAAATTTCAAGGCACCGAAAAGGGTGGTCTTTGGAGAGTTGCCAAAAACATCGACCGGCAAGGTGCAAAAGTTCGTCCTTCGAGATCTCGCGCGCGCCTTGGCTGACGGAAATCTTCGAGATTTCGCGCGGGCGTTGTCCGACACAAAATAGAACCTCCCTGAAACTAAGGGGAGAGTTGTTGAATTCTTCTCTCCCCGCTTTTTTGGAAATATTTCATGAGTGAAGCCGCACAATACATCCTTGAAACGCAGGGCCTGACGAAGGAATTCAAGGGCTTCACTGCGGTTGACACTGTGGATCTGAAGGTGCGCAGGCATCAAATTCATGCCCTCATCGGTCCTAACGGGGCAGGGAAAACCACCGTTTTCAATCTTTTGACAAAGTTCCTAATTCCGACACGGGGAAAGATATCCTTCAACGGTCAGGATATCACCAAAACCAAGTCCGCCGACATCTCCCGCAAAGGCGTTGTCCGGTCATTCCAGATTTCAGCCGTGTTTCCCCAGATGACAGCCCGCGAGAATGTGCGCGTGGCCCTGCAACGTAAATTGGGAACGTCCTTTCATTTCTGGCGCCCGCTCAGCAGTTTGAATCAGCTGAATGAGCGCGCTGATGAGTTGCTGGACATGGTGGGTCTCAGCAAGTTTTCTGACGCGATTGTTGGTGACATGTCCTATGGGCGTAAACGTGCCTTGGAAATCGCAACCACGCTCGCTTTGGAGCCAGAGTTGATGCTGTTGGATGAGCCAACGCAGGGCATGGGCCGCGAAGATGTGGATCTGATCACTCAGTTGATCAAGAAAGTATCAGCCAATCGCACAATTTTGATGGTCGAACACAATCTCGGCGTCGTCTCGACCCTTTGTGACACAGTCACCGTTTTGCAGCGCGGCGCGGTTCTGACCGAAGGAGATTATGAAACGGTCTCATCGGATCCACGCGTCAAAGAAGCTTATATGGGGAAAGCCGCATGAGCGTTTCTGTCGAAAACCACGAACTTGGCGGTTCACATGTTTCGGATCATATCGAAGAGCTGCGCATTCGCGATCTTCACGCATTCTATGGCGAAGGCCATGCTTTGCACGGCATTGATATGACAGTTTACCGCGGTGAACTGGTGACATTGCTGGGTCGTAACGGCTCTGGCCGGACCACGACATTGCGCTCGATTGTCGGGCTGATGGGGCGGCGCACCGGATCAATCATGTTAAAGGGTCAGGAAATCATCAAGGCGGCACCACACACCATAGCACATATGGGTGTCGGCTATTGCCCTGAGGAACGTGGCATCTTTGCCAGCCTCAACGTCGAGGAAAACCTGATGCTTCCACCAGAAGTGGCGGCGGGCGGGATGTCCGTTGAAGAGCTATACGATATGTTTCCGAACCTGGCCGAACGGCGCAAAAGCCCCGGCATGCGGCTTTCGGGTGGCGAACAGCAGATGTTGGCCATGGCACGCATTCTGCGCACTGGCGCAAATGTTCTCTTGCTTGATGAGATCACCGAAGGCTTGGCCCCTGTCATCGTCGACAAGCTCGCCGAGGTTCTGATTGAGCTTAAGACCCGCGGATACACAGTGTTGTTGGTCGAACAGAATTTCCGCTTTGCCGCACCGTTGGCCGACCGGCATTTCATCATGGACCACGGCAACGTGGCCGCTGTCATTCACAAAGACGAGCTGGAAGAAAAGCAGCACGTTTTTGATGAGTATCTGAGCGTTTAACAAAAAACTCCTGGAGGAGGATCAATGAATATTCTTAAAAAGCTGTCCCTTAGCGTTTCTGCCATGGCCATGGTGGCCTCAGCAGCAGCAGCCGAAATTAGCGATGGCGTTGTCAAGATCGGCGTACTGACCGATATGTCAGCAACCTATTCCGACGTGGCCGGTCAGGGCGCGGTTGTTGCCGCGCAGATGGCGATTGATGAATTCAATGGCACGGTTGCTGGTTCCCCAATCGAACTGGTGACGGCCGATCACCAGAACAAGGCAGACATCGCCGCTAACAAAGCGCGTGAATGGGGTGACACACAACAAGTTGACGCCTTCGCAGAACTTGTGACAACCTCGGTCGCCCTCGCTGTTTTCGAAGTGGCGAAACAACAAAACAAGATCGCACTGGTTTCTGGCGCGGCTTCCTCGCCTTTGACCAGCGATGCGTGCATCCCGACTGGCTTGCACTGGACCTATAACACACGCGCTCTGGCAGTCGGTACAGGCTCTGCGGTTGTGAAAGAGGGTGGCGATACTTGGTTCTTTCTGACTGCTGACTATGCATTTGGCGAAGCCCTTCAGGCTGACGTGACACGCGTTGTCGAAGCTGAAGGTGGTAAGGTTCTGGGCGCGGCAAAGCACCCGTTCCCTGCGTCTGATTTTTCATCTTTCGTCCTGCAGGCGCAGGCATCTGGCGCGAAGGTTGTCGGACTGGCCAATGCGGGCGCTGACACCATCAATGCAATCAAGGCAGCCAACGAATTTGGGCTTGTGGCCGCCGGACAAAAGATCGCCGGATTGCTGGTTTTCTTGTCAGACGTACACGCGCTTGGCCTTCAAACTGCGCAAGGTCTGCAAATGACCGTGAGCTTTTACTGGGATATGAACGACGAAACACGTGCATGGTCGCAAAAGTTCTTTGAACAAACAGGTAAAATGCCAACGGGCGTTCAAGCGGGCACATACTCATCAGTTCTGCAATACCTCAAGGCCATCGAAGCCACAGGTTCTGATGATACCGATACTGTGTTGGCAAAGATGCGCGAGATGCCTGTGAACGACATGTTTGCAACGAATGGTGTTTTGCGGACCGACGGCCGCATGGTGCATGACATGTACCTCGCCGAGGTAAAGTCGCCTGCTGAATCTTCCGGTCCTTGGGATTACCTCAAGATCGTTCGCACGATCCCTGGTGAAGAAGCTTTCGGACCCCTGTCTGAAAGCAACTGCCCAACCAAATAAGACTACGGCCCGCCAATCGCGACATGCGTTTGGCGGGTTCCGTGCGCACAATCACTTTAGGACATTGTTGACATGCTGACAGATCTTCTGGGTATCCCGCCCCAAGTCCTTTTCGGCCAGCTTATGCTTGGTCTGATTAACGGGGCATTCTATGCGGTTCTCTCTCTTGGCCTTGCCGTTATTTTTGGCCTGCTGAACATCGTGAACTTTGCGCACGGAGCATTCTACATGCTTGGAGCATTCGCAACAGTCTTCATTACCCAGTATCTGGGGATAGGGTATTGGGGCGCATTGATCGTCGCACCTTTGGTTGTTGGCGCTTTCGGAGCCGCTATCGAGTATTTCTTGCTGCGCCGACTAACGGGTGTGGATCACCTCTATGGCCTTCTTCTCACCTTCGGACTGGCGCTGATAATCGAGGGTGTGTTTGTAAAAATGTTTGGGGCATCGGGCGTGCCTTATCCAGTCCCTGAACAATTGGCTGGTGGCGTGAACCTCGGGTTTATGTTCCTGCCTTGGTATCGCGCTTGGGTTGTTGTCGCTTCGCTTGCGATCTGTATCGCCACATGGTTCCTGTTCGAGCGGACCAAGATTGGTGCCTATCTGCGGGCCGGAACCGAGAACCCGAAGCTTTTGCAAGCCTTCGGTGTCAATGTTCCCCTGCTGACAACACTCGCCTATGGCTACGGCGTGGCGCTAGCCGCCTTTGCAGGTGTGCTGGTCGCACCGATCACCCAAGTCAGCCCCCTGATGGGGTCAAACCTGATCATTGTGGTCTTCGCAGTGGTGGTCATTGGGGGGATGGGCTCGATCATGGGCGCCGTTGTCACCGGCTTGGCAATGGGCGTTATCGAAGGGCTGACCCGCGTGTTTTGGCCCGAGGCATCAGCAACCGTCATCTTTATGGTCATGGCCATCGTTCTGGTCCTTCGACCAGCGGGCCTTTTTGGCAAGACAGCGTGAGGAATTAAGAACATGAACTCCAAAATTGGATATCTGATCGCGTTTGCCATACTTCTGGTTCTCCCATTTGCGGTCTACCCCGTCTTTTTGATGAAACTGCTTTGTTTCGCCCTTTTTGCCAGCGCGTTTAACCTGATCCTCGGTTTCGGCGGCTTGCTTAGCTTTGGTCACGCGGCCTTTTTCGGTGGCGCGGGCTACATCACGGGTCACGCCTTGAAAGTTTGGGGTCTCCCCACCGAGCTGGGTATCCTGTGCGGCGCACTGACAGCGGGACTTTTGGGTCTGTTGATCGGTATGTTGGCGATCCGTCGGCAGGGCATTTATTTTGCCATGATCACCTTGGCGATGGCGCAAATGGTTTACTTCATCTTCGTCAGTTCCGAATTCACCGGCGGTGAAAACGGTCTTCAAGGGGTGCCGCGTGGTTACGCACTGGGTTTCATCGACCTGCAAAACGACTTGTCGATGTACTACTTCGTACTGGCAATCTTTGTTATCGCGTTCTTCATAATCTCGCGGACGGTAAACTCGCCCTTCGGGCAAGTCCTTAGCGCAATCAGGGACAATGAAGATCGGGCAACGTCGCTTGGTTATGATGTCGATCGCTATAAACTGCTGGCCTTTGTTTTATCTGCCACCTTTGCTGGTCTGGCAGGGGGGACCAAGACGGTTGTATTCCAACTGGCCTCACTGACAGATTCTCATTGGCATATGTCGGGTGAAGTTGTCCTGATGACACTGCTTGGCGGATTGGGCACGATTGCTGGCCCATCGGTTGGAGCCGCCATCATCATCACGCTCCAGAACTATCTGGCATCTGGTCCGCTTGGTGCATGGGTGCCTGTCGTACTCGGCGTGATCTTTGTGGTTTGTGTGCTGGCTTTCCGCCGCGGTGTTGTCGGGGAACTTCAAGCCTTTATCAAGAAATCATTCTGAGACTTGGGTGCGATGAATAACAGGAGTTTGAGATTATGAAGGTCCTTGTCCCAGTTAAGCGGGTGATTGATTACAACGTAAAAGTGCGCGTCAAAGCGGACGGATCGGGTGTTAATCTTGCCAACGTCAAAATGTCGATGAACCCGTTTGACGAGATTTCCGTCGAACAGGCGATCCGTCTGAAAGAAGCGGGTCAGGTAGATGAAATCATCGTCGTGTCTATCGGTGTGAAACAGGCGCAGGAAACCCTACGGACAGCATTGGCAATGGGCGCGGACCGCGCGATTTTGGTTGTTGCCTCCGACGACGTGCATCAGGACATCGAACCTCTGGCAGTTGCAAAAATTCTGAAAGGTGTTGTTGACCAAGAGCAGCCCGGACTGGTTCTGTGCGGCAAGCAATCTATCGACAACGACATGAACGCGACAGGTCAGATGCTATCGGCCCTTCTGGGCTGGTCACAGGCGACATTTGCCTCCGAAGTCGAGATCTCAGGCGACAAGGCCAAGGTCTCTCGTGAAGTGGACGGCGGTATGCAGACCATAGAAGTCACGATGCCAACGGTCATTACTGTCGATTTGCGCCTGAACGAGCCGCGCTATGCGTCACTGCCCAACATCATGAAAGCCAAGAAAAAGCCGATGGATGAAAAGACATCGGCGGACTACGGCGTTGATGTCACGAACCGTCTGGAAATCGTCAAAACAGTTGAACCGGCCGAGCGTGCGGCCGGAATAAAGGTTGCATCCGTGGATGAACTGGTCGCGAAACTCAAAGAAGCGGGGGCTGTGTAAATGGCTGTTCTACTCCTTGCAGAAGTAACTGATGGCGAATTGGCGATGGATGCTACGGCCAAAGCTGTGACAGCCGCCAGAGCTTTGGGTGACATCACTATTCTGGCTGCTGGCGGCTCTGCTGCGACGGCCGGTGAAGCAGCGTCCAAAATAGCTGGCGTGTCCAAAGTGCTGATCGCCGAAGATGCCTCCTTGGGTCATCGTTTGGCGGAATCGACAGCGGCACTGATTGTATCGCTGGCGGGTGATTACGAGCATATCGTTGCTCCGGCCACCACGGACGCCAAAAACATTATGCCACGGGTTGCGGCATTGCTGGACGTTATGATCATATCCGATGCCTCCGGCGTTGTGGACGCAAACACGTTCGAGCGTCCGGTCTATGCAGGGAACGCTATCCAAACAGTTAGATCGTCTGATCCGAAAAAGGTCATCACTTTTCGCACGTCCACATTTGACGCTGCGGGGGCCGGTGGATCCGCGGCTATTGAAACGGTAGGCATAGCAACAAACCCCGGCCTGTCCGAATGGATCGAGGACAGGCTTGCGGCCTCTGACCGACCAGAATTGACGTCGGCTGGCGTGGTTGTGTCCGGTGGTCGCGGTGTCGGATCCACAGATAATTTTGCGATGATTGAAAAACTGGCTGACAAGCTGGGTGCCGCCGTGGGCGCATCCCGTGCCGCTGTTGACAGTGGCTATGCCCCGAACGACTGGCAGGTTGGCCAGACGGGCAAAGTGGTCGCCCCTGATCTTTATGTCGCCATCGGCATCTCTGGTGCGATCCAGCACCTTGCCGGGATGAAAGACAGCAAGATCATCGTGGCCATCAACAAAGACGAGGAAGCCCCCATATTTCAGGTCGCCGATTTCGGCCTTGTTGCGGACCTGTTCGAGGCAGTGCCTGAACTAATCGAAAAACTTTGATTTCAGCGGAGAAACCAGACCATGACATATAGCGCTCCAATTGAAGACATGATCTTCGTACTTGAAGAACTTTGCGACCTTAAAGACATCGCTAAACTCCCTGGTCTGGAGGAAGCCACCCCCGACATGGTTGCCGCAATTCTTGAGGAAGCCGGCAAATTCGCATCCCAAGTCTTGTCACCCTTGAACGCTGTTGGCGACGTCAAAGGACTTGGGTTCGACAAGGGCGAAGTGACAATGCCGGACGGGTGGAAGTCAGCCTATGATCAGCTTGTTGAAATGGGGTGGAATTCCCCGACTGCGGACAGCGAACATGACGGCATGGGCCTTCCTGCCATCGTGAATGCCTGCATTCAAGAAATGTTTCAGGGTGCAAATGCAGCCTTTCAACTGTGCCCTATGTTGACGCAGGGCGCGATCGAGGCCGTAGAGGGATATGCATCACCTGCGTTAAAGGAAACCTACCTGCCTAAACTCGTAAGTGGTGAATGGTCGGGTACGATGAACTTGACAGAGCCTCAGGCTGGCTCCGATCTTGCCGCGATACGCTCGAAAGCTGAACCACAGGGCGATCATTTTCTGATCTCGGGTCAAAAGATATACATCACTCATGGCGAACACGACATGACCGAAAATATCATTCATCTGGTGTTAGCGCGACTTCCTGACGCGCCAGACGGGGTGAGGGGTCTTTCTCTGTTTGTGGTGCCAAAGTTCTTGGTCAATGAAGATGGTAGTTTGGGCGAGCGCAACGATATGCGCTGCGTCTCGATCGAACATAAGCTGGGTATCCACGCGAGCCCTACCTGCACCCTTGCATACGGCGACAACGGCGGTGCCGTCGGCTACTTGGTGGGTGAGCCGAACGTCGGCTTGCAGTATATGTTCGCGATGATGAACAATGCGCGTCTGAATGTGGGCTTGCAGGGCGTCGGCATTGCCGAACAAGCAACCCAGCACGCAACCCAGTATGCCATGGAACGCAAACAAGGCGGAACACCCGAGGACAGCGGTGTTGCAACGATCATAGGGCATCCCGATGTCCGTCGCATGTTGGGTTTGATGAAGTCACGGACCGAGGCGGCACGTATCTTGGCATACCGCGCAGCGCGTTCGCTGGATTACGCACAAAGGTCAGATGACGCCAATGAAAAGGCACGCCACCAGCGCCGTGTTGACCTGTTGATACCTGTGGTCAAAGGCTGGTCGACGGAACTGTCAGTGCAAATCGCATCACTCGGTATTCAAGTCCACGGTGGTATGGGATATGTTGAAGAAACCGGGGCTGCTCAATACCTACGAGATGCCCGGATCACGACGATCTATGAAGGTACGACGGGGATTCAGGCTCTTGACTTGGTCGGCCGCAAGATCTTGCGCGACCGTGGTAAGGCTGCTCTCGAAATCGTCAGAGATATGCGGGCCACCGCGCTGGTACTTGCGGATCAGCAGGGTTCATCAGCTGATTGGCCTGCACTAGGTGGCGCTGTAAGTGGATCCGCCGATCTCATCGAAAACGTAACCAATTGGATTCTCGAGCAGAACGGCCATGAACCGCAGGCCGTAGCAACAGATGTCCTCGAACTATTTGGGATTACGTTGGGTGCATGGGCAATGGGTGATGCGGCTTTACACGCAGGACGACACATAGAAGCTGGGTCCGGTACGGCGTATCACGATGCCAAGATGAAAACAGTCAAGTTCTACATGGCTAATGTGGTCCCTCATGCAAACGCTCTTTCGACGATAATTACCGGTGCGGCCCCATCGATCCTCAATTTGAAGGCCAATTATTTTGGGACGGCCGCCTAAATGTGTGTGCGGTCGAAACTGGCCGGTTGGATGCTTGTCGCTCTGTCAGTGTGGCAACGATGAGCCAAGTCTCGCGTGAAACGATGGAATATGATGTTGTGATTGTCGGGGCGGGGCCCGCTGGCCTCGCCGCTGCAATCAGGCTCAAGCAACTTGACGCTGACTGCCAAGTCGTTGTGCTTGAGAAAGGCTCCGAAGTTGGCGCTCATATTCTATCGGGTGCGGTGCTGGACCCCTGCGGCTTGGATGCGCTGATACCGGATTGGAAAGATAAGGGCGCGCCGGTGAACGTGGCGGTAAAAGAAGACAACTTTTACATGCTGGGCGAAGCGGGGCAGGTGCGTATCCCTAATTTTCCAATGCCACCGTTGATGAGCAACCACGGCAATTACATCGTATCAATGGGAAATGTGTGTCGCTGGATGGCCGAGCAGGCCGAGGGTCTGGGTGTGGAAATCTTTCCCGGCATGTCAGTTTCTGAGTTGGTCTATGCCGAGGATGGCAGCGTCAAAGGTGTGGTTGCGGGTGAGTTCGGTAAGAACCCTGATGGCAGCCAAGGCGATGCATATGAGCCCGGCATGGAGTTGCATGGCAAATACGTCTTTCTGGGCGAAGGGATGCGCGGATCCTTGGCGCAGCAAGTAATCGGAAAATTCGATCTTTCAAAGGGCTATGAGCCCCAAAAGTACGGTCTTGGCATGAAGGAAATCTGGAAAATTGATTCAACCAAGCATGTTGAGGGCCGTGTGACGCACACGATGGGCTGGCCTTTGGGCAAGAACGCGGGCGGCGGGTCATTCATTTACCACCTTGAGAACAATCAGGTTTACGTCGGTTTTGTTGTCCATCTGAACTACAAGAACCCGCATTTGTTTCCCTACATGGAATTCCAGCGCTTCAAGCATCACCCGATGGTAGCCGACCTTCTGAAGGGTGGTAAGCGGGTGGCTTATGGCGCACGGGCTATTTCCGAAGGTGGATACCAGTCGATGCCGAAAATGGTGGCACCCGGCGTAGCGCTGTTGGGATGTTCTGTGGGCATGGTTAACGTGCCGCGCATCAAGGGCAATCATAATGCGATGTTGTCGGGTAAGGCCGCAGCCGAGGCGGCTTATGCGGCCATTCAGGCAGGCCGTTCAGGCGATGAGCTTTCCAAGTATGAGAGGGAAGTCCGCAACGGGGCAATCGGCCAAGACTTGAAAAAAGTGCGCAATGTCAAACCATTGTGGTCCAAGTTCGGATTGGTCGCCTCACTTGTTGGGGGTGGTCTGGATATGTGGGCGAACACTTTCGGGATTTCGCTGATGGGGACACTGAAGCACGGCAAGACCGACGCAGCAGCGACCGAGACCGCCGACAGACACAAGATCATCGAGTACCCCAAGCCCGATGGCAAGCTGTCGTTTGACCGGCTGACCAATGTGGCGTTTTCTTTTACGAACCACGAAGAAAACCAGCCGGCGCACCTGACGTTAAAGGATGCCAGTGAGCCGGTCAAAACCAGCCTACCTAAATTTGGCGGACCTGCCGCGCGCTATTGCCCTGCGGGCGTCTATGAGTTCGTCGAAGAGCCAGGCAAGGACCCCCGTTTCATCATCAACTTCCAGAACTGCGTGCATTGCAAGACCTGCGACATCAAAGATCCGGGCCAGAATATTGTCTGGACCACGCCGCAAGGGGGCGACGGGCCAAATTATCCAAATATGTGATCAAAAATAATAATGGCGAGGACAGTACCATGAACGAACTGAACGGTTACGATATTGAGGATCTTGAGGTCGGGATGACGGCGACGTTCTCAAAGACCATCACAGAGGCTGACATCGTGCTTTTCGCCGGGGCGTCGGGCGATAACAACGCAATCCACATTAACGAAGCTTTTGCCAAGACGACACCCTTCAAGGGCAGAATAGCCCATGGGTTTTTGACGGCCAGCACCATTTCGGCGGCCATTGCAAACAGGCTGCCCGGCCCCGGGACAATCTATATGTCCCAGCAAATGAGTTTTCTTGGCCCAGTTCGCCCTGGCGATACTGTTGATGCCGTCGTTACCGTCAAGGATATAGACCGAGAGAGAAGTAGGGCTGTTCTGGACACCGTCTGTTCAGTTGAGGGTGCGGTGGTTGTAAGTGGCGAGGCTTTGGTCAAGACGACCTCCAGCGCCAAACGCTTAGTCACAACTCAGCAATAGACCGTAACAAGAAGGAAACAGCAGATGGATATCGCTAAGTTACAGGTGCAGGCAGGCGAATGGGCGGAGCTATTGGGGCGTGTGCATGCCGTCACGCAAGCAGCTAAGAAAACAGCGGCATCCAAGGCACCTGATGAAGAGTTTTCAATTGTTGATCTCACTTCTGTGCTTGATGCATATCAAAAGGCACTGCCTGAGATGCTTCAAAACCCGCAGGCTGTCGCCGAATATTTCCAAGGCTTTTATACCGATTGGATACAAGCGTGGCAGGATGCCTGGACGGGAAGTGACAAAGCCCCGAATGACAAGCGGTTTCGCGACAAGCGCTGGAGCGCTGATCCTGTTGCGCGCGGTATGCGCGATACTCATCTGGCACTTGAGAAGGCGACTGACACATTCCTCAAGTCCCTGCCTCAAGACACCAAAGAGGCACTTAGGGTCAAATTCTACACCCGTCAGATGCTGAGCGCACTGGCACCCACGAACTCCCTGGCGACGAATCCGGCCGCACGCGACCATCTTTTGGAAACTGAAGGCGGCAGCGTCCTTCAGGGGTTTCGGAACTTTGTTGAAGATCTGGAGCGGGGCGAAGGCCGACTGGACATCAACACTAACGATGAAAGCGCCTTTGAGGTGGGCAGGAACCTCGCCGTTACGCCCGGGAAAGTGGTGTATCAAAATGAGCTCATGCAACTTATCCAGTATGATCCACAGACCAAGACACAGAAGAAACGACCTCTCCTTTTCGTGCCGCCGTGGATTAATAAGTTCTATATTTTTGATCTGCGGCCCGACAATAGCATGGTCCGATTCATGCTGGAAAAGGGGCATAGCGTTTTCCTGATTTCGTGGGTCAACCCGACAAAAGAACATGCTGAAATGAGCTTTGAGGACTATATGAAGCTGGGGCCTTTGGCCGCGCTGGATGCCATGGAGAAAGCGACCGACGAAAAGAAGTTCGACATCCTGGGTTTCTGCATTGGTGGAATTTTGGTCACAGCAACCCTGGCTTTGCTTGCCGCGCGCAAGGACGAGCGGATTGTCACCGCGACGACGTTGGCCACGATGGTGGATTTCACGGATGTTGGCGAGATTGGTGTCTTTGTCGACCGTGATCGTTTGAAGGCTATGCGCATTTCAATGCAGGACACGGGCTATCTCGATAATCATCACCTTCAAGATATGTTCTCAATGATCCGCGAGAATGATCTGGTGTGGTCATTTCATGTGATGAACTACCTGATGGGGCGCAAATCACCAGCCTTCGATATGTTGTTCTGGAATGCAGATAGCACACGACTGCCCGCAGCCATGCTGCTTTGGTATCTTGAGAAAGTGTATATCGAAAATGGGCTTCGTACAGCGGGCCAACTGTCCCTGGATGGAACGCCCATCGACATCTCCAAGATCAAGGTACCGTTTTTTGTATTGGCCACTAAAGAGGATCATATCGCACCTTGGACATCGATCTATCCGACCACGCAGCTTGTTGGAGGAGATGTCAAATTTGTGCTCGGAGGATCCGGTCATATCGCAGGCGTCGTCAACCCGCCGTCAGAACGGCCAAAGTACGGCTATTGGATACGGGGGGACAACCCAGACACTCACGATGAATGGCTGAGTGGAGCCGAATATCATGTAGGATCCTGGTGGTCCGAATGGTCCGAGTGGATCGACGGGCACTCCCCCGAAGCCGAAGTCCCGGCGCGTCAGCCAGGTGACGGAAAGCTGAAGCCTATTGAAGACGCGCCGGGAACATATGTTCTGGCGAAGTAGGCAAGAGGGTGAAATGAACTCACCGCATTTATTTTATTGAGGTAAGCCAAAAGGTTAGCGGAGATCATCGATCAATTCGGTCCTTGTTAATGAGACGTGTTGTTGAGCTGATCTGCATTGCAATTGACGGCTTGCCGAAACCAAAACCTTAAAGGAACGTTCGTGAAGAAAATGGCACCTTACAACCTAATGGAGACCATGAGGCTGACCAATCAGTGGCTGGGCGCAAAAGCTCAGGCTATTGGCAATCACCCGATGGTCTCTACGCCGCCTAACCCGGCGTTCACGATGCTGGCTGCATGGGGTGAAGTTACGGAACGCTCATTTGGCAGAATGGCTGAAAAACCGGATTGGAACATCCCATCGATTTCGGGTCCACAGGGCGACGAGCATATTGTGTCGATCGAGCCGGTGGTTAGCAAGCCTTTTGGCGACTTGATCAAGTTCAAAGTCGGCAGCCGTAAGCCGCACACCCGCAAGATTTTGCTGGTCGCGCCGATGTCGGGCCACTACGCCACACTGCTGCGATCCACCGTTATAAGCCTACTGCCTGACGCCGATGTCTACATCACCGACTGGCACAACGCGCGCGATATTCCTGTCAGCGCCGGCAAGTTCGATGTTGAAGACTACACGCTGTACCTTGTTGAGTTTATGCGTAAAATGGGCCCGGATACTCACGTGATCGCGGTGTGTCAGCCTGCACATTTGGCACTGGCTGCCACCGCCTATCTGGCCGAGGAAGATCCCAAAGCCCAACCCGCATCTTTGACACTGATCGGCGGACCGATTGATCCGGATGCGGCGGCTACCGATGTCACAGATTTTGGCAACCGGATAACGATGGACCAACTGCAAGAGATGGCCGTTCAAAAGGTGGGCTTTAAGCACGAAGGCGTTGGACGTTCTGTATATCCTGGTCTGTTGCAACTCACCTCGTTCATATCAATGAATTCAGAGAAACACGCGAAGGCGTTCCAAAACCAGATTATAAACGTCTCTAAAGGCGAAACTGGCGACTCTGATCGCCATAATAAATTCTATGACGAATACCTCGCAGTGATGGATATGCCGGCAGAATTCTACCTTTCGACGGTGGAACGAATCTTTAAGAATGGCGAGATTGCGAAAAATAATTTCATCGTTA
>CBDTUA010000034.1:0-33623 GCA_965363735.1 uncultured Sulfitobacter sp. | reverse complement strand
CTGATCCCGGATACCGGATCGGTTATGTTCGACGGGCAGTCGGTGCTGGGGCGCAAACCCTACGAGATCAACCAGATGGGGATTTCTCGCGTGTTCCAGACGCCCGAAATCTTTGGCGATCTCAGCGTGCAAGAAAACATGCTGATCCCTTGCTTTGCCAAACGTGACGGGTCTTTTGCGATGAACGGCTATAACTCGGTCGGCAGCCAGCGCGATGTCATGGACAAAGCCGAGGAAATGCTGGTCGAGATGAAGCTTGCGGATAAACGTCACATGCACGCGGCCTCCATGTCGCGTGGTGACAAGCGCCGGCTTGAGATCGCAATGTGTCTGGCGCAGGATCCACGGCTTTTGCTGCTGGACGAACCGACCGCTGGCATGGCGCGCGCCGATACCAACAACACCATTGATCTGCTCAAACAGATCAAAGATGAGCGCGACATCACCATCGCCATCATCGAACATGACATGCATGTGGTGTTCTCACTGGCCGAACGGATTACTGTGCTGGCCCAAGGTACCCCCTTGGTCGAAGACACCCCAGATAACATCAAGGGCCACCCCAAGGTCCGCGAAGCATATTTGGGTGAATCTCAAGACGCTGCATGACGTTGGGCGGGGCTCGGACCCGCACCTCTCGTAAGGATAGAATTATGAACACGACCCCCGATTTTTCCAACAACGCCAACCAAGCGGCGACTGCCCCTGCCTATCTGTCGGTATGGGATATCCACGCCTACTATGGCGAAAGCTATATTGTGCAAGGCGTCAGCTTTAACGTCCACGAGGGCGAAATTCTGGCGCTTCTGGGCCGCAACGGTGCGGGCAAAACTTCGACGCTGCGCACGCTTGCGCAGATCGGCGACCCTGAACTGCGCAAGGGCGAAGTGTGGCTGGACCATAAACCACTGCACAAAATGGCAAGCCACGAGGCCTCCGCCGCAGGCATCGCACTGGTGCCCGAAGATCGCCGGATCATTGCCGGATTGACGGTCGAGGAAAACCTGCAGCTTGCACAGATCGCTCCGCCAATCGGTTGGTCACTTGAGCGCATTTACGAACTGTTTCCCCGCCTAAAGGAACGCCGCAAACAAGAAGGCGTGACGTTGTCGGGTGGTGAACAGCAGATGCTCGCAATCGCGCGCGCACTAGCACGCGACATCAAGGTGCTGCTGCTGGATGAACCCTACGAGGGTTTGGCCCCCGTGATCGTGGACGAGATCGAGAAAACACTGACCTTGATCAAATCCCAAGGCATCACAACCATTCTGGTGGAACAAAACGCCGTACGCGCGCTAAAACTGGCCGACCGTGCGGTGATTATGGACACAGGCAGCGTGGTTTTTGACGGCACGGCCGAAGAAGTTTTGAACAACGCCGAACTGCGGGCTGAATACCTCGCCATTTAAAACCATCGGCAGCGGGGTGTGACGGAATTTACCAAAATCCCCACCCCGCTGCTGCCTTAGGGTTTCAACAAGGTTCGCAATTCCGTCTTGAGGACCTTGCCATAGTTGTTTTTGGGTAGGCTATCGACCCTGACATAGGTTTTTGGCCTCTTGAACCGCGCAATGCGGCCAAGACACAGCGCGTCAAGCTCGACCTCGGACGCGGTTCCCACGAAAAAGGCCACCACTTCCTCGCCCCAGTCGGGATGCGTGCGCCCCACGACCGATGCTTCGGTTACGCCCTCATGCTCCAGCAAGACTTCCTCGACCTCGCGGGGGTAAACGTTCGAGCCGCCGGTGATGATCACATCTTTGCTGCGGTCTTGCAGGGTAACGAAGCCTTCGGCATCCATCGTCCCCACGTCGCCCGTCATCAGCCAGCCGCTTTTCAGCGTTGCATCTGTCGCAGTCTGATTGTTCCAATAGCCCGGCATGACTGTCTGCCCGCGCACCATGATCTCGCCCGCGACTCCATCCGCGACGGGCCCACCGTCAGCATCCCCGATCCGTACTTCGACTGCAGATTGCGCCCGCCCGACAGACCCTAGCCTTGCCCGCCAATTGGGATCGGCGCGGTCGCTAACCATAGCGCGGGGCAGCGCTGTGATCCCCATGGGGCATTCCCCCTGCCCGTAAATCTGTACAAATACCGGTCCGAAATGATCAACCGCATCAATGATATCAGCGTTGTACATCGGACCACCCGCATAGACGATTGTGCGCAGGCCCGTACCACTGCGGCCCAACGTCCGCGCCCCGTCGGTCAGGCGCTTTACCATCGTGGGTGCCGCAAACATATGAGCACGGCCAAAATGCTCGGCCAGATCCAAAATTTCCGGTACGTCAAAGCCACCTGAAGCTGGGCAGACATGGCGCGCGCCAGCCTGCACATGCATAAGATTGTACAGCCCCGCACCATGGCTCATCGGGGCAGCGTAAAGCGCTGTATCATCCGCAAAGACCTGATCCACATCCACGTCGTAGCAAAGCGCCATCGACAGGGCCATGCCGTGGGTGATGATCACGCCCTTGGGCTTTCCCGTTGTTCCCGATGTATAGAACAGCCACGCTAAGTCATCCGCGGCACGGTCGGTCACCGCGTGAACCGGGTCGGACGCCAATATCGCATCAAGGCGGTCAGAGGGGGTCGTTATCACGTCGCAGCCGTGACCCATCCCCTCTGCCAGACCGGCACTGGCAAAGACCAAACGCGCACCGGAGTCGTGCAAAATAAATTCCGCTTCGCGGCTGTGCAGCTTGGCGTTGATTGGCACAACCGCAGCCCCCGCATACCAGATCCCGTAGAACACGATCAGATAGTCGGGCGTGTTCTTCATAAAGATCGCCACGCGGTCACCGGGGGTCACGCCCTGCCCCCGCAACCAGCCCGCCACGGCCCGCGCACGCGCGTCGAATTCTGCATATGTGGCGACCTGCGTTCCGCCCAAAAACAAAGCGGGCCGTTCGCCAACCAATTGCGCGCTTCGCGCCAGCCAATGCGCCAGATTCATGCCGAGCCCCCCCAGTGTTAGCCACAGTTTGACAAGGCCGCGACCCATAGGCAACTGGTTGCTTTCCATAGCCGCGCCCATGTCCTATAAGACATCAGCTTTGGGGCACAGGCATTCGCGCCCCGCGTTATATACTGGCTGAGGAACAAAATGACAAAAAACACCCATGACGCAGATGTGGCATTTATCCGTGCACTTGCCGAGTTGTTGAATGATAACGACCTGACCGAACTTCAGGTCAAGCGTGACTATGCAGAAGACGACAGCCTGAATGTGCGGGTCAGCCGTAAGCCCCCTCAGCAGATCGTCGCCCCACAACAGATGCACGCCGCCCCGATGGCGTCTGCGGCCCCTGTTGCAATGGGTGCACCTGCGGCAGCATCATCTGAAAACTCTGATCCGGTAGCCGACCCGGGTGCAGTTGTGTCACCCATGGTTGGTACGATCTATATGCAGGCCGAGCCCGGTGCCCCTGCCTTTATCAGCGTAGGTACCACCGTCGCAGAGGGTGACACCCTGTTGATCGTGGAAGCCATGAAAACAATGAACCACATCCCCGCACCACGTGCGGGCACGGTCAAGCGTATATTGGTCGATGATGGTGCAGCTGTCGAATTTGGCGCACCTTTGGTGATCCTGGAATAAGGCATAAATCCATGTTCAAAAAAATCCTTATCGCCAACCGGGGCGAGATCGCATTGCGCGTGATCCGTGCCGCGCGCGAAATGGGCATCGAGTCGGTCGCCGTACATTCGACCGCGGATAGCGATGCGATGCATGTGCGCATGGCAGACGAATCTGTCTGCATCGGCCCGCCCTCGTCCCAGCAATCCTATCTGTCGATCCCTTCGATCATCGCCGCCTGCGAAATTACAGGTGCCGAAGCCATCCACCCCGGCTATGGTTTTCTTTCTGAAAACGCAGGCTTTGTGCAAATCGTCGAAGACCACGGACTGACCTTTATCGGCCCTACAGCCGAACATATCCGCATTATGGGCGACAAGATCACCGCCAAGGACACCATGAAGGCCCTAGGCGTGCCCTGCGTGCCCGGATCTGATGGCGGTGTGCCAACCTTGGATGACGCCAAGCGCATCGGCGCGGAAGTCGGCTATCCCGTGATCATCAAAGCCACGGCTGGCGGTGGTGGCAAGGGCATGAAAGTCGCGCAAACCGCAGCTGACATGGAACGCGCGTTTATGACCGCCCGCGCCGAAGGCAAATCGAACTTTGGCAACGACGAAGTTTACATCGAGAAATATCTGACCACGCCGCGCCATATCGAAATTCAGGTGTTTGGCGACGGCAAAGGCCGCGCAGTGCATTTGGGCGAACGCGATTGCTCTCTGCAACGGCGCCACCAAAAGGTGTTCGAGGAAGCCCCCGGCCCCTCAATCTCCGAATCCGAGCGTGCACGGATTGGCAAGGTCTGTGCCGATGCGATGGCCAACATCAATTATATCGGTGCCGGCACAATCGAATTCCTTTACGAAAACGGAGAGTTCTATTTCATCGAGATGAACACCCGTTTGCAGGTCGAACATCCTGTGACCGAAGGCATCTTTGGCGTCGATCTGGTGCGCGAACAAATTCGCGTGGCATCCGGTATGGACATGTCATTCCATCAAGAAGACCTCAAGATCAACGGCCACGCGATCGAGGTTCGGATCAACGCGGAAAAACTGCCCAATTTCTCGCCCTGCCCGGGCAGGATCACGCAGTATCATGCCCCTGGCGGCCTTGGTGTGCGAATGGACAGCGCACTGTATGACGGCTATAAAATTCCGCCATATTACGACAGCTTGATCGGCAAGCTGATCGTGCACGGCCGCGACCGCCCAGAAGCACTGGCGCGTCTTAACCGTGCCTTGGGTGAATTGATCGTTGATGGGGTCGATACGACGATCCCGCTGTTTCACGCACTATTGCAGGAAAACGATGTCCTGACCGGGGATTACAATATCCACTGGTTGGAACATTGGCTTGAAACCAACTTGGGCAATGCCTGATCTGACGCCAGAACAACTGTTAAAAGGCTATTCCGTGGGAATTTTCCCGATGGCCGAACACCGCGACGACCCGGATATTTTCTGGGTCGATCCGCGTCTGCGCGGTGTGTTTCCTATCGACGGGTTTCACATCTCGCGCAGTCTGGCGCGCGTCATGCGCCGCACCCGCTTTACAGTCACAATTGATACCGCGTTTGCGGATGTGGTGCGCGGCTGTGCCGACCGCGAAGACACATGGATCAACGCGGAGATCTTCGCCCTGAATAAAGCGCTTTACGACCGTGGAGTGGCACATTCCATTGAGGTATGGGACGGCGATGAACTTGTCGGTGGTGTCTATGGCGTCACGCTGGGTGCCGCGTTTTTCGGGGAAAGCATGTTTTCGCGCCGCGATAACGCGTCAAAGATTGCATTGGCCTGCCTTATCGACCGATTGAAACGGGGTGGGTTCAAACTGTTCGATACTCAGTTTTTGACACCGCATCTGGCGTCATTGGGCGCGATAGAGATTACCCGCGATTCCTATCACCAGCAACTTGAGGTCGCGCAGCACCTTACAGCAGACTTTGTAAGCCCTGCCGTTGCGTCTCCTCAGGAGGTTGTGCAGCGAATGACCCAGATGTCATAGCGTGGATGCTCGAGCGCCGACAATGCAGGGGCCGATGCGATCATCCAGCCGGAAAACAGACGATTCTCATTCCCGACTTCCTTGATCTCCAACTCCACGAAAGCATCGCCAGCGGGGTTGCCCGACGGAAAGCGGCAATCGTTCATCTGAACTTCAAGGTTGCCAACACGAATTGTCTGTCCACGTGTGACCTCAAGGTCTTTGGATGTGCCGGATATCTTATCAAGGGCGCGCAAAACGGCACCGTCAGCACTGGTCACTTGCTGCGCCTGAACCGGGGCGGCAAGCAGTGCCAACATAATCAGGATTTTGCGCATCAGTTATTCCCTTAGCTCGAAACAAATTTCAACAACTGAGAGATCTAGCTGACCGCCCCTTGCGTGTTGCTAATGACATCCCCATCGGAAAAGTAAAAGGGCGATCCACTCGGCACGATTTCCATGTAGTTGCCGCCTAGCACCCCCTCAGACGACACTACAAGCGCGCTGTCATCAGGGATTTCATTGCCATGAGCGACGGATACCACCGTGTCAGCGCGGTAGGTTTCTGCGTTCAACGTCAGGTCGGTTACCTTGCCGATCTTGACGCCAGCAAGCCGCAGATCAGTGCCGGCATCAATGCCTTAAATGCTGCGGAAACTGGCCCTTAGCGCGCAACTGTCCGGTGATCGCCCAAACCCCGTCAATTGCCCCGCGAAAACCACAAACCCGAGCCCTGCGGCCAACACGATACCGCCCACCATGATTTCGGGCAGGTCCTCGCGCATGGATTATTCCGGGCTCCAAGCCTCGTAATCGCCGCGGTCTGCCGGTTTTGTGCGGCGGATTGACCCTGCTGGCGCATAGGCCAGCGGTGTGCCAGTCAGGTTTTCCTGATGCGGCTTTTCCCATGCTTTATGAACCATTGGGCGGTCCACCGGGGTTTCATCCCATGTGTGGTGCAACCAGCCATGCCAATCAGGATTCACCCGCGAGGCTTCCACCTCTCCGTTGAAGATCACCCAGCGTTTGCTGTCGTCGACATTGCGATAGTAAATATTGCCTTGGGCATCTTCGCCCACCTTGGTGCCCTTGCGCCAGGTAAAGAACTGAGTGTTCAGCGTCTGGCCGTTCCACCATGTTACGCCACGCAAAAAGGAAGATAGAATGCCCATAAAGGTCTCCTGAAGCTTTGATGTACCTATGCCTCATCGACGCCGCCACGTCCAGTAGCCGCTCGGCGAGCCCACACCGATTTTGCCCGATGATGCGGTGATCTACGCCAATTTCGCCCATAAAACCCAGTCTAGTGCGCCAGATACATCAAATCTTTGCTTTTTAGGTCCACTTACCCTATATAAACCATACAGGCCTAAAAGGATCTGTGCCTGTTGGAAGAACTGGCATGTGGGCCTTTTTTAGGATATGAAACAAGTGTACAGATTGAGGAGCAGAGCAATGACAAGTGACGGTTTCGGCAATGGCCTTCCTCGTGATGGATTTGGCAACGGCTAAGGGTGAAAATCTTTAAACAATGATGTGGCGCGGATTTCTTTACACAATTTCCGCGCTTTTTGCTTTTTGTACCCTTTCCATATTCCTTTTAATCCTGATGCCCTTGGTATCGGCCAGCGTATCCAGCGTTTATGCGCAATTTCCAAAGACGCCTAACCCCCAATACACCGCATTTCTAACAGCAACCGGGACAATCGTTGCCGCGATTTCTGTGATTGCCGCGATCCTGACCTTTTGGTTCAGTACCCGCGCCGCCCGACGCGCGCAGCGCAAGCAACACACGATTACTGTTTTGCTTGAAACGCGGCTAAGTTCCGAATTCCAAGGCACGATTGAAAAACGACGTGCGCATTTCCCGGAATATACCGACGTGTCATTCAAAGACTGGGATGATGCTCGCAACGCGACCGCGCCGTCAGACGCATCATTGGAAGTCATCAACGCACAAAAAATAAAGCGGGACAGCGCCCTGGCCCTGACCACGCTGCTAAACTATTACGAGTTCCTTGCCGTTGGCATTACCGAAGGGGATCTGGACGAAGACATGCTTAAGAAGACGCTCAGATCCATCATGTGCAATCTGGTTGATGATTCCAGATATCTGATTGCCGGGATGCAAAAGGTGAACCCGAACACCTATGAGCACCTTTCGAATTTATATGGTGAATGGCGCAAGACCGATGCGCGTGACATCAACGGGAGACCGAACGAGCGTCCTATCCCCCGCAACGCTTAGGCCCCCGCAGCTCTTAAGCCGTCGGGATGAACGCTGTAACTTCGATTTCGATACGGTATTTGTCGTCGATCAGCCCACATTCGATCATCGTTGCCGCCGGCGGTGCGTCGCCAAAGGTTTCCGACAGGATTGGCCAGCAGGGCTCAAATTCGGCCCGGTCCGGCAGGTAATAGTTCACGCGCACCACATCCGACATGGAACAGCCCGCCTCTTTCAAGGCACCGGCGATTGTGGCCAAAGCGGCCCGGCATTGTTCGGTGACCGTGTCGCCCTGCCCCACAGTGCCTGCAACGTGCACAAACCCGCCCGCAACAACCGCGCGGCAATAACCGATCTTTGCCTCAAATTCGCCGCCCGAAAAGATACGCTGTGTCATGGTTCGCCCTTTGTGAAATATGTGCAGGTCAGTCAGACCCAATCGCCGCTCTGCCGTCAAGATGCCAATTATGTTAACGGTCCAAGCACCCGTCTTTAAACGAAAAAAGCGCACCCGTCAGGGCGCGCTTTGTTCAATCTCTATCCGATTTGACTAGCCCGCAGTTGCTGGCGCTTTCTCGGCTTCGGCGTGGATCATCAGCGGCGCAGCGTCAGACATCACGGCCTCTTCGTTCACCACAACTTCTGTCACGGTGTCCATACCGGGAAGGTCGAACATTGTATCCAGCAAGATGTCTTCCAAGATGGACCGCAATCCCCGCGCACCGGTTTTACGTTCGATCGCACGCTTGGCAATCGCAGCCAATGCGTCTTCGGTAAAGGTCAGCTGGGTGTCTTCGATCTCGAACAGGCGCTGGTATTGCTTGACCAGCGCGTTCTTAGGCTTGGTCAAAATGGTAACAAGCGCATCTTCATCCAAGTCTTCCAGCGTTGCCAATACCGGCAGACGGCCGACAAATTCTGGGATCAAGCCGAACTTCAACAGATCTTCTGGTTCAAGATCGGTAAAAATCTCGCCTATACCGCGGGCATCCTTGTCACGGACATCCGCACCAAAGCCCATTGCCGACCCTTTGCCGCGCGCTGCAATAATCCGGTCAAGGCCGGCAAACGCACCGCCACAAATGAACAGGATGTTGGTCGTATCCACCTGCAGGAATTCCTGCTGCGGGTGCTTGCGGCCCCCTTGGGGTGGAACGGATGCGACTGTACCTTCCATCAGCTTCAGCAGCGCCTGCTGCACGCCTTCGCCCGATACGTCACGTGTGATCGACGGGTTTTCGGACTTACGGGTAATCTTATCAACTTCGTCGATATAGACGATCCCGCGCTGTGCGCGTTCAACGTTGTATTCGGACGATTGCAGCAGCTTAAGGATGATGTTTTCAACGTCTTCGCCCACATAACCGGCTTCGGTCAGGGTCGTTGCGTCTGCCATCGTAAACGGCACATCCAGAATACGCGCCAGCGTCTGTGCCAGCAGTGTCTTACCGCAACCGGTCGGACCGATCAGCAGGATGTTGGATTTCGCCAGCTCGATATCGCCACCCTTTTGGGCGTGGTTCAAGCGTTTGTAGTGGTTGTGCACCGCAACAGACAGCACCTTTTTGGCCATCGCCTGACCGATCACATAATCGTCCAGCACGTCACAAATGTCTTTTGGTGTGGGCACGCCATCGGTGGCTTTCAGGCCGGATGCCTTTGTTTCCTCTCGGATAATGTCCATGCACAGCTCGACACATTCATCACAGATGAACACGGTCGGCCCCGCAATCAGCTTGCGCACCTCGTGCTGGCTTTTACCACAAAAGCTGCAGTAGAGAGTGTTTTTGCTATCGCTGCTGGTCGTATTAGCCATTTCAACCCTTTCAGGTCTGTCTTGTGATCTTGCCCGCCAGTCGGCAGTGCAGTTTACTTTTTTCTCCGGAACAGCTTAGGCCAGCGATGCGCGGTCCACAATCGCAAAATCATGAACCGCGCACGCCTTGTTTACTTGCCCTTTTTATCGGCGTCCGGGTCGTCCATTTTGCCGCGGTTTTCGACGATTTCGTCGATCAGGCCCCAGTCTTTTGCCTCTTCGGGGGACATAAAGTTGTCCCGCTCGAGGGCCGCTTCGACTTTCTCAAGCGATTGACCGGTGTGCTTTACGTAGATCTCGTTCAGGCGCGTTTTCAGCTTTTGCGTTTCTTGCGCATGAATCATGATGTCAGTGGCCTGACCCTGGTACCCGCCGGACGGCTGGTGAACCATGACCCGGCTGTTGGGCAGCGAAAACCGCATCCCCGGTTCGCCCGCTTGCAACAGCAGCGATCCCATTGATGCCGCCTGCCCGATGACCAGCGTGGAAACCTTGGGTTTGATGTATTGCATGGTGTCGTAGATCGACAAACCTGATGTCACAACGCCGCCGGGGCTGTTGATGTACATCGAAATCTCTTTCGAGGGGTTTTCCGCCTCAAGGTGCAACAACTGCGCCACGATCAGCGACGACATGCCGTCATGCACAGGGCCGGACAGGAAAATGATCCGCTCTTTCAGCAGACGCGAAAAGATGTCGTAAGCGCGTTCGCCCCGGCTGGTTTGTTCAACCACCATAGGGACAAGCGTGTTCATGTAGGTGTCGTAAGGATCGTTCATAAAGCCTGCCTGATTATGCTGTCCGCAGGACCATACCCGCGAAACCGTTACTCACAGATTAGTCGCGCCCCACTTGGGGTTCAAGGGGGGGTGGTCCAACGAGTTGATCCGACAGCCTCTTGGGCTAGCTGACGGCTCATGACACATGCCTTTTCTCTGTTCCCGCCGACCCGCGCTGCTGCATTGGACCGTTTGCAGAATTTTGCCCCTAAAGCGGGGCAAGAATATGGCGAGGGGCGCAATTTTTACGCCCCGGCGGGTGAGTTGGCGCTGTTTCGGGGCTGACGCTTACCTGCGCTGCGGTGTCTTGTCCCAGTCCGAGGTGTTGCGCGCCGTATTGGATCACCACAGCGCAAAAGATGCAGACCGTTTCATCACAGAGGTGTTCTGGCGCAGCTATTGGCACGGTTGGCTGGCCATGCGCCCTGACGTTTGGGAGAGCTATCAGTCTGATTTAAGGCGTCTTTCCCATTCGGTGCAGACCCAATCCGCCCTGCGCCAAGATTTGGAGTCTGCCTGTCTTGGCCGGACCGGAATCGCCCTCTTTGACGATTGGGCGGCCGAGTTGGTCCGCAGCGGATACCTGCACAATCACGCCCGCATCTGGTTTGCCTCAATCTGGGTTCATACGTTGAAGTTGCCGTGGCAATTGGGTGCAGGTTTTTTCATCCGACATTTGCTGGATTGTTGCCCTGCCTCCAACACGTTGGGGTGGAAATGGGTTACCGGCACCCAGACGATTGGAATGCCCTATCTGGCAACCGAAAAAAATATCGAAAAGTTTACGGACGCGGCCTACCATTCGGTTGCGGGCCTTGCCGGCGTACCGGCTATAATCCACGCCCCAGAGCATCCCGACCGTCAACCGCTTTGGCCCGTCAGCACGCCCGATCCCCGGCTAAGGACAGCGTTGATCCTGCATGAGGATGACCTGAACCCCGACCACGCCTTGCGCGCGCACACAGATGTGATTGCACATGTTTCACTGATCAGGACCGAGACACAGACCCCATGGCAGATGGCCCCGCATGTCCGGGCGTTTCGCATAATCGCGTTAGCGGACACCCAGCAGCGGCTGGTGGAACAAATCGGCACTTTCGGTCCCTTGATCACCGACGCACCGACGCTTGCCAGATGGGCGCGCGACAGCGGCATTCAGCAACTGATCACCGCAGACGCGCCGGTTGGGGTCACCGAAACACTGCTTGATACCCATGACGCGCTGCCAGATGCCCTGCCCGTAGTTAGGGTCCGCCGCCCCCTGAATGCCCACGCTTGGCCACTGGCTACGGCGGGGTTTTTTAAGTTCCGCAAACATATTCCGGACCTGCTGGCGGCCTTGACCTAGACTGGTGCACCCTGTCACAAAACTTTCATCCGATATGCATATCACTGTGACAAAACTTGACGAAACTCCGCAGGAAATCAAAGCACGGATGCAGGAGCAGACATGACACGCCAGGATATCCTTAATAACACGTCAATTGGCAACAAAGCCGAGGCTTTTGAAGCATTTGACGACATCCCGACAAACCTCAACCTAGAGCGCACGTTTGGCGATGTGATCAATGCCGCGGCTATGGCCGCCGTGAAGTCCTGCGCGGCATGTTGGGTGTGACTGCGACAACCACATTGTTTGGCACCTCTGCGCTGGTGGCACCGCATCAGGCAAACGCCGCCGCCCACGGCAGTCGCTATGCATTTGACGAATTGGCTTGGGGCAACGACGAAAACCACCACGTGGCCGATGGCTATGACGCGCAGGTCTTGTTGCGGTGGGGCGATCCGATCACTGCCGATGCGCCTGAGTTCGACGTGATGAACCAGACCGCCGCCGCCCAATTGAAACAGTTTGGCTATAACAACGACTACGTTGGCTTTGTGCCGCTGAACGAGGATGGTTCCCGTGGTCTGCTGTGTGTGAACCACGAATACACCAACGAAGAAATGATGTTCCCCGGTCTTGGCCGTCAGGACAGGGTCGGGTTTTCCGGCATGACACCTGAATTGATCGACATCGAAATGGCAGCTCATGGTGGGTCGGTTGTCGAGATCGTAAAGGACAACTTTGGCACGTGGCAGGTTGTGCGCGATGGAAAGATGAACCGCCGCATCACCCCACTGGACACTGCGATGACCCTTGACGGCCCCGCCGCCGGTCACGCGCGTCTGCAAACCAATGACGACCCCACTGGCACCAAGGTGATCGGTACGCTGAACAACTGCGCTGGCGGCCTGACACCATGGGGCACCTGGCTGATGGCCGAGGAAAACTTTCACGGGTATTTCTGGTCTAATGATCTGGATGCGGACGGCAAGCCCGTCATTCCTGACGGTGCCATCCAAGCGGCATCTTACAAGCGCTATGGTGTTCCCGGCATGTGGTACCATTGGGGTGCCTCGCATGATCGGTTCAACGTCGACAAAGAACCCCACGCGCCCAACAAATTCGGCTGGGTCGTCGAGGTAGATCCGTCGGACCCGACCTCGACCCCGATCAAGCACACTGCTTTGGGCCGTTTCTGTCATGAGGGTGCCGAGACGACTGTCTCCAGCGATGGACGTCTGGTGGTTTATATGGGCGACGACAACCGTTTTGAATACCAGTATAAATACGTCTCTGGTGGCAAAGTTTCCGACGACCGCGCAGCCAACGGCAAACTGCTAAGCGATGGCACGCTTTATGTGGCCCGCTTTGGCGAAGACGGAACCGTTGGTTGGCTTCCCCTGATCTATGGCGAGGGGCCATTGACCGCAGAAAACGGGTTCAACGATCAAGGTGACGTGATGATTGACACGCGCATTGCCGCAGATCTGTTGGGCGCAACCCCCATGGACCGCCCCGAAGACGCGCAACCGCGCGGCGATGGCACGGCCTATATTATGCTGACCAACAACACCAAACGGGGCAAAGACGACCTGAACCCGGCAAACCCGCGCGCCAAAAACAGCTTTGGCCACATTATTGAGATCAAGGAAGACGGCGGCAACCACGCGGCAATCGCTGGCACATGGTCGATCCTTGTCAAATGCGGCGACCCATCGCTGGCCGAGGTCGGCGCGCAATGGAACCCCGAAACGTCTGAAAACGGATGGTTCGGCAGTCCCGACAACTGCGCTTTTGATGCCGACGGGCGGCTTTGGGTCAGCACCGATCAGGGGGGCAGATGGGACAAAACGGGCAAGTCTGATGGCCTTTATGCGGTCGAGACCGAAGGTGACGGGCGTGGCACATCCAAGCTGTTCTTTCGCTGCCCTGTAGGCGGCGAGATGTGCGGCCCCTACTTTACCGATGACGGTGAAACATTGTTTGTCGCGGTTCAGCATCCGGGCAAGGACGGCACCAAGAACCTTGCCGGTTTTGAACGCAATAGCACCTTTGACGACCCGGCGACCCGCTGGCCTGATTTTGACCCCGACATGCCGCCGCGCCCGGCGATCATGGTCGTCACCAAAAAAGGGGGCGGTAAGATCGCCGTTTAGCAGTTCCTTAGTTGTCGTAGGGCCCCACTGAGTACGAGATGCGCCCGAAGCGCACGCTTCGGGCGCATCTCGTAGGTTCGACGAATACGGGGAAGTTGATCGAATCATCTTTACAAAACTAGTTTTATAGTTTTACTTGAACGCATGACAGATCACATCAAAACCGCCCGCTCCCTCGCTGCGCTTGGCCATGAAACCCGTCTGGCAGTCTTTCGCCTGCTTGTTCGTGCGGGCCATGACGGTCTTAGCGTGGGCGAGATCGGCCAGCACCTGAGCGCTGCCCCTTCGACCCTTGCCCATCACCTAAGCAGTTTGGTGGATGCGGGGCTGGTCATCCAGTCGCGTCAGGGACGGCAAATCGTCAACCGCGTGGATTTCGACGCCATGCAAGAGACCGTGGCTTTCCTGACGTCAGAATGCTGCGTTGGCGTCACACTAAGCAAGGATCAAGCCGCATGAGCGATATCACCCTTCCCCCGCGCAACCGTGGTGTCGATCTGCTGCACCGCACCTGGACGAACGAACGCGTCTGGCTATTCTCCGCAGCCTTGCTGGCGGTGCTTTTCATCGTCAATCCGCCGCAGGCCGTCAGCAGCGCGCAGTTCGCCGCCAACAACCTGCTGAATGTAGCACCGTTTCTGATCCTTTCGATTGGGATTGCCGCCTATGCCGGGGCGACCGGCGCGGACGGGTTGATTGCGCGGGCGTTCACCGGATCGCCTGCCCTTATGATCGTGATTGCGGCGCTTGCAGGTGGGCTGTCACCGTTTTGTTCCTGCGGAGTTATTCCCCTGATCGCAGCATTATTGGCCATGGGTGTGCCGTTGTCAGCCGTCATGGCATTCTGGCTGGCCTCGCCGGTCATGGACCCGTCGATGTTCATTCTGACTACTGGCGTTCTGGGGATCGAATTTGCCGTAGCCAAAACGCTGGCCGCTGTCGGCTTGGGCGTCTTTGGCGGCATCGTGGTGCATCTTACAACGCAAGCAGGCGGCTTGACTGATCCATTGCGCGAAGGCGTCGGCAATGGCGGCTGCGGTGCCTCAAAGGTGCGCAGTGTTCAGCCTGTAGTCTGGAAATTCTGGCAGGACGGCACCCGCGTGACCAAGTTCTGGCGCGAGGGGGGCAAAACAACTGTGTTCTTGGCAAAATGGCTGACTCTGGCGTTTTTGCTGGAAAGCCTGATGCTGGCTTGGGTACCTGCGGAACTGATCACGAGCGCCTTGGGCGGCACTGGGTTTGTCCCGATCGGTGTGGCAACATTGGTTGGCGTGCCTGCCTATCTGAACGGCTATGCGGCTCTGCCCCTCGTGGGCGGCTTGATTGGCCAAGGCATGGCACCAGGTGCGGGTCTGGCGTTCTTGGTGGCGGGGGGCGTTACATCCCTGCCCGCAGCCATAGCTGTTTGGGCCTTGGTCAAACGGCCCGTGTTTTTCCTTTATATCGGTATCGCATTGGTCGGGTCACTGGCATCGGGCATCCTGTTCCAGCTTTGGATGTCCGTCTAATTGCCCTACTCAGTCAGGCAGCTGGCAAAAGATGTCGCGAGCCCCTGGATCACCTCGCCGTAGAGCGCAGGTCCGGGGGTCAGCGCCGCGCCCAAAGGATCAAGCGGCGCGGATTTCAAACTGCCGCCATCTGCCAAAGCGGCAACAAGGCCCGGATTGAACTGCGGTTCGGTAAAAACGCAGACCGCCTTGATCGATTGCACCACATTGCGCACCTCGTCCAGTCGCGCGGCACTGGGGGCGCTGCCATCACTTAGCGACAGTGCGGCGCTGGCCTCCACCCCGAAACGCGCCTCGAAATAATGATAGGCGTCATGGAAAACCACAAATGGGCGTCCTTGAACAGGCTCAAGCAGGGCTTGAATGCGGGCCTGCAGTTTCGCCAGCTCACCCTGCCCCTTGGCGGCATTCGCGGCATAGGTTTGTGCATTTTCGGGATCAAGTTGGCCAAGCGCATCTGAGATTGCCCCCAGCCACAAGGACGCGTTGACGGGATCAAGCCATAGATGCGGATCAATGGCACCTGCGGCGTGGTCGTGACCGTCTTGATCTGCGTGATTGTCGCGCCCCTCTTCCTCAGCTTGATCGTCGTGGTCTGCCCCATGATCATGGACCTCGAATGCAACCCCTTTGCGGTTTTCCAACATCACCGTGCCCGCGACGTTTTCCAGTTCAAGACGCAGCGCATCTCCGGCCAATGTGTCTATCGGATCGCCCAGCCATGCGGTGAGCGATGGCCCGACCCAGACCACCAGATCGGCCCCTGCCAGCGCACGCGCCTCGGACGGGCGCATAGCATAGCTGTGCGGTGACGCCCCCGGCGGGATCGTCAGGTCAGGCGTGCCGATCCCTGCCATCACTTGCGCAACCAAGGAATGCACCGGCGCAATATCGGTTGAAACGCGTGGAACATCTGCCCACGCGGCAGTGGACAAAAGCAGGAATGATACGGGCAGTAGACGGCGCATGGCGGCGCTCCTATTGTTATAATATAACGCTTGTTAGATCAGATGTTATAACATATCAATACCCCACACTGCAGCGGAGGCAATATGACCACTATCGGCTTTGAGACCCACGACCACCACGCCTGTGTCAGCCAGACCATGGCCAAGGCGGAAAGCCGTTGCGCCGCCCAAGACCTGCGCCTGACGCCCGTGCGCCGCCGCGTATTAGAGTTGTTGCTGGCCGAACACCGCGCTCTTGGGGCCTATGATATCTTGGGGCATCTGTCCGCCGAAGGGCTGGGAACCCAGCCCCCTGTCGCTTACCGCGCGCTGGATTTTCTGGTCAAGGCCGGGTTCGCTCACCGGATCGAGGCCCTGAACGCCTATATCGCCTGCGCCCATTTGGGCCAAGACCATGCGCCCGCATTTCTGATCTGCCGCAGTTGCCATTCGGTTGCCGAAAGCGACACGGCCCTGTCCAAAGGGCGTCTTGGCGATGCAGCCCGCGCCGCCGGCTTTCAGATCGAACACACGGTCGTCGAAGCGCAGGGCCTTTGCCCTGCCTGCCAACCGCAGGATGCAGCATGAGCCTGATTTCAACGCAGAATCTGACCCTAGTATTGGACGGGCAAACCGTCTTGAAAGATGTGAATATCGCGATAAACCGGGGCGAGATTGTTACCATCGTCGGCCCGAACGGGTCCGGCAAATCCAGCCTGCTGCGCGCATTGATCGGGGCGTTGAAACCTGCCAGCGGGTCAATAACCCGCGCGGACGGATTGCGCATCGGATACGTCCCTCAGAAGCTGCAAATTGATGCGACCCTACCCCTAACTGTTCAGGGATTTTTGAACCTGCCCCACCGCCAGCCCCGTGCGGTTGTAGATGATGCACTTCACAAGGCAGGTGTGGGGGATCTGGCAAAACGGCAGATGGCTGATCTGTCAGGCGGCCAATTCCAACGCGTTTTGCTGGCGCGCGCCTTGCTGAACACCCCTGATATCCTGATCCTGGACGAAGCGACCCAAGGGTTGGACCAACCCGGTGCCGCTGCATTTTATCGCCAGATCGAAGAAGTCCGCCGCGAGATGGGATGCGCTGTTTTGATGGTCAGCCATGACTTGCATGTGGTGATGGCCGCATCAGACCGCGTGTTATGCCTGAATGGCCATGTCTGCTGCGAAGGCACGCCCGAAATTGTCGCCGATGCGCCTGAATACCGCGCGTTGTTCGGGTCTGGCACACAAGGTGCCCTGGCGCTGTACCGGCATGAACACACCCACTCCCACGATCACACCCATGACCACAGCAATTGCGACGGTGCCCATTGATGTTGGATGATTTCGTTGTACGCGCCGCGCTTGCGGGCGTTGGAGTGGCGCTGGCCGCCGCCCCCTTGGGGTGTTTTGTTGTGTGGCGGCGAATGGCCTATTTCGGCGATGCGACATCCCATGCGGCCCTGCTGGGCGTGGCACTGGCGCTATCGTTGGATTTGCCGATTTTTGGCGGCGTCCTGGTTGTTGCGCTGGCGATGGCGCTGATTGTGGCTGGATTGAACGGGCGCAATGTCAGCACTGATGCCTTGCTGGGCGTGCTGGCGCATGGGGCGTTGGCCCTCGGGTTGGTCGCTGTGTCCTTGCTGCCGAACCAGCGGGTTGATCTAAGCGCCTATCTTTTCGGGGAAATTCTGGCCGTGACCAAGGGGGACCTTGCCGTGATCTGGAGTGGTGCTTCGGTTTCAATCGCGCTGCTGGTCTGGCGCTGGCAGGCGTTGTTGTCGGCGACATTGAACCCCGATCTGGCCACCGCGAGCGGGCTGGACCCAAAGCGGGAACAGCTGATCCTGACGCTGGCGCTGGCCGTAACGGTCGCTGTCGCGTTGAAAGTGGTGGGTGCGTTGCTGATTGCTGCGATGCTGATCATCCCCGCCGCCGCGGCACGGCCCTTTTCGCGCACGCCCGAAACGATGGCGATCATGGCAGCCATCATCGGAATGATCGCGACTTTGGGAGGACTGGCTGCGTCATTTACCTTTGACACGCCCACAGGGCCAAGCATGGTCAGCGTTGCGGCAGTACTATTCGCGGTTTCAGTCGGGCTGGCACCAGCCTTTCGGCGCTAGGCTTTTGATATAACTGCAGTTGCTTCGATCTCGACGCGGGCTTCATCCTCGATCAGGCCCGCGACGACGACCATCGCCATGGCCGGAAAATGCCGCCCCATTACCTCGCGATAGGCGCGGCCGACCTCGGCTTGGGCGGCCAGATATTCAGCCTTGTCCGTCACATACCAAGTCAGGCGCATGATATCCTCGGGCACGCCGCCTGCGGCCTCGACCACGTCGCGGATATTGCGCAACGCCTGCTTCATCTGGCCGATGAAATCATGCGCCTCGAATTTTTGACCGGCGGTCCAGCCGATTTGCCCGCCCACAAACAGATGCCCGTCCGCGCTGAGCATCCCGTTGGCGTAGCCTTTGGCCGGGGCCCATCCTTCAGGCTGGATAACTTGATGAGACATTGAATTTCCTTTTCAGACAGGCGTTTAGACGCCAAGATATTGATCGGCCACAGTGGTATCGAGGGCATCCATACGTCCCGACCAGACAGAGGCCCCGCGCTCCAGAATGACAGCGCGATCCGCAATTTGTCGTAATTCGGCCAGTGACTTGTCGACGACAAGCAACGCCAGTCCCGCGTCGCGCTTGAGCGTGGCAACAGCGGCCCAGATTTCCTGACGCACCACGGGGGCCAGCCCCTCTGTCGCCTCGTCCAGCAGAAGCAGCGTGGGGTTGGTCATCAACGCACGGCCAATCGCCAGCATTTGCTGTTCACCCCCCGACAGCGATGCTGCGATCTGATCGCAGCGTTCCCCCAAGCGGGGAAACAGCGCGCAGACTTTCTCAAAGTCCCAAGGGCCGGGGCGTGCAGCGGCGATCAGGTTCTCATAAACGCTCAGCGGGCCAAAGCAGCGCCGCCCCTCGGGGACCAATCCTAGACCGGTTTGGGCCGCCTTGTGACTGGGCATCGGACCCAAATCGCGACCGTCGAAATGAACAGTGCCGCCTGAATGTTTCAGCATCCGGCAGATCACCTTGATCGTGGTAGATTTTCCCATACCGTTGCGCCCCATCAGCGCGCAAACTTCACCCGCCTCAAGGGACAGATCGACGCCAAACAGTGCTTGGGATGGTCCGTAGGACGCTGTGATGCCTTTGAGTTCCAGCAAGCTCATGCCGCGTCCTCCGCACCTAGATAGGCCTCACGAACGGCGGGGTCGCGTTTGATTTCGTCGGCAGTGCCGGTGGCAATCACCCGCCCGTAGACCAATACGCTGATCCGGTCGGCGAGGGCAAAGACAGCGTCCATGTCATGTTCAACCAGCAAGATCGGGGCCTGCGCCCGCAAAGCGTCGAGAAAACATGTTAGCCGCTTAGAGCCCGATGCGCCCAGCCCCGCCATCGGTTCATCCATTAAGAATACCTTGGGCTCGAGCGTCAGGGCCACGGCGACCTCAAGCAGGCGGCGTTGCCCATGCGATAGATCGGCAGTGCGCTTGGCGGCCTGATCGACCAGCCCGACCCGTTCCAACGCGGCCATCCCGCGATCCACCAGCGCACGGTCCTTCATCACCGGACGGAAAAACCGCATGACTGCCCCGTCATGGCCCAACGCGCCGAGCACCGTGTTCTGCAGCACCGTATATTCCATCGCCAGCGACGAGATTTGGAACGTGCGCCCCAGCCCTGCGCGTGCCCGCGCCACTGTCCCCATCGGGGTCACATCACGACCCGCAAATTCCACCGTGCCGCTGTCTGACCGCAGCCCGCCCGCGACCTGTTTGATCAGCGTCGATTTGCCGGCCCCGTTCGGGCCGATCAGGGCGTGAATTTCTCCGGGCATAAGGGTCAGCGACACATTGTCGGTTGCCTTCAATGCGCCGAAGCTTTTGTTCAGGTTGGATATTCTCAACAACGGATCAGTCATGTGCCACCTCGCGTCCTGCGATCGTGCCAATCAGACCACCGCGTGCAAACAGCACGACCAACAGCAAAAGCAGCCCCAGATAAACGTGCCAAAATTCGCTTAGCCCGCCCAATGTATGTTCTAACAGAATGAACAACGCGGCCCCGGCCACAGGACCGAACAAGCGACCCACCCCGCCTAGAATGACGAAAACCATGATCTCGCCGCTGGTCTGCCAGCTGAACATTGTGGGGCTGACAAAACGGTTCAGATCAGCGAACAGCGCTCCCGCCAACCCTGTCACAGCCCCCGAAAGAACAAAGGCCACAAGACGCAGGCGAAAGGGGGCAAGGCCCACGGTTTCGACCCGTTCCGCGTTTTGCCGTGCGGCCGACAGCGCCAGCCCAAAGGGGGCCTTGGCCAGACGGCCCGCCCCGAACAGAACAATCGCCAAGACCCCAAAGACGATGGCAAAAAATTGGATCGGATCAAGAGTGTTCAATCCCGGGAAATCGTTGCGGATATAAATAGATAGCCCATCCTCGCCGCCGTACGCCGGCCACGAAATCGCGAAATAATACAGCATCTGCCCAAAGGCGAGCGTAATCATGATAAAGTAAACACCCGTGGTGCGCAGGCTAAGTGCGCCAATCGCAAGGGCGGCAAGGGCCGACGCGATGATTGCCACGCCCCAGATTATCAGCATCGACTTGGTGCCCTCAATAAGAAACGGCGTTTCCATCATCGGCGTATAGCTTTGGGCGTGGCTTGCAAGGATGCCCATCGCATAGCCCCCCAACCCGAAAAATGCGGCGTGCCCGAAACTGACCAAGCCGCCCAGCCCCAATGCGATGTTCAGGCCAACCCCCGCCAAGGCAAGGATAGCGGCTTTGGTGGCCAAGGTGATAATGAACGGCTCGTCCAGTGCAAAGGCGGCCATTGCGGTGATCGGCAAGATTGCAAATAGCACAATGTTAAGAAGGGCTTCGCGGTTCATTTTATGTCCCTCCAAACAGGCCGGAGGGTTTGAAAAGTAACACCCCAACCATCAAAATATAGATCGCCATGGATGCAACAGCCGACCCGACCGATGTGGCCGAGGACGCCTGCATGAATGTCCCCAATAGCGGCGGCAGCAGCACGCCCCCCAAGGTGTCGGTAAGGCCAACCAGAATTGATCCGACAAGCGCCCCCTTTATCGATCCGATACCGCCGATCACGATCACCACAAAGGCAAGGATCAAAACGGGTTCGCCCATACCGACCTGCACCGACTGGATCGCGCCGACCAATGCACCGGCAAGCCCGGCAAGTGCTGCGCCAAGGGCAAAGACCATCGTATAAAGCTTTGATATATCAACGCCCAAGGCGGCAATCATTTCGCGATCCGCCTCGCCTGCGCGGATTTGGACGCCGATGCGTGTTTTGGCGATCAACCAGAAAAGCCCTGCCGCCACCAGCAGTCCCACTCCGATAATAACCAGCCGGTACAGCGGATATAGAATACCACCCGGCAGCATCACCGGACCGGCCAACGCCGCAGGCACGTCAAGAAACAGTGGGAAAGAGCCAAACAGCCAGCGTGTCCCTTCCGAGAAAATCAGGATTAATGCAAAGGTGGCAAGCACTTGATCCAAATGGTCGCGGTCATACAGACGGCGGATCACCAGCAATTCAACCAGCGCACCGGCGGCAGCGGAAGCCGCAAGTGCCGCGATCAAGGCCAGCGCAAAGGACCCTGTCCACCCCGCTACTGCGGCAGCGGCAAAGGCACCCACCATATACAGCGAACCGTGGGCCAGATTGATCAATCCCATGACGCCGAAAATCAGTGTCAATCCGGCGGCCATCAGAAATAGCATCACACCGAACTGAAGCCCATTCAGAACCTGTTCGATCAATAGTATCAGCGACATACAGGTCGTTCCTTAGGTATTTTTGCAGGCATGGACCTGTCAAATTGCGCTGCGCCGACATGAGCCGGCGCAGCGCGAGCCATTACATTTTGCAGTCGGCACCATAGACATCCTGATGGTCGCTTGCAGCAACCCCGATGATCTTGTTGGTAACAACGTCACCCTCTTTGACGACTTCGCGCATGAAGATGTCTTGGATCGGGTGGTGGTTGGGGGCAAAGGCGAAATCACCACGAACCGACGCAAAGTCAGCCTCTTCTAGTGCAGCTTGGAACGCAGCGGCGTCTTTTACGTCAGCTTTGCCCATGGCACTTTCCAACAACAGCGCCGTGTCATAGCCCTGTGCCGCATAAAGCGATGGCAAGCGGCCATACTCGGCTTGGAAATCGGCGACAAACTTCTTGTTGGCCTCGTTGTCGATATCCTTTGACCAATGCGATGTGTTCTTAACGCCCAAGGCAGCATCACCGATCGCACCCAAAATCCCTTGATCAAAACTGAACGCAGGACCCATCACATTCTTTTCCACACCAGAACCGGCATATTGTTTCATAAATGAAATTCCCATGCCTCCTGGAAGGAAGAAGTAGATCGTATCGGCGTCCGATGCGCGCATTTGTGCAATCTCTGCGGCATAGTCTGTCTGGCCTAATTTGGTATAAACCTCTTCGACCACGTCACCGGTATAGGTACGCTTAAAGCCCGCGATCATGTCCTGACCGGCGGGATAGTTGGGGGCCATCAGGAAGACCTTTTTGATGTCATTCTCGTTTGCCCACGATCCCGCTGCCTCATTAAAGGCGTCGTTTTGCCAAGCCACATTGAAATACAACTGGTTGCACCCTTTGCCGGCCAGTGCGGATGGGCCTGCGTTGGGCGACAGATAGAATTTGCCCTGCGCCGTCGCGGCGGGCACCACAGCCATAGCAAGGTTCGACCAAATGATTCCGGTCAGCACGTCGACTTTTTCCGATTGAATCAGCTTGTCGGCCAGTTGTACCGCAACATCAGGCTTACGCTGGTCGTCTTCGATCACCAACTCGAGGTTTTCGTTCCCCTTGGCCGCCAGCATAAAGCCGTCGCGCACGTCGATGCCAAGACCTGCACCGCCGCCTGACAGCGTCGTAATCATGCCGACTTTCACCTTGCCGCCATGCGCTTCGGCATAGGCCATCCCCGCGCTAAGCGCGGCGATTGAGGCCGCTGCGATGAGTGTTGTCAATTTCATGTCTCTCTCCCTTGGTATGTGGGCCTCTTTTTTGGACCCGATTGATAATTCTACAGTGACGGTTGTGGCGCTTCGGTCAAGAAGCGGGGCTTATGTGACCCGTGATTTCACCTTATAGGTGTCGTCATCCCAAAGTTTGTTGTTCATCACATCTGCGATGATCCTGACCGCTGCGGACACGTCGGCGCTGTCGATGTAAAGCGGCGTAAACCCAAAGCGCATGATGTCAGGTGCACGGAAGTCGCCGATTACACCGCGGTCTATCACCGCCTGCATCGCGGCATAGCCATGTTCAAACCGCCATGACACCTGCGAGCCTCGCATGCTCGCTTCGCGCGGGCTAGCCAGCGTCAGGGCGGGCACATCACGTTCGATTTCGGCGATGAACTGCTCTTGCAGGGCAATGGATGCGGCGCGCAGTTCGTTCATATCAACGTCTGCCCAAAGCTCCATCGCGACCTCAAGCGCGGTCAGTTGGATCACAGGGGGCGTGCCCACGCGCATCCGTTCAATCCCGTTGCCGGGGGCGTAATGCAGATCAAACTCAAATGGTTGACGGTGCCCGAGCCATCCGGACAGCGCAGGCTCAACGCTGTCTGCAAGATCAGGACGGACATAGATGAACCCCGGTGCGCCCGGCCCGCCGTTAAGGTATTTATACGTGCAACCCACGGCGAATTCCGCATTCGATCCGGCCATATCGACCGGCAAGGCCCCCGCAGAATGGGCCAGATCCCAGACCATCACGGCACCCTTTGCGTGCACCAGTTCCGTCATCGCCTTCATGTCGTGCATCCGGCCCGTGCGGTAATCAACCTCGGTCAGCATCACGACGGCAATGTCTTCGTCAATCGAATTTGCCACCTCTTCCGGGGCGACAGTGCGCAATTCGTAGCCCTGCTCAAGCAGCTTCACCAGCCCCTCAGCCATGTAAAGATCCGACGGGAAGTTGCCAGTATCGCTTAGGATCACCCTGCGGTCCTCGCGCAGCTTAAGGCCAGACGACAGCGCCTGAAACACTTTGATCGACAGTGTGTCACCCATGACAACGGACCCGTCCGGCGCACCTATGATACGCGCAACCATATTGCCAACGCGTGAAGGTTGTTCCATCCAGTTGGCCTTGTTCCAGCCCCGGATCAGCATTTCGCCCCATTCATCCGTCATCATCGCCTGCACACGCGCAGGCACGGCGCGAGGCAACGGCCCCAGCGAATTGCCATCCAGGTAGATCACACCCTCGGGCAGGAAAAATGCATCTTTATTCAGTATATTAGCCACCTAAAGGGCTCCTCTTACGTGCCAAAGTTCGGGAAAAAGTTCGACCTCGAGCATTTTGCGCAGATAGGCAACGCCGTTGGTCCCGCCAGTGCCGCGCTTGAAGCCGATGATCCGCTCTACGGTTGTGACATGGTTAAAACGCCAGCGTCGAAAGTAATCCTCAAGATCGACCAACTTTTCCGCCAGCTCGTACAGCGCCCAATATTTCGAAGGGTTTTCATAGACTTGCTGCCACAGGTCTTGGATAGCCGGTTGTGCAACCCAGTTGGTCGATCCCGGATCACCTGCAAGGGACGTGTGCCCCAACCCCTTGCACAGATGCGCAACGGCGACCTGATACAGGCTGGGCTGGGCCAATTCATCTTGCAAGGCTTTCAACGCGTCGGGTTTGTGTTTGTGAATTTGCATCAACGCGCTGTTGCGGTTGCCCAACAGATATTCGACCAGTCGATATTGATGGGACTGAAACCCGCTGGAATTGCCCAAAGACGGGCGAAACGCCGTGTACTCGCTGGGGGTCATCGTGCGCAGCACATCCCACGCGTTGTTGAGTTGTTCGAATATCCGGGCCACCCGCGACAGCATCTTGAATGCCGAGGCCAGATCGTCTGTCAACATCACCTTGCGGGCCGCTTGAAGTTCGTGAATGGCCAGCCGCATCCAAAGTTCAGATGTCTGGTGCTGCACAATAAACAGCATCTCGTCATGGGCATCACTTAGCGGATGTTGGGCCGACAAAATCGCATCCAACCCCAGATAATCGCCGTAGGACATGTCCTTGGCGAAATCCATTTTCGCCCCTTCCGAAGCGTCTTCAAAGGTGCTCATTCTTTTTCCCTCAGCGCGAAACGTTGAATTTTGCCGGTCGCTGTTTTCGGTAGAACATCAATAAACTGAATGTCCCGCGGATATTTGAACGGTGCAATTTCCGCTTTAACATGATCTTGCAACAGTTTGATTGTGCTTATATCTTTTGGCGTGCCTTGGGTTAAGACAATATGTGCCTGCACGATTGATCCACGCTGGTCATCCGGTTTCGCCACCACAGCACATTCGACAACAAAAGGATGCGATAGAAGTGCTGCCTCGACCTCGGGGCCCGCGATATTATACCCGGCCGAGATGATCATATCATCATTGCGCGCGGCAAAATGCAGGTATCCATCGTCGTCCATGCTAAAGCTGTCGCCGGTGATATTCCACCCATCCTTGACGTAGACTGCCTGTCGATCATCCGCCAGATAGCGGCAGCCCGTCGGGCCCCGCACGGCCAGTCGCCCGACCTCGCCTCGCGGCGATTCGATGCCATCCTCGCCGATTATCTTTGCCTCGTATCCAGCGACCGGTTTACCGGTGCAGGCCGCGCGATGATCGTCAAAGCGGTTGGAAATAAAAATATGAAGCATCTCGGTCGCGCCGATCCCGTCCAGCATCGGCTTGCCAGTTTTCCTTTGCCAGTCGTGGTAAACTGGTGCGGGCAAGGTCTCGCCCGCACTTACAGCTGCCCGCAGGCTGGACAGATCCGCGCCACGGTCCATCGCCGCCAACATCGCGCGATAGGCGGTTGGGGCCGTGAAACACACAGTCGCCTTATATTTCTCAATGATTTCAATCATATTCGGCGGTGACGCGTTTTCGAGCAACGTCGCCGCCGCGCCAAACCGCAACGGAAAGATCGCCAGCCCCCCCAGCCCAAAGGTAAATGCCAAGGGGGGCGATCCCACAAAAACGTCTTCTGGTGTGACCTGAAGTACTTCGCGGGCATAGCCGTCTGCGATCACAAGAAGATCGCGGTGAAAATGCATCGTTGCCTTGGGGCTGCCCGTCGTGCCAGAGGTGAACCCAAGCAGCGCCACATCGTCGACCGCGGTGTCAACTGCTTGAAACTGAACTGGTTTCTCAAGCGCCAGTCTGTCCAGCTCAGCATCATGGTTGCTGGTTCCATCAAACCCCACGACCGATTTCAAATACCGCGAGCTTTTGGCGCATGCGGTCATTTCATCCATTAAACGGGTGTCACAGATCGCGTGGCTGACCTGGGCCTTGTCGACAATCGCCGTTAACTCTCCGGCCCGCAGCATCGGCATGGTGTTGACCACCACCGCGCCTGCCTTGGTTGCGGCCAACCAACAGGCAACCATTGCGGGGTTGTTCGCTGACCGGATCAATACACGATTGCCGGGCTTCACGCCTAGGTTTTCGACCATCGCGCGGGCCAGCTTGTTGGTCCAATCGGTTAGTTCCTTATAGCTGCGCCTGCGTCCGTTTCCGATTAGGGCAGTATAATCACCAAACCCCTTTGTCACCATAGAATCAGTAAGTTCCACACCGATGTTCAGGCGATCAGGATAATCGAAACCGTCAAGCAGGAGGTCCGGCCAACTGCTTTGTGGCGGCAAGTTATCGCGTGAAAAGCTATCGGAATGTCCAGACGGCTGCATGTCTACATCTCCCTACATTGCGCCAATAGTTTGGCGCGCTATGACGACCCGCTGCACGTCTGACGCACCTTCGTAGATGCGCAGGGCACGAATTTCGCGGTACAGGCTTTCCACGATCATACCTTGACGCACCCCGTCGCCGCCAAACAACTGCACGGCTTTGTCGATCACCAGTTGCGCGTGGTCCGTTGCGAAAAGCTTGGCCATCGCCGCCTCGCGGGTGACCCGTGGTGCGCCCTGATCCTTGAGCCACGCAGCGCGGTAGATCAGCAAAGCAGATGCATCCACATCGACCGCCATATCTGCAATATGCCCCTGAACCATCTGCAGATCTGCCAGCGGCTTGCCTTGGACCTCGCGCGTGGTCACACGCTGCAATGCCTCGTCCAGCGCTCTGCGGGCAAAGCCCAAGGCCGCAGCTGCAACTGTGGACCGGAACACATCCAAAACCGACATCGCGATGGCAAATCCCTGCCCCGGGACGCCCAGCATTGCGGACGCAGGCACGCGGCAATCGGTAAAGCGCAAGGTCGCCAAGGGATGCGGCGCGATGACCTGCAAGCGTTCTGCGATTTCAAATCCGGCCAGATCGGCTGGCAAAATATAGGCGGATAATCCACGCGCACCCGGCGCTTCTCCGGTTCGTGCAAACAACGTGTAAACGTCTGCGATCCCGCCGTTCGAAATCCAGGTTTTTTCGCCATTCAAGACATATTCGTCACCGTCCCGCGTCGCCGTCATGGTGGAATTCGCCACATCGGACCCGGACTGCGGTTCCGTCAAGGCAAAGGCAGAAATCGCGGCTCCGGATCGCGTTTTCGGCAACCACTCAGCTTGCTGTTCAGGCGTGCCAAACAAACTGATCGCTCCGGTGCCAAGCCCCTGCATGGCAAAGGAAAAATCCGCCAGCCCGTCATGCCTTGCCAAGGTTTCGCGGATCAAGCACAAACTGCGTACATCCAGCGCCTCGCCACCTTGTGCACCGGAATACTGCAACCATCCGCCCTGCCCCAGCATCGTCACCAAAGACCGGCAGGCTGCATCCGTGTCGCTGTGATCCACTTCGGCCAAAGCCCCCGCGGCCCAAGCATCTAGGTCATCCGCCAACGCCCGATGCCGATCCTCAAAAAACGGCCAGTCCAGAAAACTACGGTCAGACATGACAACACACCCCCATCTTCATTTTGCCAGATAAACTCCCGCCGGAGGCACCTGCACTCACGTCACATGCCACCGCTCAATTCCCTTCGAACACGGGCCGCTGTTTGGCCACAAACGCGTTATAGGCCCGCTCGAAATCACCGGTCTGCATGCAGATCGCCTGCGCCTGGGCCTCGGCCTCGATCGCCTGCTCAATCGACATGGACCATTCCTGTGCAAGCATCGTCTTGGTCATCATATGGGCAAAGTTGGGACCCGACTGGATTTGCTGCGCCAGCTTAAGCGCTTCGGCCTCCAATGCGTCGCCCGCCACAAGGCGGTTGAAAAAGCCCCAGCGTTCCCCCTCGTCCGCCGACATGGACCGGCCCGTGTATAGCAGCTCTGCTGCGCGGGTTTGGCCGATCACGCGGGGCAGGATCGCGCAGGCACCCATGTCACAGCCCGCAAGCCCGACACGGGTGAACAAGAACGCGGTTTTCGCCTCGGGCGTGGCCAGCCGCAGGTCTGACGCCATGGCGATGATTGCGCCAGCGCCAACACAGATGCCATCAACCGCTGCGATCACCGGTTTCCCGCAGTTTACGATGGCTTTGACCAGATCCCCCGTCATGCGGGTAAAGCGCAGCATGTCTTTCATGTTCATGCGGGTTAGCGGCCCGATGATATCATGCACATCCCCGCCCGAACTGAAATTCCCTCCGTTCGAGCCGAAAATCACAACATCCACATCATCGGCATAGACCAGATCACGGAACCAATCACGCAGTTCGGCATAGCTGTCAAAGGTCAGCGGGTTCTTACGTTCGGGGCGATCAAGGCGGACTGTGGCGATGCCATCTTTTATCTCGCAAAGAAAGTGTTTCACGTCGCTACGCATGGCTTGGGTCATCAATTCGTTCCTTATTTTCAGCAGCTTGCGCCACCACTATGAGTTGCGCGGCCATGGCGCGGGCGTCTGCCGCATTGATCCCGCTCAGCATATCGTTAATCCAACCCTCGTGGGCGGTGGCCTGGCCTGCGAATTCTGAATTGCCCGCCGGTGTTAGCCGCAAGGTCATCGCGCGGCGGTCCCCCGGCACGGGGACACGTTCGACCAGACCCTCCTCGGCCAATCGATCTGCGATGCCCGTGACATTGCCATTGGACACCCGCAGCACACCTGAAAGCTGGCTCATCTTCAGTCCTTCGGGGTGGCGTGAAAGAGCAGCCATCACGTCAAACCGTGGCAGCGTGGTCTTGAAATCCACCCTCAGTTTGTCGCGCAGATGCCCGTCCACGTGACGGGTCAGGCGCAGCAAGCGCAGCCATAAGCGCAGGCGGTCTTTTGACGGTGTGCTCATATCTCGCCCCCTGACAGGCTCAGCGTGTGGCCGTTGACCGAAGCAGCACCGTCTGACAGCAGATAAAGCGCCGCCGCCGCCACTTGCGAGGTTTCGACAAAGCGGTTCTGTGGGCTGGCGCGTTTCAGGATTGCGCGTGCCTCGTCAGCGGTTTTTCCTGTCGTCGCGGTAATATTTTCAACGGATTTTTCCAATAGTGGCGTGTCAATAAAGCCGGGGCAGATTGCGTTCACAGTAATGCCCGTGCGGGCCAACTCAACCGCCAAGGCGCGGGTCAGCCCGACCACCCCATGTTTGGCCGCGACATAACCCGCTACGTAGGGATAGCCCTTGAGGCCAGCGGTCGAGGCCACGACGATCAATCGCCCTGTCCCCGCAGATTTCATCCCCGCGACTGCCGCTTGCCAGACGTTGAAAACGCCCGTCACGTTCACCGCCATCATGTCGGTCAAATCGGCTGCAGTCATTTTTTCGAAAGGTGCAGAATGGGCCGCACCGGCGTTTGCGACCACCCCTGTCACGGGGCCGTTTTCTGCGACTGCCGCCTTAAATGCCTCAGCTACTGCATCAGCATCGGTGACATCGCACACCTGATAGGGCAGCCCTTGGTCCCTCAATGGCCCCTCGCGACGGCCCATAATCGTCACAGCGGCCCCCGTGGCCGCAACCGCCCGCGCAATTTCAGCGCCGACGCCCGTGCCGCCCCCCGTGATCACGACATGGGCCATCAGACGCGCCCTTCTTGTTCTGCTGTCCGGTCGGCATTGCGCCATGCCTGATCGCGGCCTGCTTCGTAAGGTTTGGGCCAGACGGCCTGACGATCGCCGATAGCGGCCCCCTGGTGCAGCGTCCAATAGGGGTCCGCCAGATGCGCCCGCGCAAGGCAGACCAGATCGGCACGCCCCGCCATAAGGATCGAATTCACGTGATCAGCCTCGAATATGTTGCCGACGGCCATCGTCTTGATCCCGCCATCGTTGCGGATCCGGTCCGAGAATGGCGTTTGGAACATGCGCCCGTAAACGGGCTTGCCCTGGGTCGACGTTTGACCGGCGGAAACGTCGATAATATCCGCCCCTGCCGCGTCAAACATCGCAGCGATTTCAACGGCTTCTTCAGGTGTGACGCCGTCGTCACCGGCCCAGTCATTTGCCGAAATTCGCACTGACATCGGTTTGCCCGAGGGCCAGACAGCACGCATTGCCGTAAAGACCTCCAACGGGTATCGCATCCGGTTTTCCAGATTACCGCCGTATTCATCATCGCGCGTATTCGAAAGCGGAGAGATAAACGACGAGATCAGATACCCATGCGCCGCATGCAGTTCGATCATGTCAAACTCCGCACGGTCGGCCATCTGCGCGGCAGCAACGAACTGCGCCGTCACTTCATCCATATCGGCCCGGCTCATTGCCTTAGGGGTCGCGTTTTCCTCGGACCACGGGATCGCCGACGCGGATAGCACCGGCCAGTTGCCAGATGGCAAAGGCGCATCCATCTTTTCCCAACCGACCTGCGTTGACCCTTTGCGGCCAGCGTGACCGATCTGGCAGCAGATTTTTGCGCTGGTTTCCGTGTGGACAAATTTGGTTAACCGCTTCCATGCAGCCTCATGCTCAGGTGTATAAAGCCCCGTACACCCCGGCGTAATCCGACCATCGGCCGACACGCATGTCATTTCGGTATAGACCAGCCCTGCCCCGCCCTTGGCCCGTTCACCGTAATGGATCAGATGCCAATCGGTCGGCATGCCATCAACGGCTTTATATTGCGCCATGGGCGACACGACGATGCGGTTTTCAAGTTTCATATCGCGCAGCTGGAACGGCGCAAACATTGGCGCACGGGCGGGAAGATTGGTGCCAGCGCCGGATTGCTCCATAAACCACGCCTCGGCCCCGCCGAGCCATGCAGGGTCACGCGCGCGCAGATTTTCATGGCTGATGCGCTGGCTGCGGGTCAGCATCGAATAATTCAACTGCACCGGATCAAGGTCAAGATAGCGCTCTACATCTTCGAACCACTCGACCGAATTGCGCGCCGCCGATTGCAGGCGCAAAACTTCCAAACGCCGCGCGTCCTCGTATTTTTCGAAGGCTGTGGCCAAATCCGCATCATCCGTCACATGCTTCGCTAGCGAGATCGCGGATTCCAAGGCCAGTTTTGTGCCTGACCCGATTGAAAAATGCGCCGTCGCCGAGGCATCGCCCAACAGAACGACGTTTTCATGGCTCCATTTTTCACACAGCACGCGGGGGAATTTGATCCAGGCAGACCCGCGAATGTGACCTGCGTTGGTCATCAGCTTGTGACCACCCAAATGGTCCTTAAAAATCTCTTCACATACGGCAATCGACTCTTGCTGGGTCATCTCGCCAAAGCCGTAAGCGTCATAGGTTTCTTGCGAGCATTCCACGATAAAGGTCGCCGTATCGGGGTCGAATTGATAGGCATGAACCCAGACCCAGCCTTTGTCAGTCTTCTCAAAAATAAACGTAAAGGCGTCGTCGAATTTCTGGTGTGTCCCCATCCATACGAACGGGCAGCGGCGCAGATCAATATCAGGCTTGAATGTGTCTTGAAATTCCAGCCGAGTTTTCGAATTCAAACCGTCGCACGCCACGACCAGATCATAGTCGTTCATATAGGCCGAAGCCGATTTCACCTCGGTCTCGAACTGTAAATCGACACCAAGGGCGCGTGCGCGATCTTGCAAGATCAGCAGGAGCTTCTTGCGCCCGATCCCGCAGAACCCGTGCCCGGACGACGTGATGACCTGCCCCTTGTGATGCAAGGCAATATCATCCCAATAGGCAAAGTGGCTGCGGATTTCGGAAGCGCTGACAGGGTCATTCTGCTCAAGGTTATCAAGGGTTTCATCCGACAGAACCACGCCCCAACCAAAGGTATCATCTGGCTTGTTGCGTTCAAGAACGGTGACATCCGCAGTCGGCTGCCGCAGCTTCAGAGAGATGGCAAAATACAACCCCGCAGGCCCGCCCCCCAGACAAATCGCACGCATCACGTCTCTCCCGATTGGTGTCGTCAAATAAGAAGGTAGAGCGAGTCGCATCTTTCTTCAAGCATAGATATTTTAATCCTAAAGTATCTGTTGGCAGAACGACCAATGCGGATCCCAGAAGATGCGATCTTTCTGCCTTTGCGAGATCGGAAAAAGGTCGCAGGCGAACGCAATATTGAATTGGATTAACGACTAAACCATCCGGTAAAGTTTTTACTTTGAGATGAGTGGTGCCCCCACACGCCCCCGAACGGGAACCTTATTGTGAAAAACATCAGGTTAAACAACCAGTTACCCTATAGGTTTCCTTGCGGGCCTCAAAGGAAGTGTGTCGTAGGGGCCACGTTTTGTGTGTCGTGAGCGCGATTGTGCAACGACACCTCAGAAAGTCCTGATCACTCTGATCGACGCTCAATGCGGTTCCAAAATGGGTCTGCGGTGCCGGTCCTTGTTTCGTCCTCTAAATGTGTCAGTACCCCTAAACACACAAGTGATGCAGCGGGGGCAGTCAGCCAGTTCAGGTCATCATTCGAGAGCCATCGTTGGGCTTCACTTTTCGCATACCCTTGCGATAGGTTCTTGGCCCGCCTATGTCCGTGCAAGCTTACACGAAATCCCGACAGGCTGGGGTTCCCGATACCGATGCAAACGATCTGGGAGGCTGGGCAGGTGTTAGGTCCAGTTCGTCTGCCTATGACCATGGCTTGCTTGCACAAGATCTCACACGGAGGCAGGAACAGGTGGCTGAGAGGTTGCGGGCAGATGGCTATCTGGAGGCTTTCTGAGGTGATGGTGACAATGCAGCCTGTTCAAACCTCGCAGTTGAAAGCGCAAATGTAACTTCCGGCCCAAAGCCGCCTTCCAGCAACCACCCCGGATGCTGCGGTGCGGCCCGTCGAAGCGGCCGTTGGTGCATGGTGCAGCATTCTTGT
>CBDTUA010000033.1:0-36025 GCA_965363735.1 uncultured Sulfitobacter sp. | reverse complement strand
CTCCGGTAGGGGGGTTCTAAGGTTTGTTCCAAATACCCGCAACCCCTTTTTTCGGATTCATCCCGTTTCGCCAAAAACCCTTCACAGACGCCTATTTTACTGGCGTTTCGGCTATGCTTCTTTTCGCCTAGCTGAAAAGATGCGCAGTCTGAAACGCGAATTTTCACGGATTTTGGCTGTTTTGGTGCCCTTGCCTGATTCACTTTAGCCGGAATCACCGTGAAAAGCCGACTCGCTTCTATAGATCGGGTGGAATCAGCTCCTGCCCTTACAAATGATGGACACGCAGCTGATCACCACAGACATCGTGCGCGATATCTACGACATGTTGGTGATGCGTTAGGTATATTGCCTGACCTGTTTTCCCGACCCGTTGCATCAAAGTGCAGGCTGCACGTGTGCGATCTTCGTCAAACGTTTCGAACACATCATCACAGAAGAATGGAAGGATACGTCCATTTTGCGCCATCTGGTCATAGGCAGCTGCCCGCAATGCCAGATACAGTTGAAACCGCGTACCCTTGGACATATCGGCCGCCTCTTTCAACGTCATGTCAGAGGTCTGTACCGCCTGCAGGATGTCGCCGCCTGACGTAGGTACGGTTTTCAACTGCCCATAGGCACCGTTGGTCAGATCATGAAACGCCTGTTCGGTGGCCGCCAGCATTCCGCTTCTATGGGCATCGCGATACCTGCGGATGGCCTCTTCGGCCAGAACATGTCCAAACCGTCCTTCAAGATAGCGCAACGCGGCGTCTTCCAGCTGGGCCTCAAGTGTCCGCTTTTGCGCCACAAGGGCCGCGACCGCATTGTCGGCCCCTACTGCATTGAGGGCAATCTGCGCACTGGTTCGTGCTTCGATGGCAGTTTCCAATGCTGCGTCACTGCGCGATAGATCCTGTGTCGTGGCATCCAGTTCCACCTGACAGGTTTGCGCGCTGTGATTGTTCAACAGTGTCTCGGCCGCATGCCATGATTGGACCCCCAATACGGCACATAAGGACGCCAAGGTTTCCTGTGCCTTTTCCCGAAGCGCTATGGCATTTCTGGCAACGGTCGTTGCCGTGCGCAATTCATCAAGGGTCTGGGTCGGAATTGTCCGGTCGAATACAGATGCAACCAGCTGGACCTGATCATCCAACACGGCGATCTGCTGTGCCGCCTCTTGCGCTGCTGCAGAATGGTGCGCGTGTCTTGCATCCAGATCCATGCGTTGGCGCGCGGCCTCCTTCGCAGTGTCGATCTGCACTTGATAAGAGGTATAGCGCTCTAGGGCTGTTTTGCCATTGTCAGCTCCAAGCTTGATCGCATCCAACCTACGCTCGAAGTCGGCTATATTCGCGGACATAGTTTCAACCTGACGGGAAACTTTTCGGATCACCGCGTCCGCCTCGCGAATGCTGTGCAACGCGCGGATCCCGTCCCATATCAGGGGGTCAGTTTTTAGGTCTGGTATATAGTGTGTCACGGCACCAACCCAATCGGTCCTTGCTGCCTCACTCGCGCTGCCAGCATTTTTCATGGCGACTTGGCGGCGGTCCTCTTCTACCTGTGCCGATCTTGCGCTGGTTTCTGCCTGCGCCAGCGCCTGATGGCGGGCCAACTGCCCCGCCAGCTGCGCCTTGGCCAGTTTCATCAGCCCTGCCAGTGATCCGTTGTCGACATTCAGTATAGTGAACAGTTTGTCTTTCAGGCTTTGTGCATCGGCCCGCAATTCGCGTTGCGCGGCCTTCAAAGCGTCAAGCTTTGCCAGTACCTCGCGTGCGTCATGCGCATCTGTGACCCATTTCGCGAAATCGTCAGAGCTGAGCCCTTCGGGCAAGCCGTGCATTTGCAGATAGCCCGTCAGCTGCCCCTTGAACCTGTCAACAACGACTACTGCGTCCGCGTGTCGGGCAGCCGCTTGGGCATGTTCGTCCCGCGCCTCAATCTCGCGGCGCTGTGACTGACGGTTTTCAGCGATCTCTTTGCTTTGTGTCGCGCGTAGTCTTGTCCGGTCGTCATCAGTCTGCATGGCGGCCTCGAACGCATCGGCCGACGGCCCATCCAACTTGCCCCGATGTTCTTGCCACAAGCTGTCTCGGGTTTCTCGCGTGGCCACGGCAGTTTCATCATCAACCAGATCCGGCACCGATTGCGATAGCTTTACCTGTGTCTGCGCTTGCTGCCAGCGCGCCTGCGCGCCCGACAATTGGTGCGCCGTGGTTGTTGCCGCCTGTTCCGCCTGCGCCAAATCAACACTCAATTGGTTCGCCTGTGCAGAGGTCACAGTAAGTTCAGGCACGCTATCAAAACTGACACCCGGTCGGGCTAATTTTCGTAAAGCCGCGTCTTTATTTTGTTGGGCTGTGGTCAACTCGTGCTCTGCCGCAGCATATCTTGCCAAGATATCTTCCGCGTCTGCTGTCGCGATCACGCGGTCCAGGTCTGGATCGCCTTCGACTGTAAAAGCAGCCTCTTCGACTTGGCGGGTGGCTTCTTGCAGTTTAGCTTGCGCGTCCTGCGCTTCCCTGCTGGCAATAGCAAATGCCTTATCCGCATTGGTCATCTCGTCTTTGAGGCGCTCAAGCGTCGCGAGATCGGTTTCGTCCAGTACATAACGGCCCAGATCACCGGTCGCAGGCAGCCCAATCCCGGATAGCCGTGCCCGCAACTCGGCCTTTTCATGCTCAAGCTCTGCCTGTCGGCGTGGCAAGTCCAGCAAACCGGTTTGCGCGCGGCTTTTCAACTCTTCCAGCGCCTTTAGGGCATCTGCGGCAGCCAACGCCTGCGGATCCGCGACCACGTCAGCATGCCGCGCGGATATAATGCCCAACTCGCGTTTGGCCTGCTCAACGGCGGCGGTAAGTGCGACCCGTTTCGTCATCAGGTCAAGCAACTGATCCGGCTCGATGTCCAGCGAAGTGGGATACTGCGCAAGGGGCTGGATCTGCTGATCCAGCTCGCGCCACTCGGCGGCCAATGGATAGGCTTTCAGCAAACCTTCCAGTTCAATCTTGCGCAGGGCAAGGTCGGTCTTTTCACGCCGCAAGCTGTCCTCGTCCGCTTTGGCCTTCTCGAGTTCAATGCGCAAACCGCGATAGGCGGAGGCGCTGACGTCTTGGTCTTTGATCTGCTGATTAACCTGCGCCAGCGCAGCTTTCAGCACGGCGAACTCAGATTTTGTGCCGCCCTTGCGGTAGATTTCAAGTGATCTGGTGTTCACGTCCTCTAGTACCTGTGACAGATCGCTGATCCCAGCCGCCGCCGAGAACAATAGCTTGCCGATGTCACCTTTGCTTTTGGTGATCTCCTCACCTCCTGCCTCAATTGTTTCGTCATCCAAACACAAGAGCTTGCGATATTCTTCGACCGTCAGATCGCGCAGCGCAGTCGTAAGAAACGTGTCAGGCGTGAACTGTCCCTGCGCATCCAACAAATTGGGTTCACGCTTGGACAGACGGGTCAGACTGTGCGCTGCTCCGTCGATTTCAAGCACGCCGCCGACACGCAGATTGGCGCGTTGATGTTTGAACGCATAGGGGTCTTTCGTCGGAAAGCCGAACAGCAGCCGCAGATACCCTTCCATCAAAGTCGTTTTACCCGCTTCGTTGCGACCAAACACGATGTGGAAATCCGATCCGCCAGAAGGGGCCGCGCCGAAATCTATGGTGCGATCGGTGAAATGCCCAAAGGCCGCCAGATCAAGCTGGCGCAACCGCATCATTCGCCCTGCCCGCGCATTTTCGCAACCATAGTCAGGATCGCGTCGTCGGTCAGGCGGGTCAGTAATGTGTCTTGCGCAGCTTCGTCTGGCACCAGATCGCGGCGACGATCCGCGGGCAACAGCGCTAACATCTGCTCCAGCTCGCGGCCCAAGTTGTCCAGTGACGCAGGCGAAGCAGCGATGTCATGCATCAACTGTTCGACTTCGCCAACCGCACTATCCGTGGCCACAGCCGATGGCGGCAATACGTCAAACGTCAGTTTTTCCAACCATAGCCCGCCAATGTTTTCGGCCATCTGCGTGATTTCGGCCTGCCAATAATCGGCTAGCTGCCGCAGCCGCCACGCCATGGCGGTCTGTCCAACCAAACGCAGACGCAATATCGCAGCCCCCCTGCCCGCCTGAGCCCTCAAGCAGTCTCGTAGGGCGCCGCGCACTTCTTCGTCCGATGTCGCCCCGTCGACCGCACAATCGCAGGCGCGGAACTCCAGCAAAGACGTCGGCAATTCGGACACGTCAATGCGCCCGTCCTGCACGGTCAGGATGCTGGCGGATTTTGGCCCGGCCTCGCCGATGTCACGCCCTTGGGGCATGCCGGGCATCACGATCCAGGGATTTTCGCTATGCACCTGCCGTTTGTGAACATGCCCAAGCGCCCAATAGTCAAACCCCGCCTGCGCCAGATCCGAAACCGAACAGGGCGCATAAGGGTCGTGCCCCGCCGCCCCCGTCAGCGAGGTGTGCATCATCGCGATGTTCACCGCCGATGGCACGGGGGCCTTGAACTTGGGCAGCAGGCTGTCGGGGGCATACCGGTCGCGAAAACTGACACCGTGTATATAGACGGGATAATCGCCAAGCTGGACCATGCCGCCTTTGCCATCGAACACATGCACATTGGCGGGCAAGGCAATCTCGCCAGCGATGGGGTTTTCCGCATCGTGATTGCCCTTTATATAGAACACCTGCACGTCGGCCTCTGCAAGCCGCTGCATCTGCCCGGCAAGGTACGCGGCAGTTTTTGCGCTGCGTTCCTGACCATCGTACAGGTCACCCGCAATCAGAAAAGCTGCGACATCTTCGTCGATACAATATTGCACCATCGTTTCCAACGCACGGCGACTTGCATTGCGGACTTGTGCTACAAGCCTGTCGTCTTTCAGCGCCAAGCTGCGCAAAGGTGAATCCAGATGCAGGTCGGCAGTGTGCAGTATACGAAGTGTCAAACAAATGGGCCTTGTCGCAGGAAAATCAGCTGTGCATTCTTTGTCACGCAGTTCACTTTGGGTTGCAACCACCGGCTCGTGCTTTGATCCTTTGAACCAAGGCGGTATGACACCGGTAAACATGTTCCAGAAAGCACGCCCATGAATACGCCTGAAGTTCCCCTGACCCAAGATCTTGTGCTGGTTGGGGGCGGGCACGCACATGCGTTGGTCTTGCGCAAATGGGGAATGGACCCGCTGCCCGGGGCGCGGCTGACGGTCATCAACCCAGGCTCGACCGCGCCTTATACCGGGATGCTTCCGGGACATGTCGCCGGTCATTACAGCCGTGACACGCTAGAAATTGATCTGGTCCGCCTGTGTCGTTTTGCCGGTGCGCGGCTTATTCTAGCCCATGCCACAGATATCGATCGAACCGCCCGTCTGATCACCGTCGAAGGCCAAGGCCCGATTGCCTATGATGTGGCGTCGATCGATGTCGGTATCACCGCGAAAATGTCGATCCCTGGGTTTGTCGAACATGCCGTCGGTGCCAAACCGCTAGATGTCTATGCGCAGCGCTGGCGCGACTTTGTTTCCGCGACAAAGGATGGATCAGCAGACCCAACCGTTGCCGTCATCGGCGGCGGGGTTGCGGGGTGCGAGCTGGCCTTGGCGATGTCCCACGCGTTGCGACAAGCGGGCGTCGACCCGGCGGTTACGGTGATCGAGGCGGGGCCGAGTATCTCAGGCGTTGGCGACACTGCGCGGCGCAAATTACTGAAAGCGATGTCACAGGCCGATATTGTCCTGCGCACCGATGCACAAGACACGCAGATCGAAGCATCGCAGGTGGTGCTAAAGGGACAAGAGCCGGTGCAGGCGGCGTTCACGGTGGGTGCTGCGGGCGCATTTCCGCACGGATGGCTGGCCGACACTGACCTGCCCCTGATCGACGGGTTCATCGAAACGACACCTGATCTGAGCATCAAAGGGGATGCGTCTGTCTTTGCTGTGGGCGACTGTGCCGCGATGCCCTTTGCGCCGCGCCCCAAGGCCGGCGTATTTGCGGTGCGCGCCGCGCCCGTCTTGCACCATAATCTGCGCGCCGCATTGACGGGTGGCCCCCGCAAGACGTTCAAACCGCAAAAGAACTATCTCAAGCTAATCTCGCTAGGTGGCAAATCCGCCATGGCCGAGAATTTCGGCTTTGCGTTTTCCGGCCCCCTGCTGTGGCGCTGGAAGGACCGGATTGACCGCGCATTTATGGATAAGCTCGATCACCTGCCCCAGATGCAACCCGCAAAAATTCCCGAAATTGTCGCCCTTGGTGCGCGCGACATCATGCAAGAAAAGCCCCTGTGCGGTGGATGCGGGGCCAAGGTGGGTGGGGCACCACTGGCAGATGCCCTTTCAACACTCGACAGTCACAAAAACCCTCAGGTCGTAACGGGTGTGGGGGATGATGCTGCGGTGGTGCAACTGCCTGGGGGCGGATTTCAAGTGCTTAGCACAGATCATCTGCGCGCAATGGTTCACGACCCGGTTCAAATGACCCGCATCGCTGCAGTCCATGCTTTGGGGGACGTTTGGGCGATGGGCGCTGCACCACAGGTCGCCCTGTCCAATCTTATCCTACCACGCATGTCACCCCCCCTTCAGGCCCGGACCTTGCGCGAGATCACTGAGACAGCGCGTGCGGTATTTGATGCAGCAGGGGCCACGTTGGTCGGTGGCCATACGACGATGGGCGCAGAACTGACCATTGGGTTCACCGTGACCGGTACGCGGGATACGATGCCCATCACCATTGCAGGTGCGCAACCCGATGACGTCTTGCTGCTGACGCGCCCGATCGGGTCTGGCGTCATGATGGCTGCCCATATGGAGGGGTCTGCAAAAGGACGCGATGTTGCCCATACCTTAGCCATCATGCAGCAACCGCAATCAAAGCAGGCGGAAATCCTTCGGGATGCCCACGCGATGACAGACGTCACCGGATTTGGCTTGGCGGGCCATGTGCTGGCGATATGCAAAGCCTCGGGCCTGTGCGCGACCCTTAGGCACGCCGATATTCCGATTTACGATAGCGCACGCGCTTTGTCTGACGCGGGTGTCGGCTCTTCGCTTTTGCAGGCAAACCGCGACAATGCGCCGACCACTGGGATTGATGACCCACTAATCCATGATCCACAGACGGCAGGCGGGCTGCTTGCCGCGCTCCCCCGAACGGCCGCAGAAAGTGCCCTAAAGCAGCTTGAAAGCAAGGGATTGCGAGGCTGGATCATCGGCATGCTTCAAGATGGTACGCCTTCGATAACTCTTAGGTAATGCGCTGCGCCAAATCCTGTGCGGCTTGGGAGAGCGTGCTGTCGTGCAAATCATCCAGTTCAATCACTTGCGCTGCCGTTTCGGACCGCGCCATGGATTTCGCATAACGTGGATCATAATGTGCTGACATCAGCTTTGCGGCCAACTTCTCCCATGCGCCTTCATCCGCCAAACCGTGCCAAACCGAGATCACGTCGCCCGCGTGATATGGGCACAGCATATTAATCTGACGATGCAAGCGCGCACTGTCTTCGGTCAAATCGGCGTATGCTGTCGCCAGAAACCGCGCCCGCGCGGCAATCGGAGCCCTGATTTCAACCCGCGGGGCAACCCGCATTGCATGCCACAGGGCCGACGGCACCACCCGCGCGCCAATTTTGCTGCTCTCCGCCTCGAGCCAGGTCATGCGGGTCGGGTCCATACTATTTAGTTCAGCCGCAAGCCGTGTCTCGAACATTTTTTGCGATGGCTGCCCGCCAGTTTGCTCGCCGAACAGCGATCCACGGTGGTTCGCCAACCCCTCAAGGTCAATGACTTGCGCACCAGCTTGGGCAAGATGATCCAGCAGCCGCGTTTTCGCTGTACCGGTTCCGCCTTCGATCAGGGTCAACTTGTGGGGCAGCGGGGTATCATAAACCGTACCGACCACCAATCGTCGATAGCTGCGATATCCACCGTGCAGCAACTGCACCCGCCAGCCGATCTGTTCAAGGATTGTTGCGAATGACCCCGACCGCTGCCCGCCGCGCCAACAATAGACCAACGGCTGCCACCCACCGGGTTTGTCCGCAAGCGGCCCCATCAAATGCAGCGCCGCGTTCTGCGCGACCAATGCGGCCCCGATCTTGCGCGCCATAAAGCTGCTGTCTTGCTTGTATATCGTCCCGACCTTCGCCCGCTCTGCATTGCTGAGAACAGGCAAGTTGATTGCCCCCGGAATGTGATCTTCGGCAAATTCATCCGGGGATCGCACGTCAATAATTGTATCCGCACCGCAGGCGGCAATATCGGACAAGGCATTGAGGCGGAGAAGGGTCATTGCGCGCTTTCCAAGATGGGTTGGTCTTGTTCTAGTCGCTCAGATTGTGGCGTCCAGCGCGAAGCACGTGCGGCCATCTGCACGCCCCCCGTGCATTGAGGCAACGCTCGCGGTCAAATCACCCCAAACTTGCGCTGTACCAAGGACAATTTTTGACACATTCCCCACTAGCAATCGACAGGCTTGGCAAGTTTCGGTAGTCAGCTTGCAAAGGGTATAGTGTGCAAGGATATAACTCGGATGCAGATTGAGCAGACGCCGCTATCGGGTGTTGTCGTGATTACGCCTTCGCGGTTCGGGGATCATCGGGGGTTTTTCTCGGAGAGTTATAGCGCGAAAGCTTTGGCCGAGAATGGGATTACCATTCCGTTTGTGCAGGACAATCATTCGTTGTCGATGACGCCGGGCACCATTCGGGGGCTGCATTTTCAGGCCCCACCCCATGCGCAGGACAAGCTTGTGCGCTGCGGGCGTGGGGCGTTGTTTGATGTGGCGGTGGATATTCGCAAGGGGTCGCCTACCTACGGGCAGTGGTTCGGGGTCGAGCTGAGTTTCGAGAACGGCAAGCAATTGCTGGTGCCTGCGGGCTTTGCGCATGGGTTTGTCACCCGCGCGCCCGAGACCGAGATTATCTATAAATGTTCCGATTATTACGCGCAGGACGCCGAAGGCGCGGTTGCTTGGGATGATCCGGACATCGGGATCGATTGGGGTCTTGGCGATACGTCACCGGTTTTGTCGGATAAGGACGCAAAAGCGCCCTCTTTGGCGGCTCTTAACAGCCCATTCACGTTTGAGGGTGCATAGATGAAGCTATTGGTAACGGGCGGTGCGGGGTTTATCGGCTCGGCCGTGGTGCGGCTGGCAGTGGCGCAAGGGCATAGCGTGGTCAATCTGGATGCGCTGACCTATGCGGCCTGTCTTGAGAACGTGGCCAGCGTGGCAGACAGCCCGCTTTATGTGTTTGAGCAGGCTGATATTTGCGATCGCGCCGCGCTTGACCGGATCTTTGCGGATCACCAGCCTGATGCGGTGATGCATCTGGCGGCCGAAAGCCATGTAGACAGGTCCATCGACGGCCCCGGGGCGTTTATCCAGACCAACATCACCGGCACCTATACCCTGCTCGAAGCCGCACGTGCCTATTGGCAAAATGCTGGCAATCCAGACGGTTTCCGCTTTCACCATATCTCGACCGACGAGGTCTTCGGCTCGCTTGGGCCCACCGGCCAATTCACCGAAGACACGCCGTATGATCCGCGCAGCCCGTATTCTGCGTCCAAAGCCGCCAGCGACCATCTGGTGCGCGCCTGGGGCGAGACCTACGGCCTGCCGATTATTATGACGAACTGTTCTAACAACTACGGCCCGTTCCACTTCCCGGAAAAACTGGTGCCAGTTGTGATCCTCAAGGCGCTGGCCGGTCAGCCGATCCCGGTTTATGGCGACGGTGCCAATGTGCGCGACTGGTTGTTTGTCGAAGACCACGCCGACGCGCTGCTGACGGTGCTAACCAAGGGCGAATTGAGCCGCAGCTATAACATCGGTGGAGAGAACGAGGTCAGCAATCTGGAACTGGTGCGGATGATTTGCGCCTTGCTCGACGACCGCCACCCCGAAGGGGCACCGCACGCTGATCTGATCACCTTTGTGACCGACCGCCCGGGCCATGACCAACGCTATGCCATCGACCCGACACGCATCCGCACCGAGCTGAACTGGCAGCCCTCGGTCACAGTAGAAGAAGGGTTGGCCCGCACCGTCGACTGGTATCTTGCAAACGAAGATTGGTGGCGCGCCCTGCAAAATCGCCATGGCGTTGGCGAACGGTTGGGCACTGCATGAAGATTCTTGTCTTTGGCCACAGCGGCCAGGTCGCAACGGAGCTGCGCGCGCTCGATGGAAACGGTCTAAGCATCACCGCGCTTGACCGGGCTGCTTCCGATCTGACCGACCCCGCCGCCTGCGCCGCTGCAATTAATACGCACGCGCCCGATGCCGTGATCAACGCCGCCGCCTACACCGCCGTCGACAAAGCCGAAAGCGATGAAGCCACCGCCGATATGATCAACGCGCAGGCCCCCGCCGCGATGGCCCGCGCCTGTGCCGCACGCGACATTCCTTTTGTGTCAATCTCGACCGATTATGTGTTTTCCGGTGCAGGATCAGACCCTTGGCAACCTGGCGATCCCACCGATCCGCAAGGCGTCTATGGCCGTACCAAGCGCGACGGAGAGATCGCAATCAAAGCGGCTGGCGGTCGCTGGGCTGTGTTGCGCACCTCTTGGGTCGTGTCAGCCCATGGTAATAACTTCGTCAAAACCATGCTGCGCCTTGGGGCCGACCTTGACGCGCTGACAATCGTCGCCGACCAGATCGGCGGGCCGACAGGTGCCGCCGAGATCGCGCAGGCCTGCGTCACCATCGCCAAAACTCTGGTGTTAGAGCCGGAGAAATCCGGCATTTACCATTTCTCAGGTGCCCCCGACACCAGCTGGGCCGATTTCGCCCGCGCGATCTTTGATCAGGCGGGCATCACCTGTACTGTCACCGACATCGCGTCATCCGAATACCCGACCCCGGCCAAACGCCCGCTGAATTCGCGGATGGATTGCAGCGCCACAATGGCGGCTTTTGGCATCGCACGTCCAGAATGGCGCGACAGCCTGACCCAGATTATTGACCAACTTGATATTTCCAAGGACTGATTTCCCATGACAACGACCATGACTCAGGCGCCCGAACGCAAAGGTATCATCCTCGCCGGAGGTTCCGGCACGCGACTGTATCCGATCACCATAAGTGTGTCGAAACAGTTGCTGCCGATATATGACAAGCCGATGATCTACTATCCGTTGTCGGTTCTGATGTTGGGCGGCATCCGCGAGATCGCGGTGATCACCACCCCGCAAGACGCCCAACAGTTTCAACGCGCGCTTGGCGATGGCAGACAGTGGGGCGTGTCGCTGACCTATATCACCCAACCCAGCCCCGACGGTCTGGCGCAGGCCTATCTGCTGGCCGAGGGTTTCCTCGACGGTGCGCCCTCTGCCATGGTTCTGGGCGACAACATCTTTTTTGGCCACGGTCTGCCCGAGATATTGGCCGCCGCCGATGCGCAGGAGACTGGCGGCACTGTCTTTGGCTATCGCGTGTCTGACCCCGAACGCTATGGCGTGGTCGACTTTGATGAAACTGGCCAAGCCCGCCAGATCATCGAAAAGCCCGAGGATCCGCCGTCAAACTACGCCGTCACCGGTCTGTATTTCCTCGACAACACGGCTTCCGAGCGCGCCAAGACTGTTCAGCCCTCTCCGCGCGGAGAGCTTGAGATCACCACCCTGCTGGAAACCTACCTGCACGACGGATTGCTGAACGTTCAACGCATGGGCCGCGGCTATGCCTGGCTTGACACCGGCACCCACGGCAGCCTGCTGGACGCCGGCAACTTTGTGCGCACCCTTGAAACCCGCCAAGGCCTGCAAACCGGCAGCCCGGACGAGATCGCATTCAACCAAGGCTGGATTAGTGAGGAAAAGCTGGAAGAACGGGCCAAGCTCTTCGCGAAAAACGACTACGGTGACTATCTCGAAGGGCTGTTAAAACAGGGCAATCGCGGCCAGTTTTAAGTTGATCCACGTCAAAGACCGGCGCGCTGCGTCGCTTTCATAGTGATACGAGCGATGAAAAGGGAGCGTGCCGGCCGTGGACAAAACCGAAATCGATCAGGAAATTAAGCCGCCCGTGCCCTCTTTGGGTGCGCCGCGGTTCAGACCAGTATCAGCCACAGATCTGGCGCAGGCGCTAAAGCTTGGGTGGGCTGACTTAAGGCAGGCCCCTGTTTTTGGATTGGGCTTTGCCGCTGTCTATGTGATCGCGGCTTGGGCAATGACGTGGATCACTTGGCAAACCGGCACAACATTCTGGCTGGTGCTGGCAGTCTTCGGGTTTCCCTTGCTTGGCCCCTTCATCGCCGTTGGCCTGTACGAGGTATCGCGCCGGTTGCACGCGCAAGAACAGCTAAGCTGGTCTGCAATTCTGGGCGTCGTTGTCCTGCAACGCAAACGATCCCTGCCCATGATCGGCGCGATCAGTATTGTTATCTTTCTGTTTTGGTTCTTTCTGGGCCACATGATTTTTGCCCTGTTTCTCGGCTTGTCGCCTATGTCCAATATATCCTCCTCGATCGAAGTATTCTTGACGCCGAACGGCCTGACCATGTTGACTGTGGGCAGCGTCGTGGGTGCAATTTTTGCACTGCTTTTGTACATGATCACTGTCCTTGCAATGCCAATGGTGTTGGACCGAGAGGTGGATTTCGTGACGGCTATGGCCACCAGTTTTGGATATGTCGCGGCTAATATGGGTGTCATGCTGGTTTGGGCCGCATTTATTGCGACAGTGACACTGGTGTCACTTGTGCCGCTGTTTCTGGGTCTGTTCATCGTGCTGCCGCTGTTGGGCCACGCCACTTGGCATTTGTATCACTTGCTGATTGAAACACGCAGCTAACTGGCAAGGGTTTCTGGTAATGGGGTGAACGACCTTGACGCTTTGACAACCCTGTTTAAGCCGCAATCGCCCCTATGTCCCTAGGGTAAAACCTGCACGTTCAGAACATAGACGCCCCTTCACCAGGCGAGGGTCGGCATGCCCCTATCGATTGGCCGCTGAACGCTAACAATCAAGCCCAATTACCTTCCATACCTGCATCTGGCGAAAAACATCTACGGTGATACTGTTCGTATCTGGTTGCGTAACCGCCATAGTTGTAGATGCCAAAGATGTGGCGCTTTGCAAGCGCTTCTGAATAGCGCTACCCGGGGCTGCCGCTTTGGCCCAGGGCGCGTGCGCCGTTCGGCACGGCGATCAATCGCAAGCAGACCATCCGCCAGGAGGTTTGCCGTCTTGGCCAATCTGAAGGCGGTCGTCGCGCCAACAAACGGTTTCTATCATACCGCCCCGTAATGGATCAATGCCGCAACGGAAATCGGGTCAAATGCTTTGGGCGGCCCGCAAGGCGCGGATTATTCCGGCCATGGACCTTAGGCTTAAGCAGGGAAAAACAAGGCGCGCCCTAAAGGCTGCGTAGTCTTCGACCGTGGGTTCTGGTGACGCAGGTTTTTGCCCTTTTAGATGAGTTGCTTTGCTTTTTTCGCGGTCATATCACTACCTCTGTCGCGATCCCTTGACGGTGCGGCTGCGGCGGGGTCTTCTGGTCGCGGCAACGGCGTCATCTCGGCAACCCATGTGAACGAATACTGCTGGGAATATCTGGTCCCCGGCCCTGGCCGTGAGAACCAGTCCGTGACCGCAACGCTGGCGTCATAATACACCGTCAAATCGCGCCACACCCAGACTACTGACCCAAGGACAAACCTTATGGACTATATCTTTGTAGCGCGTGGCAAAAAGGGCGATGGCTTCAGCGACGAGCCATCTGCCAGCCATTTTCTGGCCGTGCCGGAAACTTCGAATGACATGTTTTATTCCCACCGGATCACAAAGACCGAATGGACCCGCGAAATTCTTGCCAAAGCACGCGGCGGCACGCTGAACCCCAACACCGAAGGTGATATTTTATTCTATGTGCACGGCTACAATAATTCGCAGGCCAAGGTACTGGAACGCCATCGCAAACTAAAATGGGGCCTTGAATGGCACGGGTTCAAAGGTGTCGTCGTCAGCTTTGATTGGCCAAGCGCATCATCCGCGCTTAATTATCTGGAGGACCGCGTTGACGCAAAGTTATCGGCCTTTCGGCTGGTCAAAGACGGTATTGCCACCTTGTCAGCTCTGCAAAGCCCTGATTGCCATATCGACATGCATATTCTGGCACATTCGATGGGGTCCTATGTCGTTCGCGAAGCATTCGATGACGCCGATGATCGGGCGCGCATTGCCGGGAAAAGCTGGGCCGTCAGTCAGATTATGCTGGTTGCGGCCGATGTATCGGTCGATTCACTGAATGCTGGCAATCCTAAGTCATCATCGCTTTATCGGCACTGTGCGCGGCTGACCAACTACTACAACCCCTTCGACGATGTCCTTTCGATATCGGCTGTGAAACGAATCGGCGTGGCCCCCCGCGCGGGCCGGCATGGCTTGGGCCATCCCCGTCATGAAAAGTCGGTGAATGTGTATTGTGGGCTACACTATGACCAGACCGTTACGATGAAAGATGTCTGGTCCGGGCATTTGTGGTATTTCGACGACCAGACCTTCATGTTGGACGTATTCCATACAATCTCGGGGCGGCTGGACCGCGGGGCCATTCCAACGCGCGAGCCAACCGACAAAGGCAACCTTGCCTTGGTCAAAACCAAGTAAGGTGACGGGGTCCATCACACGCCCACCCTTTTCTTCTGCTGGAAGCGGTGCGAAAACAGGGCATGTCGAAAAAGACCCTGAACAAAGCAAACCTCGAGGCACTGGGCGCGGACCGGCTGGCCGCTCTGTTGATCGAGGTAAGCATAGGCAGCGCTGACATCAAACGCCGCCTACGCCTTGAGCTAAGCCACAACCTTGGCGCTGAAGAGTTGGCGCGAGACGTGCGCAAAAGGCTGGCCTCGATACGCCGGTCAAAAAGCTTTGTTGGATGGCGCAAACGCAAGGCAATGGTCAAAGACCTAAGCACCCAAGCCGAGATGATCACTGCCAAGATCGCCCCCGATGCGCCGACGGAAGCGTTTGAATTGCTGTGGCAATTCACTGAGCTTGCACCATCAGTGTTCGAGCGGACGGATGACAGTCGGGGCGAGATCGGCGAGGTCTTTCGCAACGCTCGGTCGAAGTTTGCAGAAATCGCGCCCAATGCCGTGCTAAGCCCGACCGATCTGGCAAACCGAATTTGGGATGCTGTGCGAAACAATGCCTATGGGGAATTTGACGGAATCATCGGCCTGCTTGCCCCCACTTTGGGCGACGAGGGGCTGGCCCATCTCAAGGCGCTTGTCTTGGCCCATCAGGACAAACCGCTGGACGACACGGAGGACCATGCAGCGTTGCAGTTTCTGCGTGATTTGCGCGGTTCCGATAGGAACCACGCCGCCCTGCAAAAGACCCGTTTGGTAAAGGCTTCCCTACAAGATATCGCGACAGCGCAAGGGGACACAGACACATTCATCGCGCAGTATTCTAAACAAGATCTGGGCCAGCCCCGCATTGCCACCAATGTCGCAGCACTGCTGATTGATGCAGGACGCCCGCAAGAGGCACTGGATCGGTTGCTGGCCGCTATGCCAGCCCCGCATGCCGCAAGTGTTGGTGAATGGGACGCGGCATATGTCGCCAGCCTGCTAGCCTTGAACCGCCTTGAAGACGCTCAAAACCATCGCTGGGAACGGTTTTGCGATACACTGAATGTTCAGATGTTGGGGGACTATCTTAAAGTGCTGCCCGACTTTGACGACATAGACGCCGAGGATGCTGCGAAAGCACATGCCCTTCAATTCAACGACCCGATGGTTGCACTGCGGTTTTTTCTGGATTGGCCTGACCTGGCGATGGCGGCACGCCTGATCGAAAGCCGGTCTAATGCTCTAAACGGCGACCGATACGACATCCTGACTTCGGCAGCCGATGCGTTGCGCACGCGCTACCCATTGGCTGCGGTGCTTGCGTGGCGAGCAATGATTGACTCCGCTCTTTGGCATGGTCGATCCGCGCGATACGGGCATATTGCCGATCACCTGATGGACTGCGCGGCGGCGGATCAAGACATCGTCGACTACGGCAGCTTTCTGTCCCATCAAGTGTATCAGGACGCCTTGCACAAACAATATAAAAAGAAATCATCCTTTTGGGCGCGGGTTTTATAACGTCCGCAATGTGCGGGTGTTTTTCTGAGGCGAACGGACTAGGCTCGCCAGCCAGTGCAGGCCGCCTGTCCCAAACTTTCTCATGAACGAATATAGACAGATTGCCAAAATGTTTTGGTTTCTGGCCGCAATCTCAACTTAATTCGGAAATATTAACCATGATTGTGGGGGGAGGACGCTGATTCCTCACCTTTCAATGAGAAATATCAGGCGAACAAACAGCCTGGGGTGAACCCAAAACGATGACAACGAGTGAGCAGTAATGTTGTATAGCGATCCCATTTTGGCACTGCGCCATGATTTGACGCAATTTGCGGGCTGTAAACGACTGGCCTCAGTGGCGGTTTGCCCATTCTCTGCGTTGCAGGGGGTGAACTAAAATGGCTGACAGTTTTGGCGTCTTTTATCTTGGCATTTTCGCATCGCTTGACCCTACTGAAGGGAACACCACCTCTGAGAATGCGGCCGCTCTCGTAAACCAGTCCTTCGGCGGCGCGGCCAATCCGCTCTATAACAGCATCCAGCAACTGTCGCCTGGCACGACTGGGTACGGCAATAAGTCGGCAAACGTTTATAGCTCCGACAACAATAACAATACCGACAGCTTTAGGATCAATGGTGGTGCAAACCAGACCTTCGATTCAATTGTCACCTATACGGCGACCCTTACTTATACGAATGGCACCCCCGCCCAGACGGTTACCGCCATCGTGTTTCAGGACACCAATGGAAATCTGTATCTGGCACCGGCACCAGGCGCGAATGCGTATCAAACCGCCTTGGAAGCTGGGCCGCTTCAGTCGATCACCTTCACTCAAGTGGCTTCCAATAACACCAACATGACGGGCAGCCGTGTTGACGGCAACTATGCTAAGCCACCGCCGGATGGTTGGGTCGACGGCACGGCAAATGCCGACAATATGACCGAAACCTATTTTGACCTTCAGGCTGACAAGATTGACGCCAACGCAAATGCGATTAACGCAGGGGCGGGCAACGACACTGTCAACGCAGGTGGCGGCAACGATACCGTGCTTGGCGGCGCAGGCAATGACATCATAAATGGTGGCAGCGGCAATGACGTCATTCGCGGCGATTCTGCCCTTGGCACCCAGACAACCTATTCATGGGCCAACCAGAACCCCGCGATCGCCGATGGCACCAGCGTTTTGGGCGGCATCACAAGCAATACAGCGTCGGGCGACATTAAGGTCGCTATGACCATTACTGCCGGGGCTAACCTTGACCGGGTCCAGATGGAGCGGAACGACGCGCTTTATGACTATAACAGTGCCAGTGACACATCATCCATATACTTGCGCGGCGGCGCGCCAGGTCCCGAGACCGATACGGCAACGATGAAAATCAATTTTTCGTCGCTGAATCCGAACCTGTCGAACGAGGTTGCCAAAGTAACCTTTGGTATCTTCGATCTGGACCAAGCGACCGGTTTTACCGATGAGGTGATCATTCGCGCCTATGACGCCAACAACAATCGTATTCCAGTCGACCTGACCGCCGGCGACAGCACAACAATCTCGGTAAACGATGCAACCGGTCGAGCGATCTCGACCGGTGCCGGCACTGGTGCGACGGATTCGATAACCGGCTTTGTCAAAGTCGAAATCGCAGGCCCCGTTTCGCGGATTGAAATTGAGTATAAAAACGCCAATACTGCTGATGCTGCCCATGCGATCCGTATCGGTGACCTGCAGCTAACCACGATTACCAACAACAGCGTTGGGAATGACACCATCGATGGTGGCGACGGCAATGACACCATCTTTGGCGAGGCCGGCAACGATTCACTGATCGGCGGTGCGGGCAATGACAGCATCATCGGCGGTGCCGGAAACGACACCATCACGGGTGGCACTGGCAACGATACAATGTCCGGCGGTGACGGTGCTGACCTCTTTGTCGTGAAAAACAACTTTGGTACCGACGTCATTACAGGCGGCGAAGGTGGTACCGATAACGACACTGTCACCTTTAGCTCGATGGGCAGCGCCGTTAACCTGACCTACAGCGGAGCCGAGGCAGGCACTGTCACAGATGGCACCAACAGTCTTGGCTTTAGCCAGATCGAAAACATGGTGCTCACTGAATTTGCCGATACGATAAATGCGACGGTAGCGGCTGTGACCCTGGATACAGGTGGTGGCAATGACACGATTTCCGTAGGCTCAGGCGCGTATAACATCACCGCCGGGGCTGGCGACAATACGATCATCCGAAATACGGCCGTCACAGCAAGCGACGCAAGTTCGGTGATCGACGGGGGTTCGGGCACAGATACCTATGTCGCAGGCAGCGGCTTGGGCGCTGTTACCGTCGACCTTCAGAACAACCAATTGCAATATCTGGGCCAAGGCCGTGGTAGCCTGCTGAACTTTGAAAACGTTTCTGTGGTCAACAGCACCGCAAGCGTCATCGGTAACGCAGGCAACAACGTCATCACTGCCACGGGCAATTTCAACAACATTCTGTTCGGCGGTGGCGGCAACGATTTCATTAACGCCGGCGGCGGCAACGATTCAGTAAACGGTGGCACCGGCAACGATACATTGCTGGGTGGCGACGGCACAGATACACTGGATGGCGGCACCGGCAATGACATCCTGACGGGTGGCGCGGGCAATGACACCTTTATCTATTCCGGTGGCAACGACCAGATCACCGATTTCAACACCGGCAACACCGGTGCCCTGAATGACGGTATCGAGACTAACAACGATTTCATCGATCTTGGCACCTACTATGGTAATATCTTTGATCTGCGGGCTGACTTTGCCGACGATGGTTTGCTCAACCAATCGAACACCACCAGCACTGATTACACCGGCAAGACGCTCTTTGCTGGTGGCTCACTTGAGTTCCTGAATATCACGGCCGCCGATCTGACGACCGATAACACCGGGGTCATTTGTTTTGGTGAAGGAACCGCTATTCGCACCCCAAGCGGCAATGTTCTGGTCGAACACCTGAAAGTCGGTGATCTGGTCACGACAATGGACAACGGCCCGCATCGCATCCGCTGGATCAATCGCCGCAGCTATGACGCTGCTGCCCTAAGCAAGAGATCTCATTTGCATCCGGTCTTGATCCGAGTTGGTACATTCGGGGCAGAGCGTGATTTCTGGGTGTCCCAACAGCATGGGATTTTGACGGGCCGGAACGGCGACACTTTCGCCCGTGCCAAGCATCTGGCCGAATGCACCCAAGGCGTGCGCATTGCTTATGGCAAAAAGCATGTCACCTATATTCATATCATGTTTGAAAACCATCAGGTGATTTTTGCCGAAAACGTCCCGTCCGAAAGTTTCTATCCCGGCCCGATGGCTGTGAAAGCAATGCAACCAAATGACCGCAGCGCGTTTTCATATGCGCTGCCACGGCTCGGCGTGGGTGACGTCACCCGCGAGCAGGTCGTAAACGTCTATGGTCAATCCGCGCGGACGTTTATGGGCAGAAATGCACTGCTTAAGGCGCATAACATGGCGACAACGCCAAAGCCCGACAGAGTAAAGACACCCTCGGCTCGGATCATCCTGGCAAGCGCTAGACTGGCCCAATCTGGTGCGGATCGAAAAACGATATTGAATGCCGTCCAGCCGCAAGCTGCTGCTGGCTAAGTTCGATCCAAACGTCGTCCGGGGCTATGTCAGACCTAACGGGGGCAGTAATCATTTGCTGCCCCGAATGTGCAGCCAGTCAAAGATATTGAGCACTAGGAAAATCAACACTGCGATAAATGCCGCCTCTTTCAAAAAGCCCAATCCGCACGCCACGCCGATTGATCCGACGCCCCAAATCGCGGCACCGCTGCCGACACCTCTTAGGCGGCCATCTTTGCTGGGCGACATAATCGCCCCTGCCCCAAGAAAGCCGATCCCGCCAACAATGCCTTGGATCAATCTGGTGGGATCACTTTGGATCGCTCCATCTTCTGCCATACTGCTTAGCGCGAAATTTAATGTCACGATCATCAGCGCCGCAGACCCAATGGCAACCAGAACATAGGCACCAGCCCCCAAAGGTTTCCCCTTGATCTCTCGGTCGATCCCGACAATCAAACCGCAGCCCCCTGCGAAAACAACACGAAACATGAAATCGGTAAACTCGACCACGGGAAGCCCTTCCTATTTTTGCTGGTTTCTAACCTACAATCAAATTCTGGATCTGGACATCTTTCTATTCCCTGCTTGATGCCAAAGCCCGAGGCGGGCTTTTCAGCATCCTTGTCTTAGGTAGACCATCTTGCTGGCACGCATTGTCGGTCTGCGGTCGTTTTCAAAAATGACCAACTTTGACTTGGTGTTGACGGTTGCGTTCGATCCACTTTGGCGGGGGCATCGCAAGTGGAAGGCTGAACCAGACTGTTAAAAACACTGAACTTAATGGGATTGTGCTATGACTCACTGGCAAAGAAAACAGCCGCCCCGGTTGAAGAGATCCAGCTGTTCAGCCCGACGGCGGCCTTCCTAGAATGGCGCGTTCCGTGCCCTAGCGATACAGGCTCATCCTGTCATTTTTGACTACTTCCGGTAGGTTCACGGGCTTGCATCGCGGCGTCTGCGCGGCTGAGATTAAGTCCAACATCCGTTATTGCGGCACCACGCCGCGCTGCCAAGGCGGCAAAGCGCATGATACCATAGCTTCAATCCGAGTTGATATTTTCACTTAGGCTCGTTTCGTTTGCACATCTTATCGCAGGGCGAATGCCATCTATTTGGATTGCGCCCTGACATGCGATCAATAGCAACCAATTCGGGCAAGCCAGACCCAGCGCGGGACTACTTAGTTGCCGAGTACAGGAAGTTCGCATGGAGTCAAAAAGGTTTGCACGGTTAACAAGACAGAGTTCATTTCCTCCTTTATAGGCCGCTTCATGATATAACCGCTCACCCTTTCCTTGTAGGCTATTTCGACGTCCAGAGCGCTGTCGGGTGTGGTAAACATGAGCACCAAGCTGTTTGAAACGCCGCTAGTTGAGCGGAGCACTTTTAGAAATTCATGCCCATTCATCCGGGGGCATATTTATGTCCAGCAAGATAATATTTGGGGTTGGTAGATCCCCCGATTTGATGACCTTTAAGGCCCCGATGCCATCATCGGCCCGCGAAACGGAGGTTATTGGGGAAGTTTCTGATATTGTTCGTTCGACAATCATAGCGTCGAGCGGATTACCTTCTACCAAGAGAATATTCATCTGACGCTCCATGTTGAGCGAATTTTTTTATGGCTGATTCCTCTATTGCTTCCGCCTTGGGCCAAATAAACGAGAATTCGGCACCTTTAGGGTCGGATGATGATGCCGAAACTTCATAACTGTGGTGCTGGACCGTTTTTTTTAGAATAGCCGACCCGATACCTGTGCTCTCCGGTTTTTTGCCTATGCGAAGGGTCTGCAAAACATCGAATATTTTCTCATTAAACATCGGTGACATACCACTTCTGTTGTCCTGAACCGCTACTGCTAAATAGCTGCCTAGATCTCCAATCATCGGGTCTATCAGCGATAAATTTTGGATCGGGATGAAAATTAATAGCGTTTCCGATCAAGTTTTCCAAATTTTTGGTGAAAGCCGGATCTGAGACGGGTCAACTTCGAAATCTATCGCGCAGTCATCAATGATAGTGTCGAGATGAATACCGGGCCCATCTCGGTTCGGACTTTCCGGTTCGCGAATACTCGATGATCCCTTTAGTCGGATCATTCATTCTATCGACCCGGTCACGTATCATCTTGAACTGCATCTTGATTTGGGCTTGTTCGTTTAGTGATTCAAATTTCTCCTCAAGGTCTTCTTCGATTACTTCTGTTAAAAAACCAAAGCCGCGCGCGGGTGTTTTCAGGTTGTGGGAGGCGATATAGATGAGCTGCTCAATTTCATCATTGGCTTGCTCAAGACGCTTGTTTTTGCACGCAGGTCATCGGCTAGCTGGTAGGCATAGACACGGGCCCGGCGGTTTGTTTCATTTGCCAAATCCAGGCCCACCGCCGCATCATTCATGTCTTCAGGTTCGACAAACCTGATGGGGAGCATGAAGTTTCGGCTGCTTGGCGGATATACAGAAAAATCACGCCCCTCGGCGGAGCGTTCTTCGTGAAACTTTGGGAAATCCTCTTTGGCGACGTAGTTGATCACTTCAATGCCGTCTTATTCTCGCCCTAGACGGGGATCTTGCTGGTATGCTTGATCCGGCGCAACGCGAACAAGGTCGAGGTACCTGCCACGCAATCGAGGTCCAACAGGCGGCGCATGAGCACATCTTCGAAATCACCAATATCGCGCACCACCATATGCAGCATGTAATCCCAATCCCCGGTGATAGAATAAACCTCGACAATTGCAGGTTCAGCATCGACAGCCTGCTGAAAGGCGGCCCGCGCCTGTGCGTCCTGTGATTTCATCCTCACCTGACAATAGACATCCATGCCGCGTCCGACTTTTGCCGGGTCAACAAGGCGCACTGGCGGCCCGATTATGCCACGCTCTTCCAGACTTCGAATGCGCCGCCAGATCGTAGCAGCAGAACTGTTCGTTGCGTCCGCCAGATCAGCCACACTAAGCGAAGCGTCCTCTTGCAAGAATGAAAGGAGCTGAGACTCGAGCAAGCTGAGGGGAACGTTATCATTCATTTAACTGACCAATCTGAAATACTCTTACCACATTAGAAGCACAGTCGCGGTTAATTGAAACCCCTTTTCACCATTGGTGAAGTACTATTTCAACATCAAGAAATTCCCAAATGCGAGGCCCGCAATGACCGATCAAACGCCGATGCTGAAGGAATACGCACTCAGCGACCGTTATACGCGGACCACAGGGCGGGTGTTCATGACGGGCACTCAAGCCATCGTCCGCATCGCACTTGATCAGGCGCGACGCGACCGGAACAGCGGTTTGGATACACGTGGCTATGTATCGGGGTATCGCGGGTCACCTGTGGGCGGGATCGATCTGGAAATCGGGCGCAATGCGGCCCTCGTCAAGGATGCTGGTGTGACGTTCCTTCCTGCCGTGAACGAGGAATTCGGTGCCACGCAGATGATCGGCGCACAGCAGGTCGAAACTGACCCCGACAAAGAATGCCTTGGGGTGTTTGGGCTTTGGTACGGCAAGGGGCCTGGCGTCGACCGCGCAAGCGACGCGCTGAAGCATGGCAACGCTTATGGGTCGTCCCCCCATGGGGGCGTGTTGGTGGTGGCAGGCGACGATCATGGGTGCGTATCATCGTCGATGTCCCACCAATCAGACGTCGCTTTCATGAACTTTTTCATGCCGACGCTGAACCCGGCGAATGTCGCCGAATTCCTGCCTTTTGCTGAGTGGGGCTATGCATTGTCCCGCTTTTCGGGGATGTGGGTGGGGTTCAAAGCTATTTCTGAAACGGTTGAATCTGGAATGTCGTTTGAGCTTTTGCCACCGCGCACATTCGTCATGCCTGATGACTTCGCACCGCCCCCCGAAGGGCTGCATTATCGGTGGCCAGACCTGCCCGGTCCACAAATCGAGGCGCGGCTGGAACACAAAAAAGCCGCTGTGCTGGCCTTTGCCCGCGCCAACCCTATTGACCGCGCCGAATGGGGACACGTCGCACGTTTTGGCATCGTCACTACAGGCAAAGCGCATTTGGATGTGCTAGAGGCTCTGCGTCTATTGGGCATCGACCAGACCCGCGCCGCCACCCTTGGGATCGACATTTACAAGGTCGGTATGGTCTGGCCGCTCGAGCACGAAGGCGCGTTGGAATTTGCAAAAGACAAGGATGAGCTGCTGGTCATCGAAGAAAAGCGCGGTATCGTTGAAAGCCAGTTGAAGGAGCATTTCTATGACTTCCCCGGCCGCAAGCCCCGCCGCATGGTCGGCAAACGCGACGAAGACGGCAACCGGCTGATCCCGTGGACGCAAGAGTTGGGCCCGGTAATGCTGGCCCGTCACATCGCCCAGCGGCTAGAGCGCAATTTTCCTGATCTTGACCTGCTGACTGTGGCGGACAAGGTGATCCCCACGCCCCACCCGATCCAGATTCCCGGTGCAACCCGGACGCCCTATTTCTGCTCGGGCTGTCCGCACAACACCTCGACCAAAGTACCCGACGGCAGCCAAGCGCTTGCAGGCATTGGATGCCATTTTATGGCCAGCTGGATGGGGCGAAATACCACGTCCTTGATCCAGATGGGTGGCGAGGGCGTGAACTGGGTGGCCCGATCACAGTTCAACGGCAATCGTCATATTTTCCAAAACCTTGGTGAGGGCACGTATTACCATTCGGGGTCACTGGCCATCCGCCAAGCCATCGCTGCGGGCACCAACATCACGTTCAAAATCCTGTTCAACGACGCTGTCGCCATGACCGGCGGTCAAGCTGTGGATGGGCCGATCTCGGTCGAAGCAATCGCCACCTGCGTGTTGGCCGAAGGCGCGAAAAAGGTCCTAGTGGTGTCCGACCAGCCAGAACAGTTTCGCCGCTCGGGTTTGCCGCGTGCCGTCACCGTGCATCACCGCCGCGATATGGACCGCCTGCAGCGCGACCTGCGCGAAATCCCCGGCACCACTGTTTTGATCTATCAGCAGACCTGTGCAACGGAAAAACGCCGCCTGCGCAAGCGTGGCCAGATGGAAGACCCCAAGAAATTCGCCGTCATCAACCCCTTGGTTTGCGAGGGATGCGGTGATTGTTCAGTTGAATCCAATTGCCTGAGCGTTGAGCCCCTGGAGACCGAATTTGGTCGCAAGCGCAAAATAAACCTGAACACCTGCAACAAGGATTTCACCTGCATCGATGGTTTTTGCCCCAGCTTTGTCACCGTCGAGGGCGGAACGCTTAGACGCGGCGAAGCGAGCGGCACAGCGGCGTTCGACCGCATGTTCAAGGCCCTTAGCGACCCGCTCCAGCCCGACTTGGCAACGCCTTGGGACATCGTTGTGACGGGCGTCGGCGGCACCGGGGTCGTGACTGTCGGGCAGTTGGTAGCCATGGCCGCCAACCTTCAAGGCATAGGTGCCTCAGTTCTAGATTTTATGGGGTTTGCCCAGAAATTTGGCCCGGTAATCAGCTATATCCGCATGGCCAATTCGCCAGAGCAGGTCAATCAGGTTCGGGTCGAACCCGGCTCTGCCCATGCATTGATCGGGTGCGATATTGTGGTCAGTTCGTCTCCAAAGGCATCCACAACCTATCACCGGGGCACGCGCGCAGTGGTCAACACCGCCGTGATGCCAACGGGCGATCTGGTGCAGAACCGCGACGCCGATCTAAATGCTGAAACCCGGCTTGATGCGATATCTAAGGGCGTAGATGCCGCGCAGTTACACACACTGGATGCCAATGCCCTTTCCGAAGCATTGCTGGGCGACACGGTGTTTGCAAATGTGATGATGCTTGGCGCTGCTTGGCAGGCGGGGCTAGTACCGCTGTCGCTTGCCGCGCTGATGAAAGCGATTGAACTGAACGGCGTCAAACCTGACCAGAACAAGCGCGCTTTTAGCTGGGGCCGGCTGGTAGTTCATGACCGCGCCGGCGTAGAAGGTGCCGCTAACCTTCCGGTAAGCGCCGTCCAGACGCTCGATCAGATGATCGACAGCCGTGCATCGTTTCTGACGGACTATCAAGATGCCGCATGGGCCGATAGCTACCGCGACACCATCGCAAAAATGCGCGCTGCCGAAATCAGTGCTGCCGGTTCCGCTGGCCCCCTGACCGAAGCCGCGGTGAAGGGATTGTTCAAACTCATGTCCTATAAGGACGAATACGAGGTGGCCCGCCTGCACAGTCAGACCGGCTTCATCGAAGGTCTAAAAGACCGGTTCGACGGCAATATCACCATCCGCCACCACCTTGCGCCCCCTCTGCTGCCCGGTGCTAAAGACGGACGAGGACGCCCGATAAAGCGCAGCTTTGGCCCGTGGGTACAGGTCGCATTTCAGCGGCTGGCAAAAATGAAACGCTTGCGCGGCACCCGCCTGGACCCCTTTGGCTATACCAAGGAACGCCGGATGGAACGCAGTTTGATCGACGAATACCGCAGCGTGCTGGAAAGGCTTGCCTTGGGCTTGAACGCTGACAACGTAAACGATGCCGCTCGCATTGCCGCATATGTGATGGACATTCGCGGCTTTGGACCCGTCAAAGACGAGGCGGTAGTGCGTGTTCGCGATAACATCGCCAAGGGTTTGCAGGCCTTGTGACAACGCTTGGGCCTTAAGCCCTAAGGGAAGATTAGACCGGTTGCAGCTTTCGCTTGCGGACACTGATTACCAACCCGACAGTCAGCATCACCAGCGCCAATATGCTGATCAGGCTCAGGTTCTCTCCTAAAATCAGGGCCCCTAATATCGCGCCGCCACCCGGAACAGCCGCCAAGATGAAAGAGGTATTCCCGTTCCCGATTGACCGGGATGCATAGGCAATAAAGAGAAGACCAATCAGGTTGGGCACGAAACCTTGATAGATTGCTTGCAACAAGAGCGGCCCCATGGGCGCCGAACTGATGCCGGATGGCAGCCAAAGCGCCCATATCGGCATATACAGAGCGGCATTGACGACAGTACCGCAGAAGATGATCTGCATCGCGCCAAGCTGCCACCGCTCGGATAGAATAACGTAGGATGAGAAAAAGAGCGCACCGATCAGGAACAGCAAGTCCCCGATCCAGGCGTCTTCCCCGCTGGAAGCGCTTGCATCAAATGACAGCACGATTGCTGCAATAAGGATCAAAACCGCACCGATAACCTGCCGAATGCCGGGCAGCGTTCGCAACAGAAAAATCGCGAAGACGATGCTGATCAGGGGCAGCAAGCCATTCATGAATATCCCGCCATGCGCAGCCGGTGCATACCGGAAACCGGAGAATACAGTAAGGATGTAGACAGGCCCCAAGATGAAAGAAAGAACGGCGATCTGTGTCAGTCGAAGCCCCCGCCAAGGTTTGTAATAGATACAAAGCGGCACCGCCACCAACGACGCCAAACCATAGCGGAACGCGGCCAAATCATAGATCGTCAACCCGCTGTCATTGGCGACCCGGCTTACAATCAACCAGAATGACCAGACGAACACGATGCTCCAGGCAGCAGCAAATCCGGCGATGTTGGATGGGAAACGAATGGGCATTGGCGCTGCACTCCACCTGACAAGCAAGGGAAATTTCCCAAGTGTTAGCAGTAGGTTCAGACCCGCATGGTAGCAAGGGCGGCATGATAGAAAAGATCGAAGCCACTATCCGTCTCATCAAAATCACAGGAGAAATAGAGCTCTACGCGATAGTGATGCGTGGCATTTGTCGGACATCAGGCGCGCGATCGATAACGAAGTTGAGGCCTTGTGGGTGTGTCGGTTCGGCTACCCTGGCATGGTTTGAAAATTGGTTAGGTAAAGGCGCAACTGGTATTGGAAATGGACATCCCCTGATCCGGATGACATGTCGCGCCTCACGTGTGTACGCTCGTCATTTTTAGCATTTCAAGTATTCGATACATGCGAATGAAGTGCTGCACGGGGCCAACTTCCAGCCGTGGGGATAATATTCACCTCGCCCGTGAATTGGGTTCCTGTCGTACGATCAAGACATTCTTGACACCCGTGTAAATGGGTGATCGGCCGCTCCTGACGGCGATGCCGAATTCGCTATGCTCAACGCCAACAGTGACATTGGCCTTAGTGACTTTGACCGCTAAAATTTGGAGTCTGCTATTTTAGACCATGTCTCCTCTGGTTTTGGTTCTTCTTCTACCGGACAACATATTCAGTCAGTGTCATGCCAGAGAGGCTGGAATGTGGGCGATAGCGGTTAAAGTCAGTGCGCCATGCCGCCATCAACTTGCTGGCGCGGCCGAGGCTGTCGAACAATGGCCTCCTAAAGGCTATCGGGAACTCAATAGAACCCACGCTTAAAAGCGTTGTTTGCGACGTGTGGCGAAAGCCGAATGTGAAACGAAAAACATAACTCGAAGGATGGTGGTAGCATAGCATTGGCCAGCGATGTTTTCCTCGCCGCGCTAACCGAATAAAGCAAATCGGGTCAAAACCTTAGCAAAATAATTCGACGTGTAATGCATCGGAAATCCTGTGCTGCTTGGTCCCCCAAACCTGTCCAACGGGTATTGAGACCAGACAAAATTCGGCAGCGACACCTGAGCGTTGCGAGATTGCGGACAATGCTCTCAAATTTTTACAATTGATGCCTTAATTTGAACCATTTATGCGGCCAGTAATTCATATGTAACAAAAGGCGCATCAGATTAGGTCGCCAAACACCCGGTCGTTGTTATGTGACGTAAGGGTTCAGCAGGTTGAATATGGTTTTGAATTACAACGCGAACTGGTTCCAAAAGATCGTTTTGATCATTTGCCTTGGCCTCTCGTACATCTCATTTTCCCTTGTTCAGTATATCGCCCAAGGCAAGTCGCAAGAAAGTTTCGAGGTCTTGGTTGATCAAGGCTTTGCTTCACTTGATCGGCGGGCCGATGACCTAAGTCGGACGCTTGATGGGGTTGCCGGGCTGATATTGGCCTCTCACCCAGTTACCGCAAAGGGTATGTCCGCCTATGCTAAGGCGTTGAATGTCGATGAAAATATGCACGAGATTGACGCGATCGGTTTTGCATCTTTCGATGCCAGCGAAAGCGTCGCTGCAAACGATAGTTTAAGAATAGATGGAAATCGCAGCACTATCAGCACTACGCCACCACAATTAAATGGCGATCATTTCACCGTACAACATATTGAGCCACAGGAACGAGACGAGATATTTCTCGGGTTGGATGACGACAACACTCTAAAACTCCTTGAGACGGCAAAGGCCTCTCGTGCCACGGGGAAAACGCTTGGTACAAAGACTTTCCTTAGTCCAGACCCCAACGACGGGCACCTTCAGGCGGTATTGCTTAAACCGATCTACAGGTCTGAGCAAAATGCGGGCCAACCCAATCAACAGCAAAGTGACTTTCTTGGTTTTGCATTCGCTGTTCTCAACGTCGAAAATTTCTTTGAAGATTTGACCACATCCCAAGGCAAACTGATAGACCTGCAGGTCGAGTTCACTCAGGAGGATGCAAGGACGGATCGTGACACTTCGGGATTGATATTTGGCGTCGCGCCAACTGAACCCAAATATTCTATTCGCCAACCAGTAGAAAGATTTGGACAGTCCATGTCGCTGGGTTGGAGCAGCAGACCTGAGTTTGAGGCGATCCAGCCGTTCCGCGCAAGGTGGGTTGTGTTGGCATTGGGGCTTTTTATTACTTCCTTGATCAGCTCGATCTTGGGGGTCTTAATCAAAAGAAACCGTACGGTGACAGCTCTCGTCGAGAGGAAGTCTCGTGAACTTGATACGCAAAGCATGGAAAAGCGCTCAATCCTTGAAAACGCGATGCTCGCAATCGTTTCGGTAACCCAGTCAGGCAAGATCATTCAAGCGAACGATGCCTCGTTGAAACTACTTTCATCGCACGCTCCGGACCTTGACCTGAATGACCAATCGATTTGCGATTTGCTGCCAGACATTGACATCACAGGCACCGACGGCTGGACAAAAATTGGTATTCCTAGGGTGTCTCCGGATGCGGAACCTTTGACCATCGAGATTGAGAAGAAGACTTGGCTTACGGCTGACGGAGAGACCCGAGTTACGCTGCTGATGCGTGATATTACCGTGAGCGAACGGCTTGCGCAGGAAATCGTCGAAACTGAGCAGCGGTGGAACCTTGCGCTTATGGGCGCGCAGATTGGCGTATTCGATGTCGATCTAAAGCGGGAAACTTCGGTCGTCTCAGAAACTTGGCGCAAGTGTTTGCAAATTGCGGTTCAGCCAAACTGCGAGGATCCGTATCGTCAGCAATTGGATCGCATTCACCCTGACGACCTTCATACTTTAGAAGTGGCCGAGGCTGCGTGCATCGCAGGCACCACTGACCGTGCCGAAGCACGTTTTCGCATAAAAATTGCCAATGATGAATGGCGTTGGATCAAATCTGATGCAGTCATCGTGGAACGCGCGGCGGATGGTACAGCCCTGAGAATGCTCGGTATTCAGATGGACATCACAGAAAGCTTCAAGCTTGAGCAGATGAAACGTGATTTCGTCGCGACTGTTAGCCACGAACTTCGCACGCCTTTGACGTCAATCAATGGGGCACTAAGCCTATTACAAGCACAAACCAAAGACACGGCTTCCCCCGGCACGGCACGGTTGCTTCAGATCGGGATGTCAAATTGCGACCGCCTTGTCAGCCTCGTCAATGACATTTTGGATATGGAGAAAATCAACGCAGGCAACATGACTCATGAGGCCAATTCTGAAGATCTTTCTCACATATTGAGCCTCGCATCTGAACAGGTCGAAACTTTTGCATTGCAGTGGGATGTCGACCTAGAAGTGTTGACCCCCGGCGTCGAGCAAAACATCTGGACAGATAAAAGGCGCGTAATGCAGGTTTTGACCAACCTTTTATCGAACGCTTGCAAATTCGCATATAGCGGCACAACGGTTCGTTTGAGCGCCGAAATTCTGCCCGATTGCACCAAAATTTCAGTGCGCAATTTTGGTGCGGGCATTCCAGAAGGCTTTCGGAGCACGATTTTTCAACCTTTCTCGCAGGCGGACAATTCCAATACACGGGAACGGGGCGGTACTGGACTAGGGCTTAACATCTCGCGCCACTTGGTCGAAGCGATGGGAGGCACGATCGGATTTGAAAGCGAACCAAACCAAGAAACGGTTTTCTGGTTCACTTGCCCATTGGCGTAAAGTTCCTACTTTGCGAGTGGTCAACTGCGATGTTTAGGTTCGTTTTTAAGTACTGAAGGATTTGCCCTCTTCTCAGACATTGCTTTCCAATACTGCGCAGTGAAGCGGTTGGTCGGACGTGTGACGCCCTCGGTGTCCCACGAAGTCAGCTTAATGTTTGGCTGACTGACCCTAATAATGCGCCTGCTCACAGGAACGAAACTGGGCAGAAGGGTGTTCGTTGATGTTCTACCTTGAAAGCCTGCGAGCTTACTTCGGTATCGACACGCCTAGTAATTGTGAAATTGGCCATTTCAGAACCAGCGCAATTGGTCGCAAACACCTGCAAGGCTAATGTCCGCATATCGGCTTTTTATAATGTTACCAGCTTTTATTGCGCCGCCTTCTGCGATCACTTCATCAAATTCGATGGCGTGGATGCCGCCTGCAATGAAATACGCATCGAACCCGTTGTCAGCAGCCACTTTGATATCTGTTTGCAGCCCGTCGCCCATGGCCAAAATTCGTTTCTTTGGTATGTCTCGACCGGCAATTGCTTTTGCTCGTGTTAAGGCTTCAGTGTAAATTGCGGCTTCGGGCTTTCCGGCAAAACCCACCCTACCCCCTAACTGGGAATAAAGCTGTGCGATCGATCCGGCACAAACGACTATGCAACTTTCACTTTTGACAACCAGATCGGGGTTTGCGCAGATCATCGTGACTGCGTTGTCGCGCATTCTGACCAGATCACTTTGAAAAAATCTTTGCCGTTTCTATCGTATCATCAAGCGGACCCGTCAAAAGGCAAAGCCGGGCGTCTGGTAAGCCAACAATCGGGTTCAGCAGGCCCTCCAAGACAGAATGATCGCGTTCGGGGCTAAAGTGAAAAAGGGGTGCGTCGGACTGGTTTGCGATCAACGTCTTTACGACGCCACCCGAAGCAGTGACGGTATCGAACGCATCACGGGGCACACCAAGGCGCGCTAGTTGCGGATAGATGTCTTTGGACAAGCGCGGTGCATTGGTGACCAGAAAAACAAAAAGCCCCCGAGCACGGGCTTTGTGCAATGCGTCCACTGCACGGTCGAATGCCGCGACGCCGTAGTGAAAGACACCCCAGATGTCGCAGATCAAACCGTCATAGCTATCTACAAGTTTACTCAAGGGGATTGACCCATTTGAGGTGTCCGGCGACTAATCAAATTTTTTCATAACACCTTGGTGCGGAGCCCCCTGCAAAACATTTTTCGAGCGGTCCCAGACCAATGCTGATCGGAATTTTCAGTTGTCAGCCGCGTAAAAACAACGCGCATGACAGCGGTTGGTTACGATGCATCCAATGATCAGCATGGAATCCATTCCTTGCTATTCGATGAACTGTTCCATAAGGGTTCATCTTCGGGCGCTACACAACTGCGCGCGAAAGCTTTTCTAAGGTTTATCGTGACGGATCAGGTTGTCTGATCCAATCTCCGGAAGTTTCCGGCTAAAACCAACGCCAGCCAGATCAATGCGCGTTGACCAATCCTTGCGACCTGAAAATTTGCTCGAACTTACGCATAGCCGATCAGATGCTGTTTTTCAGTGCATGATGCGCGTTTGATCCGCAGATATTGCCGGGATCAGACGTTTTTCGATGTTGCCAACAGACGTTCAATTTTCGGACGACGTAGCGACAGTCATACCTGATGGCTGCGCTTTCGAACTCGATTTGTGCCCTCTCGATGTCCCTGCCCGGTTCCGGTGCGTTGACGTATCATGGGCGTGCCGACCCCATGGCTTTGGTCACGGTGTTGTTGGAGCATAACCTAATCTTGGATAAATACCTGCTTTTCACCCCCGGCCCTGTCAATGTGGCCCAGACCCTGCGTGCAGCAATCACCAAGGGGGATATCACTCACCGTGAACCTAATTTCGACAACCTTCTCAGAAGTGTCGAACACAAACTGATTTCACTGCTCCAGCTCAGAAACCGGGCGCGCTATCGTGCTGTGGTCATTACCGGATCCGGCACGGCGGCGAACGAGGCGATACTGTCTTCTGTTGTAGGCAAAGGTGCGATCCTGATCCTGTCGAACGGTGAATTTGGCGAGCGTTTGGCCAAGACCTTTGTGATCCATAACAAGCGCACCCATCTTCTTAAATTGCCTTGGGGCACCCCCTTTGATGTTGCACAAATCGAAGCATATATCGCGGCCCACAAAATCGATGTTGTGGCCATGGTTCACCACGAGACCTGTTCGGGCATGTTAAACCCGCTCGCCCAAATTGGTGCCTTGGCAAAAAAGAACGGCGCGTTGTTTGTAGTGGACGGCGTCAGTTCGGTCGGTGCCGAGGTGATCGACATGGAGGCCTGCCACATCTCGTTCGTGTCCAGCTCAAGCTCCAAGGCCATAGGCTCCTGGCAAACTGGTCGTGGTTCATTAGGGAACAACGCAAAATACTCGCCTTCGATGAAGGCGTGTTCATCTTCATGCTCTCAGCTGGTCTGATCTTCGATCAACTTGTTCCGATGCTTTGGATCTTTGCGGCAACTCAGCTGTTCTGGGGCCCCTACAAATCTTGGCTCAGGGGAAAAAACATCGGCGAAAACCAGAAGCATCGCTTCGAAAAGTTATCTTTTTTATCCCTACACGAATAGGACAATATGACATGAACCACGAAATCAACCGCCCGCCCATGGCCGTAATTCTTGCAGCTGGCATCGGCTCACGACTTAGCCCTTTGACTGATAATTGCCCCAAAAGCCTGCTGTCAGTAGGCGGCTCCGTAATACTGGAGAGAATGATCCGCCACTGCCTTAGCTGTGGTCTGTCGCAGTTTGTTCTGGTGCTTGGCCATCGGGCCGACGAAATTAAGAAATTCATCGACAAGACATTTCGGGGCATCCGGGTAACCTATGTCATCAACGAACGCTACCGCGACACGAACACAGGTTATTCCTTGATGCTCGCCGCCCCCGCCATCGGCTCGGCTGAGTTTATCAAATTCGACGCTGACGTGGTATTCGACGTCAAAATCTTGCGCCAGCTTGTCGATTCTGATCAGGCGAATGTGTTGTGCATCGACCGTAACATCGCCCTCGAGGACGAAGAGGTCAAAGTCATCACAGACGATCAACTACAGGTCCTCGAAGTCGGGAAAACCGTTGATCCGAAGCTGGCGTTGGGTGAATCCATAGGAATTGAAAAGATCAGCGCCAAGACCGGCCCACTTCTTTTCGCAGAGCTTGCGAAAATGATGGAAAACTATGCTAACCTGCAAGACTATTACGAAGCGGCTTATGCACGACTGGTCGGTCAAGGCGTGGTTTTCCGCGTACTTGATATCACTGGCCTGAATTGGACAGAGATCAATACTGCCGAAGATTTCGCAGCGGCGAATGCAATGTTTGAATCTCCAGTCATGACCATTTCGCGCGGTCAGCAAAGGGCTATAGACGAAGCACCTAAGAAAGCTGTTAAGCTAACGTAAGCCCGACAGATCAAGACCACTTCCGCCCGAGATTGGCGAAAGTGAAAGACCGCAGCCAAGCCCCTGCCATTCCGGCTCTGGATCGCTGCATATTGGAAGGACATCCCATGACTAAAGGTAAAAATAGCAAGAAAGAGGTCAAGAAACCAAAGCAAGAGAAGCCGAAAGTCCTAGCGACGGCAAATTCTTTGACAGGCAAGCCTTCGGTAGCAATTGGCGGCAAAAAACTGAAGTAGCCGCCGATGGCGTATCTGGAAAAATCAGGCTAATCATGCGCCCTAGTTGAGCGATCCGTTCAACTGGGGCGTAGTCTGGTTAGGGCGATAGTCGGGACTCAATATGTCAGCGAAACGCACCGCAATCGTCCAATAATTCAGATCAGGAGACTGACATGAGCGAAGAAAACGAAAACGACCCCAAGGTGCATTACATCTGCCAGACCTACGTGGAAAAGAAGACCGGGCGAGATGGTCGGGTCAGCTTAAGCATTGATAAACAGATCAAATATTCCTCATCTCACGAGGCACAACTACGTGCTGAACGCGAGCATCGCTCTGAAAGTTGCGTCGGTGTTGATGCCTATTCAGTTTTAGAAGACCCAGCCTCCGGTGAAGTTGGAGAACCCATTTTCATAGTCAGGCTTGGGTCAGTACCGGATTTGGACGACTCTTAAGGTGGCAAGGCGCTATTTCGAATTTTTTGGAAGAGCCTTCCATCTTTAAAAGCGAAGGTACCAGGCTTTGGGTGCTTCTCTTAGCTATCGCGGCAAGGCAGAATATCTATCGGATAAGGTCGGCATATGTGCTTTGTTGAAGACGCATTCCCCTTCGGTAAGACCTAGTGCCCGCGTAGCCCCATCATTGTCTGCGGCCCCTTAAAACTTGAAGGTCTCGGTCGTCCTGTTTGAAAACGGCAAGCCCCGGTTCGGAAGCCTTTCACCTCGCCGGGCGAACCGCTATTGGTTCGTAATCCTTTAGCCGTAAGGGATATGGCCGATCTGCAAGGCCTACATTTCGCCGTCGAGCCATAACTTGGAAGGGATGTAAAAACCCTATCCTCCGCCCATATTGGGAAAACAATTCCCTTCCGGCATCCAGTCGCCATCGGCTCGTTTCACTGGCATCGCGTCGACGTCTCTGGCATTCTGGCGGCCCACCACACGACATTCGTGATGACCTAATTCCGGCTTCGCCTTCGTTCTGTGAACGGTGCCGTTTAAATGCTCTGGCGGCTCATAGATCGTGTAAATGCGCAGCAGTTCCGACCCGGTGTTAACCACATTATGTTTAGCACCGGCGGGAACAATCACTCCGTCGTCGGCCTTAACCTAATTGGCAACCCCATCAATCCAGACATCCCCATTCCCTGTTTCAAGTCGAAAGAACTGGTCGCGGTCACAATGGATTTCTTCGCCAATATCCTCACCGGGTTGCCGCGCCATGAACACCAGTTGAATTCTCTGACTTGTATAAAGGACCTACCGAAACTGTTCATTCTGTTCGGTCGGCTTTTCGATATCATCTACAAAGCCTTTTATTATCGCACACTCCTGCCGTTGCAATCGTTCACAGCCCGCTTGATGTCTTTGACGATCTTCTCGCCAGGACTTTTGCGTGTTCCAGTTGTCTGTCTCATCTTCCACTCCTCAGTGGTTATGATGAGCTACCCCCCGAACATCGGACACTGACGTAAGCTGCGATTTGTAGTTTGCT
>CBDTUA010000032.1:0-36471 GCA_965363735.1 uncultured Sulfitobacter sp. | reverse complement strand
ATGAGTTGAACCAAGCGTCCCTGCACAAGCCAACACGCTTCCACGTTTCCCGTCGCATCGAGGTGTCACTCGACGATGAGTCTTTTGATGTAAAATCCTCAGCTATTACCCCCGTTCTTGGGCGTCTTTCCGGGCGCTCCAAATGCCGCCTCAATGAAGTTAACGCCCTTATCAATTCTGTTCCCAAGGCTGGTCGGCGAGGCTTTTTTGGCCGCCGACAAACTCAACACGTCAGCGAAAGCGCTACCGCTGATTATGTGCAGACAAACCACAAAATAAAATTGGAGCCTCACCATGTATAATTCCAACAATGATGGGAAAACGCTCGAAGTCGCGATCGTTCATGCACTCGAACTCGCGCCCCGCGCCGGAAAGGCTCTCGGGAAGCTGAACCATCTTTACGACGCTCGCCTCCGTCGCCGTTCTTACAGTCTGTGCGCAAGCATAGACGCAATGGCAATGTTCAGGTCCAGCGATCTGGATGACATTGCTGCACTTCTCGACCCGGTGACGGCCGCAATCGATAGCGGATGGGTTGAAGAGATTATTCCGGACGAAAATTATGTCAGCGGGAGTTGGATCAATCACCGGCTCACCAGCGAAGCGGCAGAACTGCGACAAACCTCCGCGCCATTAGTGGCCCTGCAAAGTGCCTTGATACGGGTCCGCCACCTACTCCACGCGGATCAAACGGCCGCCTGCCTGCTATGTAATTCGGTCGTGTAAACATAGTCAAAGGGTATCCCGGAAGCATCTAAGAAACACCCTGAAAAGAACTTCAAACTAATATTTTGGCAAAAAAACCAACGGTACCAAGTTCTGAATACCACCGCTGGGCGTGGCAAAAAAATGCATGGAGTTAGAACAATGCAGAACACCATAAAGGCTTTAAAAAAGCAGGCGCTTGACGGCCTATGCCTAATTACAGGGACTGAATTAGGCCGAGTACTTGGGTTTGGTGGTGATACCCATGAGTTCCGCCACTGGCGCGAAAAATGTGGCATTGCGCCAGTTCCGGGACGGGAAAAACATTTTGACCCCAAACTCGTTCGCCACCGCCTTGATCAGCTTCAAGGGCTCCTGCCAATGGAAAACCCTAATGGACCCGTGAGCCTTGTGGAACAGCGGAGGGCTCGCCGTGCCGCGTAATGAATTAAACGGTATCCATCGCGTTGAGAAGCGACTCTCAGGCGGTACGATAAAGGAATATCACTATGCTTTTCGTGGTGGTCCGCAGTTTTGGAACAGCAACAGCCCGCACAAAGTAGGCAGTGCCGACTATCTAATGGCGTTCCTTGAAGCTTCAAAACCCAACCTTTTAAAAACAACCAAAAGTCCTAACGATGAAAAATTGACTTCCACAGTCATCAATCGTTATCGGGATTCTGTCCATTTCACAAAATTGGCTGATAGGACGCGCAAAGATTACGATAAATTTCTAACCTCGTTCGAGAGCGAGTTTGGCGAGGACCCGATCAAACTTTTCGAGGAGTTAGGATCTATCGCGGAAATTAGGATCTGGAAAAACCAGTGGTCAAAGTCACTTAAGCAATATGACTATGCGACCAGCGTTATTACGCGTCTGTTGAATTGGGCACGTGATGAAGACACTGCAATCGCCACTCATCACCACATGAATATTTCGCGCATGTACAAGTCCGACCGTTCTCAGATCATCTGGTTGCCCAAAGAGATCCAAGCACTTCTAAACGTTGCAAGTGAAAGAGAAGCTCGCGTCGCTATTGCTGCATCCGAGGGGGGGCTCACCCCTCAAGACATCGGAATTTTAACCCGAGATCATGTGCAAAATACTCCCAATGGGCGTAGGTTGTTCTTTAAGCGCACGAAAACCGGCAAAGCAGTCAGCATCCCGGTTACTCCATCGCTATCAAAAATTATTGATGAAACCCCGCCGGAACAGAAGTATCTGATTGTTTCGCTTGAAGGAAGCCAGCTAAAATCAGAACGCGCATCAGGTATCATACGAGATCTGAAAAAGCGTGCCAACAAACTGGCATCCGAGAGCCACGACTGCATCCATATCCGCGACGAATTGCGTCTATATGACATGCGTGGGACCGCTGCCACCGAACTGTTGCGCGCAGGATGCTCATTGAACGAAATTGCAGTGACCATGGGCTGGGGCCTCCGGCATGCAGGACACATTATTGAAAAGTATGCAGCGACAGTTCCCGAGGTGGCAGATGAAGTTCTCGAAAAGCTCATCGTCGCAAGAAAAAAGAGATCGCAGATTGAATGATTTGCGCTCTTATTAGAAACTGGCCTGAAAAGACGTCGCGGTCAGAGAAACGTGAGCTTTAAGCGGCGGCCTAAGTTCGAACGCCTTGGGCTCCCGGGCGAATTCGTAGAGGCGGAATAGAACCCACCGCTCTCGGTGTGCTTCTGAAACAGCCAGTTCATTTCGGGAAATGTGGAATGGCGTTCGATCCCAGCCGTTCGTGGTCTTCACTTCAATTAGCCGCTCACGACCATCAGGCGCAAAACTTGAAATGTCATAACCAGCGCCGTCCCCATCCTCTTCGCTGACCCAGCGGACTTCCCTTGCAAGATCCCCTCGCCCCGCCTGCCTAAGGCAATCGCGTTCATGATACAGTGCACGTTCCTCGCCAGCCTTGCCCAATATCCGATTTCTTTCATCGCGGGCCGCTACATCGTATTTGCGGGCAATTGCCTGCATGCGTTCAAGCTCCTCAGGGGGCGGCGTGTTCTTGTGCGTAGGTGCGGTCGTCATCCAGAGGGGCGATGCATTCGCAAAGCCCCTTACATCCAGCATGGACCCTATTTCGATCTGAGCTTTGGCTATGTAGCGAGCGATCGCGTCCACCAATGCCATCTGGAAATTAAAAGCTGGCTTGTATCCTTTGATCCAACTCTCTCCGAGACCTATTAAGCCTGCGGAGATATTTTGATGTTTGAACTCAATTGACCCTCTTGAACGTCCAATTTTGACTTGGAGTGCGCGATTGTGCTGCGCTTTATTGTAAGAGCGCCCTGCCAAGTCATCTGCCAGCATGGCGAAGTAATCTGCCACAATTGCATCGTTCTCACTGTCTGACCAAGCAACCATATTCATCGGGCCAGGCTATGTAAGAGGTATTGATTTGTCAGCCTAAATCGGACCGTTTGTGTAAACCAAACTGTAAACCGCGATCAAATCGACTGCGCTAACCCTGTAAGTCCTTGATAAATATGGAGGCGAGTAGGAGAATCGAACTCCTGTACACGGATTTGCAATCCGCTGCGTAACCACTCCGCCAACCCGCCTCAACCGCGTTTCCGCGGTGGTGTCATCAGGGCCAATGGTCCTGACGCGTCTCGGCTTATCTCGGCTTTCTCGAGGTTTGTCTAGTCCAGTTTGCGACAAACTTATGACGATACTGGGCGTGCAGCCGAGCCCTTGATCGAAAGGCTATTTTAGACTGAAATAACCCGCTGATTGTCATCCTCTGGCGCATCTAGTTGCAGATGGTGATCCTCAAGGATCAGGATGTTCTCAGACCCGATAATATCGCTTTTTGTTTTATAGCCGATCACGTCTTCGACCAGCATGTCGGGGTTGCGGGCCATCAGAATCGTTTCCTCGGAGGAAAAGTTCGTCAGACCGCGGGCAAATTCGTTGCCCTCTTCGTCATAGACATGCAGCACGTCACCCTTCGAAAATTCACCCTGGATCGACACAAGGTCCAATCGGGCAAGGCCCCGTTCTTTGGATGAAATCGCTGCGACGGCCGCATTCGAGACAACCAAAGTGCCCGCCACCTGCAGACGGTTGCTGAGCCAGATCATCAACGGTGATCCGGTTTTGTCGCGCGCCAGACAGCGCGTGTGACGCCGTTCGCGGCGCAAAACCGACGAGACGGGCGATTCAATCAGGCCCTCGGCGATGATCGTTTCAACACCGGCGTTTTGCGCCATGTTAGCCGCCAGCATCTTGGTCATCATGCCGCCACTGCCCAGCTCGCTCACGCTTTTTGTGGATTCCAGATGTTCGCTAACATCCTCTATCTCTTCAATAAATTTAGCGCCCGGCTCGGACGGATCACGATCATACAGCCCTTCGACGCTGGTCAGGATGATCAATTGATCGGCTTCGATCATCTGTGCGACTTTCGCGGACAAACGGTCGTTATCTCCCACTTTCAAGTCAGTCGTTGCGATTGAATCGTTCTCGTTGATGATCGGCAGGATGTTGTTCTCAAACAACCGCAGCATCGTGTTCTTAATATTCAGGAACCGGCGGCGTTCCTCCATATCTTCGACGGTGACCAACATTTGGGCCACTCCCATGCCATATTCCGACGCCACCTGTCGGTACGCATTCATCAACAAAGGTTGGCCACAGGCAGCGGCCGCCTGCTTGTCTAGAATGCCTGCATCTTCGGGACGTTTCCCGATCATGTTCAGACCTAGCGCAACAGACCCGGACGAGGTCAGGATGATTTCGTACCCTTCTGCCTGCAATTCAGCGAGGTCAGCCAGCAGGCCGTTCATAAACGCGAAACGCAAAGTTAGTTTTTCTTCGTTTGCCAGCAGGCTTGATCCGATTTTAACGACGATACGTTTTTTCTTGGCCACGGGAAGTATGCTCCGGTTATTCAAAAGTTTGCGCGATGTGCAGACGCAGCGTGAATTGCTGCACAGCAGAAATTTGCGGTGATTCGGGTAGTTATAACATGCGGACAAGGACAAGATGCAACCGGCTCGCCCGGATCGGGGGCCGACACGCGCTGCTTCGCCTATGTTATCGGAGCGCCTCTAGTGCCGATCGGGTTGCCGTAGGCAATGCCGCCGGGCGGTGGTCCCTGCGATCAACATAAACATGCACGAAGAACCCTTCGGCGGATGCAATATCGTCATCGTTGCGGAACAACCCCAGTTCCATTTTGACCGAACTGCGGCCCAGTTTGGCAACGCGTAACCCTGCTGTCACGCGGTCCGGAAACTGCATCTCGCCAAAATAGCGGCAACCCGTTTCAACGACTAAGCCAAAGACCGGGCTCGTCAACGGGTCAAGCAGCCCGCGCTCAATCAGCCAGCCGTTCACAGCCGTATCAAACAATGCATAGTGGACGACGTTGTTCATATGCCCATAGGCGTCATTGTCGTTCCAACGTGTTTGCAACGGATAAAAGTCTTTGAAGTCGGCGCGCGACGGCGCGACAGGGCGGTCTGACATCACCACGCCGCCGTATAGATCGTATGCGCGTCCGCTTGAGTTACTTCGCGGGGGTTGTTCACCAGCAACCGCCCTTGCAGCATGGCATCTGCCGCCATTTTATCGATCGCATCTTTGGGGATGTTCACATCGCGCAAACGTGTCTGTAAACCGACACGCCCCGACAGGTCAGCCAATGCATCGATAAAGGCGGCTGTAAGGGCTTGAGTGCCTTCAACCGAAGCCAGTTCGGGAAAGGCATCGGTGGCGATCTCGGCATAAAGCGTTCCGGCGTCAGGCGCGTTGAACCGCAGCACATGGGGCAAAACCAGCGCATTTGAAAGCCCGTGCGGGATATGGAAGGTGCCGCCAATCGGATAGGCCAGCGCATGAACGGCTGCGACCGGCGAATTGGCAAAGGCCTGACCCGCCAGCATCGACCCCAACAGCATCGCGCCGCGTGCCTCAAGGTTCGAGCCATCGGCCACGACCGCCTCTATATTCGCCCCCAGCAGCCGCAAGGCCTCGCGGGCCAGCAACTTGGACACCGGGTTGTTGTTCGCACTTTTCGAGGCATAGGCCTCGATCGCGTGGACCATTGCATCGACGCCTGTTGCGGCAGTGATATGCGCAGGCAGCCCCAGCGTCAGTTCGGCATCCAGAATTGCCATGTCGGGCAAGATCACGGGTGACGACACGCCACGCTTTTCCTCGGCCCCGACCGTGATGATCGACACCGGCGTCACCTCTGACCCTGTGCCGGCCGTTGTCGGGACCAACACCAGCGGCAAGCGTGGACCTTTGGCCTGAGCCACCCCCCACGCGCTGTCCAGGTCCTCGTCCGAGCCCAGCAGCAGTGCAACCAGCTTGGCCACGTCCTGCGACGACCCGCCGCCAAAACCGATAACCCCTGTGGTGCCAGCGGCCCTGCCCGCCTCGACCGCTTTCATCAGGGTTCCGCGGGACGGGTCGGCCTCGACTGCATCGAATACGGTAACTGTGTGGCCAACCGCTTCTAATGCGGCAATTGCCGGATCACACAAGCCCAATGCCCGCAAACCGGGATCAGTGATCAACAGGCACCTAAGCCCCAACAGCCCGCCAGCAAGCTCTGCCAGACGCACGGCGGCACCGTTTTCGAATACGACGGACTTGGTGGTGTTGAACACAAATGGGGTCACGAGAAATGGCCTTTTATAAAATTAGGGTGCCTTTACAAGTTCATGCAAAGACACCCGTCATTAAAGGCAATATTTCCCGCTACGCCTAGCCGTTTGTTATATTAGTTCTTTCACACAGCGAAACGCGCCGTGAATTACCTCTCAGACGTTACGTCACGCGGGGTGTTTGCCCCTAGTACTGCGACCAGCGCCCAGCGGATCCGCTGTTTGAGTCCGTCCATCACACTGAACAGCGACGGAACAAACAGCAGCGACAGCATGGTGGACAACAACAGCCCCCCGATTACGGCCACTGCCATTGGCGCACGGAATTCTCCACCAGCCCCGATTGCCAAGGCCGATGGCACCATCCCCGCCGTCATTGCGACAGTGGTCATGATAATCGGACGGGCGCGTTTGTGACCTGCTTGCAGCATAGCCTCCGACCGGGTGGCACCGCCCTTCATCGCCTCGATCGCGAATTCAACCAGCATGATGGCGTTCTTGGTCACGATGCCCATCAACATGAGGAACCCGATCACTACCGACAACCCGATGGCCGAGCCGTTCAGATACAAAGCAAAAATCGCCCCGCCGATGGCCAAGGGCAGCGACAAAAGGATCGTGACAGGGGTGACAAAGCTGGCAAACAACAAGACCAGCACGACATACACCAGCAAGATGCCCGCCCCCATCGCAAGTCCGAACTGGGCGAACACCTCGCCCATCACCTCGGCGTCGCCCGCGCTTTGGATCGACGTGCCTTCGGGCATGGCCATTGCAATCGGTAAGGCCATCAGAGCTTGTGTTGCAGGGCCTAGCAATCCGTTCGGGGCAAGGTCTGCCTCGACGCTCGTGCGATACTGGCGGTCATAGCGTTCTATGGTGCTGGGGCCGGATGACAGCGCCACATCGGCCACCACACTGATCGGAACCGGGCTGCCCGTAGTCGATGGCACCCGCAACCCAGCTAAACGGCTTAGATCATCCCTCACATCCTTTTTCACGCGCACAAGGATCGGGATTTGTCGGTCACCTGCGTTGAACTTGGCCACGTTACTGTCGGTGTCGCCCAAGGTCGCAATCCGGATCGTGCTGGCCAGCGCCGCTGACGTCACCCCCATCTCTGCCGCCAGTTGCGGACGCGGGGTGATCTGGATCTCAGGGCGCACCAAGGACGCCGTTGTATCAGCATTCACGATGTCAGGCAGATCATTCATTTGATTGGCCAGCTCAATCGCCGCAGCAGCGGCAGCCGCCTCGGTGTCGCCTAACACATTCAACTGCACGTCCCGCTGGCCATTATCGGCCAACACGTTGATCTTAACGTCGGGAAGGTCCTGCAAATGTGCCTTCATATCGTCTTCAATGACAAATGATGACCGGTCGCGGGTATCTTTCTGACCATAGTTCACAATCACATTCGCCTTTGTATCGGACGATGTGCCGCCTTCGACAAAGACATTGGTGACCTCGGAAATTTGGCCGAGGATGGTTGAGACCTCCCGTCCGCTTGCACGGGTTTGTTCCAGCGTTGAGCCGGGCGGCAATTCCAATGAAACGGTCGACCGGCCGCGGTCCGCCGCAGGCACAAATTCGGTCGGCAAAAGGGTGGCCGAAAAGATTGAAGCGGCAAAGATGCCCAATCCTATCAATAGGGTCACCGTCCGGTTGTGCAGGGTCCACCTCAACACCGCCATATAACGGCGCATTAGAAAGCCGTCCTTTTCCTCTTCGGGGGCAATACCGTCCCGCAGAAAATAGGCCGCCATCATCGGCGTGATCAATCGCGCAACCAATAGCGAGAACAGCACCGCAACAGCAACCGTCAGGCCAAACTGCTTGAAATACTGCCCTGCTATGCCGGACATAAAGCTGACCGGCGCAAACACGGCCACGATGGTGAAACTGATCGCGATAACGGTCAGGCCAATCTCTGACGCCGCTTCCTCAGAGGCCTCATAAGCCGGTTTGCCCATCTGGATATGCCGTACAATATTTTCTATCTCGACGATTGCGTCATCGACCAAGATACCCGTGACCAAAGTGATACCCAGCAAGCTGACCGTGTTCAGCGAAAACCCAAGGTATTGCATGACCATGAAGGTCGGAATGATTGACAACGGCAAGGCCACCGCCGTGATGATCGTAGCCCGCCAGTTGCGTAGGAACAGAAACACCACAATGATCGCCAAAGCAGCCCCTTCGTAGAGCGTGTCCATCGCCGAATGGTAATTACCCTCGGTATAGGTAGTAGCGTCATCAATCAGCGAGAAACTGACGTTGGGATATTCTTCGCCCAACTCAGCCAGCCGTTCCTTGGCGTTGTCCCCCGCAGACAGATCGCTGGCACCGGTGGAGCGGAATATGCCGAAAGCAACAACCGGTTGACCGTCCAGCATGGCAAAACTGCTCGCCTCGGTAGATCCGTCAAATACCTTGCCCAAATCGTCCAGCCGCACGGTCCGCCCCGGCGAAGTGATAATCGGCGTCGCCGCCAATTGCGCCACGGTATCGGCACTACCAAGCGCGCGGATCGAATATTCCTGCCCGCCCAGATCACCCGAACCGCCGCCCAAATCAATGTTGTTCTGACGAAGCTGGTTATTCACCTCAGACGCGGTCAGCCCCAAGGACAGCAAGCGGTCGGGGTCCAGTTCAACCTCGATCGCGCGGTCCCCGCCGCCGATGCGGGTGACCTTGCCCACGCCATTTTCCACCTGCAGCTCGCGCGCGACGATCTCGTCCACGAAATAGGACAGTTCCTGAATGGATTGCGTCGGGTCGGACACCGCATAGGTCAATATCGCCTGCCCCGTCACATCCAGACGTTTGACGATCGGTTCGGTCGAATTTTCGGGCAAACCACCCTGCACACCCGCGACCGCGTCCTTGATATCCGTCAGCGCGGTGGCACTGTCAGTTTCAAGTTCAAATTCAATGGTCAGGCTGGCAGACCCGTCAGCGGCAACGGCCGTGACATGTTTGACCCCCGTCACATCGGAAACGGCACCTTCGATCGGTTTCACGATCTGCGTCGCGATTTCGGTCGGTGCCGCACCAGGCTGGCCAATCGTCACCGTCACAATAGGAATGTCGATGTTAGGGAACTGCGTCACCGGAAGGCGGAAAAAACCAACGATGCCGATCAGGCACAGCGCCAAGAAAAGTGCCAATGACGGCACTGGGGACCGGATGGCCCACGTTGACATGTTCATTTAGAAACAACCTTCTGCGGGATCGGGTTCACCTTGTCCCCGTCCGAGAAAAACGCACTCGCACGGGCGATCACCACGGCCCCATCATCCAACCCAGATAGGACCTCGCGGGCGTCATTCCAAATCAATCCCGCGGTGATGTCGCGTCGGATTAAGACGTTATCTTGCACCTCTAGCAGATAATCACCTTTTGCATCGGTCAGGATAGCAGTCGTTGGCACGGTCAACCCTTCGTGACGGTCAGTGATAATCCACCCGCCTGCAAAAATACCGGTGCGAAGCGCGTTGTTACCCTCAAGGGACACAAGCACATCACCCAGTCGATTTGTGGCGTCCACGGTAGGGGCGACAAGCCGGACATTGCCCTGAACCGTGCCAGCACCGGGGATTTCAACCTGCGCCGGGTCGCCAATGGCTATTTGAGCCAAGGCAGTCTCGACGACTTCTGCTTTTACCTCGATCACGCCGTCTTGGATCATGCGAAACAAGGGGTCAGCGCCACTACTGGCAATCGCACCCACTTGGGCATTCCGGTCAGAAATGATGCCAGCGGTGGGGGCGGTAATGGTGGCATGACCCAGATTAAGCTGGGCGATGTCCAACAGCGCCTGTGCTTGCAACACTTGCGCCTTGGCGACCTCGAGCCCGTCTTCGGCCGAGGCAGCGGAAGCGTCTGCGGTTTGACTGTTCGCCATGGCCTGATCAACGGCTGCTTGGGTCACGTTGCCGGACTGGTCAAGCTGCTGAGTGCGGTCAAGAACACTGCGCGCTTGCGCAGCAGATGCCTTGGTCGATGTAATCTGGCTTTGTGCTTGGCGAACGGCTGCTTGGGCGCGGGCATATTCCGCATTGGCCTGTGACAATTGGGCTTTCAGCGTGTCGGTGTTCAACTGGGCCAGCGTGTCGCCCTTTGCGACCTGCGCCCCGATTTCCACCATCAAATCTTCAATGGGATAACCAGTCACCTGCGGATAGACCAAAACCTCGCGGTAGGGTTCCAAAGTACCTGAAATCGGCACACGGTTCACCACTTCGGTCCGTGTCGCAGTTGCGACTGTCACGCTTGGCACGCGTTTCATGTCGGCCTCTTGCGCCAGGACGCCTTGAGCGGCAGCGACAACAAGCAATGCTGCCCCCATGTGTCGTGCCATAAACGATTTCATCGCAAACTCCGGTTAATCAATTCTTTAACATCTGCTCCTTGAAGGGCCAAATTCAATGGTCGGCAGAGTAATTGCTCGGTTTACGCTTAGGCACCCTGCATTTTTCCATCGACCAGCGTTTCCTCTGCAATCATCGCCTCAAGCTGGCGGCGAAACCGCAACTGCCCTGCATCAATAGGTAAGTCGATATGCGGGCTGGTTTTGTTTGCCATACCGTTTTGTACCGCATTCAACACTGCGCGGTCTTCCTCGAATGCGTGCTGCACGTCTTCACTCATCATCTGTGACAGAGCCTCGTCGTCGGGTCGGATATTACGCAACTGAAACCAGTAATAGCGGGTTTTACCAGCCGTGGTCGGCGTCATAAAGTTCATGCTGTCCATGATGAACGTGTCCGGGTGGAGCGGCCCGTCGGGTCCGCCGGTTCCTGCAGGCGTAAACACCGCGCGGATCAGCGCATGGGACGGATAGCGCACTTCATAATGCTGAAGCCTGTCGCAATTGCCCTTGAATCCAATCACTTTCTTATAAAACGGCGCCGGTTCCACATCCATCATCCAGCGATGCACAATCACGCCATTGTCGGTTTTTTTGATCCGCAGCGGTGTATCTTTGGTGGCTGCTTGCCCAAAACTGCCGCCATGCACCCAAGCAACATGTGTCGGGTCCAGCAAATTGTCGCACATCAGCAGATAGTTGCAGTCCAATTCCATCGCGGCACCGCGGTTCATGCCCCACTCAGGGTTGTCAAAGTTCTCGATTTCGAAAATTTCTTCGGGGTCGGCCAGCACCGGATTGCCCATCCAGATCCAGACTAACCCATATTTCTCATGGGTCGGATAGGCGTGAACCCGTGCCTCTGACGGAATGCGCCCACCGGGGGCCCAAACGCATTGTCCCACACAATCAAATGTTAGCCCGTGATAGCCGCATTCGACGCTATCACCTTGCAAGCGGCCCATCGACAGCGGCAACTTGCGATGTGGACATGCATCGTCCAACGCGACCACATCGCCGCCTTGCGTGCGAAACATACAGATATTTTTCTCGAGCACCGTAACCTGCGTAAGCGCGTGGCTAATTTCATGGTCCCAAGCAGCCACATACCAAGCATTCATTAAAAACATGTTGCGATCCCTAAATTGTCCTGACACCAGACCCTTTTCGACAGGCATTCGTCAAGGGAAACGGCAAAAGGCCCAAGCATTTTTGGGAAGACCAGCCAAAGGTTCGAATACTATAAGTTTTTAATGGCTATCTATCTAAAATACTGAATATTTTGTGTGATTTAGTCAACCGTTCAAAACCTGAAATACCTACCGACCCGATACCTCCCGAAACCGGAAACCTCTAGCGAATTCAGCATTGTAACAGGCAGACCTCACGTATTCACAAGAAACTATGAATTCAGCTCATCCACAGCTGCTATGACGGCTTGGGTGCCTCAACTGTCTGGAGGCGCAGATGATCCATAACCGCTGCCCGCACGGATTGATCCCCGCGTTCGCGCGCCTCGTAAATTACAGCGCGAACATCATTCAGATTGGACCGCCGCAGCAAACTTTTAACAGGGCCAATAGACGCCGGGCGCATTGACAGCGCTGTGATCCCGATCGCAGCAAAACAAAGCGCCTCGACAGGGCGACCTGCGTCTTCTCCGCAGAATGACAGCGGCGTGCCGGTTTCGCGACACCGCGCGACGATGCCTTCAAGGAACGTCAGAAAGCTAACATTCAACGTATCATAACGTCGACGAACCAATTCATTTTCACGGTCCGCCGCAAAAAAGAACTGCTTCAAGTCATTGCCGCCAATGGACAAAAACTCGACCTCCTCGAAAAACTTCTTGGGCGCGAAAGCCAATGAAGGTGTCTCCAGCATCGCGCCAACTTCAAGGTGCGACGGCAGTTTGTGGCCCAGACGCGCTTCGCGAGCCAATGTCTTGTCCATCTCGGCACGGGCCGCACGGTATTCTTCGAATTGCGCCACAAAGGGGAACATCACCGACAATGGCCGGCCGTTCGCCGCACGGATCAACGCCTGCAACTGCATCCGCATGATACCGGGTTTGTCCAACCCCACACGTATGGCCCTCCACCCCAACGCCGGGTTCGGCTCATCATTGGGTTTCATATAGGGCAGTACTTTGTCAGACCCGATGTCAAGCGTGCGAAACACGACACGCTTGCCATTCGCCGCATCTAACACACGGTTATAAAGCGCTGATAACTCTGACCTTCTTGGCATCTTACTGCGCACAAGAAACTGCAGCTCGGTCCGGAACAAGCCAACTCCTTCGGCACCTGACCCGTCCAACGATGGCAGGTCCGCCATAAGGCCCGCGTTCATATGCAACCCAACGACAGTACCGCAAAGCGTTTCAGCCGGTTTGTCGCGGATCGAGGCATAGCGCTCTTGCGCCTCGGCCTGCATCGCGATTTTATCCCGAAACGCGGATGCCACGTTTTCATCCGGACGCAGATGCACGATGCCTTGTTCGCCATCCACCATGATCCGGTCGCCATTCAGCGCATCGTTGGTGATATGCTCGGCATGCACGATCAACGGAATGGCAAGGGCACGCGCAACGATTGCCGCATGGCTACCAACTGACCCGCCCTCAAGAACGATACCGCGCAATGAGCGGCCATATTCCAGCAGTTCGGCAGGCCCAATGTTGCGTGCGACCAAGATCGGGTTCACTGGCATTTCAGCGCCCGTGTCCGCCCCTTGGCCCGTCAAAATACGCAGCAGCCTGTTGCTCAGGTCATCCAGATCCGCCAGGCGTTCGCGAAGATACGCATCGCTCGCCTGCCCCATGCGTGTCCGCGCCAAGGATTGCTCTTTTTCGACAGCGGCCTCGGCAGACAAGCCACGGCTGATGTCCTCTTCCATCCGACGCATCCAGCCTTTGGAATTTGCAAACATCCGGTAGGCTTCAAGCACCTGCCGCTGGTCCTTGTCGCCGCCCGCCATCGTCATCATCTGATCAACGCTTACCCGCAGCTGATCAACAGCTTCATTCAGGCGTTCTTTTTCGCGGACCGGGTCATCTGCAATGGGGTTTGTAACGACAACACGCGGCTCGTGCAGCCAGACATGGCCATCTGCAACGCCTTCTTGACCAACCGTGCCGCGCACGAGAACCGGCTGACTGTGACGGGCAGACATCGCAGCCCCTTCACCGACAAACGCGCCCAGTTCGGTCATTTCGGCCAGAACCATGGCGACAACCTCAAGGGCATACTCCTCGTCTGCGGAAAATTCGCGTGCCGCCCTGGATTGCACAACCAGAACGCCAAGCATTTCGCCAACGCGCTGAACCGGAATACCCAGAAAGCTCGAATAAATTTCTTCGCCCGTTTCCGGCATATACCGGAATCCGGGTGCCTGCGGGGCATTGGGGGTATTCACGATCTGCTTGCGCTTCGCCACGCGCCCTACCAGACCTTCGCCTAGTTTCATCCGCGTCTGGTGTACCGCGTCGGCCTTCAGACCTTCGGTGGCGCAAAGTTCAAGCGTGTCCTGATCGCGAAACAGGTAGATCGAACACACCTCGCATCCCATAGACGTCGCAATAAGATGGGTAATTTTGTCCAGCCGCGCTTGGCCTGCGTCATCGCTTGCCATTGCATCGCGCAACCGCCCAAGCAACTTGCGACTTTCTGTTTCAAACCCGTCGGCCATGGTAATTTTCTCCTCCGCAAGGCAAGCTTAGATCACAAGCCCCTCGGAAATGAAACGCCTGTTGTCACAAACGCTTATCCTTCAGCGCGTGTGCCGCGAAAAGGCGCACTAGCCAAACGTCTGCAAATATTTCGTCTCCGATCAAGGGGATGCATGCGTTTTAGGCAGCTTTGTCCAGCTCGAACGCATCATGCAGCGCCTGAACGGCCAGTTCCATGTATTTGCGGTCAATGAGAACCGAAATTTTGATCTCGGACGTTGTGATAACCTTGATGTTGATGCCCTCGTTAGACAGCACCTTGAACATCTTGGCCGCGACGCCTGTGTGGCTGCGCATGCCGATGCCGACGACCGAAACCTTGGCTACATCCGTATCGGCGATCAAGTCGTGAAAATTGATGATCCCGGATTGCTTGGCATCGTCCATTGCTTTCTCAGCGCGCTTTGTCTGATCAACGGGGCAAGACCATGTCATATCGGTGCGACCTTCCTCCGAGATGTTCTGAACGATCATGTCAACGTTCACCCCACCATCGCTGAGGGCCGTAAAAATCGCCGCCGCGATGCCCGGACGGTCCGCCACGGACACAAGGGTCATCTTGGCTTCGTCACGCGAAAACGCGATCCCCGATACAACATTACTTTCCATAATTTCCTCCTCAGCGCAGACCAGCGTTCCAGCTTCGTCCGATTGTTCCTCAAAACTGCTTAGCACGCGCAGCTTGACCTTATAGCGCATCGCCAATTCGACCGACCGGGTTTGCAACACCTTCGCCCCAAGCGATGCAAGCTCCAGCATTTCTTCAAATGCGATCTTGTCGAGTTTGCGTGCCTTGGCGCTGACACGCGGGTCAGTGGTATAAACCCCGTCAACGTCAGTATAAATATCACAGCGCTCGGCCTCGAATGCCGCTGCAAAGGCAACAGCCGTGGTGTCAGACCCACCGCGCCCCAGCGTAGTGATCCGTCCTTCGGGGCTAACACCCTGGAAACCGGCAACCACCGCGACCTTCATACCTTCGCCGAACTTAGCCATGATGTTGGCGGGTGGGATTTCTTCGATACGGGCCGACGAATGCGCCGAGGTCGTCTTGACCGGCACCTGCCACCCTTGCCAACTGCGCGCAGGAATTTCCATCTCTTGCAACGTCAGGGCCATCAGCCCTGCAGTGACATTCTCGCCGCTCGAAACCACCGCGTCATACTCGCGGGCATCATACAACGGCGACGTCTCGTTCACCCAGCCGACCAGCTCATTCGTCTTGCCGGACATGGCCGATACGATCACGATCACATCATAGCCTTTGGACACCTCGACCCCCACGCGCTTGGCGGCGCGGCGGATACGGTCCAATGTGGCAACTGATGTGCCACCAAATTTCATCACCAGAACAGGCATAGGTCCCCCGTTGCAAAACTCCGGCGCGGTTTACGCGCAAGCGCCTGCCTTAGCAAGCCCACGCAGTCCCATCCTTCTCTGGCTTGATAATATCTTGGGGTGTCTGGCAATGCCCCGATGCTGTGCCAGACGAACCGAACCGTCAAGTTCGGCTAAAACGGATGCGCGCTCCCATCCCATGTCTCAAAACAGCCGGTGGTCTCGATGGACAAGGCCTCGAACCGCTGCGCAAGGCCGGTCACCGCCTCATCCACTGTGATCGCCGCCGAATTGCCGCCCATGTCCGTCTGAACCCAACCGGGGTGATAAATTCCCACGGCGATCCCCTCGGCTTTTAGGTCCGTCGCGATGTTGCGGCCCAAATTCAACACCGCCGCTTTCGAAGCGCGATAGAGATAGCTGCCGCCGGGGGCCAATTCCGAGGACGCCATTTGAGACGAAATAATCGCGATCTTGGGTGATTTCGCGCGCCGGAGATGCGGCAGCATCGCCTGAATGGTCAGGAAAACCCCCGTCACATTGGTCGCGAAACTATGTGCCCAAATATCCGCGCCGTATCCGTCATCAAACTTGTCGCCTTTGTCCAGATAAACCCCTGCATTGCAAACCAGCAGGTCAAGCACACGATCACCGAGCTTTTCCGCCATGGCGGAATGATCTTCGGGATGCGTAACATCCAGCTGAATGTCTGCCATCGCCGAGCGTCCGGTGCCAAACACCACTTCGCCCTTGGCCTTGTATCGCGCCGCCAGCCCCGCGCCGATACCGCGGCTCGCACCCGTGATCAGAACTGTCATGTTTCGGTTTCCTTTTGCCGCGCAACTGTCGCCCTGACGGGCCAGCCTATTGCGTTGATCTTTTTGGGCGAAAGGGCAGCGGCATCAATTGCACGCCTTCCTCGGCCAACTCTTTGGCCTGATCCAGCCGTGCTTCGCCATAAATAGACCGCTCAGGCTTTTCGCCTGAATGCATCGCGCGGGCTTCCTTGACGAAGTCAGCACCGACATAATCAGACGATGCCTCAACTTTCTTGCGCAAAGCACTGATGGCTATTTCGATCTCGCTTTTAGGTTCCGAAAGCACCGGAACCGGCGCGTCGCCTGTCGCCTTTGGCTCTGCAACAACAGCTGCTTTTCCGGTGGAAACTCGCGGTGCCATCATGCTTTTTGTGACCTCGAATGATCCGCAAACGGCGCAACTGATATGTCCTGCCTGCGCCAGCGCATCAAATGCGGCTGCCGATTTGAACCAGCTATCAAAGCGGTGGTCCCGGTCACATTTTAAGGTAAATTGGATCATCTTACCCTCAGCTTGCCCTTTTCGGTCAGCGTAAACAATCAACTCTTATATAAAAAATGGTGCGTTTGCCCGCAGGTTCAAGCGTCGGGCGGGTCGGAGCGCGGGTCAAAATCCCGGATTATCCGCCGCAACTCAGGTTCTCTTACCATTTTCATCGCCTTTTTACGCGAAACCCATTTGCGCCGCCGCTGTCCGGATTCAGGGTATTTTTTGGCCTTTGCCTTTACCTCAACCGGATACAACAATGCGAGGACAGGTAGCACTGAATCCTCACCCATTTCTTTCGCATAGGAATAGACCCCCAGACAGCCCCCCGTCACACGTCCACGCACGCCCGCTTCTTCCCAGGCTTCTTGCAAGGCCGCCGCCTCGGGTGTCTTGGCGTGCATCGGCCAGCCTTTGGGCATGATCCAGCGTTTCGACTTGCGCGATGTGACTACCAATATCTGAAGTTTGCCTTGCTTGATCCGGTAGCAAAGGGCGGCAAACTGGGAACGGGCTTCGCCTTTGCGGGCACCTTGCAGCGATATGGGCAGTTGTTTGATCATCATAGTCTCGGAAAGGATGCTGGTGTTGTGGAAAATGTGTACCGCCTTGCGGGGTCTAAGACCAGTGATCCCCTTGCGTGCGATATACGCTTGGCGGATAGTGGTGGAATGGTTTTGAGAACACTCATCATTCTGGCGTCTTTACTTCCTCTCGCCGCACTGTCGCAGTCTGCACCGGTCACGGTTTTTGCCGCCGCGAGCCTGCGCGGTGCGTTGGATCAGGTGGCCGCCGGTTTCGACGCGCCGGTTGCACTGTCTTACGGCGGTTCAGGTACCATGGCTCGCCAGATCGCCGCTGGTGCCCCTGCCGATGTGGTAATCCTTGCCAATCCCATCTGGATGGACTGGCTGGTTGATAACGGCCCCGCGCCCCAAGACACCCCAGTCGATTTATTGGGCAACAGTTTGGTTCTGATCGCCCCCAAAGGCACATTATCAGACCCCGATCTCACGAACCTAGCGGCCTTTTTGGGCGACGGGCGATTGGCGATGGGCCAACGGGACGCCGTGCCCGCCGGTATTTACGCCGCTGAGTGGTTAAAGGCCGTCGGCCAATGGGATTCATTGCAGGCCCATCTTGCGGAAACCGACAATGTGCGCAGTGCTTTGGCACTTGTTGCGCGGGGCGATGCGCCTTTGGGCATAGTGTACCTTACCGATGCGTTGGCCGAACCCGATGTCCGCGTGGTTTTTGAGGTGCCCACCGATCTGCACAGCCCAATCACCTATCCCGCAGCCGCCATAACCAAAGCAGGGGCCGTATTTCTGACCCACCTGCAAACCCCCGAAAGCCGCGCTGTATTTGCTAGCTTTGGCTTCACCACGGTTCCCGCCCCGTGACGCCAGACGCTGCTGCATGGGACGCACTGCGCCTGTCGCTTTGGGTGGCGGTCTGGGCAACAGTTCTTGCCATTCCGCTGGCGTTGTGGGTCGCGTGGCTGTTGGCGCGGCGCGACTTTTGGGGCAAATCCCTGTTGAATGCGGCCGTGCATCTGCCGCTGGTTCTGCCCCCTGTCGTCACCGGATATTTGTTACTGATGGCCTTCGGGCGCACTGCTCCGTTGGGCCGCGCCTTGGATGCCATAGGTTTGCAACTTGCGTTTCACTGGTCAGGTGCCGTGCTGGCGGCGATGATTATGGGGTTTCCGCTGATGGTGCGGGCCATGCGCCTAGCCATCGAAGCCGTTGATCCCAAGCTTGAGGAAGCCGCCGCGTCGCTGGGTGCATCGCGCGCATCGGTCTTTGGTCGTGTAACCCTGCCCCTTATCCTGCCAGGCATTCTGGCTGGCACGGTCATGGGCTTCGCCAAGGCGATGGGCGAATTCGGGGCCACGATCACCTTTGTGGCCAACATTCCCGGTCAGACCCAAACCCTGCCCAGCGCCATCTGGTCGGCGTTGCAAATTCCGGGCGGTGAAGGTCAGGCCGTGGTCATGGTGGTGATGGCCTGCGCGGTGGCCGTATCAGCAGTACTGCTGTCCGAGATGCTTGCCCGCCGCGTTGCTGCAAGGATCGCAGGAGTATGACCCTGTCGCTGTCCCTGACACATCGCTTTGCGGATTTCGCGCTGGATATCGAGCTTGAGGCCGGTCCGGGCATCACAGCCCTGTTCGGGCGGTCAGGCGCAGGAAAAACGACGGTCATTAATGCGGTCGGCGGATTGTTACGGCCAGACAGCGGCACCATTTCCGTGGATGGCGAAGTCCTTGTGGATACCGCCCGCGGCATATTCACCCCGCCCCACAAACGCCGATTGGGGACCGTGTTCCAAGATGCCCGCCTGTTTCCGCATCTCAATGTCGCACAAAACCTGATGTTCGGGTCACGCTATGCGCCCAAGGGCAGCGTAGGACCCGAGTTATCCGACGTTGTAGCATTGCTTGGTCTTGAGGATTTGCAGAGCCGTGCCCCCGCCACCCTGTCGGGCGGTCAAAAGCAACGGGTTGCCTTGGGGCGCGCACTGCTCAGCCATCCGCGCATGTTGCTGATGGATGAACCCCTTGCCAGCCTTGATGCCCCTCGCAAGCAAGAGATCTTGCCATTTCTTGAACGCCTGCGTGACGGGCCACTTGGGTTGCCTATTCTGTACGTCAGCCACGCTGTGGACGAAATCGCGCGCCTAGCGGATCGGCTGGTGCTGATCCAGAATGGCCAGATCCAAGCCCAAGGTCCGCTGTTTGATGTGATGTCCAACCCCGCCGCCGTTCCCTTGCTGGGCGTCCGCGAAGCCGGTGCCGTGATTGAAGCAGACGTGATTGCCCACGGCGCGGATGGCATATCGACCTTGCGGATCAGCGCCGGAGAAATCGAGTTGCCGGGTGTTCAGGCCCCCATCGGCGCACGGGTGCGGCTGCGGGTCTTGGCCCAAGACGTGATCTTGTCCCTCACCCGCCCCGAGGGGCTAAGCTCGGTCAATGTGCTGCCCGTGCAGGTCGAGGATATTCACCCCGGTGACGGCCCCGGTGCGGCGATCGCGCTGCGCGCAGGAACCGACAGGTTGCTGGCCCGCGTTACGGCACGGGCAGTGGCTGAATTGGGTCTTTCAAGCGGGGTGCAGTGTTTTGCCATCCTGAAAGCCACAACCGTGGCCCCGGGCAGCATCGGGCGCTAGGTTTTGGCGTACTAGTTCTTGGCGCGTTTTGGCAGCCGTTTGCGACCGACCTTTTCACGGAAGCGTTCAATCAGTTCTTCATGTGAAACATCAGCGTCGATCGCCAGTTTGCGCAGACCGAAATGCACATGCGCCATATCTTCATAGTAGCTCGTATAAGCGTAATTTGTCGCGGCCCCTGCAATGGCCCCCAGCACGGGAACCGCTTGCGCGGCCAGCTTTTGCCCCAACACCACGGCAAGTCTTGGTGCGACCTTGGCGATCACCGCTTGCATCGCCCGACCGCTCAGCGCGATGCGTGCAGACAGAAAGCCCAAATCGGCCCCGTCGTCCTCGGACAATGGCCCGGCGGCCGCAAAAACCTGCACGCAATCAAACTGCACATTCTCGGCCAGTGGATCAAAGCCATGTTCCACCGCGACCCCTTGGATCACCCGCAACAGCAATGTGGTGGTCACCGGCAATTCGGCCAGCGCGGTTGGCAAACCACCCGCGCCACCCGCGGCCCCCATCGCGGCGCTAACCGCTTGGTTCAGCCAGCTTTTCTGATCTGGCACCATGGACCGCGTCGAGGTGGCGGCCTTCATCGCTTGGCCCAGCGCCTTGATTGTGGCAGTTTCCAGATTGCGCCGCACGGCCCTTGGCAGCTTGTCGATCAACCCTTCGGCACTGCCGCCAATCACATTCAGCACATTGATGCCAACCCCGCCGGCACCCTTGTATCGGGCCGCAAGCTGGTCAAGCCGCGCTTCTACATTCACGGTCGTGGGCATGTGGCTTTCGATTTGCATTGGGTCTCTCCGACTGTTGGCTTTAGATGTGGTGCCGCTGGCCTGGCGTTTCAATGTGTCCAGGCGGTGACATCACCCTCAATGCCATCCCAAGCGCCTTCGACCAATGCACGCCCCAAGACGCGAGCAGGGTTGGTGGGCGGGGGCATCACAACATGTTCCAGCAGCGTGAAACCAAAGCGTTCATAATAGGGCGCGTCGCCTACCAGCATCACCCGCAACCACCCCAAGGGGACCGCGTGGCTTAGGCTTCCTTCGATCAGCAAACCGCCCAACCCTTCGCCCTGACGCGTTGGGTGCACGGCCACAGGCCCAAGCAACAGGGCGTCAGCCGCCCCAATACGTATGGGCCAGTACCGGATTGCACCGGCAAGAATTCCGTCAGCGTCCCGCGCAACATGGCTAAGCCCCACAACAGGCGGAATGCCATCGCGCAAACGGTAAGACGACAACGCCTCGCGGCCCGGGGCAAAGCATGTGTCATAAAGGGCCTCGACTTCCCAATGGTCAGCCGCCGTTTCTGGTTTCATATGGTACACGTGTCGCGGCCCTGTCGACAGTTTTGAGGTAGCAAACCCTCTAACATGAGGCTAGCCATAGGTGCAAACCTTGAGGAGAGTTTGATGTTCTACCGCCCTAAAGATGGCCATTCCCTGCCACACAATCCATTCAATGCCATCGTCACACCGCGACCAATCGGGTGGATATCAACCCGAGATGCCCAAGGGCGCGACAATCTGGCCCCCTATTCCTTTTTTAATGGCGTGGCCTATGTGCCGCCGCAAGTGATGTTTGCATCCACAGGGACCAAGGCAGATGTGGACGGGACCAAAGACAGCATGGCTAATATCCGCGAAACGGGCATATTCTGCGTGAATATCGTGGAATATGCCATGCGCGAAGCGATGAACGCGTCGTCGGCGACGCTGCCACATGGTGCCGATGAATTTGGCCATGCAGGTATTGAAAAGGCGGAATGCGGTGAAATCGCATGTGCCCGCGTCGCGAACGCCCCCGCCAGCCTTGAATGCCGGATGACCCAGATGGTCAAGATCGAGGGCGAAAGCAATTATGTGGTATTTGGCGAAGTGGTCGGCGTGCACATGCGTGACGATTGCATCAAGGATGGCCGCTTTGACGTAACCACCTACCAGCCGCTTTCACGGTTGGGCTATCGTGACTACGCCCGCGTGACGGACGTGTTCGAAATGATCCGCCCGGACGACTAACGCGCGGGCGGATCATTCTGAAAATCCCGGTCCGTTTTACTTGCACTAGAATAGCGGCGGAGGGCTAGTGACCGCCCAGAATGCCCGTACGTACCTGATAGTTGGCGGCGATCTCGTAATCAGGATCATCGTCGCTATCGATCATAAGGTGGCCGGCCTTTTTAAGCAGACGGTGACAATCGCGGCTGAGGTGGCGCAACTGGACGCGCTTCCCGGCCTCTTCGTATTTCCCGGCAATAGTTTCGATCGCCTGAAGCGCCGATTGATCCACCACGCGGCTATCCGCGAAATCCACGATAACTTCGGATGGGTCCTGCTGGACATCAAACAGCTCGGCGAATCCTTCGGAAGATCCAAAGAACAGTGGGCCCTGCACCTGATAGACCTTGGCCCCTTCGGGTGTCAGATAGGTTTTGGCATGAATGCGCCGCGCGTTGTTCCACGCATAGGCCAGAGCTGAAACGATAACCCCAACGACCACCGCCACCGCAAGGTCTTCGTAAACGGTCACAACTGTCACCAGCAGAATAACAAAGGCGTCCATCAGTGGCACTTTGCGCAAGATGGTAAGCGAATTCCATGCGAACGTCCCGATCACGACCATGAACATCACCCCGACCAATGCGGCTAGCGGAATCAGTTCGATCACAGATGACCCGACCAGGATGAACAGCAAAAGGAATACGGCGGCAGCAATCCCTGCCACGCGCGTCCGACCACCTGACTTCACGTTGATCATCGACTGACCGATCATCGCACAGCCGCCCATACCGCCAAAAAAGCCGGTAACCGTGTTTGCCACACCTTGGGCAATACATTCCTGGCTTGCACCGCCACGGGTGTTTGTCATGTCGCTAACCAGGTTCAAGGTTAGCAGCGATTCAATAAGTCCGATTGCCGCCAAGATAACGGCATAGGGCAAGATGATGTAGAATGTCTCAAGATTGAACGGGGCCAATGCTGTGCCATAAAGCCCTAGCCCATCGCCGAACGGCATGTGAAACATAGGAAAGCCGCCCTGGATCGAGGCCAAATCACCCACCCGTGGCACGTCCATGCCAAAGGCAATAACCACCGCAGCGACGATGCCAATGCCCGCAAGCGGTGCGGGAACCAGTTTGGTGATGCGCGGCATGATCCAGATAATCACCATGGTCGCAGCCACCAGCAGCAGCATCAAGATCAGCGGCTGGCCAGACAGCCATTCGCCCCCGCCCATGCCGTGTCCTGTATCCACCATCGTGCCGGGCACTTTGAATTGGCTTAGCTGGGCAAGGAAAATGACGATCGCAAGGCCGTTCACAAAGCCCAACATAACCGGATGCGGCACCAGCCGGATAAACTTGCCCCATTGCATCACGCCAGCGAAAATCTGGATCATACCCATCAACACAACCGTGGCAAACAGGTATTCGACCCCGTGCTGCGAGACCAAGGCCACCATCACAACGGCCAAAGCCCCGGTCGCACCTGAGATCATACCCGGGCGACCACCGATCAAAGCGGTTATCAACCCTACCAGAAACGCGGCATAAAGACCGACCAGCGGGTGAACCCCCGCGACAAAGGCGAATGCCACCGCTTCAGGTACCAAAGCCAAGGAGACGGTCAGCCCCGACAGCAATTCAATGCGCAAACGCGAAACCGAGAATCTCTCGCCCGGCATCCAGCGCAGATCGGTCACGTCAAGGTTCTTGGTAAAGCTGCGGAAAGTGGTACGCGCCATTGGGGCATCCTTCGAATGAAACGGTCGTGGAGAACTTTTGCGCTCATTAGACCAAAGCGCCATAGATGGAAAGGCAAGGCCCACCCAAGGCTTGGGTTTCGGGGTTTCCATCACTGCGAAGCTTGATACTCTGACGGAAAATCAGTCCAAAGGCATTCCCATGACAAATACGAAAATCGCCGTTGTTGGCGGATCGGGCATCTATGACATCGACGGGCTGCAAGGGGCCAAATGGCTGACGGTTGAAAGCCCGTGGGGGGACACTTCCGACGCGATCCTGACCGGCACGCTGGATGGTGTCGACATGGCGTTTTTGCCGCGTCACGGGCGCGGGCATGTCCATTCACCGTCAACCGTGCCCTACCGCGCCAATATCGACGCACTTAAACGGTTGGGCTGTACAGATGTGATCAGTGTATCCGCCTGCGGGTCGTTTCGTGAGGAAATGGCACCGGGGGATTTCGTTATCGTAGACCAGTTCATTGACCGGACTTTTGCCCGCGAAAAATCGTTCTTTGGGACCGGCTGCGTTGCCCATGTCAGTGTGGCCCACCCGACATGCCCGCGCCTTGGCTACGCCTGTGAGGCCGCCGCTAAGGACGTCGGCATTAACGTGCACCGCGGCGGCACCTATCTGGCAATGGAAGGGCCACAGTTTTCAACATTGGCCGAATCCAACATGTACCGGAACAGCTGGGGTGCCGATGTGATCGGGATGACCAACATGCCCGAAGCAAAGCTCGCCCGTGAGGCCGAGCTTTGTTATGCATCCGTGGCCATGATCACCGACTATGACAGTTGGCATCCAGACCACGGTGAAGTCGACGTGACCAAGATCATCGAGACATTGATGGGCAATGCCGATAAGGGCCGCCAGTTGGTGTCCCGCTTGCCTGCATTACTGGGGTCCGAAAGGGTTGCTTGCCCGCATGGCTGTGACCGTGCGCTGGAATATGCGATCTTGACCCAACCCGAAATGCGTGACCCCACGTTGATGGCGAAACTGGATGCAGTTGCGGGTCGGGTGATTTAAGAAGTAAACCGGTCATGCTCGGCGGGCTGGGTCATGAGTATTTTTAAAAGGGTGAAGATGAAGGGGCTATCCTTTGTCCACCTTTAGTTTTTTGGAGAACCAGATGAAACAGGTTCAGGACTATATTCGCACAATCGAGAACTTTCCCCATGAGGGGATCATGTTTCGTGATGTGACAACGCTTTTTGCCGATCCGCGCGGATTTCGGATGGCGATTGACCAGATGCTGCACCCGTATGCAGGGATTGCGATTGATAAGGTTGTGGGCCTTGAGGCGCGCGGTTTCATTCTTGGGGGTGCGATTGCGCATCAATTGTCAGTCGGATTTGTTCCGATCCGCAAAAAGGGGAAATTGCCCGGCAAGACCATCTCGCAGGATTATGTTTTGGAATACGGCGAAGCCACGGTTGAAATCCATGATGATGCGATCCAGCCGGGCGAACGGGTTTTGGTGGTGGATGATCTGCTGGCCACTGGCGGCACCGCCGAGGCAGGGATCAAACTGATCGAAAAGCTGGGCGGCATAATCGTGTCATGCGCGTTCATCATTGACCTGCCCGAGCTTGGCGGGCGCAAGCGTCTGGAAGCCATGGGCATGGATGTTCATGCGCTTTGTGCTTTTGACGGGATGTAGCAAGTTTAAAGCGCTGCCCCCCCCCCGTCCCTAAGAGCCTTCCCACGGTATATTTCAGAGCCGGAGAATGCGGATCAGGACGGCGCGGGAACAATCGCACCGGGGTTCATGATGCCGTTGGGGTCAAGGGCCGCTTTGATTGCATGAATGGCCGAGAGTTTGGCAGGATCGCTGTAGCGTTCCAGATCTTTGACCTTGAGCCGACCAATGCCATGTTCGGCACTGACGGATCCGCCCATTTCGTGAGTCAGATCGTGGATTGTTGTCTTGATCAGGTCGCGTTCGGCCGTGTGGTCGTCGCGGGATTTTCCGATTACTGGAAAGACGTTGTAGTGTAGGTTGCCGTCGCCAACATGGCCGAAGCAATTGATGCGGAAATCACCTAAGGCTGCGATTTTTTCGCCGGCTTTCGTGATGAAGTCAGGGATGGCCCCCAGCGGCACCGAGATGTCGTGGCTTGAGACAGACCCCACCTTGCGGTTGGCGTGGGGGATCATTTCGCGGATCGCCCAGAAATCATCCGACTGCTGTTGGCTTTGTGCGATCAGCCCGTCTGTAACCAGATCAGCCTCCATCGCGCGTTCAAACAGGGTTTCAAGCGATGTAGCTGGGTCAAGATCACCGCTGAGGCCGAGTTCGATCAGAACGCACCATTCCGGAGGGGTTTCGAAAGGCTGGCGCACATCGGGCATGGTTTGCGCAAGGAAATCGAAGCCCATCTTGTTCATTATTTCAAAGGCGCTGATCATTTCGCCCAGCTGATCGCGCGCCAGAGACAACAACTTTAGGGCAGCGGTGGGCGACTGAACCACCAGCAGAGCCGTCCCCGACTTTGCCGGGCGCGCAAACAGCTTGAGGGCGGCGGCCGTGATCACGCCCAACGTGCCTTCGGCCCCGATCAGCAGATGGCGCAGGTCATAGCCGGTGTTGTTTTTGCGCAGCCGCGTCAGGCCGTTCCAAATTTGCCCGTCCGGCAAGACGGCTTCGAGGCCAAGACACAAATCGCGGGCATTGCCATAGCGCAACACACCTGTGCCACCGGCGTTCGTGGCAAGGTTGCCGCCAATGCGGGCAGACCCTTGCGCTGCGAGCGAAAGGGGGAACAGCCGGTTCACATTTTCCGCCGCATCCTGAACATCTGATAGGATCACGCCCGCTTCGGCGACCATTACGTTTTCATCCGGATAGACGGCCCGCACCTTGTTCATCCGTTCTAGCGACAGGATTAGCGGGGTCGGCCCATTTTCAGCAATTTGACCGCCCACGAGTCCGGTCCCCCCACCATAAGGGATGACCCCGACGCGCGCAGCATTTGCATGGCGGATCAGGGTCGAGACCTCTTGCGTATCGCGGGGCATTGCTAGGATTGCCGATTGCCCGGCATAAAGCCCGCGTGGTTCTTCCAGATACCGCGGCTCGACAGGGCGAAACACGTCGGAGGGAAGATCGGCACGCAACGCGGCCTCGAAAGCGGGATCAGCGGGGTTCAATTTCATGGTGCATTGATCGCGCTGCCATAGAAAACTTGCAAGCCGCTTAATTGTCGCTGCGCAAATATTGCGGGCGCAGCACCATGACCGTGGGCTGTGACGGCAGCCGGTCACGCGACACCTGTAACGATGGTCCTTCGACATGGATCACGACGAATTCATCTGACATGGCGGTCAGAAAATCATCCAGACCGTAATCCGAGAACCAGTGCATAGGGATAACAATCGACGATTTAAGCCGTTTCAAGATGCGGATCATGGTCGGCAGATCAAGTGTATAGCCGCCATCCACCGGGGCCATCACAACATCCAACCGGCCGATTGCGGCATATTGCGCGGCGTCAGGTTCGTGGTGAAGATGCCCCAGATGGCCAATGCAAAGGCCGGCCATCTCGAAGATGAAAATCGAATTTCCCTTTTCCTCAATGCCCGCGAACTGCGACCGAATATCGGTGGAGACATTGCGGATCAGAACTTCGTCCAGATCAAGGGAATGTTCGATCCCTTGGCCAAATTCACCCCAGCCTGGAAGGATATGCGGGATTGCTGGGTCGGGGAATTGGGTGAAGTGGCTGTCATGGGCGCGGTTCATCGTGACCACATCGGGGATCATCGGCAGCGTGCCCGTGAACCCGGTAAAGTCTGTGACCATGTTCAGCCCACCGTGGCTTCGGATCAGAAAACTGGCATGGGCGATATAATGTAGATGCACCGTTTCCGGCGCGACATCAGGCAAGCTGGCAAGGGTCATATATTCCACTCCCGGCGCGGCATCCGCCAAGGCGATGCAGTGACTGGGGGTGCGGGTTGGTGTTTGCGCATGGGCCATCGTGGCCAGCAGAGACAGGGCAAGTATCAAACGAAATAACATGGGCATCCTCCTTTGATCGCAAAAGGATACTGCAAAAGCGCTGTCTGTCGTTAGGCTTTATGCCGCAGGGCCCAAGGGCATCATCGCAGAATGGGCGGTTTGCTGGGGTCTGATCCCGGTGCCTCCAACCGGGGCGTGTTTTGCAGGGGTTCCATCTGGGGCAGATCAAACCGCAATCCTACCTTTGACAGTTTTTCGACCGTCGGATCCGTGGGCGCGAAAAAACCGACATCCATTGCACCTGCCTCGATCCCCGAGAACGTCAGCGCCTCTGATGCGGCACGCACCAGCGCGTCTTGGGCACGGGGGATTGCACCAACAAAGCCCAGCAAATGCCCGCGCCCGCCACCTTGATATTCAACGCCCACCAGCCAAGCGCCCGCAGCCATGCCGGTTGCCGTGGCCAGTTTGGCATCAATTGCCTCGATCAGCGTTTCTGGCAAACCCTTTGGCGGTACAACGCGGTCGATCTTGGCCTCGACCTGACCTGGCGCGTGGGCCAGCGTGTCACGCAGCCATGCCACAGCACTGTGAGGCAGCAAGATCGCCGAAGGTGCGACATTCATATTCACAGCCATGCCAAGGGGTTGGCCGTCTAGCATTCCTGCAATCGCACGACCTGACAGCGCCACATAGGGGGCCGCGTGACCCACATAGGCGGCCAGACGTTCGATACGGTCAAAGACCAAGACATAGGCACCGTCCAGCAAAACGGGGCTTACCTGATCGGCGTCTGGTTCATCCTCGAGCAGGAGAAAAAGTTCCACATCGGCCATGCGTTCGTAGAATCGCAGGCGCGCAGTGTCATTGTTGTCGTCGGCCATCATCGCGGCATGGGCCACGTCAAGCGGGGTCTGGTCAATCATGCATCACATCCTTTACGGCGGCGCGGAGCCGGGGAAGCACGTCTTCCTCGAACCACGGATTTTTCTTGAGCCAACCGGTATTGCGCCAAGACGGGTGTGGCAAGGCAAAGACGCCCGGCGGATGGTCGCGCCAACCGGCAACTGCTTGGGTGACGGTGGTGAAATTAGGCAGGTGATAGCGCATGGCATGCCCGCCGATCAACACGGTCAGGCCAATATCGGGGACAGTCGCCAAGGCCCCTATCCTCCATGTTTTTGCGCAAATTGGCGGGGGCGGCAGATCGCTGCCTTTTGCATCATAGCCCGGAAAGCAAAACGCCATCGGGACAATCGCAACACGGCTGCGGTCATAAAAAGCATCCTCATCCAGACCCAGCCAGTCGCGCAGACGTTTTCCAGATGCGTCCCAGAACGGCGTATTCGCTTGGTGCACGCGCAAGCCCGGTGCCTGCGATGCAATCAAGAGGCGTGCACCAGGCTGGAACCAGACCACCGGATTGGGGCGATGGGCCGTTGCCGTGCGGGCAAAGCGATCGGCACATAGGGTGCAGGCGCGCAGATCTGGTCGAATATCTGTCATGATCCGGAGATAGCAGCCCCGACACAGGTTTCAATCTGGCTGGACGCTCATTTCGAGAATTATCGAAATGAAACTTGACGCTGTAAATTATTTCTATATTTCTAGAAACATGGAAATAACATCGCCTATGCCGTCCGGCCTGACCCTCGCTGCTGCGCGCTTTGCCGCATTAGGGTCCGAACAACGCCTGCAGGTTCTTCGCATTCTTGTACGTGCAGGCCCGCAGGGTTTAACGATTGGCACGCTGGGCGAAAGATCCGCTATCACAGGGTCGACGCTGACCCACCATGTAAAACTATTGGTGGCTGCCGATCTGGTGCAGCAGAAAAAACAAGGGCGCAACATCATTTGCGCCGCCGTCGCCCATCAGGCTGTCCATGACATGTCGCAGTTCCTATTGACCGAATGCTGCGCTGACGCGGATGCCCCCTGTCCTGACCATTCCCACGTCTAGAAAGCACCGCATGTCCCACGCCCATCATCATCACGTTGACCCAGAAGCAGGCGACGGCAAGATCGCTATAGCCGTTGCGATCAACCTTGGCCTGACTTTGGCGCAAATTATCGGCGGCCTGATTTCGGGCAGCCTGTCCCTGATCGCGGATGCCTTGCATAATTTCAGCGATGCCATCGCGCTGATTATCGCGTTTGGGGCCCGCAAAATTGCCCGTCGTCCCGCAAACGCCGACATGACCTTTGGATATGGCCGGATCGAGGCCGTGGCAGCTCTGATCAACTATACCACGTTGATCGTGATCGGGCTGTATCTGGTCTATGAGGCAATGATGCGTTTTGCATCACCCGAACCGATTACAGGTTGGATCATTGTTGTCGTGGCCGGATTTGCGCTGCTGGTCGATCTGGGGACTGCCGCGCTGACCTATCGGGTATCGAAATCCAGCATCAACATACGCGCCGCGTTTTTGCACAATGTGGCCGATGCCCTTGGGTCTGTCGCTGTTATCATCGCCGGCACGTTGGTCTTGCTGTACGGATGGACATGGGTTGACCCGCTGGTGACCCTGATGATCGCGGGATACATTCTGTGGCAATCAGCGACAGAATTGCCCAAGGTAGCCCGGATTTTGATGCTGGCCAGTCCCTATGGGATCGAGACCGAAGATGTCATTGCGGTAATGAGGTCGGCCCCGGGCGTTGCGGATGTTCACCATGTCCATCTTTGGATGATGCAAGAACACGGCAATGCGTTGGATGCGCATGTCGTGGCCACCCCCGAAACCGATGCAGGAACCCTGCGAAAATCTCTCAAATTGCTTTTGCAAGATACGTTCGATCTGCATCATACGACCCTAGAGATTGAGACGGAATCGGACCAATGTACCGCCCCGTTAACCATTGGCCACTAAACGGGTAAAAGAGGCCCTATAGCAACGCGCGGCAGATGGTGCGGGTCACGAACGGTAATCGGTTAGGAAAACGAGGCAGTCCGTGTTGTACATCTGTTTCAGGATCGGACATAATATGGCCAAATTCACGAGATAGATGACAGCGATACCCCCAATTCAATAGGGGGAACTAACACAGTACATCACAGCACAACCGGAGCAGTCATGCTGGAATTCGACAATGTATCCAAGTCCTTTTGGACCGGCACGCAGCACAAGGTCATTCTGGACCATGTGTCATTTCGCGTGGAATTGGGTAATTCGTTGGGCATCATGGCACCGAACGGCACCGGCAAGACGACATTGATCAACATGATGGCGGGGCTGGAACAACCCGACGAAGGCGAGGTCAGGCGCGCCTGCAACATCAGCTTTCCACTGGGTTTTATGGGCGGCGTCGTCAGCAAAGTGTCCGCGATGGAGAACTCGCGCTATATTGCGCGACTCTATGGTCTGGACCCCGACTATGTCGAAAGTTTTTGCCGCTGGCTTTGTGGTCTAGGTGAATACTTTGACCAACCGCTTGGAACATATTCTGCCGGTATGCGCGGGCGTTTTTCTTTTGCGCTGCTGCTCGCCCTTGATTTCGATATCTATCTGATCGACGAAGGCATGCCGGCGACTACAGATGTTGAATTCAACCGCAAAGCAGGCGAAATCCTGAAGGAACGCTTGCGCACGACAACCATAATTATTGTATCGCACCAAGCCGAAACGCTTGAGCAATATGCCCGTTCCGCAGGTGTATTGCTCGGCGGAAAGCTTCACTTATTCGACACGCTGGAAGAGGCTAAGCAGGTTTATGACTACGAAACCCAAAGCTAGAAAATTTCGCATCAAGCGCAATCCGCCGGTTCCAGCGACAGTTGAAGCCTCACAATCAGCGTCAGCTGAGGGGTCTGTCGAACCGCGTCGACCTGTTGGCCCGCAACCCGTCCAACGCCCTGCCCGTCCGCAAGCCGAGCCACCGCAAGCGTCAGCCAAACCTGCTGTTCCCGATCAAGGTCCATCGCCCGCTGCACCTCCCCGCGAGGGCGAGGTTGAATCCGCGACGGAAGTCAGCGGTGAACAGGATATGGACGCGATCCGCCGCGAAGGTCTAACCGGTCGGCAGTTGCGTATGGCGCGCCGCGTGGCACAAAAGCACGGTCTCGCCCCGACTTCCGACTTTGACGCCGTCCGTCTGCTGCGCGCCGAAGGAATTGACCCGTTTCAACGGTCCAACATGCTGGAACTGGTCGTGCCCCAAGGGGGCGATTCTGCTGCCGCCAACGGCTCCCCGCAAGGCCGCATTCAGCTTCCGCAAACCGTACCCGCCGGCGGCAGAAACATGCCCTCGACCGAGGTTAATCCGATGGAACGTCGGATGCGTGAAATTTCGGACATTCAGGCGGACATCACCCGCCGCCGCCGCCGCAAAATGGCGTTGCTTGTTGTGCGCCTGTTGTTCTTTGTCGGCCTGCCCACGATTATGGGCGGCTATTATTTTTACAAAATCGCAACACCAATGTACGCCACAGAAAGCCAGTTCCTGATTATTCAGAACGAAGGCAGCGGCGGGCTTGGCCCCTTGGGTGGGTTGCTGCCCACGCAATTTGCGAACTCGGCTGACAGTATCGCTACGCAAAGCTATTTGCAGTCCAAGGATGCGATGCTGCGTCTGGACAGGGATGTGGGATTCGTCTTGCACTTTTCGCAGCCCAATATAGATCCTATCCAGCGTATGGATCCCGAAGCCTCAAATGAAGAGGCATATAAATTCTACAAAAAGAACGTCAAAATCGGCTATGATCCGACGGAGGGCATGATCCGTATGGAAGTGATTGCCGCCAACCCTCAAGTCGCGGCTGTCTATTCCGAGCATCTGCTGGATTACGCCGAAGAGCGCGTGAACGGATTGTCCCAGCAGAAGCGAGAAGACGGAATGCGCGATGCACGTATCGCCTATGAGCAAACGGTAACCCAGCGTCGCGAGGCGCAAGAGGACCTGATCAAGCTGCAAATCGAAAACGGTGTCGACCCCGAAGCCGTGATTGCGTCTATCCGCGGCCAGATCACCAATTATGAAACTTTGCTGCTGGAAAAAGAGCTTGAGTTGGCAGCCCTGCTGGACAACCCGCGACCGAACCGCGCCAAGGTGGACGGTGTGCAAGGCGATGTGCGGCGGATCGGCGTGCAGCTTGATCGCCTGAACGAGCGGATGAGCAACGCAACCGAAGGTACCAATTCGCTTGCTCAACAGGCAGTCGCCCTGCAATTGGCGCAGGCTGACCTTGCGGCGGCTGACATGGCGCTGCAATCTTCTCAGACACAGATGGAACAGGCCCGCACCGAAGCACAACGTCAGGTTCGCTATCTGACCATTGCCGTGCGTCCCGTTGCCTCGCAGACCGCATCCTATCCGCGCAGGTTCGAGAACACGATTTTGACATTCCTGATCTTTGCGGGCATCTACCTGATGCTGTCGCTGACAGCGTCGATCCTTAAGGAACAGGTAACAAAATGATCCAAGTCACTGTGGGTAATGTCGTCATCGGGAATGATCGCCCGTTGACCGTAATTGCCGGGCCCTGCCAGCTGGAAAGCGAAACCCATGCGCAGATGATCGCAGGCCAGATGAAAGAAGCCTGTGATGCGGCGGGTGCACAGTTTGTGTTCAAGGCAAGCTATGACAAGGCCAACCGCACTTCGCTGGGCGGCAAACGCGGTCTGGGCATAGACGAAGGTTTGCGCGTGCTGCAATCTGTGGGCAAAGCGATTGGCGTGCCGGTATTGACCGACGTCCACACCGAAGCCCAATGCGCCGTCGTAGCCGAGGCTGTCGATATCCTGCAAATCCCTGCCTTCTTGTGCCGCCAGACCGATATGTTGTTGGCTGCTGGCAATACCGGCAAGGTAGTGAACGTCAAGAAAGGTCAATTCCTGGCCCCTTGGGATATGCCTAATGTGGTGTCCAAGATTGAATCCACCGGCAACAAGCGCATCTTGCTGACCGAACGCGGGACCTCCTTTGGCTACAACACCTTGGTGGCCGATATGCGCAGCTTGCCCCAGATGGCCGCGACAGGATACCCCGTGGTGATGGACGCAACCCATTCGGTGCAGCAGCCCGGTGGCATGGGCGGGTCCAGTGGCGGGCAACGTCAGTTTGCCCCCGTCATGGCCCGCGCAGCCGTCGCGATTGGCGTTGGTGCGGTATTCATCGAGACCCACGAAGACCCGGACAATGCCCCGTCCGATGGTCCGAACATGATCTTTCTGGACAAAATGCCAGCGCTGATTGCATCACTGATGCGGTTTGACGCTTTGGCTAAATCCGATCCTATTGTGATCTAGGCTTTCGCGGGTTTTCGTGCCGCTTGGCCGAAGCCCGCGATCAACTTTGCATCCTTGACGCCCGGTTCAGATTCCACACCCGATGACACGTCAACTTGGCGCGTGCCGGTCATGCGCACGGCCTCGGCCACATTTTCGGGCGTCAGCCCACCGGCCAGCATCCACGGTTTCGGCCAGCGCCGTCCAGCGATTAGACGCCAGTCAAAGGCCAACCCGTTGCCACCCGGCAGATCCGCCCCTTTGGGCGGTTTTGCATCAACCAGAATCTGATCAGCCACCTGCATATAGACATCAAGCTGGGGCAGATCATCCGCATCCGCGACCCCAACGGCCTTCATCACCGGAAGGCGGTAGCGCGCTTTGACCTCGCGGACCCGTTCAGGGGTTTCGTGCCCATGCAGTTGCAACATATCGATCGGTACCGCCGCCAGTAGTGCATCTAGAAATGCATCATCTGCGTCGACTGTGAGGGCGACTTTGCAAGTACCACCCGGCACCTCAAGCGCCAGCGCAGCAGCTTCGTCGAAACTGACGTTGCGGGGGGATTTTGTGAAAAAGACAAATCCGACATAGCGTGCATCCGCAGCAACCGCCGCAGCAATATCAGCGGCGCTGCGAAGGCCGCAGAACTTTACATGTACATTCGTCGACATGGAATTCCCTCAGGTCGCAGCGACCGTCAGATCAGTTGGCTTGATCCAGCATTGCCAGAACTTCGTCTTGGCCCTCGTATTTCTCGCCCTTAAGCCGGGCAACTTCACGCTCAAGCCGACGCATTTCGCGGGCTTGGCGAGCTGCCTCGGCGCGTTGGTTGTATTCGCGGATCCATTCCCAGACGAACCCGACCAACAGGCCAGCGATGATGCTGCCCAGAATAACGATGAACAGCGGCACCTGCATTTCAGGGTTCACTGCGAAAAAGCCCGATACCTCAGTTGGCAAAAGTTTAAGCGACACCAAAGACCGGTTGGCCAAGGCGACGGCAATCAATGCCAAAGCAAAGATGGCAATGCAAAGGTAGCGGACATAACGCATTAGGTATTCCCGTTCAGACGATCACGAAGCAACTTGCCGGTCTTGAAGAACGGCACGTGTTTGTCTTCTACATGAACTGTTTCCCCTGTGCGAGGGTTTCGACCCACACGGGCATCACGTTTTTTGACGGAGAACGCGCCAAATCCGCGCAGCTCAACACGATCACCTTGGGCCATTGCCCCAGTAATCTCTTCAAAGATGGTATTCACGATTCTTTCCACATCACGTTGATAAAGATGTGGATTATCGTCTGCGATTTTTTGAATCAATTCCGACCGGATCATGCGAATTTCTCCCCCTGCGGTATTTTTTATTATGTCGACGACTATATCAACTCCAACGCATTCGTGAAGTCACACAAATCATCCATTGTCGCATTTCGCGGCGCGAACCTGCTGATAAGTTGTCATTTTCTGATCGAAACAGGGTGCAGGCCCTGCCAGCCACACCGTCGGCCAATGGATCGGCCTCCGCAGCCAACCCGATTCGCCATAGAAAAAGGGCCCCGCAATTTGCATTGCGAGGCCCCATAACTTTGTGAACTAAGCGTCTTGGCTTATTCGTCGCCCTTAAGAGCGGCACCAAGGATATCACCCAAGGATGCGCCGGAGTCAGAGGAGCCATACTGCTCGACTGCTTCTTTCTCTTCTGCGATTTCACGTGCCTTGATCGAAACGCCCAAACGGTGCGCTTTGGCATCGACGTTGGTGATGCGAACATCAACCTTGTCACCAACCGAGAAACGCTCGGGGCGCTGTTCGGCACGGTCACGCGACAGATCGGAGCGACGGATGAAGGCTTTCATGCCTTCATATTCGACTTCGATGCCACCGTCTTCGATGGAGGTCACAGTCACGGTCACAACGGAACCGCGCTTAACGCCGCCCACTGCTTCTGCGAACTTGTCGCCGCCAACACCTTTGATCGAGAGGCTGATGCGCTCTTTCTCAACGTCGACTTCGGACACAACCGCGCCGACCATGTCGCCCTTGCGGTAGTTCTGGATGGCATCTTCGCCACGTTCGTCCCAAGACAGGTCGGACAGGTGAACCATGCCGTCGATGTCGCCTGGCAGGCCAACAAACAAACCGAATTCGGTGATGTTTTTGACTTCGCCTTCGACTTCGGTGCCTTCAGGGTGTGTTTCTGCAAACACTTCCCATGGGTTGCGCATGGTCTGCTTGAGACCAAGGGAAACGCGGCGCTTGGCACC
>CBDTUA010000031.1:0-38024 GCA_965363735.1 uncultured Sulfitobacter sp. | reverse complement strand
ATCGTGTTTTTCAGCCACCAATTGGGCAGCTTTATGGGCGTCTGGCTGGGGGGGCGGTTGTATGACGTCTATGGCGGATACACCGCTGTTTGGTGGATCGGCGTCGCTGTTGGTGCGTTCAGTGCGCTTGTCCATTTGCCGATCCGCGAAAGGCGGCTCGAGGGGTTGGTGACCGCTTAAGTCGTCGCAAGCAAGTGATTTCGGATCAGTTCTATAACTTGATTTGCGTGGGTATATGGCAAGCCATGACCAGCGTCGGGGATCACTTCGTGTTCGGCGGTGCGGTTCCATTCGGCCAAGGTGCCAATCGCTGACGGGGGAATCATGCTGTCCTCTTGGCCCCAGATTGCAAGCACAGGGATCTGTGCGGCTTGGATGGCACGATGCTCGTCGCGCAGCACGTCTGTCAGGATACCACGGCGGCTTGCCAGTACAGCCGGGACATAACGTTTAAAGTCCAGTTGCTCAGCTTGCTGTTCGTACACTTGGGGCACGCTTGATGCCTGTTTGCTTTCGGCTTTGATGCCCTTGCGGAAAAATGAGGGAAACAAAGCAAGCATAAGCCAATCGCCGACCAAGGGTGCCTTGGCGATAAAATCAAACAGCTTGTTCGAGGTCAGGCCCATACCTGCTGGGGCAAGCAATACCAAGCGGTCAACCCGCTCAGGTGCCACAGCAGCAAAGCAGGTCGCGATAGCGCCGCCCATGGAATAGCCAAATAGTGTAATACTACCGGTTACGCCTTCGCTTTCTAACAATTCCTCGAGTTGCTTCAAGAAGAACTGTTGGTCCTGAATGCCGGATGGGCGGTCAGAATACCCCCTGCCGTACAGGTCATAAACCAGCGTACGATATCCCATCAGCGCGAGGCCTCTGGTGACGCCACGCCAAACAAAGCTGGGCGTCGTCAGACCGTGGATACACACGGCGACAGGCCCAGTGTGGGGGCCAAACCATGCAAAATGCGTAACGCCTTGGCTAAGTTCAACAAACTGGCCGGGTGCGCCGCCGCGCGCCGCGTCGTTCATTGACGAACGGTTGCGTTCAATCAGCACGGGGGTCACGATAACTGCGACCAAGATTAGAGCAATCCAGATCACGAGCGGGCGCGCCAACGGTCCAGGATATAGCGGCTGGTCATCAAATCTAAATGCGCGCCGCCGCCGTTTTTGAAAAGGGTGATTTCATCATCCGACGTTCGGACGAATTCCCCCATATCATAGTAATCGGCGACAATCGTATCGCGGTTGAATACGCCCTGCGCAATGGGAATTTTCAATTCTCCAATATGATCGACTGTTGTGTCCAGGCTGTCGACGAACACACGTGCGCGGGTCAGTGCTGCATTGTCGGCTTCGCGCATGTCGGGGCGATAGGCACCGATCAAATCAACGTGCTGGCCCGGTTGCAGCCATTCGCCCTTAATAAAGGGGGTGGTCGACATCGTGGCAGAGGTGATGATGTCGGCCGCACGGATTGCCTGCTCAAGATCGTCTGCAATCTTTAGGCCTGGGATCTCGGTGGCCATGGTTTTAGCGTTTTCGACGGTGCGGTTCCAAATGGTGAATTCTGCGTCTGGAAAGGCGGCGGAATAGGCAGAATGTAGGCCCCTTCCTTGGGTGCCCGCGCCAAGGATCAAGATTTTTCGACTGTCTGGGCGCGCCAATCGACGCGCTGCAAGCAGGCTGTCGCCAGCGGTTTTCCATTTGGTGACAAGATGGAAATCAACCAGTGCTTCCAGCGTGCCGTTGCTGTCGGAATAGAGCGAGACGCCGCCATTCACCATCGGTGCCCCTTTTGCGGGATTGCCGGGGAAAATGGTCGCGGATTTCACAGCGAGGCCCAATCCGTCGATCCAAGCGGCCCTGTTCAACAGCGTGTCATCACCGCGATACAGAAAAGTATCGGCAATCTGGGCCTTTGGCAGGGAATGGCCTGCCGCCAAAGCGTCGGTCAGGCCGATCCAATCCAACGTGGCTTCGCCCTCGGCGAAGGGGATAATGTCAACTTGGGTCACGCGGCCTCTTCCTTGGTCAACAGGCCTTCGGACACAAGGCGGTCGGCCCAGCCAGCCGGCCCGGTAAACAGATGTGTGTGCCACCCATGCGCGGCAGCGGCTGCAATGTTGTCATGCCGGTCATCGGTGAAAATCAGGTCAACGGGCGATAAGCCGCTTTGGCTTTGGAGGGCTGCAAAGATGGCGGGATCGGGTTTGATCATGCTCATATGCCCGGAGATAAAGTCGCGATCGAATTCACGCAGGAACGGGTAATGTTTCGCGGCAAGATCATAGGATTGGATGCCAAAATTCGTCAGCGAAAACACAGGAGTACCCTTGGCTTGAAGCGCCTTCATCAACCGCAAGGAGTGGGGGATGACGGGTGTTGCCATTTCAATCCAGCGGTCGTGCCACAGCCTGATTTCGTCGCGCCATTCGGGGTTGGCATCGGCGGTGTCGTAGATTGTGTCAGTGAAGTTTTCACCACTGTCGACGCGGTCATTCATCGCGTGCAGGTCAACTGCAGCGAACATCGCTTTGCGGCGGCCTTCTCCTATGACTGAATCAAAAAACCTCTCGGGTTGCCATTCGATCAATACGTTTCCGATATCAAAGACGACTGCGGTTGGTTTCATGGGAAAGCCCTTTGGGTTGGGGGCGGAATTTTCAGAAAAATTCCGGTTCGTTTTCTTTGAAAGAAAACGGCCAGCGCTACCGCTGAGCCGCTCGAATTTCACGTTCCAAGGCTTCCAGAAAACGGGAGCGATCGGCTTTTGTAAAGCTTTTCCCGCCGCCTTGTCGGAACGGATCGGCGGCACGCAAGTCAGTCATAAGATCGCGGGTCGCAAGAACATTGCCGATATTCGCCGCTGTAAGCGCCTCGCCGTTGTGTTTCAGAACGCGCGCGCCAGCCTCGACGCATCGCGCAGCAAGAGGGATATCGCCCGTCACGACGACATCGCCAGCGCCGCAGCGGTCTGCAATCCAGATATCCGCTATGTCTGGTCCGTCTGCCACAATGACATTTTCCACCAGCGGGTTTTGCGAGGGCCGCAAACCGCCATTCGACACAATGTACATCTGGATCTTGTGACGGGTTGCAACGCGCTCGGCCTCGGCTTTTACAGGGCAGGCGTCTGCATCTATGTAGAGGGCTGTCATGTTATTTCGATCAATCTGCGTAAAGCGCGTCTGCATGGAAGGCGATGTGATCTTCCATAAAGGTCGAGATAAAGAAATAGCTGTGATCATATCCCGGCTGCATGCGGAAGGTTGCGTTCTGGCGGCGCTTGGCGATTGCTGCGGCCAAAGCCTCTGGCTTTAAAAGGTCAAGGAATTGATCATCGGTGCCTTGGTCAATCAGAATCGGTCCGGCAAAGCCTTTTTCTGCCATCAATAGGGTCGCATCATGTTTGGTCCAAGCAGCCTCGTCAGAACCTAAATAGGCGTTCATCTGTTTTCGGCCCCAGTCGCTGGCGGATGGATTTGCAATTGGGGCGAATGCCGACACTGACTTGAAACGCCCGTCCAAGTTCATGGCGAGCGTTAAGGCACCATGCCCGCCCATGGAATGCCCGCAGATGGCCTGACGGTCCATATCAAGCGAGAAATTTTCGGCGAGGAGTGCAGGCAGCTCGTCCGCGATATAGCTCCACATCTGGAAGTGCGGCTGCCAGGGGTCTTGGGTCGCGTTCACATAAAACCCCGCGCCTTTGCCCAGATCATAGGCATCGTCATCTGCAACCTCGTCGCCCCGCGGGGATGTATCAGGGAAAACCACAGCGATCCCATGCTCGGACGCCCAAGCCTGCGCCCCGGCTTTGGTCATGGCGTTTTCGTGGGTGCAGGTGAGCCCTGAAAGGAACCACAGCAGGGGGACAGGTCCTTGCCTGGCTTCTTCTGGCAGGAAGAGGGCAAAGGTCATTTCGCAATTGCAGGAGGTGGACAGGTGAGAATAAACACCTTGCGTGCCGCGAAAGCTGGTGTTTTCGGAAACGGTTTTCATCGGGTTCCTCCTGTGTTGGGATGTTAGCTTATGGCTAGCGGGCATTCGCGCGGGCGGCAAGGGCAGGACGCTGCGCGATGAGTATTTCAAAAAGGGTGAAGGTCAGAAGGTTGTGACCCATGCGATGATCGCGCTTACCGTAAAGATGCTAAGAGCGGTAGAAACAAGGATGGCGGCCGACACGCGGGCCGGGCCGACGTTATAGTGTTGCGCCAGCATATAGACGTTGCCCGCCACGGGAAGGGAAGCTGCGGCGATGATGACGCCGGCTTTGTAAGGATCGACCTTAAAGAACCAAAGGGCTGCCATTGCTACAAAGGCGGGGTGTAGCACCAGTTTGCAAAAGGTCAGCCAACCGGCCACCTGAAGTTTTTCGGCGGATTTCGAGGCCAATGATGCGCCAATCGCAAAGAGCGCCCCGGGGGTTGCAGCACCGCCCAGAATGACGAGAAAATCGTTCATCGGGGTTGGGATCGGTATGCGCAGGCCAGACCAAACAAAACCTAGAACCATCGCCACGATCATCGGGTTCTTCAATAGGCCCATGCCGATCGTGCGCAAGACGCGAAGGCTCATCTGGCCATCTCGGCTGCCGGTAATAAGGATCACGATCAAGCTGGAAAAGACGATCAAGTCGACTGCAAGAACCAGAACAACGGGGCCAATGGCCTCGGGCCCTAAAAGTAGGGTGAGCATGGGGACGCCCAGAAAACCGGTGTTTCCGATGACGGCGCATTGCGCCTCCATTGCATTATTCGCGACATCAAGATTACGCAGAAACCCAACGAGCGTTGCGATACCATAGACGAAAGCTGTTCCCCATAGATAGGCCGCGACCAGGCGGCTATCCCAGACGTCAGCCAAGGACAGGTTCGCGGCGAAATGGAAAAGCATCGCCGAGAGGGCAAAATAAAATACGAACTTGGTAAGGTAAGCCGTCGCCTCGGCTGTAAAGAAACGGGTGCGGCCGGCCCAGTAGCCAAGACCGATCAGCGCGAAAAATGGCAGTGTTTTGAGTAAGATCGCCAACATACGAAATTCGTAGCTGGCAACGTGGGTGGGTGCAACAGCGTGTTGCCTTTAACCTGACCCAATCACGACGCCGACGGCGAACACCAGTGCACCGCCCAAGACAACTTGGAACGCGGCCCGGAAAAAGGGCGTGTTCATATAGCGGTTTTGAATCCACGCAATGGCCCAAAGTTCAACAAACACAACGGCGAAGGCGATGATTGTCGCGGTCCAGAAATCGGTAATCAAATATGGCAGTGCGTGGCCCAACCCCCCAAGCGCAGTCATAACACCAGCAGAGAGCCCGCGTTTCACAGGGGAGCCCCGGCCCGAAATCTGTCCATCATCTGACGCTGCTTCGGTGAAGCCCATCGAAATGCCTGCCCCCAGCGATGCTGCAAGGCCTACTAGAAATGTTGTCCACGTATCGTGTGTCGCGAATGCGGTGGCAAAGATTGGAGCGAGGGTCGAGACAGATCCGTCCATTAAGCCAGCTAATCCCGGTTGTACCCAGGTCAGTACGAATTGGCGATGTGCTTCGGTGTCTTCCCTGCTGATAGTCTCCGCGTCCAAGTGTGTCGCGACCAAGTCGTCTGCAGTGCGTTGGTGGCCTGCTTCGGCGGCGGCCAGATCACCGAGTAATCTGCGCGTGGCGGCGTCAGTGGTGCGTGCAGCGGCCTGAAGGTAAAACGCCTCGGCCGACTTTTCCATTGCCGCGGCTTCTGCCCGAATGCGGTCGAGACCCAGGTTTTCGATCAACCATACAGGGGTGCGTGCATAATAACCTGACACATGTTCGCGCCGGATCAATGGGATTGTCGGGCCGAAACGATCAGTGTGCAAGTCTATGAGGCGCTGGCGATGGTCGTCTTCCTCGGCGGCCATGCCTTCGAAAATGGCTGCGCTGTCGGGGTATTCTTCGCGTAGGTTTTCCGCGTATCCGCGATAGATGCGTGCATCGTCTTCCTCTGATGAAATTGCGAGAGCGATAATTTCCTGCTCGGACAAGTCCTTGAAACGTTTTCGATTTAGGGAAAACAGCATGTGCCACCTATTCAAATGTTAGAATAGTTCTAAACTTGGCTTCCCCTAATTTCAAGGATCATAAACTAGTCAGACAAAATAGCGCAGATGCATCGCTGGATCGTGCAAACTGACGATGCGCTGTCTGAAAAGGGGCGCTGTGCGCTAGATCGCAAACAGGCTCATGTTTTTGGCCTGTTGTCGATGATACGCACCGCTTTACCTTCGGAACGCGCGACGCAGCCCACATCGCCGACTTCAATTTTGACGCTGATGCCAACAGTATCTTTGATTTGTCCAGCAAGGGCGGCTGCGGCAGCCATTCGGGCATCGGCACTGATGTCGTGGCTGGCGCATTCACAAAAAACGCGCATTTGATCCATGCGGTCGGGTTTGGACAATTCGATCTGGAAATGCGGAGCAAGGTCAGAAATGGACATCAACGCTTCTTCGATCTGGGTGGGAAAGACGTTAACGCCGCGCAGGATGATCATGTCGTCGCTGCGACCTGTGACTTTTTCCATCCGCCGCATGCTGCGTGCCGTGCCGGCCAAAAGCCGAGTTAGATCACGGGTGCGATAGCGGATGATCGGAAATGCCTCTTTCGTCAACGAGGTGAATACCAGTTCGCCTTTTTCACCATCGGCAACGGGCTGACCTGTTTCTGGATTTATGATCTCAGGATAAAAATGATCCTCCCAGATATGCAGGCCGTCTTTGGTTTCGACACATTCGCAGGATACACCCGGACCCATAATTTCGGATAGCCCATAGATATCAACGGCATGCATATCAAACGCCTGCTCAATTTCGAGCCGCATGGCGTTTGTCCATGGTTCGGCCCCGAATATCCCCACCTCAAGCGAGGACTGGCGCGGATCGATGCCTTGGCGGGCGTATTCATCTAGGATCGACAGGGCGTAAGACGGGGTGACGGTGATGCCATTGGGTTTGAAATCTTCGATCAGGCGCACCTGGCGCGGGGTCATGCCGCCAGAAATGGGCACCGTGCTGATGCCAAGCTTGTCGGCCCCTAGGTGAATACCCAATCCGCCGGTAAACAATCCGTACCCATAGGCATTGTGCAGCATGTCGCCAGGTTTCAGACCGGCGGCGCGCAAAGACCGGGCGACGACGGTGCCCCAATTCTCAAGATCTGTTTTGGTGTACCCAACGACAGTCGGTTGGCCCGTCGTGCCGGAAGACGCATGGATGCGGGCGATTTTTTGGCGGGGAACGGCAAACATCCCAAAGGGGTAATTGTCGCGTAGATCGGTTTTGACGGTGAACGGAAATTTACCAAGATCGGTAAGGTCGTGCAGATCGTCGGGATGCACCCCCGCATCATCAAAGCTTTTGCGGTAAAAAGGCACGTTGTCATAGGCATGTCGCAAGGACCATTTCAGACGCTCCAATTGCAAGGCGCTGATCTCATCCCGGCTGGCGATCTCAATGGGGTCAAGGCTTTCACGTGCTGGGGTGAGGTCTTTCATCGGGTCATTTCCTCCTCGAAATGCTGGCCTTTCATGGTGCGTGACAATCCACGGAATAGCGCGATTGTGCGGCCATCATCCCCGGTGACTGTGACATCATAGACGCCGGATCGCCCGGCCCTTGATTGTTCAACTGCCGTTGCCGTCAGCCGTTCACCAGCCTTGCCGGGGGCAAGATATGTGATCTGATTTTGCTGGGCGACGACAAGCTGATTATAACTGTTGCAGGCAAATGCGAAAGCGCTGTCGGCAAGCGTAAAAATATAGCCCCCATGGCAAATGCCGTGCCCATTCAACATTGTGTCTGCCACAGGCATCGAAAGGGTCGCATTGCCCGGGGCGATATGGTCGATGCGCATATCAAGGTTTTGACTGGCCTTATCCGTGGCCCACATGGCTGCGGCTGATTTCTCGGCACGAGTTTGGGGGGTCATAGGTGGGGGCTTTCATGTTTCATAAATATGTAAGTTGCATAAGATCTGTAACATCTTCAAGATATTTCACGTGGCCTAGGGCTTGATTTGATCTGCGATCAACGCAACTGTTAGAATATGACGTTGCACTTACACTCTTCAAACAACAAGAACGAGCGCGCGCCTGAACAAGTCGCGTTTCACCGAACCGAGCTGTCCCCGATCTTGTCGCTTTATGGTCGTATGGTTGCAGCGGGTGAATGGCGCGATTACGGTATTTCCTGCTTGCGCGAAGTTGCTGTATTCTCCGTTTTTCGCAGAACCGCAGAAATGCCGCTGTACAGGATCGAAAAGCGGCCCAAAATGCGGTTAAAGCAAGGGATGTATGCGGTTGTCGGTCCCAATGGGCAGGTTTTGCGCCGTGGGCAGGACTTGGCCACTGTGCTGCGGGTATTAGAGCGCAAGCTAATTCGTGCGGTCGATACCTGACCATTGAATGTGGTCGATTCCGTCAAGATTACCTAAAGGATGAGAGACGCTTGTGCCCCGTTATCGGGCCGTCAGCCTTTGCGATGCGTGCAATCGCGGTGGTGATCGGTTCCAAAGTGACAGCCATTTTATGCGCATTTGCGTGGATCATAAGGTCGGGTTCAAGAACCAGTGCGACGTGCCCCTTCCAGAATAACAGATCATTGCGTTTGTATTCTGAGCCCGGAGGGAGTTGTTCGCCGACCATCACTAGCTGTTGATCGCTGTCGCCGGGACAGGGAATGCCACAGGCAAGTAAGGTCGCTTGAACAAGGCCGGAGCAGTCAATTCCCCAACGGCTGTTGCCACCCCAAAGATAGGGGGTGCCCAGAAATAGACGGGCAAGATCACCGGGGTCTAAGTTGCTGGAATCTAAGCCGTTCAAATGTTGTACTGGAATGTATCCCAATGCAGTTTGCGCAAATCCTTTGTCTACACTCAGGGCAGCTAACCTGCTGCCAAAGGTAAGTGACACCAGATCCCGACTTTTGAAATCAGGCTGCGAATACGCGTGGGTGGCAGGGGCAGCGACGACATGTGTCGCCTGAAATCGCGGGCCAATCGCAGTTTCCTGAACAAACCCACAATAGCTGTCTTTACCCATCTGAACATATGACCAGCCGCCTTCATTGGCCAGAATGGTCAGTGCGTCACCATAAATCGATTGCCGGTCCCGTGCGCCGGAAGGGCTACGGCATATGTCAGTCACAGGCGCAATGATTTGACCCGGTTCGTGTTGACGAACTAACGATGGGTCAGGTGTCAGCCGAAAGTCTGTCATTTCTGAAGAAGCGTTTCAAATGCTGCAAACAATGCGCGTGTCGCCTGGCCTACACCACCTTTTGGCCGCGCGGGCGCGGCTGTGGGCTGCCAGCCATAAATGTCGAAATGCGCATAGGGGCTGTCCGTTACAAAGCGCCGCAAGAACAGGGCCGCAGTGATACATCCTGCAAAACCACCAGATGGCGCGTTATCAAGGTCAGCAATCCCCGGTTCGATCATTGTCTCATATGGCGTATGAAAAGGCATGCGCCAAACCGGATCGGCATGCCGTTCTGCTGCAGTTTCAACGGCGGCAACAAACGTTTGGCTGTCACTGAAATATGGCGCGAGATCTGGGCCAACTGCAACACGGGCCGCACCGGTTAAAGTCGCCATCGAGATGATCTGATCTGGTTTTTCCTCGTCCGCCAATGCCAACGCATCGGCGAGCACCAAACGCCCTTCGGCGTCGGTATTGTTAATCTCGACCGTCAGCCCCTTGCGAGAGGTCAGGATGTCCTGGGGGCGAAATGAATTTGACGAAACAGAGTTTTCGACCGCAGGGATCAGCACGCGCAGTTGGATATCCATGCCGGTTGTCATGATCATATGCGCAAGCCCTAGTACAGCTGCCGCGCCTCCCATGTCCTTTTTCATCAGGCCCATGGATGTGCTGGGTTTGAGGTCTAGGCCGCCTGTATCAAAGCAGACGCCTTTGCCGACCAGCGTCAGTTTTTTACCCGTTTTGCCCCACCTCATGTCGATCAACCGGGGAGCGCGATCGGCTGCGCGACCAACGGCGTGGATCATTGGCAGGTTTTGTGCCAGCAGATCATCGCCGGTGATAACGCTGATCTGTGCACCATGTTTTTCAGCAAGGTCGCGTGCCGCGTTTTCCAAATCCGGCGGCCCCATGTCAGAGGCGGGGGTATTGATCAGGTCACGGGTCAGCAGTTCCCCATCCGCCAGCGCAACCAGCAGATCAGCATCTACGCCGTCCGGTGCGACCAGTTCCGCTTGTTTGGGGGCAGCCTTAGCGTATCTATCAAATCGATACGCTGAAAGCAGCCAACCTAACGTTTCGTTAGCCAGCGTCTCCTTGGGCAGATCTGTCTCAAGCCGATAAGTGCCCATCGGCAGTTTGGCCGCAGCCCCTGCCAAGTGGAAGCGCCCCCTGCTGCGAGATGCCTGGGTACCATATCCCGCAACCGCCATTTCGACAGACCCATCTGGCGCAGCGAAAACCAATGCCTGGCCTAATGCGCCCGTAAAGCTGTTGGCAGCAATCCAGCCGGACACGGATGCCGGCTGACCGCTCAACCAGTCGTCAAGCTGGCCCTCGTCGATTAGATGCAAAGGAATGGCACTGGCAGATGGTTTGGCAAATTTTGCGGGCATTGTAAGGCACCTTTTTGGGCATGCAGTTTAATCGCAGCCTAGTGGTATCCTTGCCATCCGCAAGCCCGTCAAATCGACAGATCCTGTGTGTCCCAAATGGCCGTCAACGATCGCTCTCCTACTCGGACAAGCCGCGTCAGGGTTGCTGCAATGGCGACTTCGTCCGTTTGGTCAACGGCCGACATTACATCGTTGGCAATGGCTGCCAGTTGCTGCAGCCCGACCTGATCGGCAATCGCAATCAGGGATCGGCTGTTCTTTCGCAAGTCCTGCCAATCCGAGGCCCGATATAGCCGGTCGCAATGCGAGATACGCAATGCGAGTTCTTCCATGGCACGGCAGACCACGTCTACAGCATCAGCTTCGCCAAGTTGCTTGTAAAGCGTACCCAGCCTTTCTTGATCGACGCAGACCTGTTCGGTCGGCCGCATTTGCAGAACTTGCATTATAATCACCCCGTAAAAAGTCCCCACGACTGGCCCTGTGTAGATTGTGAGAGATGTTCAAATGGTTGAGGGCGGCAAGCATTTTTGCTCGAATATGATGAAAATCTAGGATAGTGAGCATGAGACATAAAAGGACTAAGCGGTATAATGGATCAGGCGAAACCACTGCCATCTTATTTGGCGCAACGATATCATGGTTGGAAAGCAACAACTTACACCGAAAATCAGGCATGGTACCGGCGGTTGGCCAGCGACGGGCAGCACCCGCGTGCGATGGTGATTTCGTGCTGTGACAGTCGCGTCCATGTCACGTCGATTTTTGGGGCAGATCAGGGTGAATTCTTTATTCACCGCAATATCGCAAATCTTGTCCCGCCCTATTTGCCTGACGGCGAACAGCACGGTACATCTGCTGCGGTTGAATATGCCGTGCAGTCTTTGCAGGTCGCGCATTTAATTGTGCTGGGCCATTCCAGCTGTGGGGGCGTGCAAGGTTGTATCGACATGTGTAAGGGAAAAGCCCCGCAATTGGATGCAAAGGACAGCTTTGTCGGCCGGTGGATGGATATTCTACGCCCGAAATACGAGATTGTCGCTGACATCGAAGACCCTGAGGAGCAGGTTCGCCAACTTGAAAAACATGCTGTTATGACCTCGCTCGAGAATCTGATGACCTTTCCCTGGATCGCTGAAAAGGTCAAAGACGGTAAGCTGACGTTGCATGGTTTGTGGACCGACATCGGTGAAGGCGGACTTGAATGTTATAGCGCGGATAAGGATATGTTCATTCCGGTCTAAAAATGATCGGCGGAAAACGGGCTATTGCTATAATTTTGCTTGTCTAAAAACGCGAGGAGTGATTTTCTCGCGTTATGATTGCATCAATTATCCTATTCCTAGTTTCGTTGATCGGATCCGTTTTTTCGATGTCATTCCCCGTGTGGTCGGACATGATTTTGATTACGGGGCCATGCACCGTTGCAAGCATCTATGTTCTGTACCGCGAAACCCAAAAGTGGATTGCACGGCGGGCAGAGCCGGCCGCAAGACCCATCGTGATTGATGGGTCTAACGTAATGTATTGGCACGACGGCACGCCCCGTATCGAATGTGTGCAAGACGTGGTGACTCGGCTGTCCGAGCTAGGATTCGAGCCTGGTGTGATGTTTGATGCGAATGCGGGGTATTTGTTTGCAGGGCAATATCACGGTGATAGAGCAATCAGCAAGCTATTGAAAATACCTGAGAAAAACGTCTTGGTTGTGCCAAAGGGCACCCCGGCGGATATATATATCCTGAATGCCGCCCGAGACATGGACGCATTTATCATAACCAATGACCGTTATCGTGACTGGGCGTTGGAATACCCGGAGGTTCTGGACCCGGGCTATCTGATCAAGGGCGAATATCGCCAAGGTAGGCTGTGGTTCGATTTTGCGTCTCGTGCAGCTGTGAGCAAGGCCGCATAGCGGGCGAAGTTGAATGTCGGAGAACTGGACCCGATCATTGGTAGTTTTTGAGATGAAAATGCTGGATGATCAAAGATGTCAGGTCAGACTGATTCTATCAAAAATATGTGGCGCGGGTAGCTGTTGATGTTCGTGCCATTGTTCGCCTCTAGTATGGCGGCAAGAAATAGGGTTGGCTTCGACACTATCTCGCCGCTGCTGAATTTTGTCCTTTGCGGGTCCTTTCTTATCAGCGTTTGGTGAATGAATGTACGGGGCGATCAACCATGTGGGGCGATTACGCTTTTGAAAGTTTATCGGTAGCTGGCATGCTGACAGTGGTTATCACTCAAGCCTAATAGGCTTGAACGACAAAGGGCCCGCGACATGCGCAGGCCCTTGTTTCAATCTATCAAAATTAACTAGCCTTTTTTCAGCACTTCGCGGCCCAGCAGTTCTGCGATTTGCACGGCGTTCAACGCAGCGCCCTTGCGCAGGTTGTCGCTAACGCACCACAGGTTGATGCCGTTGTCGATTGTGCTGTCCTGACGGATGCGGCTAATGAAGGTCGCAAAATCGCCTGAACATTCGACCGGCGTGACATAGCCACCGTCTTCGCGCTTGTCGATCACCATGACGCCGGGTGCTTCGCGCAGGATATCGCGGGCCTCGTTCTCGTCCAGATGATCTTCGAATTCGATGTTGATCGATTCGGCGTGACCGACAAAGACGGGAACGCGCACGCAGGTGGCTGTAACCTTGATTTTGGCGTCGACGATTTTCTTCGTCTCGACCATCATCTTCCATTCTTCTTTGGTGTCGCCGCTGTCCATGAACACGTCGATATGCGGAATAACATTAAAGGCGATCTGCTTGGTGAACTTGCGCGGCGGCTTGTTGTCAGTTGGGTTATATATCGCTTTGGTCTGATCCCACAGCTCGTCCATTCCATCTTTGCCCGCACCGGACACCGACTGATAGGTTGACACGACAACACGCTTGATCGTGGCGCGGTCGTGCAATGGCTTGAGGGCCACAACCATTTGCGCGGTCGAACAGTTCGGGTTCGCGATGATGTTTTTCTTGGAATACCCGTGGATTGCTTGTGGGTTCACCTCGGGGACGATCAACGGGATATCGGGATCATAGCGATACAGCGACGAGTTATCGATGACCACGCATCCGGCCTTGGCAGCTTTGGGGGCGTATTTCTTGGTCGCTTCGGAACCGACGGCGAACAACGCCATATCCCAGCCCGTAAAATCGAACGTATCCAAGTCTTTCGTCTTGAGTGTCTTATCGCCAAAGCTGACTTCGGATCCCATAGACTTGCGCGAGGCAAGTGCCACGATCTCATCCACAGGGAAGTGGCGCTCGGCCAGAATGTTCAGCATTTCACGGCCCACATTACCAGTGGCACCCGCGATGACGACGCGATAACCCATCTTAAAACTCCAATACTAAAATGTGATGGTGCGCGCGTCTTATACCGCTTGGCGGGGCGGGGGAAGGGGGTGCGCGTTAATGTGACGTGTCGCGTGAGAACAGATAGATCAACAGCCCTGCGGCCATCATCGCGGCGAACAAACTGAAAATCACGACATAGGGCGCTTGGACAGTGATAGCCGGTTGGCTGGCACCGTAGGCGCGGCCTGACAGGAATTGCGCGACGCCCACGCCGCCAATGCTGCACAGGTTCAACAGCGTCATCCCCCGGCCGATCAGTTGCGGCGGCAGAAAACTGCGCCCGTGCGCGATGATCACTGCGTATGTTGCACCGAAAAAGCCGATTGCAGCCATCAGGAGTGTCGCCAACATTAAACCGCTTGCCGGGAAAAAGATCAGGCCACACAGCGCCAAGAGGTTCAGGGTGGTGCCTATGACCACGACCCATTTTGTACTGCCCGCCAAACGATCCAGTGGCCCATATGCGAAGGTACCTGCAACCATGGCAGCCCCCATCAGTAATGTCGCCAAACCGATCTGGTGCGCATCAGCACTAAAGACGTCTTCGAAATAGGGGCCGATCCAAAGGCCCCGCAGCGCCCCGACTTGTGCATAGCTGACGGCCATGATCGGAAAAATGAACCATAGCGCTTTAATCTTGAAAACCGCCAACAGGCTTCCGCTTGCCTCGCCTTCGGGCGTGGCTGGGTCGCGGACCACGGCCCAGATGCCAAATGCTGTCAGGCTGGTAATGGCGCAAAGCCCCCAAAGCGAAGCGCGCCATCCGATTGTTTCTGCGGCGATGGCCATAGGATATGACGCAACAAGGTTGCCGCATGTGCCGACGCCAACCATGACGGATGCCAGAACCACAAAACGGGCAGGTGGATATTCACGCGCAAAGATATAGTAGGATGCCATCAAGACGGGGGCACAGCCGATGCCGATCAGCACCATCGCAATGTTGATATGCAAAGGCACTGTTGCCAAAGCAAACAGCGCAGCCCCGCCTCCACCGCCAACCAACAACAATGTTGCCGCTGTTCGACGCGGCCCGATAGTATCAAGCGCCCATCCGACAGGAAGCTGCATGGCTGCAAAGGCAAAGAACCACAGACCGGACGCAAAGGCGAGATCCTCGGGGCCGGCCCCGATGTCTGACCTAAGTGCGGGGCTGAGGACGGCCAAGAAGGCACGAAAAAACTGGCTCAGCACATAGCCCAAGCCGAGGAGAATAATGCCGCGCATCATTTAAGTGTGTCTTGCCATTTGGAGGCCAATGCCTGGGCGGTATGGCTGAGGATCAGAATGTCGGCACCTACAGCAACAAAGCGCGCGCCTGCCTTGATCGCGTCACGGGTCATGTCGTCCTTGGTCGACAGGATGCCGGCGGCTTTGCCCGAGGCGTCAATTTTGGCAAGCGCCCCCATGATCGCCGCCTGCACATCGGGATGCATCGCATTGCCCATATGCCCCATATCGGCAGCCAGATCTGCGGGGCCGATAAACACGCCGTCAATTCCGTCGATGGCAAGGATATCATCGAGGTTATCAAGACCTTTGACGCATTCCACTTGAACCAGGAGGCAAATCTGGTCGTTCGCTGTTAGACCATAATCGGTGATTTGCGAGAAACGTGCAGCACGGGTCAGAGCGTAGCCGACGCCGCGATCACCTTGAGGTGGGTAAGTGACATCGCGCACCAGCTGGCGGGCTTGGTCCGCATTATCAACCATGGGTACCAGCACTGTCTGTGCGCCTGCATCCAGGATCTGCTTGATCAGGTAGGTTTCGCCAATTGGGACGCGAACAACAGGGTGACTGGGCGACGCTTCAAGAACCTGTAGCTGTGCAAGGATCGAGCGCAGATCGTTAGGGGCATGTTCGCCATCAATTACCAGCCAGTCAAAACCTGCCGTTCCCATAAGTTCCGCGCTATAGGCATCCGCAAGGCCAAGCCAGCACCCGAAAACCGTTTTGCCGTCTTTGAGGGCTTGCTTGAACGGATTATGTAGTGCGGGCATGGGCATTTTCCTTGGCGATATGTTCAAGGACACCCTAGGGGGATGGATTGACCACTGTCCAGAGGGGGCGCTGCCCCCGCTGCCATTTGGCGGCTCCCCCGGAGTTTATTTGGCAAAATGAAGGGATTAAAGGACTTTGATGACGGTCTTGTCGATGGCCAGCATATACCCGCGGCGTGCGATGTTTTTGACTAGCAATTCCGACACGATCTGATTGCCAAGGGTGTCGCGCAGCCGCTTGATCCGTGTTGCACCCGCAGCTTCGTCACAGTCCGATGCATTACGACCGGATATGACACCTTCGATTTCGGAACCTGAAAGGACGTCGTCGTCCATTCGCGCTTCGGCAAGGACGGACATCGTTTCCATCGCGGCGGCGGTCAGTTTAAAGCCGAGGTTGTTGAGGTATACGGTATTTTCCTCGCGGCTAATGAGCAGGGAGTTTACCTGAATACCAACCCGTTCGATCTGGGCCATTCGTCGGTTAAAGCCGATCAGCATAATGAGAAAGACAAGTGCTGCAATCAGCATTGCTGTAGCAAAGACCAGCAGGACAATGATGACAATCCGGTAGCTTGAGAGAGTTTCGGAAAATGCCGTGCCTGATTGGGCAAGGATTTCAAGCAGTTTGATTTCGGCCTGTGTAGTCAGATCATCATTTTCAATGAAAATGCGTTCGACCTGCGCGTTAAATGCATTTGCATCGGGCAGGGCCCATAGCAAGAGACCTGCGCCGATTAGCAATATCAATGTGACAGCGGCAATGCCACCGCCGACGAAACGGCCACCGGTGCGGCGTATCTCAGAAGCGGAGGAAGTTGGGTCCGGCACTGTCTCTCCTTTGATTTAGCCCGTCGTCGCCAAAAACAGATACGACGTTTAGCAACGTCCATCCGTTTGCCGCGAGGCGTTGAGTTAGTTGGGCGCGCGCAGCAACCTTGCTGCAGGCCCCCGATATTTCGGCGACGCCATAGTGCAGTCGCAGTGGGTTTTCTTGCTTTGCCTTATAGTCTGCATAGCAACCAGCGGCCTGAGCAGGTAAAGCTGCAAGGCTGATGGCGGCAATCATAACCAAGGAATATACGGTGTGTTTCATAGCGGAAGTTTTGCGCTTTTATAGATGGTTATTCAATATCGGTTGGTTCTGGATTGCGTTGTTATCCGATAACAAGGGGCCGTTATTGCCTGTCCGAACGGGGTTGGGCCAATTTGATCTCACAAGCCGAAAAGGATTTTGGCATTGCATGGGTTAGGGCCCGTGCCCCTCAGTGAAAAGGATCAGACCCATGTATCACAAGTTTATAGCAACTATCGCAGCCGTTTCCATTGCGATCACAGGTTTAAGTGCCACGTCAGCCGCTGCCGGGGATCGAAATCGTGACCTTGCTCGAATTGCGGCGGGTGTTCTGGGTGTCGCGATCATCGGCAAGATCATTAGCGACAACAACAAAGATCGTCGGCAGCAAGCGCACGTTAACCAGGGTCGTGCAAACCGAGACCATGTTGTGACGCGCCAGCAAATCGAGCCGCGCCCATTGCCACGTAAATACCGCAAGCAAAAGCGGCATCATCGTCAAGACAGCAAGCTTTTGCCGCAAAACTGTTTCAGAAGCTATGACACGCGTCGCGGTCAGGTGCTGATGTTTGGCAGCCGGTGTCTGCAGAACAATTACCGTCATGCAAATCGCCTGCCCCAGCATTGCGCGCAGACAATTCGCACCTTTGAAGGAAAACGTAGGGGCTATGACGCCCGCTGCCTTCGTGGTGCGGGATACCGTTTGGCGCGGGGTTAATTCCACGCGCTAAAGCTGGAGGGCCTAACCGCCATCCAGATTGAAAGGGAGGGGTGTTCGGGCACCTCTCCCTTTTTTACAATTGGTGGGTGGAGCTGACGTGCGCCTTTGGCGAGGAACTTGTTAAGCCATATAAACCCTAGGGGTTGAGAATCGGCGGAGTCTGGGGTTGTTGGCGGCATGAGACCAGATTTTGATTTTGAACGAGATGCTTATGCGCGCGGGTTTTCGCGGGTTGCAGGCGTGGATGAGGTTGGTCGTGGACCATTGGCAGGCCCGGTGACGGCCGCGGCAGTTGTATTGGACCCGGCCCGCATTCCAGACGGATTGAACGATTCAAAGAAGCTCAGCAAAAAGGCGCGCGAACGTTTGTATGAAGAGATCATGCAAGTTGCCGACGTCAGCATCGCCCATGCATCAGTTGCGGAAATCGAAGAGTTGAACATTCTGCGCGCCAGCCACCTTGCGATGGTGCGCGCGCTGGACGGTCTGAAACAACCTGCCGATTTCGCGCTAATTGATGGCAACATGCTTCCGCGGGATCTGAAGATAAAAGCGCTGACGGTGATCAAGGGCGATGCGCGGTCTCAGTCGATTTCGGCTGCCTCAATTATGGCTAAAATATGTCGGGATTGTGTCATGTTGTCATTGGCGCAACAGCACCCCGGATATGGCTGGGAAACAAACATGGGCTACGGGTCAAAAAGACACATAGAGGCGCTCCAAAATATTGGGGTAACCCCACACCATAGACGTTTGTTCAAGCCGGTACACAACATGTTGTATCAAGATAAATAACTAACCAGTTGATTCAAAAAAGAAATTGACCACGAATCATCTGTCAGGGCATCCTAGTCTCAACCAAGAGCACACAATGTGCCGGGACAGAGGCAGTTATTATGAAGACGATCACAAAGGGTGCAGACGCACTTCCCTTGAATACAATTATTGCGGGCGATTGCATTGATGCGATGAATGCGCTGCCCGAGGGATCAATCGATCTGATCTTTGCGGACCCACCCTATAACCTGCAATTGCGGGGCGATTTGCATCGGCCTGACAATTCAAAGGTTGATGCGGTGGATGACGCATGGGACAAGTTTTCGAGCTTTGCCGTATATGACGAATTCACCCGCGCCTGGCTGAAGGCCGCGCGCCGGTTGCTAAAGCCAAATGGCGCAATCTGGGTGATCGGCAGCTATCATAATATCTTCCGAGTTGGTTCTGCCCTGCAAGACCAAGGGTACTGGATCTTGAATGACGTAGTTTGGCGGAAATCCAATCCGATGCCAAACTTTCGCGGCAAACGCTTTACCAACGCCCACGAGACGATGATCTGGGCCGGGAAAGACGAAAACTCAAAATACACCTTTAACTACGAGGCGCTAAAAGCCCTGAACGAAGGGATCCAGATGCGCAGCGATTGGGTTCTGCCGATCTGCAACGGTCACGAACGTCTAAAAGACGAGGCTGGCGACAAAGCGCATCCAACGCAAAAACCCGAAAGCCTGCTGCACCGCATCTTGGTTGGCTCTACCAACCCGGGTGATGTAATCCTTGACCCGTTCTTTGGCACAGGCACGACCGGTGCAGTCGCAAAAATGCTGGGCCGTGATTTCATCGGGATCGAGCGCGAGGAAGCATACCGGAAGGTTGCAGAAAAACGCATCAAATCCGTGCGGAAATTTGACAAAGAAGCGCTGCAGACGACAACCTCCAAGCGATCTGAACCGCGTGTGCCGTTTGGCCAATTGGTCGAACGCGGCATGCTGCGCCCCGGAGAAGAGCTTTATTCGTTGAATGGTCGTTTTTCGGCCAAGGTCCGTGCAGATGGCACGCTGATCGGCAACGAGGTCAAAGGATCGATTCACCAAGTGGGGGCCGCCTATGAAAAGGCACCCAGCTGTAATGGATGGACATACTGGTGCTACAAAAAAGACGGAAAACGTGTGCCGATCGATATTTTGCGCCAGCAAATTAGGGCAGAAATGGCCAACTAGGCCGCGCCTTTTCCCACAGTTATACGAACACCGCCGGTGCCCGCGTCCTTCTGCGTGAAGGAACGCCCATAAGGGCACTCACCTTGACCCCGCCTCTTTGGCGGGGTCTTTTTCGTTGAATGCTTGCCTAATGCAGGCGCGGTTGCGCCTTTTGGGCATGGTTGAATGCATCCATAAGATAGTGTTGGCCGAACTCTGACTTGTTGACGACATGCAGGACACCTGCCGCCGCCGCTTTTTCCCACATAAAGGGAGAGGGCCAATCACTGAGCATAATCAGGGCGACATGGGAAAACACCTTTAGCTCTGCCAATTCGACGGCAAAATCCGCGCCAAGGCCATCTGGCAGATGGTTGTCGAGCAAGATCATTGAGACGGGATGCTTTGTCAAAGTCCGTCTAGCCTGTTGCAATGTCGCTGCCATATGAACCTGCATGCCCGATATGCTGCGGTTAATCATGCGCTGCATCCTAAGCTGCTCGACCAAGCTATCTTCAATGATCAGACAGGCGGGCGGCACATGTGTGCCACCATGGCTATGCAAAAGTTGTTGTTTTGGCATGAAATTCTCCACCATAACCGAGACTGATTTCAGTCATGGCAGACGCAGATTAAAACGCCGTCAACGGGGATAGGGAGTCGTCCCTTTGTTATAATCCGTCCAGTCCGTGATCTCTGGATAATACATGTCGCGCCATCTGCGTACGCGAGGGTTCATGACACGTCGCCATACCCAAGGCATCATCGCCATCACCGTCATGACCGGATACCCATAGGGCAGTTGCGGTGCCGATGAATGGCCGTAGTTCTGAAGCACAGGAAAACGGCGGTCCGGTTTATAGTGATGGTCCGAATGGCGCTGCAGGTTGATCAACAGCCAGTTTGACGCGCGATGGGCCGCGTTCCATGAATGTCGGGGCTGGACGTGTTCATATTTGCCATCCCCCAGATGTTTGCGGGTCAGGCCGTAATGTTCGATGTAATTCACCAGCTCAAGCTGCCAGATAGCAGTCCCCGCCTGTACCAGAAACAACAGCAAGCCGACCCATCCCCCGAGTAAAATCGCTAAGATCAAGAATGCCGCCTGCAATGCCCAATATTTGAAAAACGGGTTGCGCATGTCCGTCCAAGGTCTGTCTTTGCGTGCCAACATCGCCTTTTCGGCGCGGAAAGCAGACTTTATACTTTGCCGAAGAACCCGAGGATAAAAGCGGTGGAACCCTTCGTTGTAATGGGCAGTTACCGGATCGCGAGGCGTAGCGACATAGCGGTGATGCACCAGCAGATGCTCGGATCTGAAGTGCGAATACAGAACCATCGCCAAGAGGGCATCGGCCCAAAACCGTTCAAGCTTGTTCTTTTGATGCATCAATTCGTGTGCATAATTAATGCCCACTGTGCCGGTCATCACACCCACGCCAAAGAATACAAAGAACTTTTCCCAACCGCCCAAATGGTCAGCCTGTGGAACGTACCACAGTAGCCCAAAAACCGTCAGAAACTGTGCGGGCATCCAAAGCAAGGTGATCATGCGGTACCAAAAAAGATCATCATCAGTCGCTTCGGTATCGGCATTGTCCAGATTCAGGCCCAGAAAGCTGTCGATCACTGAAAACAGGTACCATGTAACAATGGGCAGCAGGATCACTGTCCAACCGCCAACAAACGCGGTGATCCACGCCAAGGGAACAAGCAAAAAGGACAGAGCAAACGGTACGGCGTGTTTAACCTGTGCCAACTGGTCAGTGCTGATGTCAGGGGAAGTCGGTGTCATGCTGATATTGCTTTCAAAATCACTGTCTTTTCATAGCGCACTTTATGATGCGCTGTCACTGTGGCTTGCTGCCGCTATCGGACCAAATCAAACGCTTTGCGCATGACTGTGGGCAGATCGGACGGGCGAAAGCGGTCGGGTGCGATGAATGCGGCATCCGGGTGCACGATACTGTCGGGTTCTGTGGCGTACATTACGGTCAACATCAGATGAAAATGCGTGAATGTGTGTCGCACCTCGCCGGGGACCACTTGCCAATCAGCAGTAGCGGGCGGGGTGCCTTGCGGTCGGGTCTTACTGGCGTCTATCCAGTCAGATCCCGGCCATCCGAGCATACCACCCAGCAACCCTTTTTCAGGACGGGTTTCAAGCAGCCACGCGCCATCGCTGCGCTGGGTCAAATATACGGTGCCGTGGCGGATGGGCTTGGGCTTCTTAGGAGCCTTTTTTGGCAATTCGGGTGCTGTGCCGAGTTGGCGTGCGACACATGGGTCGCGCCACGGGCAAATGCCGCAGGCCGGTGATTTCGGGGTGCAGATGGTGGCACCCAAATCCATTACAGCTTGGGCATAGTCCCCGGGCCGGTTTTTTGGCGTCAGGTCGGCCGCGCGTTGCATCAATTCAGGTTTGGCGGCTGGAAGCGGGGTGTGAATGTCATAAATACGCGCCAAGACACGCTCTACGTTACCGTCAAGCACAGCGTGGGGCAAATCAAACGCAATCGAAGATATTGCGGCGGCCGTGTAGGGGCCTATGCCCGGCAGTTCAAGAAGCTCTGCATGATTGGCAGGAAACTGTCCGTCGTGATCGGCAACAACAGCACGGGCACATTTCAACAGGTTGCGCGCGCGGGCATAATACCCAAGGCCGGCCCATTCCCCCATCACATCCGCGTCTTGTGCCGCTGCCAGATTGGTAACAGTGGGCCAACGTGCGGTAAACCGCTGGAAATAATCCCGGACCGTGGCCACGGTTGTCTGCTGCAGCATCACCTCGCTTAACCATATTCGATAGGGATCTGGATATTGGCCAGCTTTGCGGTTAGATGGGGCGACACGCCACGGCATTGCACGTGCATGGACATCGTACCATTCCAACAAGATGCGCGGCAGGTCCGTTGTTTCGTCTATGTCACGCAATCTTTATGGCCTTTGCAGTTGAGATGGGCTGGCGATACCGTTCCGTATCGCTATGTTGTGCTGCATCGCTACGTTGAACTTTGTCATTCAGGAAAGATAGTCATGCCGACGCGGCGTTCCAGTACAAAAGGATTTAAACGTACAGATAGCCTGCTGTCGGCAAAAATCCGTCAGGCCAGCGAAACCCGCGGGTTCGCGCAATCGCGACTGCTTACCCAATGGGCCGAGATCGTGGGCGAGGATGTCTCGTCTATCTCGAGGCCGGTCGAAGTCAGCTATGGGCGTGGCGGTATGGGGGCAACACTGACCTTGCTGACCAACGGCTCGAACGCGCCGATACTGGAGATGCAAAAAGAACAACTGCGTGCCAAGGTGAATGCCGTCTACGGCTATAACGCCATCGCGCGGGTGCGGGTGACTCAAACTGCGGCGACAGGATTTGCCGAAGGGCAAGTTGCGTTCGACGCAAAGCCAAAGACGCGGGTAGACAATGCGGCTGACCCTGTGATCCGACAACGCGCAACCGAAACAGTCGGCGCAATGGGTGACGAAAGCCTGCGTGATGCCCTTGCACGTCTGGGCGAGAACATATTGAACAAGACAAAACGCTGACAAAGGAAATCAGATGAAACGCACTTTTCCAATTCTTGCGGCTGTGGCCGTGGTCGCCGCTGGCGGCTGGTACGTACTTAGCGGCACGGACGCGGTGAACAGCACCCAGCTTAATCCGATTGCTGGCGCTGCAAATGCACAGTCAACCGAAACCGCCGAAGTCGATACCTCGGCAATTCAGGACATGAGCTTGGGCAATGCAGAGGCTGCCGTGCAGATCGTCGAGTATGCGTCGTTCACATGCCCGCATTGCGCAGCCTTCGATCAGGGCGCGTTCAAGCAGCTAAAGGCCGACTATATCGATACCGACAAAATCGGCTTTACCTACCGCGAAGTTTATTTTGATCGGTATGGCCTATGGGCATCCTTGGTTGCGCGCTGTGATGGTGAAAACAAATTCTTCGGTATTTCTGATTTGATCTATAAAGGTCAATCCGAATGGGTTCGCGCGGGTGAACCCGCTGCCATCGTCGAAGAGCTTCGCAAGATCGGCCGCCTTGCGGGAATCGATAATGACGCGCTCGAGGCTTGTCTTCAGGACGGCGAAAAAGCAAAGACGCTTGTGGCTTGGTGGGAAGAGAACCAGAAAGCCGATGATATTTCCAGCACGCCAAGCTTTATCATCAACGGTAAGAAATACTCGAACATGCCTTACGCCGAGATGAAAGAAATCATCGACGCGGCCTTGGCTGAATAATGGCAGCCCCACTGGCAGGGCTCAAGGTAATTGAGCTGGCACGCATTCTGGCAGGTCCTTGGGCCGGTCAGACGTTGTCTGATCTTGGGTGTGAAGTCATCAAGGTGGAAAGCGCCGCTGGTGACGACACGCGCCAGTGGGGGCCACCATTCATCGAACGGGATGAGGACAAATCAGCATCCTATTTCCATTCGACCAACCGGGGCAAAGCGTCGGTTGTCGTTGATCTGACCACCGACGAAGGTCAGGCCAAGATGAAAGAACTGCTGGCGGATGCGGATATCCTGATCGAGAATTTCAAGACCGGTGGTCTTGCGAAATACGGCATGGACTATGCCAGCCTATCCGAACAATTCCCCAAGCTGATCTATTGTTCGATCACGGGATTCGGCCAAGACGGCCCTTATGCGCATCGCGCTGGGTACGACTTTATCATCCAAGGAATGTCTGGCCTGATGTCGATCACTGGCGAAGCAGACGGCCAACCGCAGAAGCATGGTATGGCGATCACAGATATTTTCACCGGAATCTATGCAACAACAGCGATCCTGGCAGCGGTTCATCAGCGCAGCCAATCGGGCGTCGGGCAGCATATCGACATGTCCTTGCTTGACTGTGCTGTGGCTGTGACGGGCAACCAGGCGATGAACTATCTTACTACGGGCAAACCCCCGCATCGCATGGGCAACGCACACCCAAATTTGACCCCCTACGAAGTGTTCGAATCCTCGGATGGGCATTTGATCATTGCCACTGGGAATGACGGCCAATTCCAACGTCTGTGTCGGATGCTGGGGTTGGACGATATGGCCGAAGCTGCGGACTATGCAAAGAACGCAAACCGAGTGGCGAACAGGCCCGAAATGATCCGCCGTCTGAATGATGCAACGCGCCAACGCACACGGGACGATTTGTTGGCTGCGTGCGAGGAAAAAGGCGTGCCTGCCGGTCCGATCAATAACATGGAGGACATGTTCAATGATCCTCAGGTGATCGCGCGTGGGATGAAAATTGAACTGGATGGCGTGCCGGGTATCCGGTCGCCATTCGTATTTTCTGGGGCCGAGCTGGCGCTGCATCGGGCGTCACCCAAGCTTGGCGAAGACGACGTCAACTGACAGACGATACCGTTCTCGCTGCAGAACACGGTTAGGTATTTTTGAAAGACACGGGGCGCTTTAGGCGGGTTTAGGGAGCTTGTTCAAAGCAAGGACAAGCGCATTGTCATCTGCCATTTTCAATCGCACAGGCAGCGTGATCACCTTCATCCTGAACGCAGCGGGAAGCCGGACAGCGTCCTTTTCCGTGGTCACCAATTGTGCGCCTTTGGCAAATGCGTCTGCCTCAAGCCGGCTCATCAGCGCACGCGTGAGCGGCTGGTGATCGTCCAGCGCTTCAGCGTGGACAATTTGGGCCCCGAGGGCACGTAAGGTCGCGAAAAACTTTTCCGGATGGCCAATTCCTGCAAATGCCAAGGCGCGTGTATCCGACCACTCCATGCCGGTCTGCAAGGGTACCAATTGTGCTCGTACATGGGGCAAGCCATCAGGCAGCGGGGTGTGTGCGAATGCAGCCTGATCTTCTGGCGTGCCAATCGACAACAGCAGGTCGGCCCGCGCCAACCCGTCTTGTACCGGTTCGCGTAGGGGGCCGGCTGGCAGGCAAAGACCATTCCCGAAACCCTTGGCGGCATCCACCACTACAATGCTTAGATCCTGCTTTAACGCCGGGTTTTGAAAGCCGTCATCCAGTACAACCACACTTGCCCCGGCCGCCGCTGCGGCGCGTGCGCCGGCAGCACGGTCCCGGGCGACCCAAACGTCGGCAAAGGCGGCCAGCAAAAGCGGTTCATCCCCGACTTGCGCTGCCGAGTGACGCGACGGGTCAACCAAAAGCGGCCCTTTTTCGGTGCCACCATATCCGCGCGATACAACATGTGGCGTGTGGTAAATGTTACGTAGATGTTCGACCACGGCCATAACTGTCGGCGTTTTACCCGTGCCGCCGGCGTTTATATTACCGACACACACCACCGGAATATCCAATTCCATGGGTGATCCATGAGCCAACCGCCGCGCGGTGGCTCTTGCGTACAAAGCCCCTAGGGGCTGCAGCAAACGCGCACGCCAATCCGGTTTGGGCAAAAACCAAAAGGATGGGGGGCGTTTCATCTTTCGGCCTCTTGCTGGTCAAGTGTGTCTTGGACCAAATCTATCACCTTGTCCGTCAAGGCAGCACCGCGGCTAATCACGTCCCACCCGGCGTGCGCCATTACGGCAGCTTGGTCCGGCGCGATTAAACGGCTGACCGCGGTTCCCAGAGCCGTTGCGTCATTGACGATCCGCGCGGCCCCTTCTGACGCGAGGCGCGTGTAGGATGGCAGAAATCGCCGCACCTTTGGCCCATATAGCACTGCAGATCCAAGGGCGGCCGCCTCGAACGGGTCACATCCGCCCGGTCCGCTGGTCAGGGAACTACCCAGAAATGAGACTGGCGCAAGGCGATAGAAAAGCCCTATTTCAGAGGGGTCATCGGCCAGCATGATCTGTGTCGAACTGTCAGGATATCCCTCATCCCCCCATCGTAGAACGCGGAAATCTTCCTGGGCCATAATTGCGGCAAAATTTGCTGCCTGATTTGGATCGGCTGGCATCACGACCAAGAGCAGCCGGTGAGATAAACGTAGTGCCTGACGATGTGCTCTTAACACGGTCAAAAGCTCGTCTTTCATGATCTGATTAGCAAACCAGACCGGCCGGCCGACCAAGGCAGCGGACAGATCGGCCATGTCGGAATCGATACAGGGCAACGCCTGTCCACCGGCCTGAAGCGCGGGTGTCATTTCGACTTTGTCCCGCGAGATGCCAAGGCGAATCAATCGCTGAAAACCAGCATCGGACCGGGCCAGAATGGCCGAAAAATGTGAAACCAACTCAAACGTCAAATCACGCATCCAGCGGTCGCGACGTCCGTCAAAACCACCGCTATCGGCGTCGATCAGAAACAACGGGCATTTACGCTTCGCTGCCGCCAGAATAAGGTTCGGACGCAGTCTGCCCCATGCCCAAACGCAGGCGTTGGGCTTCCAGTGATTCAGAAACGCCGCTACGGATGTCGGGTGGTCATCGGGAAGATCATCGATGATTACGTCAGCATGGGAAGATGGCGGACGTCCACCGCCAATACTGCTTTTCGGGAGTGTGATCAGGACGCGTAGCCCCGACCTGCTGCGGCACAGCCGTGCTGCGAGATCTTGGATGGCAAGCAAGCTTCCCGGTTCCGGCGCATGGCACCAAACCAGCTCACCGTCGGGGCGGTCTGCAGCAGGCGTGAACGCCGGCGCGGAACCGCGCCCTGCATAGGCGCGATACGCGGCCAGCGTAAAGGTCGGCACCATTAGCGATTAGCCCAGTTCTTCGGTCGAGGAAGCAGCGGCCTCTTCGTCCCGCAGGCGGTGCAAATGCGCAATAAAGTACCGCATGTGCGCGTTATCTACCGTGCGCTGTGCCTCGTTTTTCCAAGCGTCATAGGCGCTGGCATAATTCGGGAAAATACCGACCACGTGAATGTCATCTACATTTTTGAACGCTGTTCCCGTTGGCGAAACCAGTTCGCCGCCAAAGACAAGGTGTAGGCGTTGGGTCATGGTGCAGTCCTTTGTTCTCGGATGAATGCCGATGCCAGTATCTAAGGCAATGGGTCACGTATGGGCAAGGCTGCTAAGCAAATCCGCATGGATCGATGTGCCTGCCGCAAGTACGCCATTTAGTCGCGGATCAGGGTTGTTAAATCGTAAAGAGGCCCCGGTTTTATCGGTACAATACCCGCCAGCTTCGGTCACGATCAAGGCACCAGCGGCAATGTCCCACTCCCAACTCTTCCGCAGGGTTACCATGCCATCGAACCGCCCTTGCCCTACCAGCCCCAGCCGATAAGCCAGCGATGGACGATGGGCACGTTTGAAGCCAGGGTCGCCCGCAATCCAGTGTTGTTTGGCCATGACAGGCTTGGTTGCCAGAACCGTTGCGTTGCTCAGACCTTGGGTGGTTGAGGCGTTGATTATCTGATCATTCAACGTTGCACCACCGCCCAGCGAGGCCGCATAGAGCCGATCGAGCATTGGCAGGAAAACAACGGCAGCGGTTATTTTGCCTCCTTGGGAAATGGCCAGCGAATGGGACCACGTATCAGACCCTTCGATAAAGCTTCGGGTGCCATCAATCGGGTCGATAATAAAGACGTGGGATTGATCCAGCCGCCTTTCGGTATCTTCGCTTTCCTCGGACAACCACCCGTAATCGGGGCGGGCTGTTGTCAATGTTTCGTGCAGCATTGCATTTACAGCCAGATCAGCTTCAGTCACAGGGCCAGCATCGCCAGGCTTGTCCCAGCGTTTCGCCGTCTGCCCTGTGAACGATGTGGCAATCTGGCCAGCCTTGCGGGCGCAGTCGATCAAAAGGTCAAGATCACGCACCGGCAAGTGTCATTCCCGGAACAAGCAAGGATGGCACAACGCGGCTAAGATGCGTGCGTGCGTCGTTTGCAGGGACAATGCTGCGCAGCATATCGCGTAAATTGCCTGCTATCGTACATTCATTTATCGCATGGGTGATTTCGCCATTTTCAACCCAAAGACCAGAGGCACCACGCGAATAATCGCCCGTGTTTGGGTTGATCGTAGAGCCGATCATAGAGGTTACAAGCAACCCCGTTCCCATGTCTTTGATGAGGTCATCACGTGTTGCGTCACCTTGGGTTAAGGAAATATTCCAGATTGCAGGGCCGGGGTTTGATCCGGTGCCGCGCGCAGCGTTTCCGGTTGGGGCCATCCCCAGTTTCCGGGCCGTTGCCAAATCCAGGGTCCAGCCTTTCAATGTCCCGTTTTCAACAATCACGCGTCGGTTCGTGGGCAGACCTTCGCCGTCAAAGGGCCGTGATCCAGATGTACGGGGGCGGTGTGGGTCCTCGACTATCGACAGACCGTCGGGCAATACCTGTTCGCCCATCGCGTCGCGCAGCCACGAGGCACCACGCGCAATTGCGGATCCGTTCATGGCCGCCAGCAGGTGCCCGATCAGCGTGGATGAAATACGCTCATCGAACAAAACAGGATACGCACCCGTTGGTGGTTTGCGGGCATCCATCCGCAATAACGTGCGTTCTGCCGCCGAGGTGCCAATGTCTTCTGGGCTCCGCAGATCGGCCTGAAAAATGCGGCTGTCCCCGTCATAGTCCCGTTCCATTGCTGTGCCACTGCCTGCGATGGTAACGCAGGACAAACCCCGATCCGTGCGTGTATACCGACCCTCAAACCCGTTGCTGGCGGCCAGATAAACTTGTTGTTCACCGTAGGCCGCACTGGCGGATTGCACCTGTGAAATACCCTTGACGGCCAGTCCTGCGGCCTCGGCCCGTGCGGCATCATCTTGCAAGGTCTGTGGCGACGGCTCTGGCGTAGGGTCAGCCAGTTCGAGCGCTTCAATATCCCAGCTGGTTGCCAGTTGATCGGGGTTCGCGAGGCCGGAATATGGGTCTTCGGGGGCTTCCTTGGCCATTGCGACGGCGCGGTTTGCCATTTCCTCGATTGTGCGGATGGAAGTGTCGGACGCTGACACATTAGCCGACCGCTTGCCCACAAACACACGCAGGCCGATATCAACACCCTCGGACCGTTCCGCTTGCTCCAAGGCACCGCCACGGACGTCTACACTGACCGATGTGCCGCGCACGGCCATAGCATCAGCGCTGTCTGCACCGGCATTCTTGGCGGCAAGCAACAGTGCTTTGGTCAGCGCATCAATGGATTGCGGCATGGGAGGCTCCTAGAGGTTTCAAAGGTTAGCTAGCGACCCCGCTGTCTGTCCGCAAGGGACGGGGGTGCGCGGCATCCGGCTGGCGGTCTATTTGATCCGCTGGCCATTCGCCAAAATTGCGCCGGAACGCGTGAATTCGATTTTGGTCTCAAGCGTATCTTCGCCATCGCCGGGGACTGCAAACATCGCCATCACCATCCGTGCACCCATCGCTGTTTGTGCGGGCAGCAACCCAGAATCCACCAGCGTATTCAAAAGGGTATTCCCCCCGACCAGTTTCAGATCAAGCGCCCCGTTGGGTTTCAGATCAGCATTGTCCGCATCGGGGTCCGTATTTTCAAACGTTGCAGCCCCAAACCCGGTCAGCCGCGCCCCAAGGGCATCAACAATCAACGAATTCAGTTTGATGCTTTCAGGTTTGGCCGGAACTTGCCGTGCGTCTGCCATCTGATCAACGTCTTGTATATCAAGGTAGTCAGTCAGCATTGTTGCGGTTCCGGTCATATCAAGTGCAACCGAGGCTGGATCGCGCGGCAAAGTCCCCTGAGGGTTAAGCATCCCCCAAACCATGTCAGACATGGTGAAATCAGACAGGTTCAACCCAAGGGCAAAGTTCTGCGGCGCTTCGGATTTCATCACAGGTGCGCTTAGGTTAAAGGCGGCATTGTCCATGGCAAAGGACAATAGGAAAGGAAACTGCGGTGGCTGAACTGATACCGTCGTGCCTTGGCGCGTCCCAGCATAACTAATGCCGTCGGCGCTGGTTTCCATGGTCAGTGTGCCACTCTCGGCGGCCATCGCGACCGCCAGGTTTCCGCTATTGGGATCCTCGATATTTACCGTAAAAGTGCTATTACCCGCTGTAGTTTTACCTGTAACATCCATGCCCGCACGCAACAGCCCCGCCATATCGCCCACCTGCGCCAAGGCGAGGGGCAAAATGCCATTGGCTATGAACGTAATGTCGGATGAGGTCCCTTTGACCGTGGCGATTGCCGGCTCATCAGGTTCCTTGAAACTCATGTCGTAGGAAACTGAACCTACCGTTGCAGTCTGATCGTAGTCACGCATCGCACCCAGTTTGCTATCCGTCCTGCTTTGAACGTCTTTCAACACGATGGCCATTTTGGCGTTCTGGGGGTCAAGCGTTTCGTTTCCCACTGTCAATTGATCCAATGTCAGCCCGACCGTTCCGGCGGAATAGCTGCTGGTCATGTTGGTTGGCGATCCACTCACAATCATGTCCTGAGCGGACTGATTCAGGATCATCGTCATATTGACGGGTTCCGCATCCGCCGCCGCAGGGGTGATGCTGAGCGAAACCGGCATAACAGCGGGCAACAGTACGGCTACGCTGCCGTCGTCGTTCTGCGCAAAGCCGATGCTTTCAAGTGTTACAAACATTTGACCCTGATCGGGGTCTGTGGCCAGATCGAATTTCACGTCACTGACAGTTAGGATGTCGCCGGATGTGCTTTCCTTGGCTGTCAGGCTGTACCCCATGCCTTGCATGTAGTCGCGCCAGTCCTGCCAGACCTCATTTGGTGTAATATCTGCGGATGCGATATGCGTAGTCGACAAAAGGGCTAAGGCCGAACAGCCAAGAACAGTGTGAAAGCGGGTCATCTAGAATTCCTTTGTCTTACGCAGATGGCGCGAATGTCATCCAGGCCTTAAAGATAATTGGTATCGATCTTCTTACAAGGCAACGCGCATTTTGGCCCAAATTGGGCTTTTGTCTGGCATAGGCTTATGTAGATGCTAAGTATCGACTAAACAAACGGCTTGGCAAATCTACAAGCCTTTTTATGGTGAAAGATGGGGCCCACGACATGGAAATGACTGGCAAGACCGTGATGATCACAGGCGCAAGCCGCGGCATCGGTGCAGAAGCTGCGCGCAGTTTCGCAAAAGCGGGGGCGAATGTTGTGCTGCTTGCCCGCTCTCAGGACGCTATTGCCAATCTGGCAGGCGAGATCGGTCAAAAAGCCATCGCAATCCCCTGCAACGTTGCCCGCTTTGGAGAGATGTTTTCTGCCGTTGAAACCACCATGCAGGCATTCGGCAGTCTGGACGTATTGATCAACAACGCTGGCGTAATCGACCCCATATCGCATCTGGCCAACTCTGATCCAGACGCGTGGGGGCACGCCATCGATATCAACCTTAAGGGCGTTTATAATGGCATGCGTGCTGCTTTGCCTGTAATGAAACATGCAGGTGGTGGCACGATCCTGACTGTCAGCTCCGGTGCTGCGCATCACGCGATTGAGGCATGGAGCGCTTATTGTGCGTCCAAGGCCGCGGTGAATATGATCGGCAGGTCCGTCCATCTTGAGGAAGCAGCCAACGGCATTCGCGCCATCGGGTTGTCACCCGGTACCGTTGCCACCCAAATGCAACGCGAGATCAAGGCGAGCGGCATAAATCCTGTCAGCGAACTGGCATGGGAAGACCACATTCCAGCCGATTGGCCCGCCCGTGCGCTGCTTTGGATGTGCAGTGCTGCCGCAGACCGGTTTTGCGGCGAGGAAATATCGCTGCGTGACGAAAGCATCCGCAAAGAGATTGGCCTGATATGATCGATTTTTCCCGCGAAGGCGACATTTGGACAGCCACCCTGAACCGGCCGGAAAAGGCCAATTCTCTTACCCATGACATGCTCGTGTCGTTGGCCGAATTCATGGAGGATGCGCAAGCGGCGCGCGCTGTGATCCTGACCGGCCAAGGCAAGGTTTTCAGCGCCGGTGCCGATTTGGAAGAAGCCCGTGCAGGCCTTGCGACGTCGGATATTTGGGAACGGCTGTCGGGGGCCATTGCTGCCCTGCCGGGGCTTAGCATCTGCGCGATGAACGGAACGCTTGCGGGCGGTGCGATGGGCATGGCGCTGGCCAGCGATCTGCGCGTCGCCGTTCCTACTGCCAAGTTTTTCTATCCGGTGATGAAGCTTGGGTTTTTGCCGCAGCCCAGCGATCCTGCACGCATGGCAGCGCTGATAGGGCCTGCGCGGACCAAGTTGATTCTAATGGGCGGTCAAAAGATAACCGCAGAAGATGCCTTGATGTTTGGCCTGATCGACCGGATTGTCGAACCGGAAGCACTATTGGCAACGGCGCAAGAAATAGCAGCCGATACCGTCGCAGCACCGGAACAGGTTGCGGCCGGAATCAAAGCAATGTGCACACCATAGTCAGGGAAATCGGGCGCGTCCGGGCAAGCGTCCTTAGATAAACGGCACGAATGGCACGCCGCATGCGCTTAGCGTTGTCAGAGTGGTTAATATGATGAAAAGCCGCATTTTGGTGCTCCTACCTATGTCGTAACGCCAACATCGTCGTGCAATTGGCTTACAGTCAAGTTAAGGCAGGTCCTTAATCCAATATTTTCTGCAAAGGCGTCCCCATGACCACTAAAACACAGACACATAAGCATGCTGTCGTGATTGGCGCGGGTCCTGCGGGGCTGATGGCTGCAGAAATGTTGTCGAACGCAGGCATGTCTGTAACTGTCTGCGACCACAAGCCATCGGTCGGGCGCAAGTTTCTGATGGCGGGCAAGTCAGGGCTGAACCTGACCAAGGTTGAACCCGCCGAGGTCTTTTTAAATGCGTTTACAGATGCCAAAGGACCGCTTGCGCCGATCATTTCTGCGTTCGATGGCGATGCAGTGCAGGAGTGGGCCAATGGACTGGGGCAAGAGGTATTCACCGGCTCAACTGGACGGGTGTTCCCAGCCGTGATGAAGGCATCCCCGTTATTGCGGGCTTGGCTGGTGCGGCTGTCCGAGGCGGGCGTTCAGGTCAATACGCGTTGGCGGTGGACGGGTTGGGACGACACCAAGCTGGTGTTCGAGACGCCGGATGGGACGCAGGTTTTGCAGCCCGATGTCACGGTGTTGGCGATGGGTGGTGCCAGCTGGGCACGGCTTGGGTCGACCGGTGAATGGGCCAAGGTACTTGCCGCTGATACACCCTTTACCCCATTTGCGCCTGCAAATGCTGGCATCGCAATGGACTGGACATCGCATATGGAAGCGCATTTCGGCACGGCGCTCAAAGGCATCGCGCTGAAGTCTGGGCCCTACCGTTCACGAGGCGAGGCGCTGATTTCGCGCCAAGGGTTCGAGGGCGGTGGAATCTACACCGTTTCGCGCGGCGTGCGCGAAGGACATCCGCTGATGCTGGACCTGCTGCCCGATCAAACGGTCGACGCTTTGGCCAAAAAACTGGATCAACCGCGCGGCAAGATGAGCATGGCAAATTTCATGCGCAAGGCGCTCAAGCTTGATCCGGTAAAGATTGCTGTCCTGCAGGAAATGGCGCGGCCCTTGCCAAACGACAATAAGGCGCTGGCAAAACTCCTTAAGGCGCTCCCGATTAAACATGCGGGTTTACGTCCGATGGATCAGGCAATTTCGACAGCAGGGGGGGTGAAGTTTGACGCAGTGGATGAGACGCTAATGCTGCGCAATCGTCCCGGCGTTTTCGTTGCAGGAGAAATGCTGGATTGGGAGGCCCCGACAGGCGGCTATTTGATTTCGGCCTGCCTTGCGACAGGCCGTTGGGCGGGGCAACATGCCGCCGCTTGGGCGCAAAAAGCCTAGCTTTCTTTTGTTGCCGCCGCCTTGAATGCAGGGCGATCGCGCATGGATTTCGCCCAAGCGCCCAGTTTGTCATCCACGCGGTCGAAACCTGCGCCGATGGACCAATTGATGCAATGCGTGGCCAGCAGATCAGGCACGGTTACCTCGTCCCCCATCAAAAATGGCCCTTCAAGCCGCTCTGACAAGATCTTGGCTGAACGGGCAAATTCCGCTTTCAGGCTTGGTTTGATCTCGGGAACGCGCTGCTCTTCGGGAAAGACAAAGCTGTGCTTGGCGGCGGCCCACAGGATCGCGTCCATCTCGTCGATCAACCAAAAAGTTACGGCATCCTGCCGTGCGCGGGCTGGGGTACCCGCGGGGGCTGTTAGCTTGCCATGCTTGTCGGCCAGATACTGCATGATCGCCACGGAATCTGTCAAAACCTCATCGCCATCTACCAGCGCTGGTATTTTCCCTGACGGATTGTATTTCTTTGCCTCGTCTGACCCGGGCCCACAGGCAACGTGCTCGTATGGTTGGCCAAGTTCTTCCAGCATCCACATGACGCGCATTGCGCGTGATTTTGTGGCTCCGATGACTTTGTACATTTTGCTTTTCCTTGAGATTTCAACCAAGGTTAGCGCTGCGCGCCCAACATTGCCAGCCGGATGAATGCCCGTTCGACCAAAGCCATCGTAGGCGCATGCTGCCCGGCAGAGCGCAGCGTCAGGTCGGTATCTGTTAACACGGTCAACGCGGTTTCCAGCTTGGCTGCGCCCCAGCTTTTGGCCTGCCGCATCGCGCGGTCACGGTCGCGCACACCCCAAATTTGGCCGCCGGGGTTGCTGGCGATGCGGTAAAGCGTGCGAAAGTGGCGGGTCGCCATGATCGTCAGGGTTACGGCATTCACCCCTTGCGCTTGAAGCTTGGCCATCACCGGCCCGATATCCCCTGCGCGGGCTTCGGCCACGACATGCAAAATATCATCCACCTCTGCCTCGGTAGAGGTGGGCGCGCAATTGCCGACGTCTTCAGCGGTCAGGGGGCCGTTATCTCCGATCTTGTACAGATTGATCTTTTCGATCATCTGACGAAAATCGCCCGGGTCCAGCACGCGGGCAAGTTCGCTGAGCGATCCCATGGCATCCGGTTCGGGGCTTAGCCGTGCCTCGGACAATATGCGCTCAATCTCGGCCCGATCGGGTGGGTTGTCATAAATTGGCGTAGCAAAGGCAGTTTTATGGGCCTCGAATGCCTTGAGCACCTTTGACGTTTTCTTGAGATCGCCGGCGGTCACCACAATCTGCGCATCGCCCGGCTGCCAATCGTCAAGCGCATCGATCAGTATCTTGGCGATATTATCGTTGGCATCTTCAACAAAGGCAGCGCGGGGACCGGGAAAGAAACCAACTGCTTTTAACGCATCCAGCAGCATCGGCGGATCGCGGCGCAGGTCAGCGGCCTGAATTCGGGTCAGGCGCATCTCTTCTTCGGCGTTGGCACCCAGTAGCGCCTTTAGAAATTCCTGCCGCTTCAGGGCGACGCGCATCGCATCGCTTCCATAGATCAGCAGCCCTGTCTTATTCGGGTCGGGCTTTTTGAAATAGGCAGTTGCGTCGCGCGGCGGCAGTTTCATTGGGTCAGATCAGCCGCATAAAGGCGCGTTACAATCTGGTCTGCCAGCATTGTCATTAGGCGCACTTGGGCAGCGCGTTCAGCGGCAAGGGTCGCAACGGTCGATCCGGTTGCTGAATAGCCAGTAAAGTTTTCGACGTTGCCGGATGAAACGATTTGGCCCGTACCAATGTCACGCAGTGCAAAGTCGGCTTTGCCAATCAGATTATACCGCGTGGTGTTGTCTGCCGTGTCAATCGCAAGGCCTTCCTGGTTGGTGGCCACGGTCAGTGCCAATGCATATTTGGCGGCCGTTGGACGGCCCAACCGCGTCTCAATCTCGCGGACCAGCGTATAGCTGAACACGTCGCCGGGCGCATCCACCGCAACACTGTTTCTTAGCGCCGTGCCCGTGCCGCCGGGGCCATAGACGGGTTGAAACCCGCAAGCGGCTAGCGCCAGCAAGGGCAATGCCAGCAAGAGGCGGCGGTTAGGCAACAACATTGACGATCCGTCCGGGCACTACGATCACCTTTTTGGGCGTGGCACCATCAAGGGTGCGAATGACAGCTTCGTGGCTGAGCGCGATCTTTTCAACCTCTTCTTTCGACATATCGGCGGGCACCTGAATTTCGGCGCGCCGTTTGCCGTTGATCTGGATCGGCAGCGTAACTGTGTCATCGACCAGCATTGCCTCTGACGCCTTGGGCCAAGGCGCTGTGGTGATAAGGCCGGTACCGCCTTGTGCCGTCCAGATTTCTTCGGAAAGGTGCGGGGTCATCGGGGCCATAAGCTGTGCAAGGGTCATGATGGCCTCGCGCTGTGCAGCATGTCCGGCTTTGGTTTTGTGCAGTGTCGCGGTAAAGGCATACAGCTTGGCAATGGCTGCGTTAAAGCCAAAGGATTCGACGCCCATCGTCACATCATGAATGGTTTTGTGCATGGCGCGCAGCAGGTCGTCGTCACCTTCACCACTGGCATCTTGCGCCATTTCTGTAATCCGGTTCGAGATAGTCCAAACACGGCCAAGGTGTTTATACGCGGCTTCGGCCCCCGAAGCTGTCCATTCCACATCCCGTTCGGGGGGCGAATCGGACAACACAAACCAGCGCGCCGTATCTGCGCCATAGCTTGCAATGATCCCCAGCGGATCGACGACGTTCTTTTTCGACTTTGACATTTTCGCTGACGGGATGATCTCGACTGGCGTACCATCAGCGAGTTTACCGTCAACGACGTCCTCGGGCAGGTGATAGACTGGACGGTCATTTTCGCCTTTGGTCTGGTAGATCTCGTGGGTCACCATGCCTTGGGTGAACAAGGCGTCGAAAGGTTCGATGGCTTTTTCTGGCAGATGGCCGGTAATTTGCATCGCGCGGGCAAAGAACCGCGAATACAGAAGGTGAAGGATCGCGTGCTCGATGCCACCGATATACTGATCGACGTTCATCCAATATTCTGCGTCTTCCATGACAGTCGGCGTATCGGCATGCGGTGAAGTAAAGCGGGCGAAATACCACGACGAATCAACGAACGTATCCATTGTGTCGGTTTCACGCTTTGCGGGCGCACCGCAGGACGGGCAGGCGCAGTCGCGCCACGTCGGGTGGTGGTCCAAGGGATTGCCCGGCACATCAAAGCTGACATCATAGGGCAGTTCGATGGGCAGGTTCTCTTTCTTTTCGGGTACCACGCCGCAATCGTCGCAATGCACCACGGGAATCGGGCAGCCCCAATAGCGTTGACGGGACAGACCCCAATCGCGCAGGCGATATTTGGTTACACCCTGACCGACACCTTGTGCCTCGCAGGCCTCAATCGCTGTGGCAATTGCTTCTTCTCCGGTCTGCCATTTCTCACCTGCAAAGCCGCCGTTGTAATAAACCCGTTCGGACTTGGCCGGAACGTAGGCTTCGGTGACTTTCGGATCGGAGTCCTCGTCGGGCAGGAAGGTCGACGTGATCGGCAGGCCGTATTTCGTCGCAAATTCAAAATCGCGCTGGTC
>CBDTUA010000030.1:0-40007 GCA_965363735.1 uncultured Sulfitobacter sp. | reverse complement strand
TGCCGGCGTTTAACGTTGACCAGATCATTGAACATCTGCCTAAATCAACGTCCCTTATGGGCGTGCCCACCTTTTATACTCGGTTGTTGGCGGACAAGCGATTCACCAAGGATCTGGTTGCGCACATGCGGTTATTTGTATCGGGCAGCGCCCCGCTGTTGGCGGAAACCCATGTTCAGTTTGAAAAATTGACCGGCCTGCGCATCCTTGAGCGCTATGGCATGACCGAGACAAATATGAATACTTCGAACCCGTATTCGGGGGAACGCCGTGCGGGGACTGTCGGCTTTCCGCTCTCGGGGGTCGAGCTAAAGATCACGGACAGCAAGACCGGCAAAACCCTGCCCCAAGGCGAGATCGGCGAGATCGAAGTCAGGGGGCCCAACGTCTTTAAGGGCTATTGGCAGATGCCGGAAAAGACGGCCGAAGAACTGCGCGAAGATGGGTTTTTTATCACCGGCGACCTCGGCCAGATAGACAAAGATGGGTACGTTAGCATTGTCGGACGCAACAAGGATCTAATCATTTCGGGTGGCTATAATATCTATCCTAAAGAGATCGAGCTGCTATTGGACGAAGAGGACAACGTGCTGGAATCCGCTGTGATCGGCGTGCCGCACCCCGATTTCGGTGAAACGGTCGTGGCGATCTTGGTTCCGTCGGCGGATGGCCAGCCTGATCTGGATGCGATCAAGGTAAACATCGCGACTTCGTTGGCGCGGTTCAAACATCCACAAAGAATGATCTTGATGCCCGAACTGCCCCGGAACACGATGGGTAAAGTGCAAAAGAAAGCGCTGCGGGATCAGTTCAAGGATCTGTTTTCAAGCTGAGAATATCAGTCGTTCGGCGATCATGACTTGCCTTGATCCCGTCCGCCGCTGTCTGACGTTCTATGGATTCAAAAACCCTTTCTCCCGCACATATTGATGACATCGTGCAGATGGCGCTGTCTGACCATGTCAGCTTTGCCGACACCAAAGGCCAATACGGCTTAGGCGACCATCAAGTAAAGGCGCTGATGCGGGAGAGCTTGAAAGCCGACAGCTACCGCGCTTGGAGCAAACGTGTGCCGGCGTTTTTCGACCGTTGCGCGCAGTATATATCACGGAATGCCCTAAAGGGCCTCTGTTAAAATCTCGACCAGTTCTGGGTGTGCTAGGGCAAAGGGATTGCCCTTCATCGATGACGCACCGGATGAGGCGCGGGCGATCTCACCTAGGTCGGTTTTAGCAACGCCCGTTTCGGCCAGACCCCGCAGGCCCATCTTGCGCGACCACGCTTTCAACTGCGCTAGCCCTGTCCCTTTGGTGCCATCACCAAACTGGTTTTCGATCTGCTCCAATACCCAAATCAGACGGTTATGAATTTTTGTTCCGGCTTCGGCCTTGCGCAAATGCGAGGCTATGACCGCTGGCAAAAGCGCGCCGCAAATCTCGCCGTGGGGCGCACTTGTTCTGCCACCGATCACACCGGCAAAACCGTGCACAGCCCCCAGACCGGAGTTTGCCAATGCCAACCCGCCCCAAGTGCTGACCCGCGCCATGTCATCCCACGCAGCAGGCGCATCATTTTCAACCAGTTGCCTGATCGCGGCAAGGCCGGTGGGAATTGCAGAAAGGCAAAGGGCATCTGTCATGGGGTTTGCCTTGATCGAAAGATATGGTTCGATCACTTGGGTAATAGCGTCGAGCCCCGCAGCCAGCGCGACGCGGCGGGGGGCACCCTGCATCAGACCGGCATCGACGATGGCGATATCGGGGATCATCCGTGGATCGCGCAAGCTGACCTTTATGCCGTGTTCCGGAACCGTGATTACCGCATTCTTTGTCACCTCTGCGCCGGTCCCTGCCGTGGTTGGCAGGGCGATCAAAGGCAGCGGCGCGTGGTCCAAGGGGCGGCCCTTACCCACAACCTCAAGATAATCTTGCGGCGGGGTCGTGCAGGGAATGAGTGCGGCCAGTGCTTTGCCAAAATCAATGACCGCGCCGCCCCCCAAGGCGATGACCACGTCAGGGTCGAATCCTTTTAGGTCGGCCAACGCCCGTTCAATATCGGGCAGGCTGGGTTCATTCTTGCATGCTAGGGTTCGGACCGTCAGACCAGCCTGCGTGCATCCGTCGATCAACCAAATCGCCCGCCGCGCAGTCGCGCCGTGCACCAGCAAGACGTTAGCCCCAAATGCTTTCGCCAAAGCGGGCGTTTGCGCGCTTTGACCTCGGCCGAAATGAATCGCTTGGGGGCTAAAGAATGAAAACATCGGTCAGGTCCTTGTACCATGGGGGCTTAGTCAGACGCTGAGGGTTGCTTGCACTGCTCTTTTCCACGCGCTGTACTTTTGATCGCGCTGTTCCTCATCCATGTGGGGCGAAAACTGCGTCTCGCGCTCCCATGCGCTGGCGAACCCTTTTTGATCCGGATAGATACCCGCCCGCATACCTGCCAGCCATGCGACACCCAAAGCGGTGGTTTCATGGTTAACTGGACGGTCTACTGGGGCAGCAATGATATCGGATAGAAACTGCATCGCCCAGTCATTGGCCGCCATACCACCATCCACGCGCAAGGTCGGCTGCACGCCGGTCGCCTTCCAATCCGCCGACATCGCCTCGAGCAGGTCGCGGGTCTGATACCCGACGCTTTCAAGCGCGGCTTTCGCCATTTCGGCAGGGCCAGTCCCGCGCGTCAATCCGAATGTGGCACCCCGGCAATCCGGGTTCCAATAGGGTGCGCCAAGGCCGACAAAGGCAGGCACAAGGATGACGTTCTGGTGGGGATCGGCCTGTTCGGCCAATGTTTGCGTTTGCGCGGCGTCAGAGATTATTTTCAAACCGTCCCGCAGCCATTGCACAACCGCACCGGCCACAAAAATTGACCCTTCAAGCGCGTAAGTGGGCTTGCCATCGAGCTGATAGGCAATGGTCGTCAGCAAGCGGTTGTTCGATTGAACCGGTGTGTCGCCTGTATTGAGCAGCGCAAAACACCCCGTGCCATAGGTCGATTTCAACATCCCCGGTTCAAAGCAGGCTTGCCCGATGGTGGCCGCTTGCTGGTCGCCCGCAACGCCGTAGATCGGGACAGGGCTGCCAAGGATGTCAGTTTGCGTCTGGCCGAAATCCGCGGCGCAATCTTTGACCTCGGGCAGCATTTCCATGGGGATGTTTAGCAGGCCACAAATGGTTTGGCTCCACCGACCTTTGTGAATGTCATACAGCATGGTGCGTGCCGCATTGGTGGCGTCGGTGGCATGGACAGCCCCGCCGGTTAGTTTCCAGATCAGAAAGCAATCCACCGTGCCAAACAACAGCTCGCCCTTGGAGGCGCGGTCGCGGGCACCATCAACATGGTCGAGAATCCAGCCCAGCTTGCTGGCGGAAAAGTACGGATCCAGCAGCAGGCCGGTGCGTGCGGTTATCATCGGCTCGTGGCCGGCATCGCGCAGGGTGCGACAGGTGTCGGCTGTGCGGCGGTCTTGCCAGACGATGGCGTTGTAAACGGGGTCGCCGGTTGTCTTGTCCCAGACTATGACGGTTTCACGCTGGTTTGTGATGCCAATGCCCGAAATATCCAACGCGGTAATACCCGCCCTTTCAATGGCATCGCGGCAGGTTGCAACGGTCGTGTCCCACAAATTCACCGGGTCGTGTTCAACCCATCCCGATTGCGGGAAATGCTGGGGAAATTCTTGCTGCGACTGGGCTGTCACCGCCATCGCGCCATCAAACACAATCGCACGGGTCGAGGTCGTGCCCTGATCAATTGCAAGAATATAGGTCATATGGATCCCCGTTGCGTTAAGTGAAAAAGCGGTCGCCACGAGAAGCAGCCGCTGATTTGATCATCAGGCACAAGGCCAAATGGTTCAAGAAGTTGGGAAGATCCGGGACCAATTTCTTGGTCCCGGAAGGGTCGTTTACTGCCAGGATTTGATCAGCTCGTCATAAGCGATCGTGACGGGCTCTTCGTCTTCGTTGGCCAGTTTCGCTTTTGGCGAACCGGGCTGTGACAGCCAGTACTCTGGATCCTTTTCTTCGTTCATGACCGGGCCAAGTTCACCCTGAACGCCAGCACGCTCAAGACGGATCAGAACCTTTTCCTGATCGGCACAAAGGGCATCAAGCGCTTCTTGCGGGGTTTTCGCACCGGACATCGCGTCGCCGATGTTCTGCCACCACAGTTGGGCCAGCTTTGGATAGTCAGGAACGTTGGTGCCGGTCGGCGACCACTGAACCCGCGCAGGGGAACGATAGAATTCGATCAGACCACCCAGTTTTGGTGCACGCTCTGTAAAGCTTTCGTGCTGGATCGTGGATTCACGAATGAATGTCAGACCAACATGGCTTTTCTTTACGTCCACAGTCTTGGAGGTAACGAACTGCGCATAAAGCCAAGCGGCTTGTGCACGGTCCACTGGTGTGGATTCCATCAGCGTCCAGGAACCGGCATCTTGGTAGCCGATCTTGGTGCCTTCTGTCCAATATGCACCGTGTGGCGAAGGGGCCATACGCCACTTTGGCGTGCCGTCTTCGTTCATTACGGGCAGACCGGGTTCTACCGAAGCGGCGGTAAAGGCCGTGTACCAGAACATCTGCTGGGCAACGTTACCTTGGGCAGGAACTGGACCCGCTTCAGAGAATGTCATACCGGCAGCGGCTGGTGGCGAATACTTTTGCAGCCATTCGATCGCTTTGGTCACAGCGTAGACAGCCGCTGGACCGTTTGTGGCACCACCACGTGCAACGCACGACCCGACGGGCTGCGATTTCTCGTTTACGCGGATACCCCATTCGTCAACTGGCAGACCGTTTGGTTCGCCCACGTCGCCGACACCAGCCATGGACAGCCACGCATCAGTATAGCGCCAACCCAATGACGGGTCTTTCTTGCCGTAGTCCATGTTGCCAAAGACTTCGCCTTCGACGCCAAGGCGCGACAGATCGCGACCGGTGAAGAATTCAGCAATGTCCTCGTAGGCGGACCAGTTGACCGGAACACCCAGATCATAGCCGTACTTCGCTTTAAAGTCGGCCTTGTTCTGTTCGTCGTTGAACCAATCGTAGCGGAACCAATAAAGGTTCGCGAACTGCTGGTCGGGCAGTTGGTAAACCTTGCCGTCCGGACCCGTGGTAAAGGACAGACCGATAAAGTCTTCCAAATCAAGGTTCGGGTTTGTGACAGCCGCGCCGTCGCCAGACATCCAATCAGTCAGGTTGCGCGCCTGCTTGTAACGCCAGTGCGTCCCAATCAAGTCGGAGTCGTTGATATAGGCGTCGTAGATATTTTCGCCCGACTGCATTTGCGTTTGCAGCTTTTCAACAACGTCGCCTTCGCCGATCAGGTCATGCGTGACCTTAATACCGGTGATGGCCTCGAACGCAGGTGCCAGAACGGTGGATTCGTATTCGTGGGTGCCGATCGTCTCGGAGACCACGTTGATGGACATGCCCTTGTAAGGCTCTGCCGCGTCTACGAAAAACTGAAGTTCGGCTTCTTGGTCGGCGCGTGATAGCGTCGACAGATCGCCGATCTCGCTATCAAGGAATGCCTTTGCGGCATTCATGTCTGCGAACGCGGGCGCGCCAAGCATGCAAGCAGCAAGCCCGATCGCCGTGGTTCCTTTAAGTCGCAAGTTCATTGTTGTTCCTCCCTAAATTAGAACAGTGAAAAGCAGCCCGGTTCTTGCATGCCGGGGTACCTGATCGACTACACCCAGCGGAAAACCGCGATGGCGTAGAAGAAACACACAATCAGTGCCCCCCATTGGGGCGCGCTGAGCAGTCCAAGCCAGGCCAGATTGATAAAGGCCGAACCCAGAAGCGTGATGAACAAGCGGTCACCACGGGTTGTCTCGATCCCTAATACCCCATTGCGCGGCGTTTCAGGAAATTTGATTGCCAGCACCGTGAAGGTCACCAGTGTGGCCGCAATGATTGCGAAGAAAGTGGCGGTCGGCCATGTCCATGCCATCCATTCCATAAGATTTCTCCCTTATACGCGCCCAAGGGCAAAACCCTTGGCGATGTAATTACGAACAAAATAGATGACCAAGGCTCCGGGCAGAATCGTCAGCACACCCGCTGCGGCCAACACGCCCCAGTCGATGCCCGACGCGCCCACGGTACGGGTCATTGTGGCAGCGATTGGTTTGGCATCGACGCTGGTCAATGTACGGCTAAGCAGCAGTTCAACCCAGCTGAACATGAACAGGAAAAACGCTGTGACACCGATGCCGGATGCGACCAGCGGCGTGAAGATCTTGATGAAGAACCGCGGAAAAGAATAGCCGTCGATATAGGCAGTCTCGTCGATTTCCTTTGGCACGCCACGCATGAACCCTTCGAGAATCCAAACCGCCAGCGGTACGTTGAATAGGCAATGTGCCAAGGCAACGGCGATGTGCGTGTCGAACAACCCGACCGAGCTGTAGAGTTGAAAGAAGGGCAGGGCGAAAACCGCAGGGGGTGCCATCCTGTTGGTCAACAGCCAGAAAAACAGGTGCTTGTCGCCCATGAAGGAATAGCGGCTGAACGCATAGGCCGCTGGCAACGCCACCGCGAGCGAGATCACCATGTTCATCACCACATAGGCCATGGAATTCAGATAGCCTGTGTACCAAGACGCATCTGTGAGGATGGTCAGGTAGTTGTCGAACGTCAGGTCCTGTGGCCACAGGGTAAAGCTGTTCAGGATCTCGGTGTTGGTCTTGAGGCTCATCATCACCAACCAATAGATCGGCAACAGTAGAAACAGCAGATACAAGCCCATGACGACGGCGCTGCCCTTGACTTTGGGCAAGGCAAAACCGCGTTTCGGTGTGGACTGGATAAAGTCAGACATTAGTGGCCATCCCTTTTATCAAGGTTCGTCATGACGGTGTAGAACACATAGGAAACCAGCAGGATCACGAGGTAATACATGATCGAGAACGCCGCCGCTGGGCCCAGGTCGAACTGACCCAAGGCCATCTTGACCAGATCAATTGACAGGAATGTCGTTGCGTTGCCGGGGCCACCACCCGTGACAACAAACGGTTCTGTGTAGATCATGAAGCTGTCCATGAACCGTAGCAAAATGGCGATCATCAGCACGCCCATAATCTTGGGCAGCTCGATAAAACGGAATACCTTCCAACGGCTTGCCTGATCGATTTTCGCAGCTTGGTAGTAGGCATCGGGAATGGATTGCAGACCGGCATAGGCCAGCAAAGCCACCAACGACGTCCAGTGCCACACATCCATCACAATAACGGTGATCCAGGCAGCTGTTGAATCCTGCGTATAGTTATAGTCGATGCCAAAGCCCGCCAGCGTATGTCCAAGCAGGCCAATATCGACGCGGCCAAAGATCTGCCAGATTGTGCCAACAACGTTCCACGGTATCAGCAGGGGCAAAGACATCAGCACCAGACACAGCGACGCCCAAAACCCCTTTTTCGGCATGTTCAGTGCTACAAAGATGCCAAGCGGAATTTCGATCGCCAAGATGATCAGCGAAAAGATGATCTGACGTCCCAAGGCGTCCCACATCCGCTCTGAGGCAAGCATTTCCTTAAACCATTCAAGTCCCGCCCAGAAAAATTGATTGTTACCAAAGGTGTCTTGAACCGAATAGTTGACCACGGTCATCAGCGGGATAACGGCAGAAAAGGCGACCAGCACCAGCACGGGCAGAATAAGAAACCATGCCTTTTGATTGACTGTCTTGTTCATGGTTATGCCACCTTTGGCGCGATGCGCCAGCTATCGGAATACACATTCACGCCTGCGGGATCGAACACGATGCGGTTCATATCGGGCGAAATTTCTGCCCCTTCGGCAGCGATCACGTTAATCTCGGTGCCTTGGAAATCGGCGCGCACGATCTTGTGTCGACCCACGTCTTCGACCCGTTTGATGGTGACGGGCAGGCCGCTGTCGCCCGCCTGAAGCGACGTGAATTCAGGGCGCACTCCCAGTTCGACAGTGCCTGTTGGCGTACCAAACCCTTTGCCCAGTGAAATTTCTGTACCGCCCAGAATGGCCTTGTCGCCGTTCACCTGTGCAGGCAGCAGGTTCATGCCTGGGGAGCCGATAAAATAACCAACGAACGTATGCTCTGGCGTTTCAAACAATTCTTGTGGCGTGCCCATTTGGACGACACGGCCATCATACATCACGACGACCTTATCCGCAAAAGTTAGCGCCTCGGTTTGGTCATGGGTCACGTAAATCATGGTGTGACCAAATTCATGGTGCAGGGATTTCAGCTGCGTGCGCAATTCCCATTTCATATGGGGGTCAATGACCGTCAGCGGTTCGTCAAACAGCAGGGCATTCACGTCTTCGCGCACCATGCCCCGGCCCAAAGAAATCTTTTGCTTGGCATCCGCCGTCAGTCCGCGCGCCTTGCGGTTCAACGTGTCTTCCATCCCGATCATCGCGGCGATCTGTTGCACGCGGTCTTTAATGTATGCCGGATCGGCGCCACGGTTGCGCAAGGGGAAGGCTAGATTGTCGCGCACCGTCATGGTGTCGTAGACAACAGGAAACTGAAACACCTGCGCAATATTGCGTTGCGTGGTCGGGGCCATTGTCATGTCTTTGTCATCAAACAAGATGCGCCCCTGACTGGGGTGCAACAAACCAGAGATGATGTTGAGCAATGTAGATTTGCCGCAGCCCGATGCCCCAAGCAGCGCGTATGCCTCGCCGTCGGACCAATCAAGGTTCAGTTCCTTAAGCGCAAAGTCGTCTTCGGTGACGGGTTTCGGCATGTAGGAATGCGCCAGATTATCGAGGGTGATTTTTGCCATTTCGTGCTCCCTCAGGCTGCTGTTGCATAAGATGCAGGGGCGACCGAAGTGCCGTCTTCTGCAAAGATATAGACGTGAGCGGGGTCAAGATACACATCCAACGCCGTCCCGATCTTGAGGTTTTTGACCCCGTGGATCAGGCCGACCCAGTTTTCGCCGTGGTGATCGAGATGCACGAAAGTTTCTGATCCGGTGATCTCGGTCACGTGCAGTTTGGCGCTAAAGGCCAGCGCGGTCGGACCGGGCTTTACCAGCTCCAGATGATTGGGGCGGAATCCGGCAAGGTAATCGCCATCACCAAGGGCCGCAAATGTCCCCGTCGCAGGGGCCGTTTGACCGCCCCCAAAGGCCAGGGTGTCGCCCGATTTCCTGACGCCGACGAAATTCATTGGCGGGTCGGAAAAAACTCGGGCGGTTGTCGCATCGACCGGCTGGCGGTACACGATCGGGGTAAGATCAAACTGTGTGATCCGGCCTTGCCACATCGCGGCGGTATTGCCACCCAACAACAACGCTTCCTCGGGTTCGGTCGTAGCATAGACAAAGATCGAACCGGCTTCCTCGAATATCTTGGGGATTTCAGCACGCAGTTCTTCGCGCAGTTTATAGTCCAAGTTGGCCAGTGGCTCATCCAGCAGCACCAATCCGGCATCCTTGACCAACGCGCGGGCAAGGGCGCAACGCTGTTGCTGCCCGCCTGACAATTCCAACGGCTTGCGGTCCAGAAACGGGGTCAGCTTCATCAGCTCGGCGGCTTTCATGACGGCCTGATCAATCTGGTCTTTGGATTTTCCCAACAGGCGCATTGGGCTGGCAATATTGTCGTAAACCGACATCGATGGGTAATTAATGAACTGTTGATACACCATGGCCACGCCACGGTTTTGCACCCGCATCCCCGTCACGTCCTTGCCGTTCCAGATCACCTTACCGGTATTTGGCACATCAAGGCCGGCCATCAACCGCATCAGGGATGTTTTCCCAGCCGAAGTAGGGCCCAAAAGTACGTTCATTGTACCGGCCCGCAGCTCTAGGTCGGTGCGGTGGATATGTGTTTGGCCGTTCACGACCTTGGACACACCCTCTAGAACGAGTGACATTAACCTCTCCCTTTTCGCAGCGGTGGCTGCGTATCGCTGGTGGTTTGGGGCGCGTTTTCCGCCATCCAAACATCCAGTTTTTCAATTTCTTTCGCCGTCATGCGAAGGCCCAGCTTGGAGCGTCGCCAAACTACGTCCTCCGCCTTGCGAGCAAATTCATTCTTGATCAACCATAGCACTTCTCGCGCGGTTAGGTTCGATCCGAAGTTCTGACCCAAGTCGGCTTCACGGGTTGCGTCGCCCAGAACCTCGAATGCATCAGTCCCATACGCTTTGATCAGACGAGTGGCCCAAGCGGGAGTCAGATACGGAAACTGGCCCGCAAGCCGCGCTGTCAGATCAGCAACGCCATCGACAGGGAAGTCGCCACCGGGCAGGGGCACGCCTGCCGTCCAAGGGCCAGTGGTCTCGGGAAAGAACGGCGTGATTTTTTCGAGCGCGGTTTCGGCCAGCCTGCGGTAGGTCGTGATCTTGCCGCCAAAAACATTCAGCATCGGCGCGCCTGCAGTTTCATTCACCTTTAGCACATAATCGCGCGTTGCTGCCGTCGCAGAGGTCGCCCCGTCGTCATACAGAGGACGCACGCCTGAATAGGCCCAGACGATGTCATCAGTTGAAACGGGTTTTTTGAAGTAATTGGACGCGAAATTTGCGAGATAGGATTGTTCTTCAGGTGTGCACACTGGCTTGGTGCCCACATCTGGGTGTTCGGCGTCAGTGGTCCCGATCAGTGTAAAGTCAGTTTCATAGGGGATGGTGAAGATGATCCGCCCATCTTCCCCTTGGAAGAAATAGCACTTGCCGTGGTCATACAGCTTTGGCACGACGATGTGACTGCCGCGGACCAGACGCACGCCTTCGGTTGAATTGATACGCACGGTATTGCGAATGATGTCTTCGACCCAAGGACCGCCTGCATTTACTAACATCCGCGCACGCACAACACAGGTTTCACCTTCGTCATGGGGTGCCAGCGTGATGTGCCAGATGCCATTTTTCTGTTCAGCTGACAAAACTTTCGTGCGTACATTGATCTTGGCTCCGCGAGCTTGGGCGTCGCGCGCGTTCAGTACAACCAAGCGGCTGTCTTCGATCCAACAGTCAGAATATTCATAGGCCTTTTCAAAGCGTTCCTGCAGCGGAGCCCCTTCGGGCGTTCCACGAAGATCAAGCGACGTCGTCCCTTTTAGGATCTTTCGGCCGCCCAGATTGTCATACATGAACAGGCCAAGGCGGATCAGCCACGCGGGTCTGCGCCCCTTCATCCAAGGCATTACAACACTCAGCAGTTTCGATGTCGGGGTGTCGCCCTCGAACCGCATATCGGGGTGATAGGGCAGGACAAAGCGCATCGGCCACGAGATATGCGGCATCGCGCGCAAAAGCGTTTCCCGCTCGATCAGCGCCTCGCGAACGAGGCGGATTTCCCAATACTCAAGATAGCGCAGGCCGCCATGAAAAAGCTTTGTCGAGGCAGACGAAGTCGCTGACGCCAAATCATGCATCTCGGCCAGTTCGACACTTAGCCCACGGCCGACAGCGTCACGTGCGATGCCACAACCATTGATGCCACCACCGATAACAAAAAGATCGATCACGTCGTGATGTTCAGTCTGGCCCAATGAAGCCCCCCCGCATTCATTTTGCGTCGCAGCCTCCCAGCGTGCGATTGGCTACAAAGGAACACCTAAACCTGCTCAAACGCAATAACGAATGTTCGTTTATATTCCTTTTCGCCGAACCCGCTGAGATTAGGTACTTTTTTGACTGGTCTATTTCCTGTCTTGGGCGGATTGTTCGAATGAACGATGATTCGAGCCCTTGACGCTTGGCCAAGACTGCTGATTGTTGCGGGGCGGCGCATTTGGCAGGGTAAAGCCATTGTCGCATTATCCGGCTGGCACCAAGGAGGGGGCAATGGTCTCAAATTTCAGGCAAAAAGAGATACTTGAGCTTGCACGCAAGGACGGCAAGGTCATGGTGGACGACCTTGCCCAGCAATACGACGTCACCGTTCAGACCATTCGCCGTGATCTGTCCGACCTAGCCGAAACTGGGCAGCTGGAACGGGTGCACGGAGGGGCCGTGGTGCCATCGGGTGTCGTCAACATTGTCTACGAAGAACGACGACGTCTGAACGACGCGGGCAAGAAAGCCATCGGCGTCAGATGCGCCCAAGCAATCCCCGAGGGAGCGTCAGTGTTCATGAACATCGGCACCACGACCGAAGCCGTTGCGCGCGAATTGCTGGATCATGAAAACCTGCTGGTGGTGACGAACAACCTGAACATTGCCAATATTCTGGCGGCAAACCATAGCTGCGAAATCATCCTTGCCGGCGGGGTGTTGCGCCGCGCGGACGGCGGAATCGTCGGGGGGATGACGGTCGACATGGTAAAGCAATTCAAGTTTGATTACAGCGTTCTGGGCTGTTCGGCGATTGATGCGGATGGTGACCTTCTGGATTTCGACGGCCAGGAAGTAATGGTCAGCAGCACAGCAATCCAGCGGTCGCGCAAGGTTATGGTTGTGGCCGATCACCTCAAGTTCCAGCGCACTGCTCCGTTGACCATCGGCACCTTGGGGGACGCGGATGTGTTGTTCACCGATAGCGCATTGCCGGCCGAGCTAATGGCGAATTGTGTGGCATGGGAAACCGAAGTGGTGATCGCATAGCCACCAGTTTGGCTGCCACTTTGAAAGGGCGGGGATGAAGGAACGCGACAGCATCGGTTGGATGTATGTGCTGCCAGCAGCGTTGGTTCTGGGCCTTGTGGGGCTGGTGCCGCTGATTACCGTCGTGAACTATTCGTTTTTCGAGATTTTCATTCTGGATGCGCGATTCTGGGTCGGGCTTGAATGGTATGAAAACATTATCTCCTCCAGCCGGTTCTGGGCCAGCTTTGGCCGCAGCACCCTGTTTTCGATTCTGATCCTGTCCATTCAAATTCCACTTGGTATTGCCATTGCCCTGTGCATTCCCAGAAGCAAGATCTGGGTCGGGATCACCCTTGCAGTGGTGGCGCTGCCGCTGCTGGTGCCGTGGAACATGATCCCGTCGTTGTGGTTGGCGTTGCTGAACCCTGATACCGGAATTTTGGGGCATGTGCTTGGCGCGATTGGATGGCCAGCAGACTGGAAGCTTTCGATGCCGCACACTTGGGCCGTATTGGTCGCGATGGATGTCTGGCACTGGACCAGCCTTGTCGTCATACTGTGCTATAGCGCGCTGACGACTATCCCCGCGTCTAATTATCAGGCTGCCGCAATCGACGGGGCGGGGTCATGGCAGGTGTTTCGTCACGTCCAACTGCCGCAGCTTTATCATGTGTTGCTGATGGCGGTTTTGCTGCGTTTCATGGATTCCTTCATGATCTATACCGAGGCATTTCCGATCAATGCAGGCGGGCCGGACGGGGCCACGATGTTTTTGGCGGTGGATCTGGGCGAAGAGATCAAGGCATTTAACTATGGTCCGTCCGCGGCCCGTTCGGTGATCTATTTCCTGATTGTGTTGATCGTCGCCTATAGCTTTAGCAAAGCGCAAACCAAGCTAAGTGACAGGCCGCCGGCATGAAGGGGAACACGCGTCTGATAAGCACTGTCAAAATCACCCTGCTACTCGCGTTCGTGGTTTTCGTCAGCCTGCCGCTGGTGCAGATGACGATGATCAGCTTTATCTCCACGCTTGGGCATCCGGATGCGGAGGTGGGGTCGTTCACCTTGCGCAATTACGGTGCCATTTTCACTGACCCAAACCTGCGTTCAGCATTCGTGAATTCTATCGCGTATGTGGTGATCAACATCTGCATCACCGTGCCGGTTGCGATCCCTGCAGCCTATGCATTTTCACGTCTGTCTTTTGCTGGCGACAAACATTTGTTTCTGGCGTTCATCGCATTCCGGATCACCCCGCCTGTGGTGTTGACCCTGCCGATCTTTCAACTGTTTTCATCGCTTGGTATCGTGAATTCTGTCTTTGGCATCGCGCTGGCCCATTGTCTGTTCAACCTACCCATTTCGATCTGGATTCTGCAGGGGTTCATTTCCGCAGTGCCAAAGGAAATGGATGAGACTGCCTTTCTTGACGGGTATTCACGCCCCCGGTTCATTATTAAAATCCTGCTGCCCCAGATTGCACCCGGCATCGCAGTGACGGCGTTCTTTTGCTTTATGTTCTCGTGGGTGGAGGTCGTGTTCGCGCGGATATTGACCACCACCAACGGCAAGCCGATTTCGATGGCGCTGAACGCGTTGTTCGGATTTCAAACCGACATCGGGCTGGTGATGGCTGTCACGGTCGCATCAATGCTGCCGGGGGCAGTGCTGTTGTTCGCCATGCGCAGCCACCTGTCGCGCGGGTTCAAGATTGGTCAGGTTTGACCCCTAGGTGATCACGTCAGGTGTGGTCCTGCCAATGGTCGCCGCCATATCACTAATCTGTTGCGCCGCGGCCCACACGTCAGCAAGGGCGGTTTGGGTGTCCAGCGTGATGTCACCATCAACACCAGAGTACTGCTCAAGATACAGGCGGATGGTGGCCCCTTCGGTGCCGGTGCCCGACAACCTGAATACTGCGCGCGCGCCGCCCTCGAACCCGATCCGCACCCCTTGGTTATTACTGACCGACCCGTCCACTGGATCAAGGTACGAGAATTCATCCGCAGTTTTGACGGTTAGTCCTGCCAATGTTTTTCCAGCCAAACCAGACAGTTTTGCGCGCAGATTTTCCATCAGTTGATTGGCCTTGTCCGATGCGACAGCCTCGAAATCATAGCGGGAATAATAGTCGCGGCCATACTTCTGCCAATGCTGAGTCAGGATGTCGGCGACCGATTGCTTGCGCACGGCCAGGATGTTCAACCACAACAGCACCGCCCACAGCCCGTCTTTTTCGCGCACATGGTTTGACCCAGTGCCGGCGCTTTCCTCGCCGCACAGGGTAATCTTGCCAGCGTCCAGAAGATTGCCAAAGAATTTCCAGCCTGTGGGGGTTTCGTAGGCGGCGATACCCAGCTTTGCCGCGACGCGGTCGCTAGCGGCACTGGTCGGCATCGACCGTGCGATCCCTGCCAAACCATTCTGATAGGCCGGGGCCAAATGTGCATTTGCGGCCAGAACCGCAAGGCTGTCAGAAGGGGTCACATAGGCACCGCGCCCCACGATCATGTTTCTGTCCCCGTCGCCGTCGGACGCCGCCCCCAGATCTGGCGCATCGTCTGACATCATCAAATCCATCAGCGATTTTGCCCATATCGGGTTTGGGTCCGGATGCCTTTTGCCAAAGTCTTCGAGCGGGATGCCGTTGACCACGGTTCCTGCGGCTGCCCCTAGTGTACCTTCTAGAATTGCCTTGGCATATGGGCCAGTAACCGCATGCATAGCGTCAAATTGCATCGTGAAACCGCTGGCAAACAAAGCGCGGATCGTATCGAAATCAAACAACTCGGCCATCAGCGCTTGATAGCTTTCGACCGGATCGACCACGCGGATGACCATGTCACCCTGACGCGTTTCGCCCACTTCGCTAAGGTCCACATCGTCAAAATCAGCGATCTTATAGCGGTTGATAGTCTTGGTTGCGTCGAACATCTGGGCCGTCAGTTTTTCGGGGGCAGGGCCGCCGTTGCTGGCATTAAACTTGACGCCAAAATCCTCGTCGATGCCACCGGGGTTGTGGCTGGCTGATAGAATGAATCCGCCATCGGTTTTGTTCAGCCTGATCAGATGTGACACTGCTGGCGTAGACAGGATACCATCTTGGCCCACGATCACCTCGGAGGCACCATTGGCTGCCGCCATCTTCAGGATCGTCTGGATCGCCTGCTTGTTAAAGAAACGGCCATCACCGCCCAAGACATACCGCCCACCTTCGCCCCCGCCGATGGCGTCAAAGGTCGCTTGGATAAAATTCTCAAGATAGTTTGGCGCCATAAAGACGCGGGTTTTTTTGCGCAGACCCGATGTGCCGGGCTCTTGCCCTTCGATAGGCGATGTCGGTGTGGTCTGGCTTGTCATCTTGTCGTCCCTGGTTTGGCAATATCTGTGCGCACTGCGCATCAGACGGGCATTGGCGTCAAGGCATGCCATGGCATTAAATTGCACAGGTAGGCTAGCAGACCGCTGGCAGGCCCAATTGCTGGCCGATCACCGGGCGGAGTTAAGATAACTTGATGACGCAAATAAGGAAGTTTCGCTAGCAACTGAGGCTGCAGTGGCCGTTTGGGCAAAAATAGGTTAAGGTTGTGGCATTACTTAAATGAAAGGGACATCTAATGACAGATGTGACGACGCCGGGCATTCCGACCCCGGATGGCGCGGCCGATGTGATCGATACTGATTACACGATCGGCCAAGATAATATGGAAGGCAATGTGGGGCCGTTCGGCTTTGACATTCACAACCCTGTTTTCATGATCTCGGGGATCTGCATCGTCGCCTTTGTTTTCTATACACTGGCCCTTCCTGAACAATCGGGCGCAGTTTTCAGCTGGCTGTTTTCATCCGTGACCAAGGGCTTTGACTGGTTCTTTATCTCGGCGGGCAACATCTTTGTGCTGTTCTGCCTGATGTTGATTGTCACACCACTTGGCAAAGTTCGATTGGGCGGTGCAGCGGCAACTCCAGACTATAACTACCTTGGCTGGTTTTCGATGTTGTTTGCGGCAGGTATGGGCATCGGTCTGATGTTCTATGGCGTTTCGGAACCCCTGTCACATTTCTCGAGTTCGTTCGGTGGGACGGCTATGGGCGAGGACGGGTTGCGCAGTGATTGGGCCCCCTTGGGAGGTGCCGCTGGTGACCAGACCGAAGCAATACGTCTGGGCATGGCTGCAACGATTTATCACTGGGGCCTACACCCGTGGGCGATCTATGCTGTTGTCGGTCTGGCATTGTCATTGTTTAGTTATAACAAGGGTTTACCGCTGACGATCCGGTCGGCATTCTATCCGCTCCTCGGCGAACGTATCTGGGGTTGGCCGGGGCACCTCATTGATATTCTGGCTGTTTTTGCAACGCTGTTCGGCTTGGCTACATCGCTCGGCTTTGGTGCGACGCAAGCAAATGCGGGATTGAACGAACTGTTCGGTCTTCCTATCGGCTCGACCGCGCAGGTTTTGTTGATCACGGGCATCACTGCGATTGCCACGATCTCGGTGCTGCGGGGCCTGGACGGCGGGGTCAAAATCCTTTCCGAACTAAACATGGGCCTTGCGTTCCTTTTGCTGGCGTTTGTTTTGCTGGTCGGTCCGACGTTCATGATAATCAAGACTTTCGGATCGTCTTTGATGGCCTATGTCGAATACCTGCCGGGTCTTTCCAATCCGGTCGGGCGCGACGATGTGAACTTTAGCCAAGGCTGGACGTCGTTCTATTGGGCGTGGTGGATCAGCTGGTCGCCTTTCGTTGGCATGTTTATCGCCCGGGTTAGCCGTGGCCGGACAGTAAGGGAATTCCTGACCTGTGTCCTGCTGATCCCCAGCTTGGTCTGCGTATTGTGGATGAGTGTCTTTGGCGGCATTGCAATCCAGCAAGTTGTGCAAGACGGCTATACCGCTGCCCAAGAAGCCGAGCTGCCACGTCAGTTGTTTGTCATGCTGGACGCGCTGCCTCTGGCGGGGATCACGTCGATGATTGGTATCATTCTTGTCATCGTGTTCTTTGTGACTTCGTCGGATTCTGGGTCGCTGGTGATCGATACGATCACGGCAGGCGGCAAAGTCGATGCGCCGGTACCACAGCGTGTGTTCTGGTGTGTCTTCGAAGGCGCGGTCGCGATTGTGCTGCTGCTGTCGGTCGGGGGGCTTTCATCGCTTCAATCAATGGTAATCTCGACTGGGCTGCCGTTTACGGTCGTTCTGTTGGTGATGTGCTATGCGATCTACAAAGGATTGCGCTCCGAGCTTAACAACACCTGAGCTTTCGGAAATGCCCGAATAAGCGCTCCGCTGTTTTCGAACGGCGGGGCGTTTTGCGATTATGTGAAGTGATGTTATTGGCGAAGTACCTGAATGACGAGCAAGTCACTGATCAGGGACTTGGACCCTTACAGATCAATTCTGACGCCATCATATCCTACAATTAGCGTCCCGTCGAAGTGGCCCGCGATTCCATCCTGCCAGACATGCGGGGATCTTCAGACGATCTCAGATGCGCCATTGCATGCCGCTTTAACCCCCCGCAATGCCACCCTAAGTACCTGTGATCTCGTGGCTGGCCGCGATCAGATGTGTCCAGATATTGCGTTCTAGATTGGGTGGGAACCGCGAGGCAACACATGCCACAGAAGCGGCGTCTGTGCGGGCCCTCGTTCGGTCAACTGAGGGGGCTATTAAGCACTGGATCTCAGCTTCAAAGCTTCAGTTCGAGTGGCCAAATGCAGCAACGCGGGGGAACGTCGCGAAGTGCGACAGAGGTGCAAGGCCCTTAGTGGTTAGGGCAGTTTGCGCGCCGCTTTTATTCGGCTGCAAAAATTTGGAGCGCAACTACTCTACTGGAATTTCAGTCTAATATGAGAACCGATGAACTGATCGATGCTCATGTTGATAAAAGCCCTGCACGGCATCAACGTCTCTACCGCCCTAACGACAGGGTCGCAACATGACAGACCGATCATCGGGATGACCTCGTTGAGTGACGTCCTTGCCTAAACCTAAAGTGACAATGAAACCAGCCCTTTAGGATTGTGGCTATGAGGTTATTGCGGACTAACTCGAGGATACCGGATCAAGTCGCGACAGCAGGTCCAAAAGCTTCTCGTAATCCTCAATGCCCAGTGTGGCCTGAAACCCCTCGACAATCCGTGCTGCTTGGTCCGCGCGATCATCAATGATTTTTTGGCCCTCAGGCGTGATCTTGATGAATTGCCGCCGCCGGTCCACGCTGTCGCGTGTTTGGGTGATCAGGCCCTTCTCGCGCAGGGTTGCTGCGATGCGGGTAAGGCTAGGGAATAGCAAGCTGGACCGGTCGGCCAAGGTCTTCGTGTCAAGTTGTCCATTTTCGGCCAGAACCCGCAAAACCCGCCATTGCTGTTCGGTGATACCCGTTTCAGCTAACATGTCCCGGATCGGCGACATCACCCCCTCGCGGGCGCGGATCAACGCGATGGGAAGCGAACGGGTCGTGGATGGGAGTTTGGCAGTCATAAGTACCCTGGAAAGTTGCTTGAACGTCAAATGCACTGTGATCCTGTTCTTGACAACTCAGTATAGCATTATTTAACTAAGCAACAATTAACATGTTAAGGAAATGCGATGCCACATTTTCAGATCGATTATTCGGCCAACCTAGAAGAGGCGGTGGATATGGGCGCGTTATGCGAAGCCATCCGTACAGAAGCGGCCCGACTAGAAACCTTTCCCACAGCAGGCATTCGGGTCCGTGCAACGCGCGTAGATCATGTGGCGATGGCGGACGGCAGCCCAAAGCACGGCTTTGTCGATGTATCGATCCGGTTGCGCGAAGGCCGTTCTGAGGATGTCAAAAAAGACGCGCTCGCCCGAATTTTCGCGGTGCTAAAGGATTTCATGGCCCCTGCGATGCAGAGCCGGTCCGTCGCTCTGTCAGCAGAAATGCGTGATATAACAGCAGAACTATCCCTGAAATTCGGAAACGTCCGCGATCATTTGGAGGACAGCGCATGAGCATGCTTGAAAAAAATATCGCAATTCTGAACGGCTATCTCGACCGTTTCCGCAAGACCGGCATCCTGAACCGAATTGGAGGGGTGGATGTGCCCGGCGGCGGGGGCGTTTTCCAAACGATCTCGCCGGTGGACAAAAGCGTTATCTGCGATGTGGCGCATGGCACGGACGACGATATCGACGCCGCCGCCACTGCCGCACACAATGCATTTGCCGCATGGCGCGACATGCCCGCGCTTGAGCGAAAGAAAATCCTGATCCGCATTGCCGAAGGGATCGAGGCCCGCGCCGAGGAAATCGCGCTGTGTGAATGCTGGGACACGGGGCAGGCGTACAAATTTATGTCCAAGGCCGCGCTGCGCGGTGCTGAAAACTTTCGCTACTTCGCGGATCAGGTTGTACAGGCCCGCGATGGGCAGCACCTGAAATCTCCAACCTTGATGAACATCACAACCCGTGTGCCGATTGGTCCGGTGGGGGTCATCACCCCGTGGAACACGCCGTTTATGCTGTCGACATGGAAGATCGCCCCTGCACTTGCCGCTGGCTGCACCGTGGTTCACAAACCCGCCGAGGCATCGCCCCTGACCGCGCGTCTGCTGGTTGAAATCGCTGAAGAGGCGGGTCTGCCACCCGGAGTTTTGAACACCGTCAACGGATTTGGCGAAGGCGCGGGCAAAGCGTTGTGTGAACACCCCAAGATCAAGGCTATCGCCTTTGTCGGGGAAAGCCGGACCGGCAGCATGATCACCAAACAAGGTGCCGACACCCTCAAACGCAACCACCTTGAACTTGGCGGCAAGAACCCGGTGATCGTGTTTGATGACGCTGATCTGGATCGGGCGCTCGATGCGGTGATCTTTATGATTTACTCGATCAACGGAGAGCGCTGCACGTCTTCCTCACGCCTTTTGGTTCATGACACGATCCGCGTGGAATTCGAGACCAAGCTGATCGAGCGGGTGAACAACATCAAGGTTGGCCATCCGCTGGACCCCGCAACTGAAATAGGCCCGCTGGTCACAGAAGAGCACTATAAAAAAGTCATCAGCTACTTTGATATTGCCCGCGAGGATGGGGCGACCATCGCGGCGGGTGGCGAAACGATCGGGGACAAGGGGTTTTTCGTCCGCCCGACATTGTTTACGAATGCCACGAACCAAATGCGCATCGCGCAAGAAGAAATCTTTGGTCCTGTCCTGACCTCGATCCCGTTTAGCACTGAGGACGAGGCATTGCAGATCGCCAACGACATCCCTTATGGCCTAACCGGTTATGTCTGGACTAACGATTTGACCCGCGCTCTGCGCTTCACCGATCAGCTTGACGCAGGGATGATATGGGTTAATTCCGAAAACGTCCGCCATCTGCCCACACCTTTCGGAGGGGTCAAAGCAAGCGGCATCGGTCGTGACGGCGGGGACTGGTCGTTCGATTTTTATATGGAGCAAAAGCACATCGGGTTTGCCACCAGCCAGCACAAGATTACAAAGCTGGGTGCGCCTGAATCGCAAACGCCTGCGACCTGACCTTCGGATTTGAGGAGACCCCGATGCCTGTTCCAGCCCCTAATCTTTACCCCGACTTCAACACGATCCGGCTGAGCCACGTCTGCCTTAATGTCAAAGATCTGCTGGCATCACGCAAATTCTATACAGAAATTCTAGGACTGCAGATCACCGACGAAAGCGACAGCCATGTTTATCTTCGCGCCATGGAAGAACGCGGCCATCATTGCGTCATCCTGCAAAAATCCGAACAACCCGGCACGGTCGAGGTATTAGGCTTCAAGACCTTTGATGAGGATGATCTGGATAAGGCAGAAACCTATTTCCAGTCCAAAGGCTGCCCGACCGAATGGGTTCAGCGCGCCTATCAAGGCCGCACCTTGCTGACCTCCGACAACATGGGAATACCGCTCGAATTCTATCACAAGATGGATCGGCTTGATCCGATCCATCAGAAATACGCGCTGTATCGCGGGGTAAAACCCCTGCGGATCGACCATTTCAACTGCTTTAGCAATGACGTGGATGCCTCGGTCGCGTTCTATAGCGATTTTGGGTTCCGGGTGACGGAATACACCGAAGATGAAGAAAGCAAAAAGCTCTGGGCTGCGTGGATGCACCGCAAGGGGGGCGTGCATGACATGGCATTCACCAATGGAACCGGCCCGCGAATGCACCATGTTGCGTTTTGGGTGCCGACCCCGCTGAACATCATCGACCTGCTCGATTTGATGTCGACCACGGGCTATGTGGCGAACATCGAGCGCGGCCCCGGCCGCCACGGAATCTCCAACGCTTTTTTCCTTTATATCCTTGATCCCGATGGCCACCGCATTGAAATCTATTGTTCGGACTATCAGACCGTCGACCCCGATCTGGAACCAATCAAATGGGATTTGAAAGACCCGCAGCGCCAGACCCTTTGGGGGGCACCGGCACCTGAAAGCTGGTTCAAACACGGGACGACGTTCGTAGGTGTAGATACCAAGGATTCAGATATCCAAGCCAGCCCGATCATTGCACCATGAGGGTTACTTGGTTGGAGAACAGCCCTTTTGCGTTGGGCTAATCTATCGCAGACGAACCGATGCTTGGTGCAGGATCGGAAAAATATTTGAGCGGCGAAATAACGAAAGAGTGAATGATGGACTGGGACGAATACAAACATTGGGGCGAACATATTGCCGCGTGGGGGGCTGAATATCACAGCACCTTGCGCGACCGTCCGGTGCGTGCGCGAACGCAAATAGGCGACATCGCTGCACAGTTGCCTGTATCACCGCCGGATCAAGGCGAAGACATGACGCAGATCATGGCGGACTTTGAACACATTGTGATGCCTGGCATGACCCATTGGCAGCACCCCCGCTTCTTTGCCTATTTTCCAGCTAACGCCTCACCGCCATCGATGCTGGCCGAAATGCTGGTCAACACGGTCGCGGCACAATGCATGCTTTGGCAGACCTCGCCCGCCGCGACCGAGGTCGAGGGGGTCATGATTGACTGGCTGCGCCAGGCGTTGGATCTGCCCAAGGGGTTCAGCGGCGTTATCCAAGACAGCGCATCGTCAGCAACCCTGTCGGCCGTACTGACAATGCGGGAACTTGCAACGGGTTTCTCGGGAAATCGTGACGGGCTTTCGCAAAAAGGTGCCTTACGAATCTACTGTTCGGATCAGGTGCATTCTTCGATTGATCGGGCCTGTTGGGTTGCAGGGATCGGGCAGGCAAATTTGGTCAGAATTCCGGGCAGCGGGCCACGATACGGAATGGATGCGGGGGAGTTGGATCGCGCGATCTTGGCTGACATTGCTGCTGGACATACCCCTGCGGGGATTATCGCGATCACTGGCGGTACCGGCGTTGGCGCGTCCGACACGTTGGGTCCTATCCTAGAGGTCGCCAAGGCCCATGACCTGTATACGCATCTGGATGCGGCATGGGCAGGGTCCGCGATGATTTGCCCCGAATTCCACGCGGCCTTCTGGGCAGACGTCGGCGGATTTGACAGCATCGTATTCAATCCACACAAATGGCTTGGTGCGCAGTTCGACTGTTCGGTGCAGTTCCTACGCGATCCGACGGCGCAAGTGAACACTCTCAAAATCGAACCAGAATTCCTCAAAACTACGGGCGAGGCGGTGACCAATTATTCGGAGTGGACCATTCCGCTGGGCCGCCGTTTCCGGGCACTGAAACTTTGGTTCCTCATCCGTTCTTACGGGCTTGAGGGGCTGCGCACCCGCATCCGCAATCACGTGGCTTGGGCAGCCGAACTTTGCGAGGCGTTGCGCGAAACAGATGGGTTCGAGATCGTCACCGAACCAATCCTGAGCCTGTTTTCCTTTCGCTGCCTGGGGGATGACGCCATGCAGCAGCGACTGGTCGATGCGATAAATCAGGACGGGCGAATTTACCTGACGCAAGGCGCGTTTCAAGGACGCAAGATCATCCGGCTTCAGGTTGGCCAATTCGACACGACCCGTGACGACGTGATGATGGCCCATACCGTTATTCAAGAAGTTTGGGATCAGATAAAATGAACTTCGCGACCTTTTCGGCACGAGGTGCCACGCACTATGGGGCCGTGGCAGATGCGGGCATGATCGCCCTAAACGGCGACTTTCCCCAATGGCCTACTCTGCTTGATGCGGTGCAGGCGGATGGACTTAGTCGGTTGGCGGCAGCCGCAACTGACAAGCCGATCACCCACACCGATTTTCAATACGAGATGGTGCTGCCAAATGCGCGACGCATCCTGTGTGTGGGGGTCAATTTTCCCGACCGCAATGCCGAATACAATGACGGCTCCGAGCAGCCTAAATACATGTCCTTGTTCCCGCGTTTTGCCAGTGGTTTTACTGGCCATGACCGCCCCCTGATCCGCCCGCCTGAAAATCACACGCTGGATTACGAAGGCGAGGTGGCGATCGTAATCGGTAAAGCGGGCCGCCGTATTTCGCAGGCTGATGCCTATGATCACATCGCGGCACTTACCCTATGCAATGAGGGCACGATCCGCGATTGGGTCCGCCACGCGAAATTCAATGTCACCCAAGGCAAGAACTGGGACAATTCCGGCGCAATCGGGCCGTGGCTTGTTCCATTCACCGACGCCGCCCAACTGGACGATGCGCGCATTATCACCCGCGTTAATGGCGAGGTCCGGCAAGATGATTTTCTGTCACGGATGATGCATCCGATCCGGCGCGAGATCGAATACATCTCGACCTTCATGACGCTTCAACCGGGCGATATTATCGTGACGGGCACGCCAACGGGTTCGGGCGCGCGGCTTGATCCGCCACAATACCTGAAACCCGGCGACGTGGTCGAGATTGAGGTGAACGGCATCGGCACGCTGCGTAACACCGTCGAAGATGAAGCCGTATGATGGCTATTGATCACGCTCAAGCCGCTGCTGATCTGTTGAATGCCGAAGCGACAGGTGTGCAGATCGGTCTGCTCTCAAAACGTTACCCAGACATGGAAATGGATGACGCCTATGCAGTTCAGAACGCCATCCGCAGCGCCAAAATCGCAAATGGTCAAAAAGTTGTGGGCTGGAAAATCGGGCTTACCTCAAGGGCGATGCAATATGCACTGAACATCGACATTCCCGATAGCGGTATTTTGTTCGACGACATGGTGTTTGAGCACCGCGCGACCGTACCGGCAGGCCGGTTTATCCAGCCTCGGATTGAAGCTGAAATTGCCTTTGTCATGAAATCAGCGATCGGCGGGGCAGATGTAACCCGCGCCGAAGTTCTGACGGCGACCGATTATGTGACCCCGTCCATCGAGATTTTGGATACCCGGATCGTTCGGCAGGACGCCGAGACTGGAAAAAACCGCACCGTTTTGGACACCATCAGCGACAACGCTGCCAATGCGGGGATTGTGCTAGGGCCGCAAAAACACGCCGTCGACGCCTTTGATCTGCGTTGGGTCGGGGCGATCACAATGCGAAACGGCGAGGTCGAGGAAACCGGCCTTGGGGCAGGGGTGCTGAACGATCCGGTTGAAAGCGTCGTCTGGCTGGCCCGTCGCATGGCGCAATATGGTCAAAGCATCGAACCCGGTCAGATTATCCTGTCCGGCAGCTTTATCCGCCCCGTCGAATGCCCCTCCGGCACAGATATCACCGCCGATTTCGGGCCCTTTGGCAACGTTGCTATTTCTTTTGCCTGATCTGCGACAACTCGGACGCTTCAGCGCCATACCCTTTACTGAGCGGTAAATACGGGGCCATTCGTCTGATCGCAGGCCGTGCCATTTGAAACTGGTGCAGTGGCTGTGCTAGGGCACGTTTGCAATGCAGCCATCGCGTCTGATCCGGTATCCCCTGGTGACAAGCATGGCTATAGTGGACGTATCTTGTGCGCCAAGCGCGAATAAGGTCGTCGAAAAGGGTCAGATCGGGATGTGTGAGGGCGTTGCCCGCGTCGATCACTGGCCGGCAAGAGTTTGAAGTTACAAGAATAATGCAGATAAACCAACACGCTAGACTATCCGTCGCCCCGATGATGGACTGGACTGACCGCCATTGTCGCTATTTGCACCGGCTGATGTCAAAACAGACTCTGCTGTATACCGAGATGGTCACCTCGCCCGCATTGGTGCGCGGGGGAGCTTTGCATTTGCTGGACCACAATGCGCAGGAACATCCGCTGGCGCTTCAGCTTGGTGGGTCGGATCCCGCTGAACTGGCCGAAGCCGCGCGGTTGGGGGCGCAGGCGGGCTATGACGAGATTAACCTGAATGTCGGTTGCCCGTCAGATCGTGTGCAATCGGGCTGCTTTGGCGCCGTTTTGATGGAACAGCCCGCATTGGTGGCCAAATGTGTGGCTGCCATGCGCAGGGCAGTTAATGTTGATGTCACGGTCAAATGCCGCATTGGCGTGGATGATCAGGACCCCGAAACCGTTTTGCCTGAATTTTTGGCGCATGTCGTTGGCGCAGGCTGCGAACGCGTTACTATCCATGCGCGCAAAGCGTGGTTGAAGGGGCTAAGCCCCAAGGAAAACCGAGACATCCCACCGCTTGATTACGATCTCGTACACCGGATGAAGGGACTTTTCTCTCACCTGCATATCTCGGTGAACGGTGGGATCACATCGCTGGATCAAACCGAGACGTTTCTGGACGGCGGGCTGGACGGTGTGATGATCGGACGCAGTGCCTATCACAGTCCTGCAGATATCCTGTGTCAGGCAGACCGGCGTGTCTATGGTATGGGCGAGGACACCACCGCCGAGGCCGCAGTCGAACAGATGCTGCCCTATATTGATGCGCATATTGACGGGGGCGGACGCCTGAACCAGATCACCCGCCACATGATGGGCCTTTTTGCAGGCCGTCCCGGCGCGCGGATATGGCGGCGGATGCTTTCTGAAAACGCGTCAGGTCCTGATGCAGACCGTCAAGTTTTGATTGATGCCCTTGATGCGATGCAAACGCTGGCAGAGGCCCAAAAAGCGGTGTAGCACAAAAGGCAATCTTTTGAGGAGCCTATGCCATGCCTGATATAACCCTATTGATCCAGATGATCGTGTTGATCATGTTTATCGGGGCCTTTGCCGGGGTTTTGGCCGGGCTGTTGGGTGTGGGCGGCGGTATCGTTTTGGTACCTGCATTTTTCTATGCGTTCCAGACACTTGGCTATGACGGGCCGCAATTGATGCAAATGTGTCTGGCAACATCGCTTGCAACCATCATTGTGACGTCCCTTCGGTCGGTGCACAGCCATAATAAAAAGGGCGCTGTTGATTGGAGCATCCTGAGAACATGGGCACCCGGCATTGTGATCGGGGCGATAATCGGGATGCTGACAGTCGCACAGCTGCGCACATCCGTGCTGCAAGGGATTTTTGGTGGGCTGGCGCTGATAGTTGGGCTTTATATGGCGTTCGGGCGGTCTGAATGGCGCTTGGGTCAGGCGATGCCAACGGGTCTGAAACGTGCCGTGCTGTCGCCATCGGTCGGGTTCCTGTCGGTGTTGATGGGGATCGGCGGGGGCAGCTTTGGCGTGCCGTTAATGAGCCTATTCAACGTGCCGATCCACCGTGCTGTTGCCACGGCTGCAGGGTTTGGCGTTTTGATTGCGGTGCCATCGGTGATCGGGTTTTTGATGGTGGCATCGGGCCAGAACAGTCCGCCATTGACGGTCGGTGCAGTGAACTTGCCGACATTTGCGATTGTCATTGCGATGACGCTCATCACGGCCCCGTTGGGCGTAAAGCTAGCCCATGCAATGGACCCCAAGCCGCTTAGACGAGTCTTTGCGGTGTTTTTGATCCTTGTGGCATTAAACATGTTGCGCAAATCACTGGGCCTCTGACCTGCAAGCACATGACCCCGGTTCGTGGCTAATTCTGCCTGCCTATTAAATTTGCACCTATGCGCCAGTTGGAAACAATACTTAGGTATCGGTTCGCAATTGGGCGCTAATTCCTCTCTTTTGCCCCATTCTCGCCTTAACTTGGAGGTTAGTTAATAAAATCGGAAGGTAAAATTCCGATAACTGAACCACGAGACAGAATCATCGTGGCAATTAATTGAGAGACAGAGCAATGACAGCAAACGTTGATACCCAAAGCGGTAATGTAATCGCCTTTAAGCCCATGGCACCTACCTGTGGCTATTGGACTGCGGCACAGCATTTTCAAACGGCCACCCATGTCGCTTCGGCAAATGACAACTACGGCCCCTCCGAAAGCGAAGGCGCGCAGACCAGCGATCTTTTGTTGGAATTCCTGTACGGCGTCGCGCAGTAAAAAGCTTAATCTTGTTGTCTGGCCAATTTAGCGGCCCGACCACCACGCCGTTTTGAATGCGCACCCGCCCGCGAGGGCAATTCAGCTATGACCTGACGCCGCGCGTCCTGTGTCATGCGGGACCACGCGCTAATCTCGTCGATGGACCGCAAACACCCTGTACATAACCGCGTCTCAGGATGTACGATGCACAGCTTGATGCAGGGGCTTTCGACCTCGTCCCGTTTCCAAATTTCATCTGTCATCGCGTGTCTCCTTGGGTGCGCAAGACGCGCAAGCGGTCCAATACACCTTGCAGAATATACCCTGCTGCCACGTGATCGATCACCTCTGCGCGACGTTTGCGGGACGTATCCGCCTCAAGCAGGGCGCGTTCTGCAGCAACCGTGCTTAGGCGTTCATCCCAATAGCTGATCGGAATGTCGCCCAGCTTGTCAAAATTGCGGGCAAAGGCGCGGGTCGACTGGCACCGTGGCCCCTCTGATCCGTCCATATTACGCGGCAGGCCAAGGATCAGCCCGCCAATGCGCCGGTCTGCGATGATCTCGGACAGGCGGGCGGCGTCGATGCCGAATTTCTTGCGCCGAACGGTTTCAAGCGGGGTCGCAATAGACAGAAAACTGTCTGTCACTGCAACGCCGATAGTTTTTTCACCCAAATCCAAGCCGATCAATGCCTGCATGGGCGGAAGGGCTGCGGCGAACTCTGTGATATCTTCGTATATCATTCCGCGACATTCGCCCGTTCGCCGGCGCGTTTGATCACATCCGTCGCTGCCGGATCATCTGCAAAGACCTCAATCGCGTTGTCATAGATAGCCTGCGCGCGATCGGCTTGCCCCAATACACCAAGGCTCGAAATCAGACGCGCCCAGTCCTCGACAGGCCCGCCTTGGGTCGCCAGCCGGTCGGACAGACCTTCAACCATCGATCCAATCATCTCCATCCGCTCGGCGGGGGACATGTCTTGCGCGGCGTCGATATCGTCTTTGGACGGGCCGGATAGGGTGCCCGCACCGATGTCCGGAATGACGTAATCAACACCAGCCAGATCGGCGACTGGTTCTATTTGACCTAGTATCGGTTCGATCCAAGGCGCGTCGGCGGGGCCGCGGCGTAACAAGCCGTCCCATATCCGAAACCCTTGGTCCGGACGCCCGGTCTGGATCAACATCAACCCCCAGTAATAGCTGGCAGTGCCGTTCTCCGCGTCGCGCGTGAGCACCGCACGCATGACAGCCTCGGCTTCGGGCGACACATATCCACCCGCAGCCATAATCAGCAACTCGCCGTAATTCACGACCTCTTCGGTCGTTGCATCGGCACCTTTTAAACGCACCACCGCGGATTGCGCATCGGCCGCAGCCGAGAAATTTCCGACACGCGCCTCATTTTGCGCCAGCAGTGTCTGACCCTGAATATCATCGGGCCGCTTTGCCACTGTTTCACGCAACCGCGTCAGCAAGGCTTCGTAATCCGGGCTTAGCGCCGGTGCCACCGAGGCCTCAGGCACACCGGCAATGGCTTCGGCCTGGCTGGGCCGGGTTTCGCGCAAGTTTTTGGCAAAGGCGATACGGTCCTTCAGAGCCAGATTACTATAGCCCGGTGCCCCAAGCGAGGCATACATAAACAAACTGCCCCCGATCAACGCCAGCGCAATCACGGCCATAAGAAGTTTTGAGGGGGCCGCCCCGGCCTGCATTTGCGACGCGCGGCTGGTATCCGCAGCCAGAATCCGGCGCGAAATTTCGGTTTTGGCGCGAGCAGCGTCGTCGGATGATAGAACACCGCGCGCCACCTCGCGTTCGACCTCGGCCAGTTGGTCGCGGTACACTTGCAGGTCCTGTTCGACCCGTGTTGGCACAGGTGTCGTCGCCCCTCGCCACAAGGCGCGGATCAGCAAAACGGTGACAAGGGTCGCACCAGCGGCGGCGATGATCCAAAAGTTCATAAAGGTCGGGTCCATTCATTCAGTCGGACGCACATCTAAACCGTGTTGCCCTGTGACAAAAGGGGCCATATTGCAGCACCCTGATCTATGATTTGTGCGATTGTGGGCGATGTCGTAAAACTGCTACGGAATGCCGCGGGGGGTATCCTCTTTTTCGCCTGCTCACCCAGAAAGAACTCAATCGCGCGAAAGCGTGCGAATCCATGCCGGGGACCGTCTTTATGAAAAAATATTCAGCCTTTGCCATCGCCCGAGAAGCATTGCGCCATCATACAGGATGGACACGGGCATGGCGCGACGCGCAGCCCAAAAAGCGCTATGATGTGATTATCATCGGGGCAGGCGGGCACGGTCTGGCGACGGCCTATTATCTGGGCAAGAACTTTGGCATCACCAATGTGGCGATCTTGGAAAAAGGCTGGCTGGGCGGCGGCAACACCGGCCGTAACACAACGATCATCCGCTCAAACTATCTGCAAGACCCGTCGGCCGCGATCTATGAAAAGGCCCGCAGTCTCTACGAGACCATGAGTCAGGATCTGAACTATAACGTCATGTTTTCACCCCGTGGCGTGATCATGCTGGCCCAAACCCATCACGAGGTCCGCGGCTATCAACGCACGGCCCACGCAAATGCGTTGCAGGGTGTGACGACAGAATTCATCAGCCCCGAAAAGGTCAAGGAACTGGTACCGATCATCAACATTGATGGTCCGCGCTATCCTGTTTTGGGCGGCCTGTGGCAAGCACGCGGTGGCACGGCGCGGCACGATGCTGTGGCTTGGGGCTATGCGCGGGCGTGCTCTGACATGGGTATGGACGTAATCCAGAAATGCGAAGTCACCGGCATCCGCTCTGAGGGCGGCAAGGTGGTTGGCGTCTCCACCAATCGCGGCGACATTGATTGTGACAAGCTGGGAATGGTGGTTGCGGGGCATTCGGGCCATCTGGCTGATATGGCGGGTTTCCGGCTACCCATCGAATCCGTTTCACTTCAGGCATTGGTGTCCGAGCCGATTAAACCCTGCATGGATGTGGTCGTGATGGCCAATACGGTGCATGGCTATATGTCTCAATCTGACAAGGGCGAGATGGTCATCGGCGGCGGCACGGACGGCTACAACAACTACACCCAACGCGGGTCTTTCCACCATATCGAGGAAACCGTGCGCGCCCTGATCGAGACCTTCCCGATGGTCTCGCGCCTAAAGATGTTGCGCCAATGGGGTGGTATTGTGGACGTGACGGGCGACCGCTCTCCGATCCTCAGTAAAACCCCCGTTGATGGCGTGTTCATCAACTGCGGCTGGGGTACCGGCGGGTTCAAGGCAATCCCGGGGTCCGGCTGGGCCATGGCCGAACTAATGGCGAAGGGCCGCTCGCCCCTCACTGATGCCTTCGGACTGAACCGTTTTCAAGAAGGCCGGTTTATCGATGAAAGCGTGGCTGCAGGGGTGGCGCACTAATGTTTTTAGCTTTCAACAAGAATTTACATATTTGCGGGAACAATTTCCGCGTTCACGGTGTTGTACATCCATACACCGTTTATGAAGGATTAGTACAATGGCTACGCCAAACAACAATCAAGCACCCAACACCACCGTCAACAAAAACAGTGGCAACGGTACGGGCATCATTATCGGTATTCTCGTCGTGCTGGTTATCGGCTTCGGCTTTTACTTCTTTTCCGGCGGTGATCCCATGGACACAACCCGCGACGTCAACGTCAACGTCGAAGGATCTGGCGACGCTACGCAAGGTGCAACAGTACCTGTTGAAGGTGCAACAGAACCTGTTGAAGGTGCTGCGGAACCCGCAGCCGGCAACTAAGCCTAAGATCAACAATTCTTTCGCGACCAAAGTCGATCCCGTCACCGGGGTCGGCTTTTTTGCGTTTCGCGCAACCTCCCCAAGGAGCGTCCCATGCTGATCCTCACCTGTCCCAATTGCGGCGTCACAGCCGAAGAAACTGAATTCCACGGAGGCGGAGAAGCGCATCTAACACGGCATGGTCCGGGTGCTTCGGATGATGATTTTGAAAAATACCTGTTTATGCGCGAAAACCCCAAGGGGGTGCATTTCGAACGCTGGCGGCATGTCTATGGCTGTGGCAAATGGTTTCACGCTGCGCGCGATACCCTGACGCTGGAGATCTTTGGCACCTATACGGCCCAAACCAGCACCGTCCCCCAAGATATCATCGACAAGATAGCTGATCGCCGCCCCGATTGGCAGGCACCGCAGGATTCGTGATGTCATTGTTTCATTTTGCCCAGAAAACTCCCGCCGGAGGCTTCGACGCCTGCCGCAAACACCAAGGTTAGACCCCATGAGCACCAGAATTGCCACAGGCGGCCGCCTGCTCAACAAATCCAATGCTGTTAACTTTTCATTCAACGGCAAGCAGTTGCGTGGCTACGAAGGCGACACGCTGGCGTCGGCTTTGCTGGCAAACGACCAGATGCTGGTGGGCCGGTCATTCAAATACCACCGCCCCCGTGGCATCGTAGCGGCAGGGCCGGAAGAGCCCAATGCACTGATGAACCTTGGCCGTGGTGGGCAGTTTGAACCCAACCAGCGCGCCACTACAACCGAACTGTTCGACGGGCTCGAGGCCGCGAGCCAGAACCACTGGCCCAGCCTTGAATTTGACGTGGGTGCGATCAATAAACACCTCAGCAGGTTCCTGCCTGCCGGGTTCTATTACAAAATGTTCATCCATCCGCGGCCGTTCTGGAAACATGTATACGAGCCGATCATCCGCCATTCCGCAGGTCTGGGCAAAGCACCGAAAGAAAAAGACGCGGACAGCTACGAACATTTCCATGCCTTTTGCGATGTGCTGGTGATCGGCGGCGGCGTTGCGGGTCTCGAGGCTGCGCGCACCGCAGCACTGGCCGGGGCCAATGTAATCTTGCTGGAGCAAACAGCCCATTGGGGCGGGCGCGCGCCGGTTGACGGCGGTGTTGTCGAAGATATGCCTGTCACATCGCACGTTGATGCGCTGGTCACCGAGTTGTCTGCGATGGAAAACGTCCAGATGCGCACCCGCGTAATGGGGGCAGGGGTCTACGATCACGGCTATCTGCTGGGCTACGAAAGTTTGAAAGACCATGCGCCAGCCGCCCAAGGTCCACGTCACAGGCTGTGGCGTATTCGCGCGGGTCATATCATCACTGCAACCGGCGCGATCGAACGTCCGTTATCTTTTGCTGGCAATGACATACCGGGCGTGATGCTCGCGGCTGCAGTGCGTGATTATGTGGTTAATTTTGGCGTCTCTGTTGGGGATCGCACGGTTGTTGTCACCAACAACGACGATGCCTATCGGACGGCCATCGCATTGGTTGAAGCTGGGCTAACAGTGTCCGCGATCCTTGACGCCCGCGTGCTGCCCGAAGATTCCATTTTGATGGCGCGCGCCAAAGAACTGGGGATCCGCGTAATGATGGGTCACGCGGTGTCGTCAGTCAAAGGCGGCAAACGGGTGACGTCCGTTGATGTGTGCAGCCAAGCCGGCGAAGGCGCGGTTTTGCAAACCATCGAATGTGATGCGGTCGCCATGTCGGGTGGCTGGTCGCCTGTTGTGCATCTGTGGTCTCACTGCGGTGGCAAGCTGGTCTGGGATACAAACCTTGCCAGCTTCCGCCCTGACGTGAACCATCCACCGATTGGTGCGGACGGCCACGGGTTTGTCACAGCTGCAGGTGCTGCGGCGGGGTTCTTTGGGCTGGATGACATCTTGCATGACGCCCACGCGGCGGCTGACGGCGTTGTCACCACATTGGGCTTCAAGCTGCCTGTGGATGTCGTATCGCCCAATGCCGACCGCCAAGAGGAATCCGCCTTGGCTCCGGTCTGGATGATGCCCCACGGTGCCAACGTGAAACTGCGCGAGAAGACATGGCTGGATTATCAGAACGACGTCAAAGTTTCTGACGTGCGTTTGGCCGCCCAAGAAGGCTTTGTCAGTGTCGAGCATACAAAACGTTACACCACCCTTGGCATGGCAACTGATCAAGGAAAGTTAAGCAATATCAATGGTCTTGCGACCCTCGCCGGGGCTTTGGATGCCGATATTCCGACCGTTGGCACCACAACGTTCCGCCCGCCATACCACCCCATTTCCATGGGCGCGATTGGCGGCGAGGCGCGCGGCGACGTATTCCAACCGCTGCGTCGCACACCGATGCATGACTGGCACGAGGCCAACGGCGCTGAATGGGAACCTGTCGGTCATTGGCGCAGGCCCTATTCCTATAACCGCCCCGGCGAAGCGACCCATGACGCCGTTATGCGCGAAGTCACGAATACGCGCACAAATATGGGCCTGCTAGATGCCTCTACCCTTGGCAAGATCATCGTCAAAGGGCCGGATGCGGGCAAGTTCCTTGATATGCTCTACACCAACATGATGAGCAGCCTGAAACCGGGTAAATGCCGCTATGGCTTGATGTGTTCGGAAAACGGTTTCCTGATCGACGATGGCGTGGTCGCGCGCATCGATGACGACACATTCCTGTGCCACACCACCACCGGCGGTGCGGAGCGTATCCACCAGCATATGGAGGAATGGCTGCAAACCGAGTGGTGGGATTGGAACGTCTATGTCGCCAATATCACCGAACAATACGCGCAAATCGCCGTGGTCGGCCCCAATGCCCGCAAGTGCTTGGAAAAGTTGGGTGGAATGGATGTTAGCAAAGACGCGCTTGGCTTTATGGAGTGGGTCGATGGCGAGCTTGGCGGGTTCAAATGCCGGATTTATCGCATCTCGTTCTCGGGCGAATTAAGCTATGAAATTGCAGTGGATGCGGGCGTTGGCCAAGCATTCTGGGATGCGCTGATGGTCGCGGGCCATGATCTGGGTGTGATGCCTTATGGCACGGAATGTCTACACATCCTGCGCGCCGAAAAGGGTTTCATCATGATCGGGGACGAAACCGACGGCACCGTGATCCCGCAGGATCTGGGGCTGAACTGGGCGATCTCGAAGAAGAAGGACGACTATCTTGGCAAGCGCGCACAGCAGCGTAGCCATATGGCGGACCCGACCCGTTGGAAACTGGTGGGGCTTGAGACAACAGATGGAAGTACCTTGCCGGACGGGGCCTATGCCGTGGGCGAGGGCGTGAACGAAAACAACCAGCGCAACATGATCGGGCGCGTGACTTCGACCTATCATTCGCCAACTCTGGGCAAAGGGATCGCGATGGGGTTGATCCTAAACGGACCAGACCGCATGGGCGAGGTGCTGGAATTCCCCGGCACTGATGGCAAAACCTATAGCGCAAAGATCGTCGATCCGGTGTTTTACGATAAAGAAGGGGAGAAGCAGAATGTCTGAGCCCATTAGCGCGCTGAACGGCGCCGTCTATAATCAAGGCATCGCTGAGATTGTCGCCCTTGATCCGGTTGGCATGATCTCGATCCGTGGTGATCTGACGGCGGGATATTTGAAAAAGCCGCTCAAGAAAATTACGAAGGTTGATATGCCAGATATGCGCAGCATCAATCTGACCTTGGGCAAAGGCATCGCTTGGATGTCCCCTGATGAGCTGCTGCTGATATGCCCATATACCGATGTCGCAACTAACCTTGAGGCTTTGCACAAGGCCATTGGCAGCAATCACGCGTTGGCGGTAAATGTGTCCGATGCGCGCGCCGTGTTTCGTCTGACGGGCAAGCACATTCGCGAGGTTCTGGCTAAACTTGCCCCTGTCGATACGTCGCCTGGTGCCTTTGCCCCCGGCACGATACGGCGCACGCGGCTAGCGCAGGTGCCCGCCGCATTCTGGATGGTGGATGACGATACAGCAGAACTGGTCTGTTTCCGCTCGGTCGCGCAATATGTGTTCGATCTGCTAAAGATCGCAGCACAGCCCGGATCCGAAGTGAATTATCACCGCCGCTAGGGTGTGTGCCCCAAAACGGCGCGGAAAAGCCCTTGAGATGGCGGAACTTTCGGCGGTGCCGATCGGTTGTACCCCCAAGACGTCAGGTGAAATCCGCCTGAACGACGTGTCTTCGCGATACGAACTTTGTGCCCAGCCCCTTGACCTTGGGCCACGACGGGCTTCATGTGACCTAGATGAAATCAATCAACGGAGGCCCAAAACATGGCTTTTTCACTTCCCGATCTTCCCTACGCCCACGACGCCCTTGCTTCCAAGGGTATGTCTGCTGAAACGCTGGAATATCATCACGATAAGCACCACAACGCTTATGTCGTGAACGGAAACAAGGCGATTGAAGGCACCGAATGGGCTGACAAATCCCTCGAAGAGATCATCAAAGGCACCTATGACCCCAAAGCTGTGGCGCAAAGCGGCATCTTTAACAACATCAGCCAGCTGTGGAACCACAATCAGTTCTGGGAAATGATGGGGCCAAAGGGCAACGCAATGCCGACCAATCTGGAAAAAGCGATCACTGAAAGCTTCGGATCCGTGGACAAGTTCAAGGACGATTTCAAAGCGGCAGGCGCGGGCCAGTTCGGCTCAGGTTGGGCATGGCTGGTCAAAGATAAAGACGGCGGCCTAAAGGTGACCAAGACTGAAAACGGTGTGAACCCCGTATGTTTTGGTCAGACTGCTTTGCTGGGCTGCGACGTGTGGGAACATTCCTATTACATCGATTTCCGCAATGCGCGCCCTGACTATCTGACCAACTTCCTTGATAACTTGGTCGATTGGGAAAATGTCGCATCGCGCATGTAAGCGTTTGAAAAAATAAGTTTATAGCCCCGCAAACGCTGTTTGTGGGGCTTTTTCTTTGGAACAACACCATCCGGCAGACGTTTTTGTAGTGAAGCAATTCACAAGATAGGAGCAGACAGATGGCTAAGATTGAAAACGGAACTTGGGTGCTGATCGCTGACGGTGAAAAGGCGTTGTTTATGGTAAACGAGACGGATGGCGAAGATCCGTTCTTGCAGGTATTTCGCGAAGAAGAGCAAGAAAACCCGCCTAACAGAGAGCAGGCAGCGAATCGTCGCGGGCGATTTAATGACGGCCCTTCGGTACACCGCTCAGCGGTTGACGACACGGATTGGCACCAGCTTTCAAAAGACCGCTTTGCCCGTGAACTGTCTGACATTCTTTACAAGCAGGCCCACAAAGGGCTCTTTGACAAGATAGTGATCGTGGCACCCCCCAAGACATTGGGCGAATTGCGCGATGAGATGCACCAAGAGGTCGCCGCCAAGGTCGTTGGTGAAATCCCAAAAACACTCACCAACCATCCCGTCGAAGAAATTGAAAAGATTGTAAAAGCGGATCTTGAAGCGGCGTAGTGCTGACCAGAGCGTGTCGCGATTTCCAGTTCGCGAGATAATTTTGCCACATCAAGAACTGGCGCAGGTTCGTTTTCCAGGACTAGGAATTTGATCTGTGCAAGCAAAGATAGGCCACCCTGCTGTCGGGTGGCCTTTTGCTATCGGGACAAAGTAACCACGCCTAAGGATTGCCTGTCTTGCGGTAGCCAACCATCGACGCCCCAATTAAGAGCGGTCCTGATTAGGCGATGCCAACAATCCACGCGAATGCGGCCGTCGAAGGTCTTACCCTAGCCGACTACTGCTAAGGGACGCTTCAGCGCTTCGATTGCTGCGTGTGCGTTGGGGACCAAAACAAAATACTCCAGCAAAGTTTTGTCGGCGAACCCGCTGGCCACCACATGCTTCAAGAGATGCATCAACGGGTCCCAGTAACCATTTGTATTCACTAGGATTACGGGCTTTTCATGCAGGCCCAGTTGACGCCATGTCAGCACCTCGAACAGCTCGTCCAGTGACCCGGCACCGCCTGGCAAAACGACTACGGCATCGCAGTTCATGAACATGACCTTCTTACGCTCGTGCATGGTTTCTGTGACGATGTATTGAGTTAAGTCGGTTTTTCCGACCTCCCATTTCACCAGATGTTCGGGGATCACACCAAAGGTGGTTGCCCCTGCTTCTTGGGCCGCCCGCGCAACCGCCCCCATCAACCCGACATCACCAGCGCCATACACCAGCCGCCAGTTATTTTCAGCCAACCCACGGCCAACGGCTTGAGCATCCTGAATATATTCGGGGTCGGCACCCGGACGCGATCCGCAATAAACGCAGACAGATTTTTGAAACATGGCAGGATCCTTGTCCGTAAATGTGAAGCTTTCGTGCAGCTCTATTTTGACCCTTGTTACCCTGCTTGCTACAAGTGCTCAATGTGGTGCGTTCCAAGGGGGTGATGGTCATGTCGATGTTCCAATCGCGAAATGCTCGGGCTTTGGGCGGGGTTGCTGTGGTAGCGATTGTGGCGGTTGTTGCATATGCGTTTGCCAATCGCACCGCGCAGATGTCCGACCTTGCGATGTCCACACCCGTCGCCACTGCCGTTCCTAAACTGGTCACGCCTGAGCCAACCGCGGTTCCCAAACCTGAAACGAGCGACGCAGCCGATGTGGTGCCCCTTCAATCGCCAAGCTTTGACGAGGTCCGCCGTGAGCCGGATGGCATGACGGTGATCGCAGGGCGGGCAGAGCCGGGCAGTACCGTCAAGGTCATCAGCAACGGATCAGAAATCGCAACGGCCACCGCCGATAGTGCGGGGAAGTTCGCAGCATTTGCTGTTTTGCCGCCTAATGGCAAAGGCCAAGTGTTGAGCCTTGAGGCAGCGATCAATGATACTGCAGTGCGGTCGCAAGATGAGGTTATCCTTGCGCCAATGACACCCGCGCCGGTAGTCGCTGCAACGCTGCAGTCACCTGCGGAAGATGCGATTGAACCATCTGAAGCAAAAATGGAAACTGCGACAAAAGATACGCAGACCGGACAGGCCGATGCCGCAGACGCGGTACCCCAAACACCCCAGCCAACCGCACCACCACAGCAAGTGGCGCTATTGAAATCAACTGAGGATGGCGTGGAGCTGTTGGCCGACACGGTGCCGAACGTAACAGGCAGTATCGCGCTGGACACCATCAGCTATTCCGAACAAGGCGAGGTCCGACTGTCCGGGCGTGCCCAGACCGACGGGGCCACGGTGCAGGTATATCTGGACAATGTCGCTGTCGGGAAACTGGTTATCGATGAAAATGGGCGCTGGCGGGGCGATATCAAAGACATCGAGACTGGCATTTATACCCTGCGTGTGGACGAACTGAACGAAGCTGGGAAGGTCATCAGCCGTGTCGAAACCCCGTTCAAGCGCGAAAGCGCAGAAACACTGGCCCGGGCGACGGCGAATTACGACGGGCCGATCAAGGCGGTCACCGTGCAGGAAGGGGCTACACTGTGGGCGATTGCGCGCGAACGTTATGGTGATCCGACGTTGTACTTGCGTGTGTTCGAGGCCAACCGCGAGGCAATCCGCGACCCTGATTTGATCTATCCAGGTCAGGTGTTCGACCTACCTGACTAGGGCCGCACGGCACAACCGCACGACGAATTTGCCTGCCGCACTGGCAACCTCCGGATTTGCGGCCTATGTAGTGATCTTAGCATTTCAGGATCATTCATGTCAGCCGATACCGCCCGCGCCCAAACTGGCGCAAAAAATCCAGCCCAAAACCCCATGACCGAAGAAGAAATTGCTAACGCAGCCGAGCGTCAGTCGAACCTGTTGGTTTTGCAAAAGGTAGCACCCTATCTGTGGCCTGATGATATGCCATGGGTGAAAAAACGTGTCGTTTGGGCGATGATTTTCCTGATCGTCTCAAAACTTATTTCTGTCACCATTCCAGTGCTTTACAAAGGTGCTGTCGACGGTTTGGCAAACGAAGGTGTGCCGCTATTAGCGCTTGGCGCGGTTGGATTGACTGTTGCATATGGCATCGCGCGGGCGATGAACGTCGGCTTTCAGCAGTTGCGCGATGCAGTGTTTGCGCGGGTCGGTCAGCGGGCATTGCGGATGTTAGCGCTGGAAACGTTCCAGCACATGCACAAACTTTCCATGCGCTATCATATCACTCGCAAAACGGGTGGTTTAAGCCGGATCATCGAACGTGGCGTCAAAGGTGTCGATTTTCTCCTGCGTTTCTTGCTGTTTTCCATCGGCCCGCTGATCCTTGAACTGGTGTTGATCGGGATCATCCTGACTGTGCTGTTTGACTTTTGGTATCTGCTGGTCGTGGCTGTGACGATCGCGCTTTATGTCTGGTTCACCTTTGCAGTGACCGAATGGCGGGTAAAACTGCGCCGTCAGATGAACGATCAAGACACCGACGCCAACCAAAAGGCGATCGACAGCTTGCTGA
>CBDTUA010000029.1:0-40548 GCA_965363735.1 uncultured Sulfitobacter sp. | reverse complement strand
CAGATGAACGATCAAGACACCGACGCCAACCAAAAGGCGATCGACAGCTTGCTGAACTATGAAACGGTTAAGTATTTTGGTGCCGAATCCCGCGAGGCGCAACGCTATGACAACGCGATGGCCGGCTATGAAGAAGCGGCGATCAAGACCAACTATTCATTGGCTTTTCTCAACTTTGGGCAGTCCTTGCTGATCACCTGTGGCTTGGTTGGTGTGATGGTGATGGCGGCAATTGGTGTGCAAAATGGCACGCTGACGGTGGGCGATTTCGTTATGGTTAACGCCTATATGGTCCAAATTACCATTCCGCTGAACTTCCTTGGTACGGTCTACCGCGAAATTCGGCAGGCTTTGGTCGATATGGGGCAGATGTTCACGCTGCTGGATCAACCTGCCGAGATCACGGATAAACCTGATGCGTCTGAACTGAAAGTTGATGGCGGGCGGGTAACGTTAACGGATGTGCGCTTTGGCTATGATCCGGACCGCCAGATCCTCAAGGGCGTATCCATCGAGGCGGCACCGGGTGAAATGGTGGCGATCGTCGGATCAACGGGGTCGGGTAAATCGACCATCGGGCGGCTTTTGTTCCGGTTCTATGATGTGCAGGGTGGCGCGTTAAAGATTGACGGCCAAGACGTGCGCGACGTGACACAAGAAAGCCTGCACTGGGCTATTGGTGTCGTGCCGCAAGATACGGTACTTTTCAACGACACGATCGGCTACAACATCGGGTACGGACGCGACAATGCCACTCAAGCCGACATCGAAGCCGCTGCAAAAGCTGCGCAAATCCATGACTTCATCCAGAGTTTGCCGCGTGGGTACGACACGGCTGTGGGCGAACGCGGGCTCAAGCTGTCGGGAGGAGAGAAGCAACGTGTCGGGATCGCACGCACCTTGCTGAAAGACCCGCCCATCCTTTTGCTGGACGAAGCCACCAGCGCGCTGGACAGCGAGACAGAGCACGAAATCCAGGATGCCCTGCGTCAGGCGGGCAAAGGGCGCACAGTGCTGACCATCGCGCACCGTCTGTCCACGGTCGCCGAAGCGGACCGTATCGTGGTGCTGGAGCAGGGGGAGATTGTGGAGCAAGGCAGCCATGACGATCTGCTGTCCCGCAATGGTCGCTATTCCCAGCTGTGGCAGCGCCAGCAGTCTGAGGATGCAAATTGATCTGACCGCGCGATGTAGACGCTTAAGGGCGGAGTTCGGGGCAGGCGGCAAAGATCCATGCAAATTGGCAGGCCGCCTGTATCCATTAATCCTCGGCGACTGCCTTGGAAGTCAGCTTGTCCAGTGCACCTGTCATCTTTGCAAGATACTCAGCGTCGGTTGGCAGGCCGTGGTCTTTAGCCAATGTTGCCGGATCATGATAGGCGACATGCACAACGCCTTCGGCATCTGCATAGGCAAGCACGCGCAACGGTAAATCCAGCCCCGTTGTTTGCCCGTCGGCCATTGCGGGCGTGCCAAGGGCCGGATTTCCGAAAATCAAAACCGTGGTCGGCCGCAAGGACATATCGACCTTTTCGGCACCCGCCGCATGGTCGACCCGGGCAAAGACTGTGGCCCCGGCAGAATTAACAGCGGCCTCAAGCCGATCCATGGTGACAGGCACGGAATGGGAGCTGGTCTTCGTGATAAGGTCTGCCGCAAATGCGGGCAGGGCGGCGACACTTGCGATGGCAAGGACGACAGATGTGGTGAAAACGGTGCGAAACATTCTTGATCCCTTTCTTAAATATACATCTGTTCAAACCTAGAGCAGTTGGTCGCTGAGACAATGAATTCAACGCTATCTCACGGCTATGTGCTGGGCAGGTCGTTGACCACACTTGAAACTTGTCGTTTGCGTGATAATTGAAAATTCATATTGCTGCATTGCAGCACAGGATCGACTGTTGCGACCCGTTACCCAAACCAAAAGGAAACCCCATGCAAACCGGAATGCTCCGAACTGCTTTGATTCTTGGTCTGATCTGTGTGACCGGTCCTTTTGCTATCGACATGTACCTGCCTGCACTGCCCGCGATCGAAGCGGCTCTCGGGACTTCGGTTTCGGGCGCGCAGTTGACCTTGGTTGCCTATTTTCTGGCCTACGGTACTGCGCAACTTGTCTATGGTCCGTTGTCGGATCAGATCGGACGCAAAAAGACACTGCTGATCGGAATGAGCATTTTTGCAGTAGGTTCCGTTATTTGCGCATCCGCCCCATCAATCGAGGTGCTCGTGATTGGCCGTCTGGTTCAGGGCATCGGCGGGGCGACCGTCATGGTGATCCCCCGCGCGATCATCCGCGACTTGTACACCGGCGCACAGGCCACGCGGTTGATGGCGACGATCATGCTGGTGATTTCGATTTCGCCGATGCTGGCCCCCTTGGCGGGCAGTGGCATTGTGGCCTTGGGCAGCTGGCGCGAAATTTTCCTTGTGATGGGAATATTTGCGGCCCTTAGCCTGACCCTTGCCCAAGTCATGCTGCCCGAGACGTTGAAACCCCAACGCCGCCGCAATGTGAATATCAAAGAGCTGTCGCGCAGCTGTGGCATATTGCTGCGTGATCCGGTGTTTGTTGGCCTGACCTTTATCGCGGGCTTTGGCATGGCCAGCTTTTTCCTTTTTGTTTCAAGCGCCTCCTTTGTCTATACCGGACAATATGGCCTGACCCCGACCGAATTTTCACTGGCCTTTGCATTCAATGCTGTCGGTTTTTTTATTGCCACCCAGATCGCCGGTCGTTTGGCGGATAACTGGGGGCTGGCCACATTGATCGGGCGCGGTGTGTTTGGATTTGCAACTTGCGCGACGATATTGGCTGTACTTATGCTGGCCGGTTTTAATGGCATGTGGCTACTGCTGATCGGCCTGTTTCTGGCCTATGCCTGTCTGGGCGTGGTGATCCCGTCGGCCATGGTTGCCGCACTTGACGCCCATGGTCGACGTGCCGGCATGGCATCATCGCTCAGCGGAAGCATGACCATGTTGACCAGCGCAATTTGCATTGGCCTTTCGACACCGTTCTTCGACGGGACAGCATTGCCGATGGTCGCGAGCATAGCGTTATGTGGGCTGGCTGCTGTGACGCTGGTGATCTTTACCATGCCGAAACTTAGGCAGCAGCAAACTGAACTTGCGGCTGCCTAAAGGCATTTCGCAACGCTATTCAGCGGCGCGCAACTTCGCAGCAGGGCCAGTTGCCGCCGCTGGGGCCGGGTCATCGCCCCAGATCAGGATTCCGGTGGTTAGACGCTGCGCATCCTTTTGCAGGGCCCAATCCTGGGCTGCCTTGCTGGCACGACCCAGCGACATTTTGGCCAACAACCGGGCAATCCAGCGGGCATAGGTTGTCGCCCATACGCGCACGGCCAGCAGCGATGGGGTCACCATAAGAGTGAGAACCGTCGCCACACCAAGTCCGAACACAACGGCCGTGGCCAGCTGCTTCCACCAAAGGGCAGTGGGGCTGTCTATCGTGTAGCCGCCATTGGCGAAATCAAGGCTAAGGCCGAACATCATCGGCGCAAGTCCCGCCATCGTTGTGATGGTGGTCAGCAAAACCGGACGGATCCGTGCCTGCGCTGTGCGAATGATGGCCTCGATCCGGGGTATATATTGGCTGAATTCCTGATAGGTATCGATCAGGATAATGTTGTTGTTCACCACGATCCCGGCCAAGGCGACGATACCCGTGCCCGTCATAATGATAGAGAACGTCTGATCCATGACCAACATCCCGATCAGCACGCCAGTCGTGGACAAGACCACAGCGATTAACACCAGAACCGAATTGTAGATGCTGTTGAATTGGGCCAGCAGAATAATAAACATCAGTCCCAAGGCCGCGGTGAACGCAGAGCTTAGGAACGCCTGACTTTCGGCCTGATCCTCTTGGTCGCCGGTCCATTCAGTGCTGACACTGGCGGGCAGGGGTTTTGTATCCAGCCATTTTGTAATCTCGGCGATGCGTTCGTTGGCGTTGATCGGGATCATACGCAGGCTTGCCTTGGTCAGCCCGTCTTGCAGATTTACGCCTGTGGCCGCGACCGTGCGGTTGGTGATCTTGAACCCTGAGCCATCAAGCGCGGTGATATCGGCATCTGCGGCTGCAGGACGCATCGTGGCAAGGGTGATGTCCGTTTCCTTGCCGTCGATGACATCGGTTTTTACCAGCTTCATTAGGCCGGGGAACACATCGGCCTTGACGCCCAGATGGCGCTTTTGATCGACGCGGTTGATCTCGGCCAGCTTGGGGACAGGCTTGCGCGTGATGAAATTCGACAGCGGGATCAACCCGTCAGCGGTGCGCACCTTGAGCGTATCAAGGGTGCTTAACACCCGGTCTTGTTCGGGCAGGCGCACCCTGATTTCGATCTCCTCGTCCGAGGTGTCGACGCGCATGGTATCAAGGAGCAATCCGCGTGTGACCAACTGGACCATAGCCCCTACGGTCAAAACGTCAGCGCCATATTGGCCGGCCTTAGCAACATCCACGTCGATTTGCCAATCAATGCCGGGCAGGGGGCGTGTGTCTTCGATCAAGGTCAAGCCGGGGGTTTTGTTAAATTCATCACGTGCCAATTCGGTAGCTACCAGCAGATCATCGAAGCTGTCGGATTTCAGCCTAAGATGCACAGGCTTGCCCGATGCCGGTCCACGAGATTGCGCCAAAATCTCGATTTTGATGCCCGGAATTTGGCTCAGCGACTCGGTCAATTCGGCAATGACGATGTCACCATCCAGTTCAGGCCGCAACGCGCGGTCTTCCCAAGGGATTGTCTCAAGCTGGATCTGGCCGATGCTGTCCTTGGGCACCTGTGCGCCACCAGTGTTGCTGTCCAGCCCGCCTTGGCCCGCAAAGGCAAAGGCGGTCAAGACACCGGGATGCGTCAGCACGATATCTTCGGCCTGTTTCATGATCGCGTCTTTTTCGGTCAGCGATAGGTTGCCGCGCGCCAACACATAGACGATCGCCTGTTCGGGCTCTGATTCAACAAAGAATTCAACGCCTTTGTTGTTGTTCCCAAAAAAGATCATCGTTGTGCCTACAAAAACGAACACCACACCAATCACAACCAGCGGCATCACGGGGTTTCCGGCAATCACCTCGATCACGCGCCCAAAGGGTGACCGGCGATAGCCCGCGTGGATCACATCAGGTGGTTTGCGGAAAAGCTTGGCGGTGATCCATTTTCCACCGCGCCCCATGCGTGTGAACAGCGCGAAAAAGCTGATCAGCCCCAGCATGGCACCTGACATACCTAAAGATACCAAAGCAGCAAGCGCGGCGATGCACAGGAAAACAACGGCAAACACAGGAATGACAGAGCCAAGAATGTCCAACCCATCCATTGATCCAAACTGCGTTGAAATCATCGCAAACAGTGGCTGAATCAGCGCGACAGGCAGGGCCACCATGACAAAGGCCACAGGAATCAGCAACAAATGCAGGTACAGACGCAGGTTCGCGATGGCGGTCATATTGTCAGCCATCCACCGTTCAAGCCGCCCCGTCACACCGCCCAAAACTGGCAAATAGACCAACGCAACCACGAGCGACGCCGACAATACAAAGATCAGCGTTACCGGTAACATTCCCATGAATTCACCCGGAACGCCGGGCCAGAACAGCATAGGAAGGAATGCACAGAGCGTCGTGGCCGTTGACGAAATAATTGGCCAGAACATGCGCTTGGCGGCAGTCACATAGGCCTGCATCGGCCCTTCGCCTTGCTGTTGACGGGCATCGGCATATTCGACCACCACAATGGCACCATCCACCAGCATCCCAACGGCCAAGATCAGCCCGAACATAACAATGTTCGATATCGATATCCCCATGAGCGCCAGAAACGCGAAACACAGCAGGAACGAGGTCGGGATCGCAAAGCCAACCAGCAATGCAGCGCGAATACCAAGGGCGGCAAGCACCACGATCATCACCAGCGCCACAGCAGTAAAGACGGACCCCAGAAGCTGCTTGACCATGCTGTCCACGATACGGCTTTGATCGTTTGAGGTGCCAATTTTGACAGCCGCCTTAAGCCCGTCTGGCCAATTGGCGCTTTGCTCGGCTACGATTTCTTTGACGCGGGCCGAGGTGTCAATCAGGTTGAAACCTTTGCGTTTAACGACTTGCAAGGCCAGTGTTTTTTCACCGTTAAACCGGGCAGTTCCGTCGCGGTCTTCGAATGTCAGGTTGATTGTTGCCAGATCGCCTAAGGTCACAACACGGTCACCGTTGGTCTTGACCGGCAAGTCATATACATCACGTGGTTCGTCGAAGGATGATGGAATTTTGACCGAAAATGTACCCTGATCCGACTGGACCTCGCCCGCCGCGATCAGCTGGTTATTGTTCTGCACGGTGGTGATTAATTCACCCGCCGTGACGTCATATGCCTCAAGCCGGAGCGGGTCGATCAAGACCTCAAGCATCTCGTCGCGGTCACCCGCAACGCCAGCTTCCAACACGGCATCCAAGCCTTCCAACTCGTCCTGCAAGTCGCGGGCAACACGTGCCATGGTGCGTTCCGGCACAGGGCCGGTAAGGTTGACGATGATGATAGGAAACTCGGAAAAGTTGATCTCTTTGATCGAATATTTCTCATAACCCTCGGGGAATTTGCCCTCGGCGGTGCTCATGGCGTCGCGCACATCGGCCATGATCTTGCTTTTGTCCCAGCCGAATTCGAACTCAAGCGCGACTCCGGCATAGTTTTCGGCGGCGGTGCCGGTCATGGTTTTCAAGCCATCCAGATCAGACAGCTCGGTCTCCATCGGTTTGACCAGCAGGGTTTCGCTGTCGACTGCCGAGATGCCGGGGAATTGCACCGATACAAACAGGGCTGGGATCTCGATATCCGGCTCGCCCTCTTTGGGCAGGGTCGAATAGGCATATCCGCCCACCACAAGGCTGAGCAGGATAAACGCCATAACCATGCGGGCACGGCCCGCGGCCCAATCGACAATGCCGCTCATTGGGTGACCTCACGGTAGGTCGGGGCCACTGTGACACCAGCGGTCACGTATTCCTGCCCAAACACGATCACATTCGACGTTTGCGGGAGTCCAACCACCCAAACCCCCTGCGTTGTGTCGCGCATCAGCTGGATCGGCACAAAGGCAACCATATCCGCGTCGTCAATCACGCGAACGCCCAGCGTGCCGTCATCATTCAGCGTCAAAGCGGATTGCGGCAGCAAATGCGCATCTACACCCGCCGAGGCGATGGCAATTTCGGCAGTTTGCCCGTCACTGATGCTGAGATCAGCGTTAGGAACATCAATCTCGATGCGGAAGGTGCGGGTCGATGGATCGGACGCGCGCGAGATAAAGGTGACCTGACCGACGATTTCTCGGTTGCCAGCGGCCAACCGCGCTTGAGCGGGGGCACCCAGGGTGACGCGGTCAACTTCGGTCTCGGGGACAAACCCGACCAACTTGATAGGGTCCAGCTGGATCACCCTTGCGCACAGGCTACCCTTTTGCAGCAAACTGCCCAGTTCGGCGGTATCGCTTTCCAGCAGCCCGTCAAAGGGCGCGGTCAATGTGAGGCGGTCGATTTCGGTCTCGGCACCAGCGACTGCGGCATCAGCACCTTCGATCCCGGCTTTCGCCGCGTTTAAACCCGCCTTGGCCGAGCTTACACTGGCACGGGCACTGGCAACCGCTGCTTGGGCTGTCGCCAACTGTGTTGTCGATGAAAACCCGCCTTGGCCCAACTTTTCGGCAGCGTTTAACTTAATCAAGGTTTCGTCCAGACGGGCCTGAGCCTCGGCAACACGGGCTTCAGATTCTGGAACGCGTGATTCCGCTTCTGCAAGACGGGCCTCGGCCTCTCTTTTCGCGGCCCCGCGTGTGCCCAAATCCAATGCGCACAGGGTTTCGCCAGCTGTGACCTTGGCCCCCTTGCGAAGGGGCGGCGATGTCACCACGGCAGAGGTTTCGGCGGCAACATCGACAACCCGCGCTGCTGCGGTCTGGCCCCGCACGATGACGGCTGAATCAAGCTGGCGTGCGGTGCTGCGTTGCACCACAACCTTGACCAGCTCTTGCGCCGCGATCTGGGAGGGGTTCGGGCTGTCGCCTGTGGCGTCGCTCTCTACTGCCGCAGTATCCTTCGGCATATCGCCTGAACGGCCCAGAAGGGTGTCCCGCTCGAAGATCGCCATATACATTAGGACAGAAGCGACAATCGCCGCGATGATAGGGAAAATACGCATAATATGCCTTTGGCCGATAAGATTTATTGCATTACATAATATAGTCAAAAATTTGTTAGGGTAAATTCGGGGTACTGACCAGTTCACAATGCTGTTTTCAGGCCAACTGCGACGCTGTTGCCCGATTGATGCGTAAACTCTGTGCAACGATGCCCTTGGCAGTGTCGCTGCCGCAGGTTAAGAGGGGCGCTAATTCACGGTGGGACAGGCAAGATATGAGCAATACAGACAGTTTCATTGACGAGGTGAACGAAGAAGTCCGCCGCGATCGTTTCTACTTGATGCTCAAGCGCTATGGCTGGATTGCCATTCTGGCAGTGATCTTGCTGGTGGGCGGTGCCGCATGGAATGAATACCAAAAGGCACAGGCCCGCGCCAAGGCCGAGGCATTCGGCGATGCGATGTTCGCAGCCCTGTCGATCGAAGACACGGGCAGCCGCGCCGCCGCTCTTGAAGCAATTGAGCCGGTATCACCACAATCAGGTGCACTGGTCGGCTTTTTGACCGCTGCACAACAAGCCGAAGCTGGTGATAAAGCCGCGGCAATCGACACGCTGAATGCGGTCGCGGTAAACAGTGACATCCCCGCCATCTACCGCGAAATCGCGCAGTTCAAATCGGTGACATTGCAAGGCACGGAAACGCCCGTTGGCGAACGCCGTCTGGCGCTCGAAGCGCTTGCACAGCCCGGTAACAGCCTGAGGTTGTTAGCAATCGAGCAACTGGCACTGATTGATGTCGAAGAAAACAACGCCCAAGCCGCGATTGATCGCTATCAGTCGATCTTATTAGATGCGGAAGTCACCACGGACTTGCAACAACGTGCCCTTCAGGTGATTGTAGCCTTGGGAGGCGAGCCAGACATGGGCACCGCCGCCCCGTTAACGCAGCCTGATGTGTCCGATACAGCAGGTAGCGACAGCAACTAACGTCAGAAATGGCGCAAGAATGATATGAGTTAAGAGCAAAGCGAGCAGGGCCATGACCAATCTCCACCGCATCTGTACAAGATTACCGCGCACTCGGCGGGTCTCGTTTGGCATGGGGGCAGTAGTGGCGTCATTGCTTTTGTCTGCCTGCGCCGAACGCGAAGTGATTCTGCCCGGCGTGCGCGAAGACATCCGTTCGGTTCTGCAAGGCGACCAAGGATTTGATGCACCTGCCGATCAGCCCGTGCCTGAAAACACATCCCGCGCCATTTCACTGCCTGCTATGACAAACAACGCCAGCTGGACACAATCAACCGGTACGCCAAGCACCCGCATCAGCCACGCTTCGCTTTCAGCTACGCCGCAATTGGCATGGTCATCCAACATCGGCAAAGGTGACAGCCGCAAACAACGCATCAACGCAACTCCGGTTGTTGCAGGCGGCAGAATTTACACCATCGATTCCAGCGCATTGGTCACTGCGACCTCCACCTCTGGCGCGACCTTGTGGTCTCGTGACCTGACGCCGTCCACTGACGGGCAGGGCGACGCCTCGGGCGGCGGATTGGCCGTAGATGGCGATACGCTTTACGTGTCGCTTGGGTTTGGCACGGTAACAGCCATTGATACGTCGTCAGGTGCCACACGGTGGGAACAAGACATCGAGGCCACAGGATCAGGCGCACCAACCGTCTATGGAAATCTGGTTTACTTCACCTCTGGCGATGATCTGGGTTGGGCCTTAAACAAGAATAACGGCCGTGTGCAGTGGCAAACCGGGTCAAGCACCGTAGTCGGTAACGTGTTCGGTGCGCCAGCCCCCGCGATAAGCCCCGAAATAGCCGTAATGGTATTCGGCTCGGGCGAGGTGCAGGGCCTGTTCCGCCAGGGTGGCCTAAGCCGCTGGGAAACCTCTGTTGTCGGCAAACGGCCCGGCCGTGCCCTTGCCAATGTGTCTGACATAACAAGCGGACCGGTTATTTCAGGAAACTCCGTTTATGTGGGCAACATGTCTGGCCGCTTGGCCGCTGTGTCGCTTTCAGGCGGCGAGAGCCAATGGATTGCGCGCGAAGGCGTAGTCGGGCCGGTGTGGCCTGCTGGCGATAGCGTGTTTGCCGTTACCGAACTGAACGAACTGGTGCGCCTTGATGCCAGCACCGGTCAGCGGGTCTGGGGCGTGAAGTTGCCGAATTTCGTCAAGGAAAAGCCGAAACGCCAGTCGGAAATCTTTGCGCATTACGGCCCGATCCTTGCAGGGGGCCGCATCATCATCGCTTCGAACGACGGTGTATTGCGCAGCTTTGATCCTACCAACGGCGCGCTGGTCGGAACAACAACAATTCCCGGCGGTGCGACCACTGCACCGGTCGTGGCGGGCGGCACACTTTATGTCGTGTCGTCAAAAGGGCAATTGCACGCTTTCCGTTGACCTTGAAATAGTCTAGAGGGCAGTCTTGACCTGACCTTCGGAGCCATTCAATGTCTTTCACCCTCGCCATCGTGGGCCGTCCCAATGTGGGAAAATCCACGCTGTTCAACCGTCTTGTCGGTAAAAAGCTGGCGTTGGTCGATGACCAACCCGGTGTGACGCGCGATCTGCGCGAGGGCGCAGCACGTCTTGCGGACCTTCGATTCACTGTGATCGACACTGCCGGACTTGAGGAAGTCACCGATGACAGTCTTCAGGGACGCATGCGCCGCTTGACTGAACGCGCGGTCGATATGGCGGATGTCTGCCTGTTCATGATTGACGCTCGGGTCGGCGTAACCCCGACTGATCTGGTTTTCGCTGATATCCTGCGCAAGAAATCCGCCCACGTGATTTTGGCAGCCAACAAAGGCGAAGGCAAAGCTGCCGATGCTGGTGTAATCGAAGCCTACAGCCTTGGGCTGGGCGAACCAATCCGCATGTCGGCCGAACATGGCGAAGGGTTAAATGATCTTTACACGCATTTGATGCCGATTGCGGACGGCTTTGCCGAACGCGTTGACACAGACACCCCCGACACAGACGTAGACCTTTCCGAGGAAGAGGCCGAACTGGGCGACGAAGACGCGCCCATGCCCGTGCCTACGAATATCAAGCCTTTGCAGGTTGCAGTGGTTGGTCGCCCGAATGCTGGTAAATCAACGCTGATCAACCAGATCATGGGCGAAGACCGCTTGCTGACCGGGCCAGAGGCGGGAATTACCCGCGATGCGATTTCACTGCGTACTGTCTGGGACGGCGTGCCGATGCGTATCTTTGATACGGCGGGCATGCGCAAGAAAGCCAAGATTCAAGAGAAGCTGGAAAAACTAAGTGTCAGCGATGGCCTGCGGGCGGTGAAATTTGCCGAAGTCGTGGTTGTGCTGTTGGATGCTGATATCCCCTTTGAGCAACAAGACTTGCGGATCGCGGATTTGGCCGAACGCGAAGGCCGCGCTGTCGTGGTTGCTGTTAACAAATGGGACCTAGAGACCAATAAACAGGGCAAGCTGAAAGACCTGCGCGAAAGTTTTGAACGGCTTTTGCCACAGCTCAAAGGTGCACCTCTGGTTACTGTTTCGGCCAAAACCGGCCGCGGCATTGACCGTCTGCAACAAGCAATTATGCGGGCGTATGATGTCTGGAACCGCCGGATTACAACTGCGCAATTGAACCGCTGGCTTGCGGGTATGATGGAGGCGCATCCGCCCCCCGCACCCCAAGGCAAACGCATCAAACTGCGTTACATGACCCAAGCAAAGACCCGTCCACCGGGCTTTGTTGTGATGTGTAGCCACCCGGACAAAGTGCCGGAAAGCTATAACCGGTATCTGGTTAACGGCTTGCGTATTGATTTTGACATGCCCGGTACGCCCATACGTATCTGGATGCGCGGGCAGTCTGACGCGAACCCCTATAAGGGACGCAAGAAGGCCAAGCCGTCAAAACTGCGTAAACATACCAACGGGCACCGCCAAGACCGCTAAGCGCGACAGATTTTTCCAAAAAATCTGGACCGGAATTTTAGAAAAATTCCGTGCGCCCTTCAGTCTTTGCGCCATGATTTGAACGTTGGCAGCAGCAGGGCAATAGACCCGCCTGCTGCCAGCGCTGCAACACTTGGCGTAGTGGCATAGTTCTGAATGACCACACCAATCAGCGCCCAGATTACCGCAATGCCATATGTCGGCGCGCGCATCAGCGTTGATTGCACCGCAGCGCCGATCACGATCGCAAGGGTCACAAAGATTAGCCCAGCCGTTTCCGAACCCACCCAGCCATAGCCCGCTGCCAATAGCCCCAGTGAAACGCAGGAGGCAGCGCTAAGCCAGCCTGCGTATAACCCGACAGGCCATGAGGCGAACCAGCGGTCAGTCTGCGGTGCCTCAAACAGCGCCACCAATGCGCCAATCAACATTGCCCAAATCAGCAACGACGCCCAAACAGGACTTGCATTTGCTACGGCCAACCAAAAGCACCCGATGAATAGCGAGATGCTCAGCGGCACGCGCATATCGTGCCAGATAAAGTCGTCACGCGCGTACCACAGCCCCCAGCCCATTCCGACGATCAGCCATAAATAAATGACCCCCCAGATCGAAAACGCATAGCCCGCAGGTTGCACCGAAGGAGAAACCTGAGGGACAGGGAACTGGTTAGGGTCAAACCCGGCAAAGCTGGTCACGAAAAACGGCGATGCGGCAAACGCTATGGCCAGAAGAAAGGTAACAAGTGCAGTCAATGGTCGGGCCATCACGCGTCCTTTTTAGAAATATCATTCAGAAGAGAACATAGCACAGAGGCCCTAGGTTCCCAGTGCTTAAGACAAAGTGCCATCGACGCTCAAAACGGTTTTACCGCCCAGATAAGGGGCCAGCACCTCGGGCAGTTTTACCGATCCGTCCGCTTGCTGTCCGTTCTCAAGCACCGCGATCAGGCACCGACCCACGGCCAGACCGGACCCGTTCAACGTATGCACAAACTGCGGCTTGCCGCCATCAGCAGGCTTGAACCGTGCATTCATCCGACGGGCCTGAAACGCGCCTGTGGTCGATACCGAACTGATTTCGCGATAGGCATTCTGCCCGGGCAGCCACGCCTCGATGTCATAGGTGCGTTGCGCACCGAACCCCATGTCGCCGGTACACAACAGCACGGTGCGATAGGGGACGTTCAGGCGTTCCAACAGATCCTCGGCACAGCGCAACATGCGTTTTTGCTCCTCGTCCGAGGTATCGGGATGCGTGATCGACACCATCTCGACCTTTTCGAATTGGTGCTGACGCAGCATGCCCGATGTGTCTCGGCCAGCCGATCCCGCCTCAGAGCGGAAACATAATGTATGCGCGGTCATGCGGCGGGGCAGGGTGGCTTCTTCCAGCACATCGCCGGACACGGAATAGGTCAGCGTCACTTCGGATGTCGGGATCAACCACCAGCCATTTGTCGTTTGATAGCTGTCGTCACCGAACTTCGGAAGCTTGTCAGTGCCATACATCGCCTCGTCGCGCACCAGAACAGGCGTCACATATTCAGTCAGTCCGTTGTGATCGACGTGGGTGTCGACCATGAACTGCGCGAGCGCGCGGTGGATTCGCGCCACGGCACCCTTGAGCATCACAAACCGCGCGCCGGACGTCTTGGCCGCAGTCTCGAAATCCATCGACGCGGCAACGCTGGCGATCTCGAAATGCTCTTTCGCGGTGAAATCAAGCGTGGGCACATCGCCCCAGCGGTTCACCTCGACGTTGTCATTCTCGTCGGCCCCTTGGGGCACATCATCGGCGGGCAGGTTGGGGATGCGGGCCAGCACGTCTGTCAGCTTGGCGTCCAGTTCCTTGGCCTCGGCCTGCATCTGCGCAACTTCGGCTTTCTTGTCGCTGACTAACGCGCGGAGCCGCGCGAATTCGGCCTCGTCGCCCGATGCTTTGGCCGCGCCCACCAGTTTAGAGGCTTTGTTCTGTTCAGCCTGCGCCGTTTCCGCGTTCAAAATCATCCCGCGCCGCGCCTCGTCCAGCTTGAGGATTTCGCCCGTAACAGGCGCATCCCCGCGCCGCGCAAGGGCCGCGTCAAACGCATCAGGGTTTTCGCGGATGGCTTTGATGTCATGCATGGGTCTGTCCTTTGATCCTGAATCGCTTTTGGCGCTTTGCATGCGTTATGCCCGATTGTGGATCGCGGGGCCAGATGTGGTGTTTTAGCTTATACCATCCAGTTTGTCCGCCGACTTTACCTTCTAAATCTCGAAGGGATTTTCTGGATTTTCGCGCGGGGGGCGTTTTCGCGGGTTTAAGCGCATATGAATTTCATAATCCCGAAAGCCGCGACGATCATTGTCAGAAACACCTAAAGTAAGGGACTGTTCGCAACTACAGAGTAACTGTCTATCACAGTCGGCCTCTTGGGTAACTATCCGCACCACCATGACGTGCAAATTCGGGTGTCACAACCGCTCAAACCTGATGGATTCCTGTGAACGCAGCACACAAGCCCGTCCTCAGCCCGTGGGGGGCTGAAATACACGTGAACCCACCTTGCAAAGCCCCGCTTCTGGACCTAGGTTCCGCCAAACTTCGACGGCAGGCCGGAACGGGCGTGCTCCCTCAATAAAAGGACCATCCCCATGCAAGGCATCCAGCAATTCGTGCCCCTCATTCTGATCTTCGCGATCATGTATTTTCTGCTTATCCGCCCTCAGCAGAAGAAGGTGAAAGAACATCAGGCGATGGTTGCGGGTTTGCGCCGTGGCGATCAGGTGGTCACGGCAGGCGGGCTGATCGGCAAGGTTGTCAAGGTCAAGGACGATGGCGAACTTGAGGTCGAACTGGCCGAGAACGTCAAAGTGCGCGTTATCCAGTCGACCATCGCGACAGTTGTCTCCAAGACCGAACCTGCCAAATAAACTGCCAATACGGCAGCGTTAAGAAGGGCTTACGCCATGCTTCAGATTGATCTGTGGAAACGGGTATTGATCATCCTCACCTGTGTTGCTGGCCTGTATCTGGCGCTGCCGAACGCGTTTTACGGACCCGTAGAACAGCATAACGATGCGCTGAAGGCGATGGATGTGGCCGGTGCCACCCCCGAGCTTGAGGCGCAAGCGGCCCTGTGGCCGGAGTTCCTGCCCGAGCGGTTGGTGAACTTGGGGCTGGACCTGCGCGGCGGTGCGCATCTGCTGGCCGAGGTCAATGTATCCGAGGTTTATGCCAACCGGATGGAAGCGACGTGGCCGGAAGTGCGCGATGTGTTGCGGTCGATCACGCCAGTGCGCCGCGTCGAGGCCCCCGAGGGCGAGTTGCGTGTACGGATCAACGATCCCGAAGTGATGGCCCAAGCGCTTGAGGCGACGCGTACGCTCGCACGCCCTGTCCAGTCGATCACTGGTGCGGGCCAGAACGACATTGTCGTGAGCGGCACCGATAACACGATCACCGTGACACTGTCGGACGCGGAAAAGCAGGCCACGGACGAGCGGACCATGCAGCAATCGCTGGAAATCATCCGCCGCCGCATCGACGAGGTCGGCACACGCGAACCCACGATCCAGCGTCAAGGGTCGGATCGTATCCTTATTCAGGTGCCCGGCATCGGGTCGGCCGCCGAGTTGAAGGCGATTATCGGGACAACCGCTCAGTTGACTTTTAACCCCGTTGTAAACCGTAGCGCGGATGAAAATGCATCCCCCGGTCTGGGCAATTCGCTTTTGCCTGACGCGGAAACTCCCGGCGTCTACTATATCCTTGAAACGGCCCCCGTCGTGACCGGCGAAGAGTTGGTCGACGCGCAGCCCAGCTTTGACCAGAACGGGCGGCCTGCCGTTAGCTTCCGGTTTGACACTACGGGTGCCCGCAAATTCGGGACCTACACGGCTGAGAACATCGGCGCACCTTTTGCGATTGTTCTGGATAATGAGGTCATCAGCGCGCCAACCATCCAAAGCGCTATTCCGGGTGGATCCGGTATCATCACCGGTAATTTTTCGGTTGAGGAATCGACCAATTTGGCCGTGTTGTTGCGGGCAGGGGCCTTGCCTGCAGGCCTGACCTTTGTCGAGGAACGCACAATCGGGCCGGAACTGGGCCAAGACAGCATTGATGCGGGCAAGATCGCGACAACCGTCGCCTTTGCCGCCGTTCTGTTCTTTATGTGGGCGAGCTATGGTCTGTTCGGGTTCTTCGCCAATATCGCCTTGATAGTGAACGTCGGCATGATCTTTGGCCTGCTAAGCCTAATCGGGGCCACGCTGACATTGCCGGGCATCGCAGGCATCGTTCTGACCGTTGGTATGGCGGTGGATGCGAATGTGTTGATCTTTGAACGCATCCGCGAAGAACTGAAAACGGCTAAGGGGCCGGCACGTGCAATCAGTCTGGGTTACGAGCGCGCTTTGAGTGCCATTCTGGATGCCAACATCACCACCTTTATCATTGCTGTGATCCTGTTTGTCTTGGGGTCAGGGCCTGTACGGGGCTTTTCTGTGACGCTGGGGATCGGCATCATCACGTCGGTTTTCACCGCGTATTTCGTCACCCGTCTGATGGTCGTATTCTGGTTTGAACGCGCCCGTCCCAAGACGATTACGGTCTAGGAGACTGATATGAAACGCATGCGTTTAATTCCCGACGAAACTAACATCGACTTTTTCAAATTCGCACCATTAACTTTTGGCGCGTCTTGCGTGGCGGTGCTGCTGGCGCTGGTTGTCTGGTTCACGATGGGTCTGAATTATGGTATCGATTTCCGCGGGGGCACAACATTGCGCACCCAAAGCGAAACTGCCGTTGATGTGGCCGCTTACCGCGCTGCGATGGAGCCGTTGGGCTTGGGTGATATCTCGATCACTGAGGTGTTTGACCCGACCAGCGACAGCAGCAAACATGTGGCAATGGTGCGCATTCAGGCACAAGAGGGCGAAGAAGCCGCAACACCTGAAATGATCGAAGCGGTTGAGGGCGCGTTGAAAGCTGTCGCCCCTAAGATCATTTTTACATCCGTTGAATCGGTTGGGCCGAAAGTATCGGGCGAGCTTATCCAGACTGCGTTCCTTGCCGTTGCCGCATCAATGGCGGCGATCCTGATCTACATCTGGTTGCGGTTCGAATGGCAGTTTTCCGTTGGTGCCGTTGCGGCCCTTTTTCACGATGTAATCCTGACAGTCGGCATCTTTTCTGCCCTGCAAATTCGGTTCGATTTACCTGTAATCGCTGCGATTTTGACGATCATCGGTTATTCGATCAACGATACGGTGGTGATCTTTGACCGACTGCGGGAAAATTTGCGGAAATACAAAAAGCGGCCTTTGCGCGATGTGATGAACATTAGTGTGAACGAAACACTCAGCCGGACCTTGATGACATCGGGCACCACATTGCTGGCGCTGATTGCGTTGCTGGTGCTGGGCGGCGATGTGATCCGTGGCTTTGTCTTTGCGATCACATGGGGCATTGTCGTCGGAACGTATTCGTCTGTGTTTGTGGCGAAAAACGTGGTCCTTTTCCTTGGCGTGAAACGAGACTGGACCAAGAAAGACACCAACTCGGGCCAATACGCCAACATTGATGCCTGAGGTTTTGGCTGCGGCCGGATCGACCACCGGTCTGATCTGGCTGCTGCTGAGCGTCATCATCGCCGGGTTGGTGCGTGGCTTTTCCGGATTTGGCAGCGCGATGATTATCATGCCTGTCGCAGCATCGGTTCTCAGCCCAGTTCAAGCCGTGATATTTCTTGCCGCAGTTGAACTGTTTGGCCCTCTGCCCAATTTGCCATCGGCCCTGCGCCAAGGAACCAAGCGCGACATAACCCTGCTGTTGGTTGGCGTTCTTTTGGTGATGCCGCTGGGTTTGCTTTGCCTGTCCTACATTTCGCCTGACCCGTTCGGCTGGATTGTGTCAGGTGTAGTGATGACGTTGCTGGCCCTCCTGATCACAGGCTGGCGCTATTCAGGCACGCTTGGCACACCTTTGATCATCAGCACCGGTGCATTGGGTGGTTTCATGGGTGGATTTGCAGGTATTCCAGGGCCACCCGTGATCATGCTTTATATGGCCAGCAAGCTGCCAATCGCGGTGATCCGTGCAAATTTCCTGCTGTATCTGGTGGGCATTGATTTGCTGCTGTTTGCAATGCTGTGGGTCAGCGACCTGTTAGTTTGGCATATTGTCGTGCTAGGCCTTTTTATGGGCATTCCAAACATCTTGGCCAACATGATCGGGGCGCGACTATTTAACCCGCAGTCGGAGACGCTTTTCCGCACTGTGGCCTATATTGTCATCGGACTTTCCGCTATTATCGGCTTGCCGTTGTGGAAAGGATAAAGTCATGCGCTTGAACGAGGTTGTGTTTAACGATGCCAAACCTGTCGAAGGGTATGGCCCCGGATTTTTCCGAATTGGCGGCACCGTGATCCATGGTCCGGTGATTACCGGCGCAACGGGAACCAAGGCTTGGGATGGGCTTGACGATGCCGACGCGTTGCTGGAACTGGCAGGCAAGGTCGATATTCTGTTTCTGGGCATGGGGGCCGAAATAGCGCATTTGCCGGCTGATCTGCGCCGCCAGTTGGATGACGCGGGATTGGGTCTTGAGGTGATGTCATCACCTGCGGCTTCACGTACCTATAACGTCTTGCTCAGCGAAGGTCGGCGCGTGGCGCTGGCGATGATACCGATCTGATATGACATTGCGGGTTCACGAGCTTGCCGTCGCGCGCGGAGGCGTCCCTGTGCTTAGCGGGGTGTCATTTGAGATTTCGCCCGGCACCGCACTGATTCTGCGCGGCCCTAACGGCGCGGGCAAGACGACGCTGCTGCGTACAATCGCCGGGCTGCAACCGCCGCTGTCTGGGCAATTAGACGGGGCAGAAGAAACAATTGCTTATGCCGGTCACGCCGATGGCCTAAAGGCGATGCTAAGCGTGACCGAAAACCTGACCTTTTGGGCGCATGTCTTTGGCAAAAGCGATATCGAACCCGCGCTCGCCGCCTATCAGCTTGACCCGTTGCGCGACCGGCTGGCGGGCACGCTGTCAGCCGGGCAAAAGCGGCGGTTGGGGTTGGCACGGTTGATGGTTACGGGGCGACCCATCTGGGTGCTGGATGAACCCACCGTGTCACTGGACGCGAACGCTGTTTCGATGTTTGCATCTGCTGTCACGGCGCATTTGGGGGCAGGGGGCATGGCGCTGATTGCCACTCATATTGACCTTGGTTTGAATGCCGACACATTCGATGTCACTCCGTACCGCGCCACGTTTGACACGCGCAGCGGTGCCAGCGACGAGGCATTTTTGTGATTGCTTTGCTGCACCGCGATCTGTTGCTTGCCTTTCGTGCCGGCGGTGGCTTTGGCCTTGGGCTCGCGTTCTTTTTGATTGTCACGGTGTTGGTGCCGTTTAGCGTCGGCCCGCAGTCCGAATTACTATCGACCATCGCGCCGGGTGTGCTGTGGCTGGGGGCCTTGCTGGCCTGCCTGCTGTCGCTTGACCGTTTGCTTGCCCTAGATTTCGAAGATGGCACACTGGATCTGCTGGCCACCGCGCCCCTGCCGCTTGAGGCCGCGCTCAGCATCAAAGCCTTGTCACATTGGCTGACCACGGGCTTACCCCTGGTCCTGGCAGCACCGGTCTTGGGGTTGATGCTGAACCTTGCCCCTGACGGGTATCTTTGGCTGATAGCGTCGCTTGCCCTTGGTACTCCAGCACTGTCTGTGATCGGCACATTTGGCGCGGCGCTGACCGTGGGGATAAAACGCGGCGGGCTGTTGATGTCACTGCTGGTTTTGCCACTTTATGTGCCCACGTTGATATTCGGGGCCGAAGCTGCCCGTCGCGGGGCGATGGGTTTGGATGGCACAACCCCGCTGTTAATGCTTGCGGGCATCACGCTGGGGACAATTGCGCTGATGCCCTTTGCCTCGGCTGCGGTGTTGCGGATGACATTGCGGTGAGCATAACCACCCCTGAGGCGTTTTGCCCATTGAGTGCAACCTAGCGGAAGGGTAAATACCAAACATGTCTTTGTGGGAATACGCCAATCCGGTGAAATTTTTGGGCCTTTCAGCCCGCGTGCAACCCTTTGTCTGGGCGGCCGCTGCGATCTGCGTGGTCGTCGGTTTGACTTGGGGTTTCTTTGCTACGCCGGATGATTTCCGGCAGGGCTCAACCGTCAAGATTATCTATCTTCACGTTCCTGCAGCGCTAATGGCGATCAATGCTTGGTTCATGATGTTGGTGGCCTCGTTGATCTGGTTGATCCGCCGCCACCATGTCAGTGCTTTGGCTGCCAAGGCGGCTGCCCCGGTCGGCATCGTCATGACGCTTGTTGCATTGGTCACTGGTGCCATTTGGGGGCAACCCATGTGGGGCACCTGGTGGGCGTGGGACCCGCGCCTGACATCATTTTTAATTTTATTTCTGTTCTACCTTGGCTACATCGCCCTGTGGGAGGCTGTCGAAGATCCGGATACGGCGGCCGATCTGACCTCTGTGCTGTGCTTGGTGGGGTCCGTCTTTGCCGTCCTGTCGCGCTATGCGGTCAAGTTCTGGAACCAGGGGCTGCATCAGGGCACGTCTGTGCCCGTCGCAACGGGGGGGCGGACGGTGTCAGACGTGTTCTTTTATCCGCTGGTGATCAGCATGGTCGGCTTTGGCCTGTTATTTCTAGCGTTGGTTCTGTACCGCACGGGAACTGAAATCCGCCTGCGCCGTGCCCGCGCACTGCTTGCGCGCAGCAAGAAAGATGTATGATGCCTGATCTTGGAAAATACGCCGCCGAGGTGCTTGCCGCTTATGGTGCCTCTTTGGCGCTGATTGCTGGGTTGATCCTGCTGTCTTTGCGCAAGGGTCGCCGCGCGCGGGCCGAGCTGGCACGGATCGAGGCGCAAAAAGATGTCTAAAATCTCTCCTTTGATGATTGCCCCGCCGTTGATATTTGCGGCGTTTGTTGCGCTTGCGGCCTTTGGCATGTTCCGGCCTGACCCCGAAGGATTGCCTTCGACGTTGGTCGGACAAACGGCACCCGCGCTGCCTGAAGCGGCATTAGAAGGTTTTGCAGTTCCCACCGCGAACGCCCTTACAAGTGGTGAGGTTACATTGGTCAACTTCTGGGCCAGCTGGTGCCCGCCGTGCCGCGCAGAGCATCCGACCCTGTTGAAAATGCAAGCAGACGGGATTGCCATCGTCGGTGTGAACTTTAAGGACACGGCAGGGGCGGCGCGGAGTTATCTGACAGATGACGGCAACCCGTTCCAGGGCGTCGCGTTTGACCCGCAGGGTCGTACGGCAATTGACTGGGGTGTAACTGCCCCGCCCGAAACCTTTATCATCGACGGAGACGGCACCGTTTTGTTCCGCTTTGCCGGCCCTTTGGTTGGAAGCGACTATGAGCAGCGTTTCATGCCCGCACTTGCGGATGCATTGGCAGAGTAGTCTGTAATTTCAGATGTGTTTCGCCTTGGGCGAGAATGTTAAAGAACCAGAGAAGCCGCGCCGGTAGAAACAGTGGCAGTCTGCAGCTTCCGGGGGCTAGGATTTGTGCAGCGTATGATACGCTGCTTAGAACCCATGCTAAAGTTGAGCAATTTCATAGGGATGGCACGCCTGTTAGAAACTGATTTAACAGGCGTACCGGGCTAGCGTGGGTCAAGGATCAGATGCGGTTGACCGTCCGAGGTCTTGCGTGGTGAAACCCCATCGGCCCCGACCACGGCATTAACCTGCCGCCGCATGTTGCTGAACAAAGAAGACGTAACCACATCAACCGCTTCATCAAAGCGGAGGGTCAAGGACCACATGCCTGTGCCTGACAGGTTGGCAGCTTTCACAGCGCCTTTGAACGGTTGGCTGAGGTAGCGGCCCGAAACACGGTCGCCGGGGGTCCAGCCTTGGGTAGGGGTGCTGGCCTGTGCACTAAGGGTGTTCCAGTCGCGTACACCCCATTGATGGGCGACCATTTCCAAGGTGGCGGCATGGGAAACAGCATTGCCTTGGGATGCGAGATCGGCACGCAGTCGTTTGGCCTGAGTTTTCAGGACATCGGTCGAGGGGATCGGGGTTGTCATTATAACACTCCTGCTCTCGCAAAAGTCGAAGGGGGTCCGCGTTGCCCATCAATCGGCGAGATTGAAGGTGTTTTGTTTTTCAAGGGCTTCACCGGAATGCGGACGGCAGGGGCCTTGCCCTGATCCCCATATGGCGCGTTGGCGTCTAAGTTTCAAGGGACAAGATAGGGGCTGGATCCGAATGCGTTCTTTGAGCATTTAGGCGATTTGGAATGTAGGGGGTGCGCACCGATCGGGGCACCCCCTTTGGTTTTGGATTAGCCGTCGATGCGCGCACCCATAATTGCGATGGCTTTTTGGTAGACACCAGCGGCGTTCCACTGCTTGATTACATTAAAGTTTCCCTGACCTTCCTGATAGCCGACACCGGGCTGCCAGCCTTTTTGGCGCAGGAAGTTCGCGGTCGAAGCAAGGGCATCTGCCTGATTGTAGAAATCGACCCGGCCGTCGCCGTTTGCATCAACGCCGTAACGCAGCGCATTACCTGGCAGGAATTGCGTGTGGCCAAGTTCGCCGTGCTTTGCGCCCTTGGTTGATCCAGTAATCGCGCCCATGTCGACCAGTTTCAACGCGCCGATTGCGTGGGGTTGAAAAAAATCGGAACGGCGGCAGTCATAGGTCAACGTGGTGATCGCCGAGACAACCGCACTGTCGCCCATGAAACCGCCAAAGCCCGTCTCCATCCCGTGGATGGCAATAACCACGCCCGCCGGCACGCCAAAGCGGGATTCAAGCGAGCTGTAAAAAGTGGCATCGCGGGCTTTGCGTTTGCGCCCCTGGGCGACGATCGTATCAGCGCCGCGCACCTGCATGAACTTGTTAAATGTGTATTTGAACGACTTTTGGTTCCGGTCCGCAGAGATGGTTCCGGATGCATATTGCGCATTCGCCAATGCGTCCAAACCGCGTTGGCCAACGCCGGCTGCAGCGGCTTCTTTTGCAAAGGCGGATTTCCATGCGTTAAACCCGGCCCCATTATTCCCACATTGTGCCGCGATCGCGGGTGCGGACAGGCCGGCCGTCAAAAGGCAGGCGGTGGCGAAAGACTTAAGTAAATGCATGAGAGACCCCAAACTGACTGAATTCAGGTGACACTACCTGTTGGGGTACAAACTGCAAAGTGAAACTGCCGTAATCAATGCACAAAGGGTGCCCCACTTGGGACGCCCTTTAGCTTTGCTTTGCTTGGCTGCTGTTGATTAGCAGCTGTAGTACATGCCGAATTCAACAGGGTGGGGTGTGTGCTCGTATTTGTGCACTTCTTCCATCTTGAGTTCGATATAGCCTTCGATCTGGTCCTTGGTGAACACGTCGCCAGCCAAGAGATAATCCATGTCTTTCTGCAATTCTTCGAGCGCTTCACGCAGGGATCCGCAAACTGTCGGGATGTCGGCCAGTTCTTCGGCAGGCAGATCATACAGGTTTTTGTCCATGGCTTCGCCGGGATCGATCTTGTTCTTGATGCCGTCAAGGCCAGCCATCAACAGTGCCGCAAAGCACAGGTAAGGGTTGGCTGCCGGATCGGGGAAACGTGCCTCGACGCGCTTGGCTTTGGGGCTTTCTGTCCATGGGATGCGAACGCAACCCGACCGGTTGCGAGCAGAGTAGGCGCGCAGAACCGGGGCTTCGAAACCTGGGATCAGACGTTTGTAGCTGTTTGTCGCCGGGTTGGTAAAGGCGTTCAGCGATTTGGCGTGGGACAGAATGCCGCCGATGAAATACAGTGCCTCTTGCGACAGGTCAGCGTATTTGTCACCAGCGAACAGCGGCTTGCCGTCTTTCCAGATCGACATGTTCACGTGCATGCCAGAGCCGTTGTCGCCGTAGATCGGCTTGGGCATAAAGGTTGCCGACTTGCCATATGCATGTGCCACGTTGTGGATCACATACTTGTACTTTTGCAGTTCGTCCGCTTGGTGCGTCAGGGTGCCGAAAATCAGTCCCAGCTCGTGCTGACAAGACGCAACTTCGTGGTGGTGCTTGTCGACCTTCATGCCAAGACGCTTCATCGTGGACAGCATTTCGGCGCGCAGATCTTGTGCCTCATCCACTGGGTTTACCGGGAAATACCCGCCCTTAAGGCCGGGGCGGTGGCCCGTGTTGCCCATCTCGTAATCAGTGTCGGTGTTCCAGGACGCGTCGGATGCATCAACTTCGTAGGATACCTTGTTGATCGAATTCGAGAATTTGACGTTGTCGAACAGGAAGAATTCAGCTTCTGGGCCCATGTAGGCCGTGTCGCCGATACCCGACGAAATCAGGTAGGCTTCGGCTTTCTGGGCTGTACCGCGTGGATCGCGTTCATACGCCTCGCCTGTGTCGGGCTCAACGATCGAACAGTGCACGCAAAGAGTTTTTTCAGCATAGAACGGGTCAACATAAGCTGTGTCCGTGTCGAGCATCAGTTTCATGTCGGATGCTTCGATGCTTTTCCAGCCCGCGATCGAGGAGCCGTCAAACATGAAGCCCTCTTCGATGAAGTCTTCATCGACCAGATCATTGACGATGGTGACGTGCTGCAGCTTGCCGCGCGTGTCCGTAAAGCGAACATCTACGTATTCGATGTCCTCGTCCTTGATCCTTTTCAAGAAGTCCTTGGTGCTCATTGGATGATATCCTTTTTCTTAGAATCTTTGGTGGATTAAAGCGCGTCTGAACCGGTCTCGCCGGTGCGGATACGAATTGTTTGTTCGATGGTGCTGACAAAGATCTTGCCATCCCCGATTTTACCGGTTTTCGCAGCATTCACGATGGCCTCGATGGCGGCATCGACTTGATCGTCATCAAGGACAATTTCAATTTTGACCTTGGGCAGGAAATCGACGACGTATTCGGCACCACGGTAGAGTTCGGTATGGCCCTTCTGACGGCCAAAACCCTTGACCTCGATCACGCTAAGGCCCTGAATGCCGACGTCTTGAAGCGCCTCTTTGACTTCATCAAGCTTGAACGGTTTGATCACAGCTTCGATCTTTTTCATCTGAGGCCTCCCTGCCGATATGCAATATTCGATGTTTGTATCTGCGTCATTTCACTATGCAAGGCGACGGTCTAGCAAGCGTCAGGTGAAGTCCACATAGCCCGATGAAATTTCAAGCGGCCAGCATAAAAAATACGCTATGCGATTAAATTTTGGGCAGTTGTAAAATCGAATGTGCTGGGGGAGGAGTGGCGTTACCGCAAACATCGCTCGTCGTACACTAAAGGCCAAGCATTCTGAAAAAGAACTACGGCCCATCTGATTCCTCAGGCGGGCCGGGATTGGCACAAGCGACGCTATAGTCCGCGGTGCCATTCGGCGTGCGGAATTAGGAATGTGGTTGGTCGAAGCGCTGCCCAAGCCAATGGGCAGCAGTTGTTTTATGCGGCTTGTAGCACGGTGCCTCTTGCGCGGCTCGCATCTGCCGTCCCCAGCTCAAGCCCGCCCGCATACAAGATGTGTGGACCGTCGCAAAAGATCTGGATCAAAACCTGCTCTTGTTCGCCTTGGTCGATAATGAATTCATCATCGACAAGGGCGCGGGCAGGGACTAGGGCGCGTTCGGAATTGAACATCGCCTGTGCACGCCAATCGCGCACCAGAACCATCTGATCGGCTGCCAACAGGGTATCGCTTTCAGGGCGCGTATGTCCCAGCGATCCCGCCGCGAGCGAGATTGTATGAACTTTGCGTGTAGTGCGTTGAATGTGGGTGACAGTGGCAACGCCACAATCACGCGTAATCAGTTTGTCACCGATGCTAAGAACTTCCACCGGAATTTCTCCATCAAGGGTGAGCAAACGTGTCCCCGATATCAGGCCGCTATCGACGCTGACAAAGGGCATATAATGGCCCGCTAGCGAATCCTGTTCGCTGACGCGCCCGACCGTATTCGGTTTCATGGGCGTCTCTTTCTTGCTTTACCTACCTCAGGTATCAAATGAATAAGGTAAAAAAGTGTTGATGTCTTCTGTTTTTTGTACTCGCCTATCCCAAACTTGTTTGGTAGAGACCACTCAATGCGGGTGTGGCGGAATTGGTAGACGCACCAGATTTAGGTTCTGACGCAGCAATGCGTGGAGGTTCGAGTCCTCTCACCCGCACCACTTTTCCCGAACTGCGCTGAATACTTCCTGCACAGTTCGGTTGAACGCTTCTCATTTAGTTCGATGACGCTGTATTAAACCGCGTTCTTTGGCTGTTGGTCATCTTTGTTATGTCTTGAAGCCGCTTGCGGTGGACGCAGGGCGATGATGTGGATGCCGGGTGCGCCCTTGAAATCTTCATTCTTGCGGATAAAGCGTATTTCACCATTCGCCGTGATACGCGCCAGCAGTTTCGCATCCGGGCTTTCTGCGCGCCAGTCGGCCAACGAGAATTCTTCGGACAGTCTTGTGGTCCGGAATGTCCAGCCAGCCGCCATCATTTCCTCAAGCTCGGCATGGGTCGCTTCAAGCCCCAAGGGCCGCCCCCCCAAGGTACGGGGCAGCTGGTGGCGGCTGCTGTCCGCGCGTTCACGCATCACTTGAAATACGTTTTCCCGCCCGAATTCTGGGGCGAGGTCAGTGGTGACCAAAGTGTTGTAGGCGTCATTGTCCGTGGCTGCGATCAACGTTGCATAGCTGACCAATTCGACCCGCAGTTCAGCGGCTTCTGAGAGGATATCCCCCGAAAACGTTTCGATCCCCGCGGCGCGTGCTTTGCGCAGACGTGTGAAATTCGGATCGGTCATCAGAACTGGCACTTCGGCCTTTCTGAGGATTTCGGCCAATGCCGTTGTCCAATCAGCACCACCGATAATAACGACGCCTGGCACATCCGCTCCGGCCAAGCCCAGCAACCGCGCAAAGGGCGCAAGGGTGAACCCGTTAAGCACAACAGTCACCGCCACCAAGGCAAAGGCCAAGGGTGCGATCAATGCCGCGTCTTGAAACCCGAGGCTAAGCAACCGTTCGCCAAAAAGCCCGGCAACAGCGACCAGTACAACACCGCGCGGGCCGGTCAGGGCGACCAGCAGCTTTTCACGAAACGGAATGCCGGACCCGATCAGAGATATGAAAACAGTTAGGGGGCGGGCGATCAACACGATCACCGCGACAAATGCGGCTGCGCGCCAGTCAAGATTGCCAAGCGCGTCAACGTCCAAACCAGCAGCAAGCAAGATGAAAACGCCCGACACCAACAATACAGTCGCGTGTTCTTTGAAACGGCGCATTTCCTCGTAGCTGGGAAGTTTCGAGTTCGCGATAACAATGCCCATAATTGTGACAGCCAAAAGCCCGCTTTCATGCAGCACCGCGTCGGATACCGCAAAGACGCCCAGCAACAGGGTAAACAGAACCGGGATTTTCATATATTCCGGCACCCAGCCACGCTTGAAACTGCGCGACAGGCCTACGCCAGCGGCCACCCCAGCGGCGGTGGCGACAACTGCACCTAGCAGTAGTTCGAGCATCGCATCTGACGCGGTGGTCGCGGTGTTCAGGGCCAGTACGACCTCGAATGCCAAAACAGCGGCCAAGGCACCGATGGGGTCGTTAATGATGGCTTCCCATTGCAACAGGGTTGCAGGCCGCCGCGACAGGCGGGCGGTGCGCAACAAGGGCGCGATGACTGTGGGGCCTGTGACGATCATGATGCCGCCAAAAACGGCAGAACTGGACCAGCCTAGACCGGCAACATAATGCAGCGCCAGCGCGGACATAAGCCAGCCCAAGGGGGCACCAATATAAACCAGTCGCCTAACGCCGCCAACCGCGTCATGAAGCGTGTGAAAGTTCAAAGAAAGGCCGCCTTCAAACAGGATAATGGCCACCGCGATGGAAATCATCGGGGCCATCAGCGGCCCGATATCGCGGGTAGGATCAAAGATGCCAAAGACGGGACCAATCAGAACACCGGCAACCAGCATAAGCACGATAGCCGGCATGCGCAGGCGCCACGCGATCCACTGCGAACCAACGCCAATGGCACCGACCAATGCGATAGCTGTTACGGGGTTCAACGCGCCAAGTGCTTCTGTTGCCACAATAGGATCCTCTCTTACTGGTGCATCGAATTAGCACGCGATGGGGCGTTAACAACAACAAATCTTGCTGCGCGCGCCTTGGCACAGTTAAAAAACCGCGGGCACCAATGCGGGCCCGCGGTTTGTTCTGCTTCGTAAAATAGGTGACGACGGGTCGTCAGCGGCCTCGAAAGGCCCTAGACCGACTGCATATCCAGCGCCATTCCGTCATAGCTTCCGGTGATTGCTGCGGTCGCCAAAACATCCGCGACATCCTGGCGTGACGCGTTGGCCGTCTTGTCGACTTTGTCGCCCAAAATCACATCATCGCCCCGCGCATCATTCGTCAGCGCAACGGGCCGTATTATGGCATAGGTCAGGCCCGATGACTTCAGATGCATGTCGGCCTCGTGCTTGGCCTTTAGGTAATGCGCCAGATCGCCTGACGGGTTTTCCTGGTCCGCACCGACAGAGCTGAGCATCACGAAACGTTTTACACCTACCGAGGCCGCCAGATCGGTTAGGCGCTTGGCTCCGTCGCGGTCCACCTTGTCGGTCATTTCAGGGCCTGTTTTGCCACCTGAACCAGCAGCGAACACAACAACATCCATCCCCTTACACACATCATCTGCAAGGTTGGTTAAGTCGCCGTTGCGAATGTGCGTGTCCTTTGGCAGGTCGCTGGTATCCGAACTTTCGCGGACCAGTGCTGTAGGGTTGTGCCCTTGGTCGATTAGGTTTTGTACAAGATGCAAACCGGTTTTTCCGGTGGCACCTGCAACTAAAATATTCATGCTCATGGTATATTCCCTTAACCGTTTAGTTGCTAAATCTTGCGAGATCAGGGCAGAAAGATCGCCTTGGCGTTCGCAAATTCTTTGATGCCAAAGCCGCCGTGTTCGCGGCCATAGCCGGAATCCTTTACACCACCAAACGGCATATTCGGATCGGCCGCACCATATGAGTTGATCCGCACCATACCGGTGTCAAAGTGGTCGCGGGCCAGTTTCAGCGCACGGTCTTCGTCCTTGGAAAAGATACCACCGCCAAGGCCATAGCGGCTGTCATTGGCGATGCGCATGGCGTCTTTGTCATCTTTGGCGCGGATGATCGAAGCAACGGGGCCGAAAATTTCGTCATCATAGGCGGGCATACCGGGTGCAAGATCAGCCAGTACCGTCGCCGGATAATAGGCACCTTTGCGATCGGGTGCTGTACCGCCGCACAGAACCGTGGCCCCCTTGGCAACGCTTTTATCAACCTGACTTTTGACTGTATCGAACTGGTCTTGGCTTGAGAGCGGCCCAAGCTGGTTTTGCTCATCCATGGGATCGCCCATCTTGATGTCTTTCATCTGCGCAACAAAGGCATCCACAAAGGTATCATAGACCTTGTCGGTCACGATAAACCGCTTGGCTGCAACACAGGTTTCGCCGTTGTTGTACAACCGTCCCATCACTGAGAACTTGACCGCGACATCTAAATCCGCGTCCTCAAGCACCAGATAAGCGTCGTTGGACCCCAACTCTAGAACTGATTTTTTCAGCGATTTGGCGGCGACTGACCCGATATGGCGACCGGCACCATCGCTGCCTGTCATCGTCACACCGCGCACCAGTGGATGTTCGATCAGCTTGTCGCTGACATCATGGTCGATCAGGATCACCTGAAACAGATCCTCTGGCAGACCGGCCTCAATGCAAAGTTCGCGCAGGCGCAGGCCCGATCCAGTGCAGATGCTAGCGTGCTTTAGTACGCAGCCGTTGCCAGTCATCAGATTGGCAGCCAAGACACGAACGGGCTGGTATAACGGAAAATTCCATGGCTGGATCGAATAGATCACACCGATAGGCTGATAGGTTACGACGCCACGCTTGCCGTCTGCACCGTGGGTCCGTTCTTCGTCGGCTAAGGCATCGGGGCCGTTCTTGGCTGTATATTCAAAGATTGCAGCACAGATTTCGACTTCGCGCTGGCCGTCTTTCAGCAGTTTACCTGTTTCTTTTGTCATTAGCGCTGCCAAGTCATCCGCGTTTTCACGCAGTTTGGCGGCGATTTTGTTCAGATAGGGCGCACGCTCGCTATAGGATAGTTTGCGCCACTCAAGAAATGCGGCATGACAGGCCTCAACGCGGTCGATCGCTTCGCTTTCCGACATCCGGTCATAGGTCTGAATTTTTTCTTCGGTGGCGGGATTTATCGTTGTGATCTGGGACATGCTCGCTCCTTTTTAACTTCAAAGGGGCAACACGTGCATCAGGCAATGGTTCCTGCTGACAGAACCCTTCAAGGGGGCCATGGGGCGAAAGACTTCTGCTAAGAAAGTATCTAAATCATTGATATGATGGAGTTTGGGTCAGCGTGTAATGCAGCGGTGGCTACCACCGGTTCCCACGAGTTTGTGATGACGCAGCCGTATTGTCGCGGTTTTCGTCATCCAGTTTGCGCCACCTCTCAAGCCGTGCGGGGTCGAGCGTACCGGCCTTGACCGCTGCCTGCACGGCGCATCCCGGTTCATGCGAATGGGTGCAATTGCGAAACTTGCATTCAGGGCCAAGTTCGGTGATCTCGGCAAACAGGACGTCCAGACCCACCGATACATCGCTGACGTGCAGTGTGCGCATGCCCGGCGTATCGATTAGCCATCCACCGCCTTTGACAGCATGAAGCGATCTTGAGGTTGTCGTATGGCGACCCTTTGCGTCATCCTCGCGAATGTCGCCCGTTTCTTGCGCATCTTCGGCGGATTTGCCGGCTAAGGTATTCAGCAACGTCGACTTTCCAACGCCGGAAGACCCGACAAGGGCAACCGTCTGGCCATCCGAACACCACGGGGCCAACACGGAGGCAGCGTCGGGCGTCTTGGCGTTCACGGTCACCACATCAAGCCCGCGTTGCAGTGCCGTCGCCTGTTCCAAGTAACCGGCGGTGTCGTCGACCTTGTCGGCCTTTGTCAGAACAATCACAGGCTTGGTGCCAGCCTCGTTGGCAAGGGCAAGGTAGCGTTCAAGACGGGCTGGGTTAAAGTCATCGTTGCACGAGGTCACAATGAACAGTGTATCGATATTCGCGGCGATGAGCTGCGGCACACGACCACCTTTCGCCGCCCGCTTCAACAGCGACTGACGGTCAAGCCTGCGCACCAGCATGTCGCTGTCAGCGTTCAGCAGTACCCAGTCCCCGACTGCGAAATCGGTGGTGTTGGTTTTCGGGGGCAGCAATAGCCGTGCAGGCCCGTCCACGGTTTCCGCTGACATGCGCGACCGATGAACGATCGCAATGCGCGCGGGCCGCAGGGCGATTTCGGACGCGTCCAACTGGTCTTGAAAAAATGAAGACCAGCCAAGATCGGCCAACGAGAGTGCGGATGGGGATTTATTTTTCACATCCATTGGATGATCGCGCTGGCCCGATGATGCAAGGGTTTCTGATCAAGAGGCAGATATTAATTGGCACTGGCGGGCAGTGCACAGCACCAAGTCAGAGCGTGAGGGCTTGATCCGAGGGCGCGGGTCGGGGGGCAATAATTGTCCCCCGACCATTCCATTTATAGCAAAGCAAGCAGTTTGTGTGCAGCCTCTTCAGAGGAGGCAGGGTTCTGGCCTGTCACCAACTTGCCATCAGTCACAACGAAAGACGCCCAGTCGTCGCCTTTCTTGTATGAACCGCCATTTGCCTTCAGCATGTCTTCAACAAGAAAGGGCACCACATCGGTCAGGCCAACGCCTTCTTCTTCGGTGTTGGTAAAGCCTGTGACGGTTTTACCTGACACCAGCGGTTTGCCATCTGAACCTTTGGGGTGTTTAAACACAGCAGGCGCATGGCACACAGCGCCAACAGGGCGGTCGCTTGCGGCGAACTCTTCGATCAGGGCCGTGCTGTCTGGGTCTTCGGCCAGATCCCAGAGAGGGCCATGGCCACCGGGGTAAAAGATCGCATCAAAGCCGTCAGCGGACACACCAGATAGCACAACGGTGTTCGCCAAATCCTTTTGGGCGGCATCATCGGCCTTGAATCGTTTTGTCGCGTCTGTTTGCGCATCATCAGAATCGCTGGACGGGTCTAGCGGTGGCTGCCCCCCTTTGGGCGAGGCTAATGTAACCTCGGCACCAGCATCTTTGAACACGTAGTACGGGGCTGCAAACTCTTCGAGCCAGAAACCGGTTTTTTTGCCGGTATCGCCAAGTTTGTCATGTGAAGTCAGAACCATGAGGATTTTCATCAAAATCTTCCTTTGTAATTTATTTGCCGGGATAGGCGGCAGACGCCGCATGTGGCGTCCTTGGGAATTCAACCAACGTGACGCGCGGCTGTTCCATCCTAAATGTCGCTTTTTCAGTTTCAGCGGAATTCCCCGACGTCAATTCGGTGTCGCGGGGACCTTGAAGAGCTTTTGATTTGGCGTGATCAATAGAATTCTACATTGCGCACGGCGACGTCGACCGCAAATGCCCGACCCACGGCGACGATACCCAAACGGCGTAGTGCCTTGGGGTCAAAGGGCGCATCGGTGCGATGCGGTTCCAGATCGGCAAAGGCAAACTGTAGTTTCGTCCAATCACGGGGTGCCGTAAATTCGCCACGAAAAGATTGCCAAGGTTTTTCCAGATCGGTGGTGCGCAAGCGCAGATCATAGCTTTGACCATTGCCGCAAACATCGATCTTGAACCCAGTCCAAGCGCTTGCGTCAAAGGAACCGCCACCTGCCGCAAAATCGAATGCCATTTGTAGGAAGCCGCCATTGTTTTCCAATGACACTTCACCAGTCAGCCGCGTCGCCGCTGCGCCATTGACCACCTCTTTAGAGATATGACCGCGCGACAAGCCGCCCATGACAGCATCGGGAACAAATTCCCAAGCGGGCGTGATTTTCTGCGTCATATCGTTTGGTCTTTCGATGGGAAGTGCGTGGGCGCGTCGCCCGGAACCCAAGCGGGATACTTCTCCATAGCTAATGCGAATGCGTCCGACGACAAGAACCGGTCAAGCCACCCCTGCAGACTTGGCCAAGGCTGCGCGTCAAACCACGGCTTGTCGATAAAGGCGAACTGGCGGACGAAAGGGGCAATGGCAAGATCGGCCAAGAGGGGGCGATCAAACAAATGCGTGTCGATTTGAGCGTCAAGGTCAGACAAAAAGCGGCAGGCATCGGCGCGATGCTGATCCGGGTTTTCGTCGGGATAGCGGGTGGTGTATTTGGTTCGATCCAGCGCGTGTTTGAACGGGCCGTCACAGCGTGCAATCAGTTCCCACGCAGCGTCTGGCATGTCGTGCAACCGCTGTGGATCTGACCGCAGAAACGCCCAAATCATGATGTCCAGACTTTCGTCGATCACCTGATCTGTAAGGACTAGACAAGGGACAGTTCCACTGGGTGATACTTCCAGAAATGCCTGTGGCTTGTCGCGCAAGACCACCTCGCGCAGGTCAACCTGAACGCCTGCTGCCAAAAGCGCCAACCGCGCGCGCATCGCATAGGGGCAGCGTCGAAAGGAATACAACGTGGGCATCATGGCAGGATCGACAGCCACATCCATGCGGTCAGAACCGACGCCACCGTGGCGATCAGAACGGAGCTGGCTGCCACACGTCGCGCGCGGCCATACATGTTGGCAAAAATATAGGCGTTAAACCCGGGGGCCATCGCAGCCGTCAGCACACCAGAGCGGAACAGGTCTTGGGGCAGGGCAAAGCTGGATCCCAGCACCCAGACAATCGCCGGATGGACCAGCAAGCCGATGCCGCAGACCATGGCAATCGCCTTGAGGTCGCCTTCGGGTTTGTATTGGAAAAGCACACAGCCAAGGGCAAAAAGGGCCGCTGGCAAGGCGGAACGCACGATCAGAGACAGGGCGTCGTCAATGACATTGGGGATGGGAATGCCGCTAAAGTTCACCGCAAATCCAGCGATAATTCCGATGACCAAGGGATTGTGGAACATCGCATTTGTGACGTTGCGCGCAAGGCTAAGTCCGGATTGGCCCCGGTTGCGCACGAATTCCATCACGGTGATGCCAAGGCCGTAGCAAAACGGCGAGTGCATGGCGATGATCGCAAAGTTCCCCGTCAGGGCGTCTGCCCCATAAGCGCGTTCGGTAATTGGCAGGCCTAAAAGGACCGAGTTCGAAAAGAGGCAGCAAAAGCCGATGGCCACGCAGTCCTCCCAATCGCGATTAAAGAAAAACCGTGCGCCGAAGATACCAAGGGTAAAACAGATCGAAGCTCCTGTGTAAAAACTGAACAAAAGGCGCGGATCGAACGAAGCTGAAAGGTCCAGGTTTGCGATGGACTGGAACAGGAGGCAGGGCACTGCAAAGCTTTGGGCAAAGCGCATGAGGCCATCAATGCCTGCCACCGGAAACACACCGCGCCAGACGGAGACATATCCGAAACCGATGACCAGAAAGACCGGGAGAATAACATCGAGGAGTGTTTGCACAACGAAAGCCTTAGGCGTTTTCGCGGATCGCTGGGGGTTTCACACCCCCAGACCCCCGTCGAGTTTATCTGGCAAAATGAAATCAGGCGGGAAAGGTCAGCGTCATGCCGTCAAATGCGGGTTGGATGTGTTCAGCTGTTTCGGCAGCCACGGTTTCATAGTCCAGGTCGTTGTGCATGTTTGTCAGCACGGCGGACTTCGGGGCCATTTTTTCTATCCAGCCGAGGGTCTGTTCAAGGTGGCTGTGGGTCGGGTGCGGGTCGCGGCGCAGCGCGTCAACGATCCAACAGGTGAGGTTTTCCAGATGTGGCCACGCGGCGTCGGGAATCCTTGCAACGTCAGGCAGATATGCGACATCGTTCATCCGGAAACCCAGTGCGTCGATGCCGCCGTGGTTTACCTCGAACGGGGTGAAGGTGAGGGTGCCGCCGGGGCCGTCGATGGTAACATCGCCTTCGATCAGGTGCATGTCCAGAATAGGGGGATAAGAGGACCCATCGGGTTGGATGAACACGTAACCAAAGCGGTCAAACAGCGCCGCGCGCGTGGGTGTGTCAGCCCACACCGGCAGTCGTTTGCGCATATTGATTACAATCATGCGCAGATCATCGACGCCGTGCACGTGGTCGGCGTGCGAATGGGTATAGATCACCGCATCAAGCCGGCCCACATTGGCGTCCAGAAGCTGGCTGCGCAAATCAGGCGAGGTATCAATCAGAACGGATGTGGTACCCGCATCAGTGATCCTTTCTACGAGGATGGAACAGCGACGGCGTGCGTTTTTCGGGTTGGATGGGTCGCATGCCCCCCAATGCCCGCCGAGGCGCGGCACACCGCCCGAAGACCCGCATCCGAGAATTGTGATCCGCATCGTCGCCATTATGCCGCCTCGGAGAAGGCCGCGACCTTAGTAAATAGACGATCAAAGTTGGCTTGGGTTTGGGCCGCAAAGGCCGCGTACTCCAGACCAAAAGTTTCGGCACCACGCCGGGCCGTGTGTGCCGTAAATGCTGGCTCATTGCGTCTGCCTCGGTGGGGCGGCGGGGCCAGATAGGGGCTGTCGGTTTCGACCAATATCCGGTCGAGCGGTGCGGCCGCAAAGATGTCGCGCAAATCGCTGCTTTTGGGGAATGCGGTGATGCCGGACATCGACAGATAGAACCCCAGATCAAGGGCCGCGCGGCCCAGTTCGGCGGTGCTGGAGAAGCAATGCATAACGCAGGGATAAGCGCCGTTTTTGTGTTCCTCGCGCAGGATGCGGGCCATGTCGTCATCGGCATCACGCGAATGGATAATCAGGGGCAGGCCGGTGTCACGCGCCACTGCAATATGGGTGCGCAGCGACGCCTGCTGAATGTCAGCAGACTCGGCGGTGTAGTGATAATCAAGCCCGGTTTCACCAATTCCAACCATCTTGGGGTGGTTTGTCAGCGTCAACAGCGCATCATAGCTTGCCATTGGCTCAGTTGCGACGCTCATCGGGTGGGTGCCAGCGGCATAGAAGACCGGCGCATAGGCCTCAGCGATGGCACGTACGCTGGGTTCGTTTTTCAGTTTGGTGCAGATAGTGACCATCCGTGTGACGCCAGCCTGCACGGCACGGTCGATCACGTCTGGCAATTCATCCTGAAAGTCGGGGAAATCAAGGTGACAATGGCTGTCGGTGATGGGGTGAATTTCGCTCATGCCGGTCCCGTTTGTTGGTCATCTGGGTGCGGTTTGACCCATCTTGAACAGGGTATCTAGGACCAGTGCAGCAGGGTCAAGGTTGACGGCCATCCCGTGACGTGCGCGCGTGCCGATCTCGTGAGCGGCTTCGGCCCATGCGCGACCCTGATCCGGGGTCGCTGACAATCGGGCGAGCACGGCCTGTTCGTTCGGTGCGGCCTCGGTTTGTGGGGGCTGGCCTGTGGCACCCGTGCGGGCAAGGCGCAGCATCAGCAGGTCGATCAGCGTAAACAAAAGCGCCAGTTTATCTTCGGCACCGCGGGTGCCTGCAGCCTCGGCCAAGGCCAGCGCGCGGGATCGGTCCATCTGGGGCAGGGTGCCCAGAATGCCGACCAGTTCGGCATACATCTTGAGACCGCCCATCAAAGATAGTCCAAGCGCGCCGCCGACTGATCCACCCGAAAGCGCTGCAAGCGCGGCCGGATCGCCTTGGACCTCCACATCGGATTGGGCCAATGCCTGTGCCATCTGCTCGGGTGACAAGGTGCCCAACCGCAAGGTGCGGCAGCGCGATCGGATGGTGGGCAAAAGCCCAGATGGACGGTGGCTGATCAGCAGGATGACCGCGCGGGCAGGAGGTTCCTCGAGCATCTTAAGAAGCGCGTTGGCTGCGTTCGGGTTCATCAGATCCGCGTCGTCCACGATCACGACACGGCGGCCGCCATCTGCTGCGGACATCTGGAAGAAACCATTCAATTTCCGCACATCATCGACAACGATCTGTTTGCGCAGACGTTTGGTTTTCTCATCCACCGACCGGGTCACAGACTTGAGCGCGCCTTCGCCTCCGGCGGAAATGCGGCGCGCGACGGGATGGTCGGGATCGACATCCAGACTGGTGGGCTGTTCAGGGGCAAACATTCCGCCGCCGTCAGGATCAGGGGTAGCCAGCAGAAATTTGGCGATGCGCCACGCCAAAGTTGCCTTGCCCACGCCACGTGGGCCGGTCAGCAGCCAGCCATGGTGCAGCTTGCCAGAATTGAACGCGTCCAGAAACGCGGCTTCTGCGCCCTCTTGGCCAATCAGGCGGGGCGTATCTCGCGGGTGGCGGGTGCCGTCGATGCGGTCTGGTTGGGGGGTGTCGTCGCTCATGAACTGCGTTTATCACGGAATGCTAGCGTTGGAAGAGGGTGCACCGCATATTTCGTGGCGGCTGGTCCTTTAGGAGAGGTTTTAATAGCGGGTCTGAGATTTGGTCCGGTCGGCATTGAAGCGGTGCGTTACGCTAACCGCTGTTGGACAGTCGTCAAAATTTCCTGAGCAACGGCCCCGATCTTTTGTGCTCCGTCGATGACTACAAAACGGTCGCTGAATTCCTGTGCCAAGGATAAAAAACCCTTGCGCATGGCCACTTGAAGGCTTTCACCAAAATCTTCGAACCGTTCTTCTACGGTGTTGCGCGACAAGGCACGGGATAATCCCTCGGCGGGGTCCATATCGATAAGCACAGTCAGGTCCGGTTCGACCCCGATCATCAGCCTGTGCAACTGGTCAACGGTGCTGCGCAGATCGCCGCGGCTAAGCCCCTGATACATCCGTGTGCTATCTGCAAAACGGTCGCAAATCACGACTTTGCCCGCGTCCAGCGCCGGCTGAATGGTCCGTTCCAGATGATCGCGGCGGGCGGCGGTGAACAACAAGATTTCAGTATGCGCCGACCAACGGTCCGGATCGCCCTGAAGCACCAAGGCTCGGATTTCTTCGGCCCCTGGTGAGCCGCCCGGCTCGCGGGTCAGGATCACGTCATGGCCAGATGCCTCTAGCGCCTGTTTCAGCAGTTTGGTTTGGGTTGATTTGCCCGAGCCGTCGATGCCCTCAAAACTGATAAAAAAGCCTTTCGCGCTCACGAAGCTTCCTCGGGACCTTCGTTCAGGCGGTTCAACAGGTGCTGTGCTGCTGCGGTAAGCTTTACCACAAAGCCACCCGGTCCCACCGCCTCTGAGGCGACAAGCGGGGCGCGAACTTCGGGGAGATCACCACGGGTCAATACTAGCTCGCCCACCAGCTCACCCTTGGCGATTGGTGCACGCAAGGGGCCAGTATAAACGACCTCTGCAACGACCTCGCTGCCACCTGATACGGGGATAAGCACCGAAAGGTCCTTGGCAAGTTCCATCCCGACAGAGTTTGCGGATCCAATTGCGACAGGTGCCTGTGCAATTTGAGTGCCTGCGGCCCCCATGGAGCGTTGTGAAAATTGGCGGAATGCCCAGTTTACAATCGCCTCGGATTCCTGCGCGCGGTCGGCGGCTGACTCAAGGCCAGAGATTACAAAAATTACCCGACGGTCACCTTGCTTGGCAGAGCCTACCAAGCCATATCCAGCCTCTTCCGTGTGGCCCGTCTTTAGACCGTCCGCGCCAATGCCAAGACCCAGCAACGGGTTGCGATTTCTTTTGTTCTGCGGTGCGCGGCCGTCAAACAGGAATTCGCGCTCTGCAAACAGAGGATAATACTGCGGATAGTCGGTGATCAAGCGCATCGCCAGCAACCCCAGATCGCGCATCGACATGCGCTGCCCAGCGGCGGGCCAGCCGTTAGAATTGGCAAAGTTTGAGTTGGTCATGCCCATTTGCTGTGCGCGCTGCGTCATTAACCGCGCAAAGCCCGGTTCGGTGCCATCGGGGCTTAGGGCTTCGGCTATTACAGCACAGGCGTCATTGCCGGACAAAACGATAATCCCGCGCAACAGATCCTCGACCGAGACGCGGTCGGTGGTATCCAGAAACATGGTCGACCCGCCATAAGACATAGCATGCTGCGACACGGGCAGCTTTTCGGTCAGATCAAGCCCACCGTTGCTTTTACCGCGCTCGATGGCCTCGAACGCCATGTACAGTGTCATCAGTTTTGACATCGACGCAGGCGGCAAAGGGTCGTCCGCGTTCTTGGCCATCAGGACTGTCCCGGTGGTCTGATCAATCACATAGGCGGCTGTCGCGCGGGTCTCGAATGCCTGCGCGGGCAGGGACAAAAAGATCAGCGCCAGCGTGGCAGCGAAGATGCGGATCATGTTAAAGCTCCTTTGGCTTTGGGTCAGTTAGACACAGCGTATGCGTCCGAGAAACCTTCAGCTTTGATAGATTTCAGCAATGCGCTCAGTTCGGTTTTGGTGGCCGCGGGGCCAACCACAACGCGCCAGAACGCTTTGCCGTTAATTTCACTACGTTTGACGCTGGGCAACATGCCGGCGCTGCGCATCTGATTTGCGGACCGGTCGGCATTTGCCTCAACGCTGAAAATCCCGATTTGGACAAACGGTTTGGCCAAGCTGGATGTATTCGCGGCGGCGGGCGCAGGCGCGGGCTTTGCCACAGGGGCCGCTTCAATCGCGGCACCGGCTGCTGCAGCAACAGGAGGCAGCGCTGTTTCAGTCACGGCTGCCGGCGCTTCAACTGTTGTGTCGGGCGCAGAGTCTTCGGCTGGCGCGCCGACTTCTTCGCGGCGCAGGGCAGTGACGTTCAGCGGGGCAGGGGCACCGGCCAAAACGCTTAGCGCGGCGGCCGCGTCAGATGACATCTGCAAATTTGGGCCTGGCAGATCACGTTCCCGGCGGAACAGGGCCCCGATCACGAACTTGCCGTTGGCCTCGTTGCGTATGATGACGCGTTCGGGATCGGTAACATCAGGATGCGCAACCCACACACCACCTAAACTGGGTCGGCCATCCCAAAGCCCTTGATCTGTCACGGAAAACACATCTGGCGCTTCGACGTCACGTTCCACAAGCTTGGTCGATGTGGACGCCGATGCCGAAGCCTTTTTCTGCCCCAGACCGAACTGGCCGTTGGCATCGCACCCCGCCAGAGCGGTCAACGCCACGACACCCACAGTCGCCATTAAAAGCGGTCGCGCCTGAGAAAAGAAAGAAACCGTATGCCTGTTCATTTTCGTCGTCCTTGCCTGCTGGCCCAGCGTTTTCGCCGTTGCCAATCGCGCCGTGCAATACGGCATGTTTCACGCCCCGCTGCCGGGGTCTTTGCGGCACACTAGCCTTTGCAGCCTCCGCTGAAAAGACTGCCACTGCATGATCGGCAAAATTCCCCACCATTTGTCGCGAACTCAGTGCATTTCGAGGTTTGCAGAATCGCTGACACCCCTCTATGCGGTCTGTGCTGCGGAGGAGTGGCAGAGTGGTCGAATGCACCGGTCTTGAAAACCGGCGTGCGTGAGAGCGTACCGTGGGTTCGAATCCCACCTCCTCCGCCACCCACCC
>CBDTUA010000028.1:0-41088 GCA_965363735.1 uncultured Sulfitobacter sp. | reverse complement strand
AACATCTGCCAGCCGCGACCGGACTTCTCGGCCATCCGCTCCATCCAGTTTGGATCAAGTTCGTAGCCGCGATAGTTGTCGACGAATTCCTTGCGGTTGATCCGGGCTTGGTCAGCCAGTTTCACCATCGCGCTGTCGATCTGCATGATACGACGATTAATGCCATAAAGCTGGTCAATCAGGGCTTCGATACGGTTGTTGTGCAGATGCAGTTCGTTCACCAGCAAAACGATTTCAGACCGTACCGTCTGGTACTCTTCTTCGTCTTTTTTCGAGAATGTGCCGTCTTCGTTCAACGTTGCAGAAATACGGCTGTCCTGAATTTCGCTAAGCCGAACATAGTCATTGGCAATGATGTCCAACGCTTCGAGCACCTGAGGCTTAAGCGCGGCTTCCATCGCGGCCAGCGACATGTTGGCCTGTTCGTCCTCGTCGTCGTCATCGTCATCGGCAATCGGGTTGCCGTCAGCATCGACTTCGCTGGTCTCCTCCGAGGTTTTGACCTCGGCACCGGGAACAACAGGCACAACTGGCGTGGTCTCTTCTTCGCCCATCTGGGTGCCGAATGTCGCTTCAAGGTCGATCACGTCACGCAGCAGAATGTCTTCGGACAAAAGTTCGTCGCGCCAGATCGTAATCGCTTGGAACGTCAGCGGGCTTTCACACAGCCCGGCGATCATCGTGTTGCGGCCAGCCTCGATGCGCTTGGCGATGGCGATCTCGCCCTCGCGGCTCAGCAGTTCGACCGACCCCATTTCACGCAGGTACATGCGCACAGGGTCATCCGTGCGGTCCAGCTTTTCCGAGGTCGAGGCCGACAGGGTCACATCGCGGTTGCTGTCCGTGGTCGCAACATCGGTACCGCCCTTGGCGTCTTCTTCCTCGGCGTCTTCGTCCTCGATAATGTTGATGCCCATCTCTGACAGCATCGACATCACGTCTTCGATTTGCTCCGAACTTACTTGCTCGGGCGGCAAAACCGTATTCAGCTGATCATACGTGATGTATCCCTTTTCGCGGGCATCACCGATCATCTTCTTGACGGCAGCTTGGCTCATGTCCAGCGAGTGGCCGGCATCCTGATCGTCAGACTTTGTGTCTTCATTGGTATCTTTGGCGGCCATTAAAAATTCCTCCAGCGAACATAACCGAATCACCCTCGGCGATTCGCAATTTTCCGAATCATGCGGGGTTCTGGGTGATTCTTAAACCCGTTACCCTGCTTTTTATTAAACATCCCGGCGAAAAAGCCACGCAGGGGGTTATTTCTTTTCTTCCGTGCCCTTTCCGCGGATGGCCCCGATCAACGCATCGAATGCGCTGCGCTCATCCCGGCTGATATGCGCACCGTTTTCAGCGATGTCATATTCGGCAGTATCTTCTTGGCCGCTGCGTTGCGCACGGTCGGCATTTCGGGCCGCTTCGCTCAACCGCCAGGTCAGCCCTTCGTCGGCCACGCCACTCAGGTCTTCCATGGCATCAGCTATTTCAGCATCCAGCCCGCGCACAGCTTCAAGCTTGCCCAACTCCTCTGCGACGGTCATGCGGGTCAATTCAATGTTGCCGGGGGTCCTGATGCACGGCGTCACAGCAACGTGGCGCTGCGAAGTCATATTTTCAAGGGTCTGCTCGCCCAGTGCGCTATATATCTTTTCGCGCAACGCAGCTGGATCCTCGTGAAGGTGGCGCAGCATCAAATCCCTGATGCGCGCATGATCATATTGTTGGCACCGCATTGCGGCCAGACCTGTCTCGAATTCCTCGATCAGCTGGGGGCACCCCAGCAAGGCAGACAGGATCACCGCCTCGCGCAGATGCTCAGTCGCGCCCACCCCCGCAGCCGTCACCAACATCGACGATTTCGCACTGGGCGACGGTCCTTGAGGTGGCGCATTCCAGCGCCCCTGCCCGCCACTGCGCGCGCCCGGCGTAAACGTCTTTTTAGCCTGTTGAGGCCGGAACAGCTGATAGCGCAGGTCTTTGATTTCTTGACCATAGTGACTGCGGATCGACGGATCCTTGATCAGCATGATCTTCTCGCGCAGCGACTTGTCCAATGCCGCCTTGCGCTCTGGGCTGTCAAAAACCCGCCCTTCTGTCTCCCGCTGCCACAATAGGCGTACCATCGGCACGGCCCCATCCAGCAATTTCTGCAGCGCAGGTGCCCCGTGCGCACGCAGTAAATCGTCGGGGTCCTGCCCCTCTGGCATCATCGCGAACCGCAAGCTTTGCCCCGCCTCCAGCAATGGTAGCGCCAGATCAATTAGCCGCAACGCGGCGCGTTGGCCCGCCGTATCGCCGTCCAGTGTGATGATGGGCTCGGGCGAAATGCGCCACAACATTTGCAGTTGGCTTTCGGTAATCGCGGTCCCCAACGGGGCCACGGCCGCGCCAAATCCCGCCTGAACCAGCGCGATCACGTCCATATAGCCCTCGGCCACCAACAACGGCTGACCTTGGCCCGCCGCCGTACGCGCGTCTTTGACGTTATAAAGACTACGCCCCTTATCAAACAGCTCAGTTTCGGGCGAATTCAGATACTTGGCGTTATCATTGGGGTCCATCGCCCGCCCGCCAAAGGCGATCGCCCGCCCTCGAGCGTCCCGGATCGGAAAGATGATCCGCCCCCGAAACGTATCATAGGGCCGGCCGCCCTTGGTCGAAGGCTTGGCCAGCCCCGCGCCAAAGATCAGCTCATCCTCGACCCCTTTGGCTTTTAGATGATCCCACAACCCTTGCCACTGATCGGCGGCAAAGCCGATTTCCCACCGCTCAAGCGCCTGCGCAGTCAAACCGCGCCGTGCCAGATAATCGCGCGGAGCCCCGGCAGACCCAGCCTGCAACTGCAAACGGAAAAACTGAACCGCCTGCTCCATCACCTCGGCAAGTTGAGTGCGTTTGTCGGATTTCTCTTGTGCACGCGGGTCCTGCTTTGGCACCGGCATTCCAGCCTCGCGGGCCAAAATCTCGACCGCCTCCATAAAACTTACGTTCTCGGTCTCGCGCACAAAGGAAATCGCATCGCCCTTGGCATGGCAGCCAAAGCAATAGTAAAACCCCTTGCGGTCATCGACGTGAAAACTGGCGGATTTTTCCTGATGGAACGGGCATGGTGCCCACATATCGCCCTTGCCCTGATTGGACTTGCGCGCATCCCACATGACTTTGCGCCCCACCACCTGAGACAGGCTGGAACGGCTTCGCAATTCATCTAAAAATCCAGGGGGCAGGCTCATAACACTATATATTGGCCGCGCCCGCACAGAGTCCAGAACCCTATGCGTGAATCCGCTGTTTCATTTTGCCAAATAAACTCCGGGGGGATCGCCCGTAAGGCGATGGGGGCTGGCCCCCTAGGAGGCCAGCCGCGCGTGTCTGACCTTATTGGCCCAGACACATCTCTTTCCAGGCTGCGCCCAAATCACTGGCCTTCACATTGGCCATTTTCATCTCATAGACCCAAGGGGCGACCAGCGGCACGACCGCATTGTATTTCTCAGGCCAGCTTGGTGCGGTCGCCTCGACATGCGCTGGCACCTTGCGTTCTTTGACCCGCTCAATGCGGGCTTGGCGTACCGCTTCGACGACATCCGCTTGATAGGTGCAGTCGGTCTCTTTGGCGGTCTCGGCCAATACTGGTGCCGCAGTGGCCAAAAGGCCCGCTGTAATTGCTACTGTAACAAACTTCATCGCTTCTTCTCCAAATCTTTCTGCCTATGCGGCAATCACTCTACGCGCGGCGCGACGCAACAGACTGCATCGCCTGTTCTAACTCATGGATCAAGGTAATCGCCATCGACCGGAAAACAAGGATCATAAAACTATCAGCACCGGTGCGCGTGACAGACGCCATCATATGCCCAACCTGCGTGCGAACCGTGTGTCCCCGCTTGAACTGTGCGCGGCGCATGTCCACGGGCACCAATCGCGCCAGAATATCTTCTGACGGTGCACCACTTAGGGACACGGCACACCATGCATCACTCTGATCCACCACAGCTGCATGTGTATCAAGCGTGGCATCCGGTGCGGCCCCGATCAACAACGCCTGATCGCGCCCGACCCAAACGCAACGATTTGCGTCCTTACCGCTGCTGCGGTTGGGTTTCGGAAACGCTATCCCATGTGCCGCTTCCATCGCGGCTGACAGATCGGCCTCCTGTCCCAGAACCATGATCGATGTCACAGACCCCAGATCAAGCTCCTCTAGCTGCGCGGCACCCACCTTAATCGGCAGGGCATCTTCACAGGCTGTTCTTGCCTTTAATTCAGCCACGGGCACGCCCTCCCTCTGGGTCAAAAAACACAGGTGGGCAGATTTCCACCTCGACTTCCATTTCACGCAAGTGATCGACCACACGCATCACCTTGCCGTAATGCTCGGGTCCGTTCTTAACGAACCCCAAGCCAATATAGGTACCAACCTCAGGCGAGAAACAGACCGAGGTGACATACCCCTGATCATTCTCCCGCACTGCTTCTGCGTCCTTCTCAAAGATATGCGCGCCTGCGCTCAGCAACTTCACCGCACCCACAGGCTTCATCCCAACCAACCGCTCTCGATCCGCCGCAACCAATCCGGGCCGCGCGGCCATCACCTTGCCAATGCAATCTTTCTTGGCCGATATCATCCCTGCCATTCCCACATCAAACGCGGTCGTGCGCCCGTGGATTTCTGCATGGGTGATAAACCCCTTCTCGATGCGCAGCACATTCAGCGCCTCCATCCCATAGGCACCGCCCCCCAGTCCTTGGGCGCGGGCAACCAACTCGCGGAACAGGCTCTCGCCATAGCGTGCAGGCACCGCGATCTCATAGGCGTGCTCGCCCGAGAACGAAATCCGGAATAACCGCCCTTTGACGCCCAGCACCGACGCCTCGCCGCAGGCCATGAAAGGCCAGCTGTCATTGTCGATCTGCGCATCCAACACCCCATTCAACAACTCGCGCGACTTTGGCCCCGCAACAGCAAACTGCGCCCATTGTTCGGTCACAGACGTCATCGCGACACGCCATTCAGGGTGCAAACACTGTGCGACGAACTCCAGATGTTTCATCACCGCACCCGCCGCCGCTGTCGTGGTGGTCATTACGAAATGCTGATCCCCTAACCGCGCGCAGGTGCCGTCATCCATCACTGTGCCGTCTTCTCGTAGCATCAACCCATAGCGCACGCGCCCGACCTTCAGCATCGAAAACATGTTGGTATAGACGAAATCCAGCAACGCAGCCGCATCCGGCCCCTGAATGTCGATCTTGCCCAGCGTAGACACATCGCAGACGCCAACCGCCTTGCGGACATACCCTACTTCGCGGTCACACGACTGCCGCCATGTCTTTTCGCCTGTTTTCGGAAAATAGCTGGGGCGGTACCACAGTCCCGCCTCGATCATCGGCGCGCCCGCCTCAACGCTGGCGCTATGCGATGTCGTAAACCGCTGCGGCGCAAATCCCGCGCCTTGCGCCCCCGCCCCCATCGCCGCAATACTGACCGGCGAATAGGGTGGCCGAAACGTCGTAGTCCCCGTTTCTGGTATGCCGCGCCCCGTTGCATCGGCCAGCACAGCCAAGGCACTCACGTTTGAATTCTTGCCCTGATCCGTCGCCATCCCTTGCGTGGTATAGCGCTTCATATGCTCGACCGACCGGAAATTCTCAACGGCAGCCTGCTTGACGTCCTTCACACTCACGTCGTTCTGAAAATCCAACCAAGCACGTCCCTTGCCCGCCACAGCCCACAACGGCTGCATGCGGTACGGCGCATCCTCGGCCTGCGGCAGCCCCAGGTCAGGCAACTTCATACCAAGCATCCCAAGAAGCTTGCGCGCAACCTCTGCACCCTCAGTCAAACAGCCATGGGTTGAAAACGTACCATTGCAGGCCCCCGCTGCGACCATACCGGGCACTGCCCCTTCGGTCGGCACGAATGCCTGAATGTCAGGCCGCCATGTCGGCCGCCCGTTCATATGGCAGGTCAAATGCACAGTCGGGTTCCAGCCGCCAGACATCGCCAGACAATCGGTCTGGATTTTTTCCACGCCACTGATTGTGCGGATTGAAATGCTCTCCAGTTCTTTGCCACCGCTTGTATTGAACACCTGCGCACCGCGATAGACGGGAAAGTTCCCTTTGATATCGACCTCGGTGCGACTGTCGACCACCGCAGCGATCCGAACACCCGCATTCGCCAAATCACGCGCCGTCCGGTGCGCATCATCGTTATTGCCAAAGATCGTCAGCGCCTTGCCAGGGCTTACCCCCCAGCGGTTTAAATAGGCGCGCACCGCCCCCGCCATCATGATTCCCGGCCGATCATTGTTCTGAAACGCAATCGGGCGCTCCAAGGCACCAGCGGTCAAGATCGAATGCTTGGCCACAATCCTCCAGAAACACTCAAGCGGCGCGCCCTCGCTCCGCCCCCCATGATGGTGCCCGACCCGCTCCAACGCGCCAAACGTGCCCTGATCATAGGCTCCCGTGACCGTGGTGCGTGACATCAGCCGGACATTGCCCATACCCGCCAATTCAGCCACAGTTTCGGCGGCCCATACATGACCCGGCTTGCCATCAATATGATCGGTCTCGGCATTCAGCCGCCCGCCCATCATCGCATCCTCATCGGCCAAAATAACATCCGCGCCACCACGCGCCGCCGTCAGTGCCGCCATCAGCCCCGCAGGCCCAGCGCCAATAATGAGCACATCACAAAAAGCAAACGCCCGCTCGTAGGTGTCGGGGTTATGCGCACCACTCAACCTTCCCAGTCCAGCAGCCCGCCGGATCACCGGCTCATACAGCTTCTCCCAAAACTTACGCGGCCACATGAAGGTCTTATAGTAAAACCCAGACCCCAGAAACGGCGACACTAGGTTATTCACTGCCATCACATCGAAATCCAGCGAAGGCCATGCGTTCTGACTGCGGACGCGCAACCCGTCATATACCTCTTGCATGGTGGCGCGCACATTCGGCTCGGTCGCAGCCCCAGCCCCTACAGTGACCAACGCGTTGGGTTCCTCGCTGCCCGCTGTCAAAACTCCGCGGGGACGGTGATACTTGAACGACCGCCCCATCAGCGTCACGCCATTGGCCAACAGCGCAGAGGATACAGTGTCCCCCGCAAACCCGTCATAGCTGCGCCCATCGAAACTGAACGTGACAGTGTTGGACCGATCAATCAGACCCTTGCCCCTGACCCTCATGCCATGGCCCCTTTTAAATCTGTCGCCAACGCAACATCAGACACCGCATGGGTCACCGTATCGCGCGTCACCACCAGCCACGCCCCACAGCCAAATTCGTGCTGCCACAAATCCCGCGTCTGACCCGCTGGATTATCCCGCAGATGCAAATAGCTGTCCCAAGCCGAAGCGCCCGCTTCCACCGCAGGGCGCGCCAACATCACGGCGTCTCCCTGATAATAAAACTCGCGCCGGTCACGGCTTCCACAAATCGGACAATTCAGTCTCATGCCAAGCCCCTCTGAACGGGCATCTGCCCCTTCACCCTTTTAAAAATACTCAAATCCAAGCTCACCACCAGCACCACCTTAATGCAGGTTATGCTGAGAGCCGGTGCCCTCTTCATCCATCAAATCAACGCCCGTGCGGAACCGGTCCAACCGAAATTTAGACGCTGGCGCGTGGTGGTTCCCCGTCGCCATCAAATGCGCGAAACTGAACCCTGATCCCGGCACGGCCTTGAACCCGCCATAACACCAGCCGCAATCGATGAACAAACCCTTGGTATCTGTCTTGTCGATGATCGGGCTGCCGTCGGGCGTCATGTCCATAATCCCGCCCCACGACCGCAGCACTTTGGATTTGCCGATCATCGGCATCAAGGTCATGCCCGCCTCCATCACATGCTCGGCCATGGGCAGGTTGCCCCGACTGGCATACGATGCATAGAAATCCAGATCACCGCCAAAGACCAACCCGCCCTTGTCGGATTGCGAGATATAGAAATGCCCCATGCCAAAGCTGACTACATGGTCGATGCAGAGTTTAAGCCCTTCGGTGACAAACGCCTGCAAGACATGGCTCTCTATCGGCAGGCGCATCCCCGCCATGGCCGCCACCTGACCGGACCGGCCCGCGACCACGATGCCAACTTTTTTGGCCTTGATCGCCCCGCGTGTGGTTTGCACGCCGCGCACCTGACCATTCTCGATATCAATTCCCGTAACTTCGCATTGCTGGATCAGGTCCACGCCGCGATCTGAAGCGCCGCGCGCGTATCCCCAGGCGACCGCATCATGCCGTGCCGTGCCGCCACGCGGATGCATCAAACCGCCGTAGATCGGAAACCGCGCGTTGTCGAAATCCAGATATGGCAGATGTTTGCGCACGCCATCGCGGTCCAGCAGCACGGCATCGTCACCTTGGTTAATCATGCTATTGCCGCGCCGCGCAAAGGCATCGCGCTGGCCGTCGGAATGGAACAAGTTAATCAGCCCACGCTGCGAATGCATGACGTTATAGTTCAGGTCTTCTTCCAACCCTTCCCACAGCTTTAGTGAATGAGAATAGAATTCGGAATTCCCCTGAAGGAAGTAGTTTGCCCGCACGATCGTAGTATTTCGCCCGACATTGCCGCCGCCAAGATATCCCTTTTCAAGGACGGCGATATTGGTCAGCCCATGTTCCTTGGCCAGATAATACGCGGTACTTAAGCCATGACCGCCTCCGCCAATAATGATCGCATCATATTCGGCCTTGGGTTCGGCATCGCGCCAGTGCGGGGCCCACCCCTTGTTTCCGGTCAATCCTTCGCGCAGTACGCGTAATCCTGAAAACCGCATCGCATCCCCCAGTTTATCCGCCTTGATAGCAGCGCCTTAAGGCTACTCAATCAAGTCCGTTGCAAAGGTGCAATGGCTGGCCGCATGATGGGGGAAATTTTGCGCCGCGGACAGGTATGTCCGCGGCAGTCGTTTTGCCAGTTCTGTCTTTTGGGAGTTGCTAATTACAGCCCTTTGGCGCGGTAACTGGCCGCGACCTTGGTAATGCTGACAAGATAGGCGGCCGTACGCAAATCATTCACATCATCTCGGCCGTGCCAGATATCAGCCATGGACCGGTATGCATCAACCATGGTGTCGTAAAGACCCGACCGCACCAGTTCGAGTTCGTCCGCGCCGCGCAGGTACTTCTCTTTGAAATTCGGGCTCAACTGCCATCCGACGCCGCTATCGGCGCTCAAGCGTTCGAGTTCATCGACCAGCAATTGGTGGCGGCTTTCCTCGTTGCGGCGCTGCATCCGGCCAAAGCGGATATGGCTCAGGTTCTTTACCCACTCGAAATACGACACCGTCACGCCGCCGGCATTTGCGTACATATCAGGAATAATCACGACACCTTTGGCGCACAGGATTTCATCCGCACCGGCAGTGATTGGCCCGTTTGCCGCCTCTACAATCAGAGGGGCCTTGATCCGGTTTACGTTTGCAAGGTTAATCACTCCTTCTAGCGCAGCAGGAATTAGGATGTCACACTCCCCTTCCAGCAACGCGGCACCGTTTTCGACCATTTTTGCGTCGGGGTAGCCCGTAATCATGCCGTGTTTGGCGATCCACTGATGCACCGCCTCGACATTCAGACCCGCGTCGTTTTGCAACGCTCCATCGCGTTCAATGATCGCCGTGATCAAGCAGCCGTCTTCTTCGCTCAGGAACTTGGCCGCGTGATAGCCTACGTTCCCCAACCCTTGAACGATGACCCGCTTACCTCTCATCGTGCCCTCTAGCCCGGCTTTCGCAAGCCCCTTGGCGTCGCGAAAGAACGCGTGCAGTGCGTATTGAACACCGCGCCCTGTTGCCTCGGTTCGGCCATGGATACCGCCCGCGTTGATGGGTTTACCCGTCACACAGGCGACCCCGTTTATATCGGTGGTGTTCATGCGCTTGTACTGATCGGCGATCCACGCCATTTCCCGTTCGCCAGTGCCCATATCGGGTGCGGGTACGTTTTGTGCCGGGTTGATCATGTCGCGCTTGATCAGCTCATAGGCAAAGCGGCGTGTGATCAGCTCAAGCTCGTGTTCATCATAATCGCGTGGATCAATACACAATCCCCCCTTTGACCCGCCAAAGGGCGCTTCGACCAATGCGCATTTGTAGGTCATCAAAGCCGCCAGCGCCTCTACCTCGTCTTGGTTAACACCAAGGCTATAGCGAATGCCGCCTTTCACAGGTTCCATATGTTCGGAGTGAACAGAACGATACCCTGTGAATGTCTGGATCCGCCCCCGTAAGCGCACCCCGAAACGGACAGTGTAGGTCGCATTGCAGACGCGAATTTTCTCCTCAAGTCCGGGGGACAGGTCCATCAGGGCAACGGCCCTGTTAAACATGATGTCCACACTATCGCGAAAGCTCGGTTCGTTTGCGGGGGTCATAGAATGCTCCTGTTTGGCAATGTGACCTAAAGAAAAAAATCAGTCCCCTGCCTGTTGAACATGGTCGGCAAAGATTGAGAACCCGTAAACGCCGAAAGTTGCATATTATTTAAGCAGAAAAAAAACATTTTCGGCTGCGAATCGCATCCACTTTGGTCAGCAATCCGTCGTTTCCTACTTTGCAACAGTAACTAGAAAACCAAACCTCTGCGCACGGTTCTTACAGAATAGCCCCAATTTTCAAAGGTTTCCGCCCCATTTCAGCCACGTTCTTTTCCTATAAGCAACTAACTGAAGCAGTCGGTACGGCTCAGCACGCTTAAGCCGATCTGGTTAAAGAGGAATTAATAATGTCGCCTATATTGATGACGGTCAGACCATTAAAAAACGCATTTGCTGCCCACACCCGGCGATTTGCCCGCGAAGAAGACGGGATCATGACGGTTTGGGTTCTCTTCATGATTTTAATGATGGTGATGGTGGGTGGCATCCAATTGGATTTCATGCGCCACGAGCTTGAACGCTCAAGACTGCAGGCGGTATCAGATCGCGCCGTACTTGCTGCGGCTGACCTGGATCAGACACTGGATCCCACAACGGTTGTCCAAGACTATTTCTCCAAGTCAGGAATGGCAGATTATGTATCCAGCGTCATCGTAGACGAAGGTTTGAGCTATCGCACGGTTACCGTTGACGCGGTCAAAGAACTCGACACGCCTTATTTGCGCAAATTCGGCATCAACTCGATGCCTGTCCCTGCCCACAGCATGGCCGAAGAACGCGTTCCAAAAGTAGAGATTTCCTTGGTTCTCGACATTTCGGGCTCCATGAAGAACAACTCCAAACTTCCCATCATGAAAGACGCTGCGAAGACGTTCATTGATACTGTGCTGCGCCCCGAAACGAAGGATAATATTTCGCTGTCGCTGGTCCCTTATTCTGAGCAGGTCAACGTCGGTCCGGACATCTTTGACGCGCTTTGGGTTGATAGATTCCACAACTTCTCGTACTGTATCGACGTGCCAAACGGACACTTTGTGCAGACGCAAATGACCCCTGGTTTTCCATGGGATCAGACCCAGCACTTCCAGTGGAACCTTTATTCAATCGAGTCCGGGTACGAGCAGAACACCCTCCACGACACAGTTTGCCCGCGGCAACTCTATGAACATGTCAGGCCAATCAGCCAAGATGCTGTGACCCTGAAAAACCAGATTGACCAACTGAAACCCCGCGCTGGTACTGCCATCTACATGGGCATGAAATGGGGCACGGCCCTGCTAGACCCGAGCTTTCGGCAAACCACGAGTGAACTTGTCAGCGGTGGTGTAGTAGAGTCAACATTTGCCAGCCGGCCTGCTGAATACGATGACGTCGAGACGCTAAAGACGATTGTACTCATGACAGATGGTGAGAACAGCAGTTCAGCGAGAATTTCTCAGGCCGCTTACAACTCAGACAGCGAAGTAGCGCATTGGTCGAACTGGAACTTTCAATACTACCTTCAAAACTATGTAAGCAGCAAAAAACACCATCAGTATTACTATACTCGCTACTCTGCTGATGAAGGCGACACTTTACTAAGCAATATCTGTGACGCTGCGAAAACAGAGGGTATTGTCATCTGGACCATCGGCTTTGAAGTCGAGCAACACGGTGCTGATGTGATGCAAAGCTGCGCTTCTTCGCCAAGCCACTTCTTCCGGGTTGAAGATGTTGAATTGTCCGAAGCCTTCCGTGCCATCGCCCGTCAAATCAACCAACTAAGGCTGATCCAATGAGGAAATATGTAAAAAATGCCTTCGGGCGCTTCCGCAAAGATGAAAGCGGGTCGATCTTCCTGATTGAATTCGTGATCCTCTTTCCCCTTATCTTTGGCATCTTCCTCGCCTCGATAGAAATGAGTTTGTATTCCCTGCGTCAGGTTCACTTGAACCGCGGCCTTGAAGACGCGGTCCGCTACGTCCGCTTGAATACAAGTACACCAATGACCCACGACCAAATCAAAAGCTTGGTCTGTGAGAGGGCGGGCAACGTCAGCAACTGCGATGAAACACTGCGCCTAGAGATGATCTCAGTTAATCCACGCAACTTTAGCGCGATGCCAACTGACGTTGATTGCGTAGACAAATCCGAGCCCGTCACACCAGAGCGCGGTTTCTCACTAGGCCAAAAGCACGATCTGATGGTGTTGCGCGCTTGCCTGAAATTCGATCCGATGCTTCCCTCATCGCGTCTGGGTTTCAAATACGCAACTGATGGATCCGGCCAATCCGCCATGTATGCCATCTCGGCCTTCGTACAGGAGCCAAGTTAATGTTTGTAAATTCCATCAAGTCCTTTGGTATGCGTAAGTTCGCCCGCCAAGACGAGGGCAGCGTTTCCATAGAGGCCATGATCTTGATGCCGATGGTGATATGGGTCTTTGCGGCCATGTTTTCGATCTTCGATACCTACAAGGAATACAGCCTGAGCCAGAAAGCCGCCTATACCATCGGCGACATGATCTCACGGGAAACTGTGCCGATCGACACCGAGTACCTAGATGGCGCACAGGATCTTTTGGATTATATCACCAATTCACAAGATCAATCCGCCTTGCGGGTCACATCGCTCAAATACAACGGTGCTGACAATAGGTTCTACGTGGACTGGTCCCGGTCACGCGGCCCTGGACAACCAGCGACCGACAGCGACGTCGCCACGTGGACGGATCGCCTTCCGACCATCGCAAATAATGAATATATCGTGGTGACGGAAACGATGACGACGTTCAGCCCCCCCTTCAACATCGGGCTAGGCAAACCGAACATCGAGAACTTTGTCTTTACCCGTGCCCGCTATGCCCCGCGTGTATTATTCATCGGCAGCTAAGCACAGCGAACGAACGCAAAAAAGAAGGCCCCAAGGCATGATGCTTTGGGGCGTTTTCTGTATCTAGGTCTTAAGATTTATAGCCTTCCGGTTTCATCCGGTGTGTCGCGAATGGCAATCATCGTCGAAATGACTTCGGCCATATACTTAGTCTGGTTGCCCGGTGTCATGCCGCCTACGCCAACGCGCCGACCCATCCGCCACCAAAGGCCGGGGCGCCAAACAGTTTCAGCACCGGTGCCCTGCTTTGTGCGCAACAAAAAGCCGTTGGAAGGCTTGAACGCAAAAACACCCCGATCAATGTGTTCGATGTCTTCGACACGCGCAATCAATGTGCCATCACTGCTCCGCAGCACCGACGACGTCAGTTCGATCGCTTCGGCCGTGGCGCGCCGCATGAAATCGGCCATCCAGATCGCGCCGCCGCCGACGACCAGCAAGAACAGCTGCCATCCCAAACCAGGCGATGATGTGAACGCTACATAGATCAGAAATACGCCCAGAAACCCTAGCGAAACCAGCCCGATCATGCGCCGCCCCGCTGAGGCGCGCGCGGTGGCCAGTACTGCGTCGGTGTCCGGAAATTCAAGCGTCATGGCAAAGCCTCCCTTTAAGGTCGCTTTGCGTACCGTGCCCCGTCCCTATTTGGCAAGCCAATAGGGTACGCAGCCGGTTAATCGTCTTGCCGTTGTTTACGCTGTTCCTGTTGGCGCTTTGCACTTCGGGTCAATACGTCTTGCAAGCGGTCCGCATAGGCCGCCCGTGCGGTCGGGTCCATCACTGCAATCTCTGCCAACCATGCGTTTTGCAAGGCCTGCTGCACCGCGACACTGGCGCTGGCTTGCTGATCCAGCACCGACTGGACGCGCGACAAGTCAAACGGTTCGGCACGCATGGCCGACACGACCTCGGTATAAAGCGCCCGTCGGGCGGCCCGGTTCATGTGACCGGCAGGCTTATTCTGACGCAATTCCTTGAAAATTGCGCGTCTGTCGCCTTTCTCTAGGGCTATGATATAGGGTGTACCAAAGTTGCGCATGCTGCTGCCCGGCCCGCCATGTGGCCCGTCGAAACGGTACGCCGCCCCCGCGACCAACCCGACAATCAGCAAGTTCGCCCCAAGCGAAAGCCCCAAGGCCCACCGCATCCATTTGCCATTTCCTGTCATCTTCGATGCCATGATCTATCCTTCGTCAATGTCCCAGCCAAAGGCTGTGAGGTCGGGCACAGCAGTATCATCCAGCGCAGCATATGTCGTGCCGGTGATGATTTGCGTTGCAATATCGGGAAGATTGCTGGGCGGGGCCACCCCGATCCAGAACCCAACGGCGGTCGCTGTGACCAACCCGCCCAATGCAGGTGCCCCGCCGATCGCCTGCCAGATCGCACGCCAGCCACGCGAATTGGCGTTGGGTTGCTGTGCCACCGCGTCGGCCAATATCCGGTCCATCATCGCTTGGGACATCGCTGGCGGTGTCGCGCGGGCGTGTTGAAACAGGGTTTCAAGCATATCTGTATCAGGTTTTGTCATCATCATATCCTAATGCTTCGCGGTGTCCGGCCAACAATGCGACCAAAGTGCGTTTGCCCCGCGCTGTCAGGCTTTCCACGGCTTCGACCCCAATATCAAGGATCGCTGCAATCTCGGGGTTGGCCAAGCCATCGATGTGGCGAAGCACAACCGCCTGTCGTTGGCGTTCGGGCAATGCGTCCAATGCGGTCTGAAGCGCATCCTCGCGCGCTCCACGCTGTAAGTTGGCCTCTGCACTCTCGGCAGGGTCGGCAGGCTCTGCGATGTCTTCAAGTGGAACGCCGCCCCTGCGCTTGCGCAATCGGTCGGTGCATAGATTTGCAACAACGCGGTACAGCCAGGTTGACACTTTGGCTTCTCCGGTGCGCCAATCTGGTGCAATTTTCCAAAGCCGCATCAGCGCCTCTTGGGTGACGTCTTCGGCCTCGGCCCCATCCCCCAGCACCCTGAAGGCATGGCCAAAAGCCCGCGGCGACAGTTGCACCGTTAGCAGACGTGCGGCCACCGCATCACCATCAGCATAACGTGCCAACAGCGCTGCATCCGGGTCGTCACTGACCGTATCAATAGAGGCATCAAAGCTCATAATCTTAGGGCTAACGGCTGCGGGCACACCATTCAAGCGCGCCCGCCCCATTAGATCACTCGGACTTTGGCTTGTCGTCGTGGCGATTGCCATGGCCGTGATGCATACCGTCGTGGCCGTGCTTGCCGCCCATCCGCGCTTTGGCGAATTCTTCGGCGCTCAGCGTGCCGTTTCCATCAGCATCCAGATTGGTGAACATTTTCTCGGGTGTATGGCGACCGGCCATTTCTTCCATCGACAGCTTGCCGTCTTCATTGGCATCCATCCGCTTCATCATCTTTGCAGACCGCCTGCCCATCTTGCCTTCGCCCATGGCTTGCAGTTCCTCGGCTGACAAAGATCCGTTGCCGTCTTTGTCAAGCTTGGCCAACATCCGTTCACTGCGTTCAACACGACGTGCTGCAGCGGCAGCTTGCATTTCAGTCTCGCTCAGGAAACCGTCGCCGTCCGTATCGGCCATGGTGAAACGTGCCTCGGCGTGGGCTTTCATCTCGTCCTGTGTCAATTCACCATCGGCGTTGGTGTCCATCTGAACAAAGCGATCCGGCTTTGGCGTGTCTTGCGCCATCAAGGCAGTGCCGCCCAAGGCGATCAGGCCGCTCAACAATGCGATTTGGAAATTTGCTCGGTTTGTCATTTCTTTATCCTTTGGTGATCTCAATCTCACCCACCGTTCTGGCGTGATGATACTGGGTCAAACGCTGCAGCCGGAAACTTCCGTCGCATAAAAAGAAAAAAAATTACCGCCTCAGTTTGCGACATCCCGCCGCAAGGGGGGCATGTCACCTTTCAATTACGATGAAACGCCCGCATATGAGAGAGGCATCAGGATAAGAACATGACAGATCAAAGCGCCGAAATCACCCAAATCGAAAAAGATCAGCGCATGCTTACGCCCGCGTTGCTGCGCGGTTGGCGTCGCAAATGCCCCAATTGCGGGGCTGGCCCCCTGCTCAAGGGGTATCTCAAGGTTAATGACAACTGCACCGTCTGCCGCGAAGAGATCTTTCACCACCGCGCAGATGATGGCCCTGCCTATATGACAATTCTGATCGTAGGTCACCTGATGGCCCCGATGCTTCATATCGTGTTTGTCACATGGCGCCCCGAACCTTTGACGCTGTTTACAATCTTTGCGGTTGGCTGCGTCGGCTTGTCGCTCTACCTTCTGCCCAGACTAAAGGGGGCCTTGATCGGCTTCCAATGGGCAAAAGCCATGGGCGGGTTCGGCGACAAGTAGTCCGCCAAACATCCCGGGCCCCGCCGATCCGCAAGAATAAGGGCCAATAAATGACCATCGACAAAAGTCAAATCCGCAACGCGTCCACCGTCATCGTGATCCGCGACCGCCATGAAAACCCGCGCATCCTTATGGGTCAACGCGGTGCCAAGGCTGTGTTTATGCCGAATAAATTCGTGTTTCCGGGCGGCGCAATGGATGTGGGTGATGCACATATCCCCTTGGCCAGCCACCTGCCTGACACCTGCCGCGACCGTCTGGCCGAAGATGCGGATGCAACCCTCGCTCATGCTTTAGCTGTCGCAGGAATTCGCGAACTTTGGGAAGAAACAGGGCTGATCCTAGGTGAAAAAGGCCAATGGGATAAAACGCCCCCCGACGATTGGACAACATTTGCCCAACGCGGATACGTCCCCAATGCAGCCCCGATGCAATTTGTTTTCCGCGCTCTCACACCCCCAGGCAGACCCCGCCGCTTTGATGCCCGGTTCTTTTTGGTGGATGCCGATGATGTGGCAACGGATCTTGATGATTTCGACGCGGCCTGTGACGAGCTTTCACATTTGCAGTGGATCGCCCTGTCGGATGCCCGGTCGTTTGACATGCCGTTTATCACAGAAGTCGTTCTGGCAGAGGTTGAGGCCCGCGCGAAGGACCTTGCCCCGCCTGCCTCTGTCCCGTTCTTCAAGAATAACGACGAGGAAAGCCTGTTTCTGCGGCTTCGCGGCCGCCCAATGCCAGACTGACCTGAGTGGGGGAGCCGTTTCCTAGAAGAAAACGGACCCGCCTCAGGCGACGAGTACCAGCATCAAGATTGAGCTGACCAAAACCGCAATTCCCGCCCATTCCCGCCGTGTAATTTTCTCGCGGAAAAACAAGGTCGAGGCCGCAACGCTCAAGATCAGCTCGACTTGCCCCAAGGCTTTGACGTAAGCCGCGTTCTGCAGTGTAAAGGCGATGAACCAGCAAAGCGATCCGCCCAGCGACATCATACCGACCCACACTGCAACCTTGCGTGCTTGCCAAACGGCCCGCATCTGATCCGGTTCGCGCCATCGCAACCACACCGCCATGATCATCGCTTGCATGCAGACCACAGCAGCAAGGGTCACCCCTGCGCGCAACACGGGCATGTCTGACATCACCGACAATGTGGCCCCCCGATAGGTCACAGCCGAAATCGCAAACAGGGCACCCGACGCGATCCCCAAACCCGCAGCCCGGTTGCGAAGATCGCTTAGGTGAAATCCGGTCGTGTCCTTATTGCCTGACAGCAAGAACAACCCAACCACACCCAACCCGATTGCGGCAAAACCCCAGCCGCTGACACCTTCGCCCAAAATCACCCAGCCTGTAAGGACAGTCAGAATAACTTCGGTTTTCTTAAAGGTGATCCCAACGGCAAAATTGCGCTGCTTGAACAAAAGAACGACGCAGACGGTGGCAAGGATTTGCGCAATGCCCCCAAGTAAACCATAGGCCCAGAATTGTGGTGCAATTTGCGGCAATTGCATGCCGCTGACCGCCAGATAGGTCGTTAAGCCCCCAACGATGAACGGCGCTGAATATAGGAACCGCGAAAACGTTGCTCCCGCCGCCGACAGCGTCGCGGTTGCCAGATACTTTTGCAGCATGAACCGTGCAGTTTGAAACACGGCGGCGGCGAGCGTGACGAGGATCCAAAGGTCGGGCAATGCAAATGTCATACTGCCCCTTATGCGCGTTTCGCGTTCTCTTACCAGTCTGCAATCACAGCTTGGGGTCCGGGTTTTCCGTATGCCCATCGACTGCGATCACCTGACCTGACACCAGCCGTGCCCCGTCAGAGCCTAAAAACACCGCCATATTCGCGATATCTTTGGCTTCGACGAAACTGCGCATCGACGTGCCCGAAGCATATCCTTGGTAAACCTGATCGCGGGTCATGCCTTTGGCTGCTGCCTCCCGCGCCAGCACGCCTTCCATGCGCGGCCCTTCCACTGATCCGGGGCAGATTGCGTTGGCGCGGATCCCAAAGGGGCCGAGCTCCATCGCGAGGGTTTTCATCAGTCCGATCATCGCCCATTTCGCCGCCGCATAGGGCGCGCGGTTGGGGTAGCCGTAGATGCCCGCCGTGGACGACGTGATGATGATTGCACCACGGCCTGCCGACTTCATCAGCGGAGCCGCGTATTTCGCGGCAATAAACGCGCCTTCCAGGTTGACGCTGACGCAGGCGCGGAAGTCATCAAGAGCCACGTTTTCAATCTGAGCTGTCGGCCCCGCAATGCCCGCATTGGCGCACAGCACGTCGATCTGGCCCATCTCGGCGATGATCGACGCCATGGCGGCCTCGTCGGTGGCGTTTGCCAAGCGGTGATGCCACTGCGCCGGGCAATGATCCAACGCTGCGCGGTCCGTGTCGGTCACCCAAACCTCGAACCCTGCTGCGGCAAAGGCGTCACCCATGGCCCGCCCGATACCGGATGCACCCGCTGTGATTAAAACGCGCTTCATCGTGGTGCGCCGACGTAGCGGCCAACGCCATCGGGCATCGGCAAGCTGGCATGACCTTGAGCGAACCGTACCAAGGCGGCCTCGATCTTGGGGCTGGGGTCAGACGGTTTGCGGGTCTGCAGGCTGACGTGCAGCAAAAAATGCTCTCCGGTCGCCAGCAAACGGTCACCTTCATACATCTCATGCCACAAGTGCATTTTCTTGCCTGCCCCCATCAACACCCGCGTACGCACCTCGATCAACGCGCCTGCGTGCGCTTCGTCGACATGGCGTATGTGGGTTTCTGCGGTGAAATAGCTGCCACCCGACGCGATATACTCCGCGTCGCAGCCGATCATTTCCATGAATCGGTCGGTCGCGTCGGCAAAGGCCTGCAGGTATTTCGCCTCGGTCATGTGGCCGTTGTAATCGGTCCAATCCAGTGGCACGGCACGGCGCACGGTCAACACCGGCTGGCTGGCATCCGCAATGTCGTCGGCGCGTGCGGCTAGCTCTGTGCCAGCCCGCAACGTCGCCTCGTGCTGTTTCATCAAACGCCCAGCGCCCCAGTCTTGCTGTTTCAGCGCGCGCATCATCGATACCAGATTGTTGTCGCGAATACGCTCCAGATCGCGAATGCCATAAGCACCGCTTTGTTCATCAGATTGCCCTGCAATCAGATCGACCAGCTCATCCGTAAATTCAGGCACATCCATCAGCTTGGTCCATGGCCATTCCAGACAAGGACCGAACTGCGCCATGAAATGTTTCATTCCGGCCTCGCCACCCGCAACGCGATAGGTTTCAAACAGGCCCATCTGCGCCCATCGGATGCCAAAGCCATAGCGGATGGCGTTGTCAATTTCCTCGGTGGTGGCGATGCCGTCTTTCACCAGCCACAGCGCCTCGCGCCAGACGGCCTCAAGGAACCGGTCCGCGACATGGGCGTCGATTTCTTTCTTGAGGTGCAGCGGATACATCCCAATGGAGGTCAGGGTTTCCTTAGCCTTTTCCACCAAAGGCCCGTCAATGCCGTTGCCGGGCACCAATTCGACCAGCGGCAGCAGATAGACGGGGTTGAAAGGATGCGCGACCATGATCTGATCGGGGCGTGCCATGCCTTCTTGCAACTGCGACGGCTTAAAGCCCGACGTCGACGACCCAATCACTGCATCAGGGTCACAGGCCTGCTGGATCGCGCCAAACGTGGTATGCTTGATCTCAAGCCGTTCTGGCACGCTTTCTTGTATCCATGACGCGCCTGCAACAGCGTCTGAAATGCTGTCGTGAAAACTGATCGCGCCTTCATCCGGCAAGGCGACATCGGTCAGCCCGGGCATGGAACGGCGGGCGTTCGCCATGACTTCGCTGATTTTGCGCTCGGCCTGCGGGTCGGGGTCAAAAATCTGCACATTCCAACCGTTCAGTGCAAACCGTGCAGCCCATCCGCCCCCGATAACGCCGCCGCCAATAATTGCTGCAATCTTTGTCATTTTCGCATCCTTAATTGGCTGATGTCATAGCCGTTGAAATCCAATATCTCTTGCGCGGCTTTGATCCGGTCCGCGCCACCGGTTGGTTTGCGGTCCAGTATCCAGCCAAAATCCCCTGCGGGATTGCCGATAACCGCCGTGCGAAACCCTTCGTCGACCCACAGCACCCAAAGGTCGCGGGTGCCACCATCTGGTCGAGTCAGGGCAAAGCGGCCCTGCCCTGTAGGCTTGGCCAGCCAAAGATCATCGCACGTGCCCCCGCCATCGCAGAACTGAAAGGCCGGCCCGCCAGTGCTTTGGACAAGGGCAACGGTGGCAGGTGCATCAGCACCAAAGCTGCCGCGCACCACCCACGTTCCTTTGAACCGTCCCGCATCATAGCGACTGGTCGATCCGATCAGGGCCGCCGGGTCACGGTATCCTTGGCGCACCTCGGGTACGGGTGCGGCACAGCCTGCCAGCAATATCAAAGCCAGCAGGGCGCGCTTCACTTGGGTGCCCGCTTGGTCAGGCCCAGCTTTTCGCGCACCTGTGCTGGGGTCATCAACCGCGCGCCCATGTTTTCGATGATGCTGCCAGCGCGTTCGACCAATTGCCAGTTTTCAGCCAGCACGCCTTTGTCCAGCCACAGGTTATCCTCGAGCCCCACGCGCACATGGCCCCCTGCCAGCACCGATGCCGCCACATAGGCCATCTGGTTGCGACCCAGACCGAACGCCGAAAACGTCCAGTCATCCGGTACGTTATTTACCATCGCCATGAACGTGTTCAGATCATCAGGTGCGCCCCACGGCACGCCCATGCAAAGCTGCACCAAGGCGGGGCTGTCTAGCACACCGTCTTTGACCAGTTGCTTGGCGTACCACAGATGACCGGTATCAAAGGCCTCGATCTCTGGCTTTACCCCCAGATGCGTCATCATCTGGCCCATTGCAGTCAACATGCCCGGCGTGTTGGTCATGACATAGTCAGCTTCGGCAAAGTTCATGGTGCCGCAATCCAGCGTACAAATCTCGGGCAGGCATTCAGCGATGTGCTGGACCCGTTCTGACGCACCAATCATGTCCGTGCCCTTGATGGGCGGCATCGGTTTTTCGGTCGGGCCAAAGATAATGTCGCCACCCATGCCCGCCGTCAGGTTCAGGATTACATCGGTTTCAGATTCGCGGATGCGTTCGGTCACCTCACGGTACAGATCCAACCGCCGGCTAGGCGTGCCTGTTTCAGGGTCGCGCACGTGGCAATGCACCACCGCGGCACCCGCCTTGGCTGCTGCAATCGCGCTGTTGGCGATCTGTTCCGGGCTGCGCGGCACATGATGGCTGCGGTCTTGGCTGCTGCCCGATCCGGTGACGGCACAGGTGATAAACACGTCTTTGCTCATGGTAAGTGGCATTCGGTTGGTCCTTCTTAGATCGGGTTAGTATGGCATTGGATGCGCTTTGTGCGCGGTGGCGATGTCGGCCATGACCTCTTCACTTAGTTCCAGATCAATGGCACCCAATGCGACCTCAAGCTGGTCCATTGACGTCGCGCCAAAGATGATTGACGTCATAAAGGGCCGCTGCCGCGCCCAAGCCAACGCCATCTGGGTCGGGTCCAGCCCGTGTTTCTGAGCGATGTCCAGATAGGCGGCTGTAGCGGCGAACACGCGGTCGGTTATGCGCCCGCCCAAGTCACCATTGATCGACATACGCGACCCTTCAGGTATCGCACCGTTTTGGTATTTTCCGGTCAACAAGCCCGCCGCAAGGGGTGAAAACGACAGCAAGCCGATGTCTTCGTTGTGACAGGTTTCGGCCAGATCCGTATCGGCGAGACGGCACAGCAGCGAATATTCATTCTGCACAGATACGGGGCGTGGTCCGCCCGTGCGCTCTGCCGCGTTGGCCCATTGGGTCAGCCCCCACGCGCTTTCGTTGCTCAGGCCAAAGCTGCGGATCGTGCCGCGCTTCACCTCTTCTTGCAGCGCACCCATGCAGTCCTCCATGTGGGCGATCACATCGTCACGGTTTTGCGAAGACGGATCATAATCCCAGTTCTTGCGAAACATATAGCTGCCGCGATCGGGCCAATGGAACTGGTACAAATCGATGTAGTCCGTCTGCAAGCGTTTCAGCGAACCCTCTAGTGTCTGGCGGATCGTTTTCGACGATATGCCCGCCCCGTCACGCGGTGCTGCCCCCGCGCCAGAGTGTTTGGAAGCCAACACAAAATCCTTGCGTTTGCCGGATTTCGCGATCCACTGACCAATAATTTCTTCTGTCAGACCAACGGTTTCAGCCTTGATCGGGTTCACCGGATACATCTCGGCCGTGTCGATAAAGTTAATTCCCGCAGCTAATGCGCGTTCGATCTGTGCATGGCCTTCCTCGGGGGTGTTCTGAGTCCCCCACGTCATAGAGCCAAGGCAAAAATCCGACACTTCGATATCGGTGCGGCCAAGTTTGTTCATCTTCATCGTGGTATCCTTGTCTGCGGTTGCGCCACCCTCTCGTTTCGGCTGGCCCATCGCAAGAGGGTTTTCCGCCCTGCGCAACAAAACACTGTTTGCGCCACTTTTTCTAAACCGACGTCGCTTTGACCGTTGGTTTCCCTGCTGATTGCCGACAAAGTAAAAACCATGCGCTTGCTCATCTCATTTGCCGCCCTTTTTCTATCCGTCATCTTGCTGCAACTGTCATCGGGCGGTGTGGGGCCTTTGGATGTGCTTTCGGGCATTCAACTGGGGTTTTCCAATCAGGAAATCGGCATGTTGGGATCGGCGCATTTTGTCGGGTTTTTCATCGGATGCTGGTGGGCCCCGCGTCTGATGGGCAGCGTTGGCCATAGCCGCGCTTTTGCGGCATTCACTGCATCGGGCGCGATCGGATTGATGGCCCATATGCTGGTGCTTGATCCCTATGCATGGGCATTGATGCGCGTCGCGTCGGGCCTGTGCGTGGCGGGCTGCTATACGGTGGTCGAAGCTTGGTTGAACGCGAAGGTTACCAATGAAACGCGGGGTCGCACCATGGGGGCGTACCGCGTGGTCGACATGAGCGGATCACTCGCGGCGCAGATGATTATCGGCATTTTGGCCCCGGCATCGTATGTGTCGTATAACCTGCTGGCGATCTTGTGTTGTGCGGCGCTGATCCCGCTGACCCTTACCACTTTGCCGCAGCCTGAGACACCTGCCCAGCCGCGACTGCGCCCACGGTTGGCGCTTGACCGGTCGCCCTTGGCGGTCGCTGGAGTCGTGGTCGCAGCACTGTCCAGTGCTTCATTTCGGATGGTCGGCCCGATCTATGGCGAAGAAGTCGGGTTGAGCGCGGGCCAGATCGCTTGGTTCCTGGCGGCCTTTGTTTTGGGCGGTGCGCTGGCGCAATTCCCCATTGGCTGGCTGGCGGATAAATTCGACCGCCGCTGGGTGCTGATCTGGCTGTCGGGCGCATCGATTGTCAGTTGCGCGGTTACTGTGATGTCGGCTGGGTTTGGGACCCAAGCGATATTCTTCGCGGCGACATTTTTCGGGCTTACGACATTCCCGATCTATTCCGTCGCGGCGTCCCACGCCCATGATTTCGCCACCAGCGAGGAACGTGTCGAGCTTTCAGCCGCGCTGATGTTCTGGTTCGCGGTGGGCGCGATTTTTGCGCCCTATCTGGCGTCTGTGCTGATCGACAGCTATGGCCCGGCGGCGCTGTTTACCATGATATCGGTGGGGCATGGGCTGTTGGTGATCTTTGGCCTGACCCGCATGCGCGCCAGACCCACAAAGCAAGAGCGCACGCCTTATGTCTATGCCCCACGCACATCGTTCACGATTGGCCGTCTGATGCGCCGTCAACGGGACGGAAGCAACAACGACGCCCCCTAGCCCTTGGCCCGTCCCTGCGTTAGAGACAGGCCAAAGCATTTTCGGGGCCATTTATCATGACACGCCACCTTATCACGTCAGCTATTCCGTACATCAACGGGATCAAACACCTTGGCAATCTTGTGGGCAGCCAGTTGCCTGCGGATTTGTACGCCCGCTATCTGCGCGCGCGCGGTCACGAGGTGCTGTTTTTATGTGCCACGGATGAACACGGCACCCCCGCCGAATTGGCCGCCGCCAAGGCTGGCAAACCGGTCGAGGACTATTGCGCCGAGATGCACGAAGTTCAGGCGCGGATCGCCGAAGGGTTCGGCCTGTCGTTTGACCATTTCGGACGGTCGTCCAGCATGCAAAACCAAAAGCTGACCCAGCATTTTGCAGGCGCTTTGTACAACGAGGGCCTGATTGAAGAAGTCGAGCAGCGGCAGATCTACTCCGAGACCGATGGCCGTTTTCTGCCCGACCGCTATGTCGAAGGCACCTGCCCCAATTGCGGGTTCGAAGACGCGCGCGGCGATCAATGTGACAACTGCACCAAGCAATTGGACCCCGAAGACCTGATCAACCCGCGCTCGACCGTATCAGGTGCGACTGACTTGGAAATGCGCGCGACCAAACACTTGTTCCTGAAGCAATCCAAGATGAAAGACCGTCTGGACGACTGGATCACCTCGAAAGTCGACTGGCCTGTCCTGACCACATCCATCGCCAAGAAGTGGCTGCATGACGGTGACGGCCTTCAGGATCGTGGCATCACCCGCGACCTTAAATGGGGCGTGCCCGTCAAACGCGGCGACGAAGATTGGCCGGGGATGGAGGGCAAAGTGTTCTATGTCTGGTTCGACGCCCCCATCGAATATATCGCCTGCGCCCAAGAATGGGTTGATGCAGGCAAAGGTACCGATTGGGAAAGCTGGTGGCGCACCGACAAAGGTGCCGATGATGTGCGCTATACCCAGTTCATGGGCAAGGACAACGTGCCCTTCCATACACTCAGCTTTCCGGCCACAATCATGGGCAGCAACGAGCCTTGGAAGCTGGTCGATTACATCAAATCGTTCAACTACCTGACCTATGACGGTGGGCAGTTCTCGACCTCGCGCGGGCGCGGTGTGTTCATGGATCAAGCGCTGGAAATCTTGCCAGCCGACACATGGCGCTGGTGGTTGCTAAGCCATGCACCCGAAACATCCGATGCGGAATTCACATGGGAGAATTTCCAAGCCTCGGTGAACAAAGACCTCGCCGATGTGTTGGGCAACTTCATCAGCCGGATCACCAAATTCTGCCGATCAAAGTTCAGCGAAGCAGTGCCAGAGGCAGGCGAATACGGCCCAGCCGAACACGCGCTGATCGCGGACCTGACCGAACGCGTCGCACGTTATCAAACCGCGATGGAGGCGATGGAGGTCCGCAAATCCGCCGCTGAACTGCGGGCGATCTGGGCTGCGGGTAACGAATACCTGCAAGCCGAAGCACCTTGGACCACGTTCAAAACCGACCCGGACAAGGCTGCGGCACAAGTTCGATTGGCTTTGAACCTGATCCCGCTTTATGCCGTTTTGTCTGCGCCGTTCATCCCCGCCACGGCTGCCAGCATGTTGGAAAGCATGCATGTCACGAACACCGCATGGCCTGATGATGTGCCTGCCGCTTTGGGCCAACTTGCGCCCGGTCACGCATTTGATGTGCCCGAGGTTCTGTTTGCCAAGATCACCGACGAACAGCGTGATGAATGGGCCGAGAAATTTGCTGGTGTTCGGACCTGATCGAAAGCATTCGCTTTTCGCCCTCAGTTCGGCGGAAAGCGGCATCGCATGAAAATTTTGATGCCGATTGAGAAAAAACAAGCTCTTCCGGTATCAATCTCGGTAAATATATTACCCTTTATTTCCGACGCCATAAATTCAGCTTCGGGCTAGATTGACGGCTTTTCCGCCGGTTCCGCTGCCCCCTTGTTGGACAGATTGGTAACGCGGCTTATGTCACGTGACACACTGCTAAAGGGTCTGGGAACTTAAATGCCTACAAATTCTATTGATGAGATGGCGGCAGAACTTTTGCAGCTGCAAGAGGCATTGGCCGTGAAAGACGCTGAAAGTCGAAGGGTCAAGTCGGAGAAAACTTCGGATCGCTTGACCTTTCTTGAAGCGATGATGGAAACCGTCCCGGTCGGCGTCGTGATGGCTGATGCAAACGGCAAGATCATCTACGGCAACAGCCATGTCGAAACAATGGTCCGCCATCCGGTCATTCACTCTGAACATACCGAAGACTACGCCGCGTGGGTGTCCTTTCACGAGGATGGCAGCCAAGTCCAAAGCCACGAATATCCGCTGTCGCGCGTTATCCGTGATGGCGAGGAACACTCAGAAATCGATGTACATTACCAGCGCGGTGATGGGACGATGTTCTGGATGCGCATCATAGGAAAGCCCGTGATCAAAGCCAATGGCGCGCTCATCGGCGCATCGGTCGCCCTGATTGATATCGACGAAGAACGCCATCTGCGCGAGGCGCAGAATATCCTGATTGCGGAACTGAACCACCGGGTAAAGAACGCTTTTAGCGTGGTGAAGTCGATAGTAAGCCAATCTTTGCGCAAGATGAGTGTCCAACGTGGGCTGCGCGAAACCATCGACCAACGGCTGAATGCCTATGCTATGGCCCATTCCAAACTGGTTGGTACGAAGTGGGACCGCGCCGATATCGGTGCTGTAGCCGCAGACGTTCTGGAAACCATCGGCGACGGTCGCATTGTCCTAAACGGCCCTAAGATCGAAGTCCCTTCGCGTCAGGCATTGTCCTTTTCAATGGCGTTCTACGAGCTGGTCACTAACGCCATGAAATACGGCGCATTGTCTGTGCCCGAGGGACGCGTCGATTTGACATGGGAACAATCCCCCACTGACGATGGTTTGGTTATAGAGCTTCACTGGATCGAGACGGGTGGACCCGCTGCCGAAAAACCAGAAGAAACGGGTTTTGGCAGCTTTATCACAGGTCGTGCTTTGCAGATGGAAACCGGCGGCGAGATCACTTCGGATTTCGGGCCTCAAGGATTTAAATGGCATTTACGGATGCCGGGAGAAACGGGAGACCAAGCGAGCTAATGGCCAATCAACCTCATAATATTTTCATTGTAGAAGACGAGGTCGTCGTGGCCTTTGAAATGACGGATATCCTTGAGGATATCGGTTTCAACGTCGTTGGCCCGTCTATCCATCTTGAAGACGCAAAGGTAAAGGCGCGTGAGGGGGACATCGACATTGCCTTTCTTGACGTGAATTTGGGGCATAACAAAACGTCCAAACCGGTTGCCGACATTCTGCGCGAACGTGGGATTCCGTTTGTCTTTATAACCGCTTATGACGCAGACCAGATCAGCTTTCTTGGTCCAGATGATCGCGTGGTGAAAAAGCCGGTCAGTAGTCAAAAGCTGATCGAGACCTTGCGCCGCGTGTATCCCGACCTCGAAAAATGAATCACAAGCAATCGATCACCCAAATGTGAGCAATAAACGCAGGCTGCGGCGACTGACCGCAGCCTATTTGCATGACACGGACCAAAATAGAACATATAGTGAACGAATGGTTAAACACACTGTAGAACAAAAGCTGGCGATTCTTAGCGACGCGGCAAAATACGACGCATCTTGCGCCTCATCGGGTTCGACTAAACGCGACTCGCGCGATGGTAAAGGCTTGGGCTCAAACGAGGGCAGCGGGATTTGCCACGCCTACGCACCAGATGGGCGCTGCATCAGTTTGCTTAAAATCCTGATGACGAATTTCTGCATTTACGATTGCAGCTATTGCATCAACCGCGCCTCGTCGAATGTCACCCGCGCACGGTTCAGCGTGGACGAGGTCGTAAAGCTGACGATCGAATTCTACCGCCGCAATTACATCGAAGGACTGTTCCTATCCTCAGGCGTAATACGGTCGCCGGACGCCACTATGTCCGACATGGTGCAAATCGCCCGCAAACTGCGGCACGAAGAAAACTTTCGCGGTTACATTCATCTGAAAACCATTCCTGATGCTGCCCCCGAACTGATCGCCGAAGCTGGGTTGTTGGCAGACCGTCTATCGATCAACGTCGAATTACCCACCGACGCCGCCGTCAAGCAATACGCACCCGAAAAGAAACCCGACCAGATCCGCAAGGCGATGGCCGATTTCCGGTTACGCAAAGAAGTATCAAAGGACAAATCGCACACCGGCAAGCGCCCCCCACGCTTTGCGCCTGCGGGGCAATCGACCCAGATGATCATCGGCGCAGACGGATCGAACGACGCTACCGTACTGGGGCAATCCACGCGGCTTTACTCAAGCTATAAACTCAAACGGGTGTATTATTCTGCCTTCTCGCCTATCCCTGACAGTTCGTCCAAACTGCCGCTGATCCGTCCGCCGTTGCAGCGTGAACACCGACTTTATCAGGCAGACTGGCTTTTGCGGTTCTATGATTTTCAACTGGACGAGATTACGTCCGTCACCGCCGACGGGAATTTAGATCTTGAGGTCGACCCAAAGTTGGCGTGGGCGTTGGTCCACCGCGAGGTGTTCCCGCTGGACGTCAACCGTGCCACCCGCGAGATGCTGTTGCGCGTCCCGGGTTTCGGCGTAAAAACCGTCAACCGTATTCTGACCACCCGCCGCCACCGAACCCTGCGCTATGAGGATTTATTGCGTATGGGTGCATCGATGAAAAAGGCCCGCAGTTTTATCACCGCCGCTGGCTGGTCCCCTAGCGGGCTGACCGACAGCGCAGATTTGCGCGCTCGTTTCACGCCACCACCAGAACAACTTACCCTGTTCTGATGCACCGCGCGGTCATGCCAAAGATCGGCACCGCCCAAGCGTGGCGTGATGCGGCGCGGCAGTTTTTGGCCGCAGGTATCCGGCCCGAGGACATTTTGTGGGGCGACGCCACCAAAGCACCCGATCTTTTTGGTACCGATGAACCCTTGCGGCCAAACGGCCAAGTCACCGTGCCGCGCAGCTTTGTCAGCATGGCCAGCAGCGTGGTTTGGCACAGTGACGCCGAACGCTTTGCCCGGCTTTATGCATTTTTGTGGCGGCTTCGGGATGCGCCGCACCTGATGACAGATCGTGGCGACGCCGAACTGTCGCGCCTGCGACAGATGGAAAAGAACGTGCATCGCTGCCAGCACAAGATGAAAGCCTTTGTACGCTTTCGCGAGATCGGTAGCCCCGATGCCCCGCGCCGGTCCTTTGCTGCGTGGTTTGAACCGACCTATCACACCGTCGAACCCACGGCCGACTTCTTTGTCCGCCGGTTCAGCGATATGGATTGGCGTATCCTGACGCCCGATGTGTGCGTCATCTTTGAAAATGGCAAACTGTTGTTTCAAGAAGGGGTCGAGAAACCGACCCTACCCGAGGACGCCAGCGAACAGCTTTGGATCACCTATTTCCAAAACATCTTTAATCCCGCGCGATTGATGGTCAAAGCCATGCAATCCGAGATGCCCAAGAAATACTGGAAGAACATGCCCGAAGCAGCGTTGATCCCCCAGATGATCGCCGACGCCCCCGCCCGTGCACGCGCCATGGCCGAAGCGGCCCCATCCCTGCCCCCTGCCCGTATGGCGCAGGTTCAAGCGCAACTGTCGGCGCATCAATCGGCATGGGACGGCCCACAAGACGCCTTGCCCGCCGCGATTGCTGCCTGCACCCGTTGCCCGCTGCATTGCAATGCAACCCAAGCCGTACCAGGCGAAGGGCCGATGGATGCCGACCTGATGGTCGTCGGCGAACAGCCCGGCGATCAAGAGGATCTGAGCGGGCGGCCTTTTGTCGGGCCCGCGGGCCAGCTGTTTGACCAGATCGCTGCAAAGGCGGGGCTGGACCGGGCACAGGCCTATGTCACTAACGCGGTGAAACATTTCAAATTCACGCCGCGTGGCAAACGGCGCATTCATCAGCGGCCCAACACCTCCGAGATCGACCATTGCCGTTGGTGGCTGGATGCGGAAATCGCGAAAGTGCAGCCCAAGTTGATCCTTGGCATGGGGACCACCGCCGCCCAGGGGCTAACGGGCCGCCGTGACGCGATCCTTGCCCGTCGTGGCAAAGTCGAAGAAACACCAACCGGTACGCCGGTCCTGCTCACCCTGCACCCATCATATCTGCTGCGCCTGCCCGACCCTCAGGCCAAAGCAGACGCCACCGCCCAATTCAGGGACGATCTGCAAACTGCTGTGCGGATGTTGGCCTAATACAACAGATAAACCGAGATCACCTGTTGCAATGCGGAGGCAAACATCCATATACCATCCACATGGATGGAGAAACATCATGAGCAACGTTAGACAAATCCGGGACAAGATGCCGGAGAACGAAAAGATTACGATCAATTTGGGCTTTGTCGATCTGGGCCGGATTGATCTGCTGGTGCAGGAAGGTTTCTATTCGAACCGCAGTGACTTTATCCGCACCGCCATTCGCAACCAGTTGGATCACCAATCCGACACCGTGACCCAGTCAATTGACCGTCACACAATGGAACTTGGCTTGCGCGACTACTCCGTTGCCGACCTTGAGGCCGTGCAAGCCGCAAATGAAGTGCTGCACATCAAGGTTGTGGGTCTTGCCCGCATCGCCAGTGATGTCACGCCTGAATTGGCGCTGGCGACGATCGGGTCGATGACCGTACTGGGTGCAATTCAAGCCAGCGCCGGGGTAAAAAAGGCCCTTGGCGCGCGGATCACCTAACCCCGATTTAATCCACTTAAGGAAGCCAAAATGAGTAACGATTTCAACTCGGCCATGCGCCGGGCCAGTAAACTTGTGCAAGCAGGCAATCCCGCCGGCGCGACTGAGATGATCCAGACAGCGCTCGCCAAGGGCGGTTTGTCCGGTCCAGGCGTTGGCACAAATCCCGCCACGAATCCGTTCGATGGTGCCAAAGTTGGCCGCAGTCTGCGTGAGACTCTGGCAAGCCTAGGCACCCTCCCCACATCAGGGATACCTTCGGCGGACGTGACAGAACCACCCCTGCCGCAGGGTGCACGATTTGACGGGGGCACTTTCACCTGTGCGCAAGGCAGCCGTGACTATCGCGTTTACATTCCCGATCTGAATGGTGCCGCAGCCAAGGGCCTGATCATGATGCTGCATGGCTGCACCCAATCGCCCGTCGATTTTGCCAATGGAACGGGAATGAACGGACTGGCCGACCAGCACGGGGTGATCGTGGTCTATCCAGCACAATCGCGCGGGGCGAATATGCAAAGCTGCTGGAACTGGTTTGGCCCCGCCGACCAGATGCGCGACGCGGGCGAACCGGCGATCCTTGCCGGTCTGGCGCAACAGATGCTACGCGATCATGCGATACCCCAAGGGGCCTGCTTTGTCGCGGGACTGTCGGCAGGTGCAGCGATGGCGGTTATCTTGGGTCAGACCCACGCCGATGTATTTAGCGCCGTTGGTGCCCATTCCGGCTTGCCGTACAGGGCAGCGCACGACGTACCCTCGGCCTTTGCGGCGATGGGATCTGGCGGCGCGCGTGGACAGAATACACAGCCGATCCCGACGATTGTTTTCCATGGCGACGCCGACAGCACAGTGCACCACACAAACGGTCGAGGCATAGCAGAAGCCGCTGCAACAGGCCCGCAAGTGGTGGAGGATGGCACCGCTGGCAAGCGGAGCTTTACCCGCAACACGGTACTGTCCCCCGATGGCCATCCGGTGATGGAGCATTGGACAATCGCCGGGCTAGGCCACGCGTGGTCTGGCGGCAATGTCACTGGATCATACACCGATCCGAACGGTCCTGATGCCAGTGCTGAAATGGTGCGGTTTTTCCTTAACCTCCCTTTGAAAGACGTTTGACATGGCCCATTCCCTCACCTTTGACGCTATCAGCGAAGCAACCCCCGGCCCCAAATGGACTGCCCGTTGGCAGCGATCCTGGCCCGCTTACGAGGCGTGGTTTGTGGGTCGCGGTGGCGACACCGGCCCTGACCGCGCCGCCTGCGAGGTCGCATTGCGCGAATACATGCCCGAGTTGGTGCCGGTTCACGCGCAACTTACCAAGCTTGCAGGCGGATCAGACCGCGCCGCGCGGTTCCTTTCCACGTGGTGCCCCCCCAGCTATCTGGGGGGCTGTTCGCTGGCCGTCGCCACATCAAAGGACGACATCCGTCTGGTGCGCAACTATGACCTGTCACCCGACCTGAACGAAGGCTTGTTGCTCCATACCGCGTGGACTGGCCGCCGTGTCATGGGAATGGTCGAATTCCTGTGGGGGCTATCGGACGGGATTAATAGCGCGGGCCTTAGCATCGCGCTGGCCTACGGCGGGCGACAGGAAACCGGGCGGGGGTTCGGGATTACGACAATCCTGCGTTATGTGCTGGAGACCTGCGAGACCGTCCCCCAAGCCCTGCGTGCCTTGCAACGGGTGCCGTCACACATGCCTTATAATGTCGTGGTCGCCGATGCCTCGGGTGCTGCAGCAAGCGTCGAAATCTACGCTGGGGGTGGTGCCAAAGTGCAGCCGCGCCTTGTTGCCACAAACCACCAAACCGATGGTAGTGCGCCAGACCGGGGTGCCTTTACCCGAACATTCGAACGATCGGATCATCTGGACGGGGTGTTGTCACACGGGGCCGAGCCCTCAAGTTTGGTAGGTCAATTCACCAAAGCCCCCTTGAAACAAGATCGCTACGGCGAAGGCTTTGGTACTTTGTTCACCGCTGAATACGAACCTCTGCACCGCTGCATGACACTGCATTGGGACGGCGATGTATGGGCGCAATCCCTTGACGCGTTCGAGGAAGGATCAAAGGTCGTGCGATATGGCAGTTCGACGAGCGCGCCGCAGCATTCAGGGGATGTCGACTGGGTCAAAGTCGGCATGGACTATGCCGCCGGACGCCAGCATGACTGGCGCAGGTTTGTGCCTTGGTGGGTGGATGTGGCCTAGGCCACACCAGACCGAAAACAGACCTGCTATAAATTAGAAAGCCGGCCTGCATGAAATGCGGGCCGGCTTTGACCGTTCCAGATGAAGCGTTGTCCGCCCCAGATCAGCCGTAGAACAGCCTTGGGAAATACAACGCGATCTCGGGGAACAGGATAATCAGCGCCACCCCGATCAACGTCACCAAGACATAAGGGGTAACCGATGCGTAGATGTCGCCCATGGTGACATCCGGCGGGGCCACCCCCTTGAGGTAGAACAGGTTAAAGCCGAAGGGCGGCGTCATATACCCAACCTCCATCATGATGATAAACAAAATGCCAAACCAGATCGGATCGAATCCGGCATCCCGCACCACTGGCAAAAACACCGGCAAGGTGATCAGCATGATACCCACAGGATCAAGAACCATGCCAAAGAAGAACAGCATGACCAGCATAAAGAACAACGCGCCCCAACGCCCGCCGGGAATATACCCCATCAGATCTGATATTAGGCTTTGTGCCCCCAATGCCGTGTAGGCAGTGGAAAATGCATGTGCGGCAAACAAAATCCACATCACCAGAGCAGTCAGCTTGAGCGTGGCAATAGACGCATCATGCAACACCTTCCATGTCAGCTGGCCATTGATCAAAGTCGCCACAAGCGATCCGAAAACACCGATAGCAGCCGCTTCGGTCGGAGTGGCAAAACCGCCAAAAATCGCGCCAAGAACGATCACCACAATCAGGATTGGCAAAATCACCGCCTTGAGCGATCTAAGCTTTTGCGACCAGTTTGCACGCTCTTCCACAGGCAAGGCAGGGCCCAAATGCGGCTGCAACCAGCAGCGCCCACCGATATAAAGCGTTACCAGAACGAACAGGGTCAAACCTGGCCCGATGCCTGCCGCAAACAGGCGGCCAACTGACACTTCGGTCAATAGCGAATACAGCACCATCAGGATTGACGGCGGGATCAGAATGCCCCATCCGCCGCCCGCATTGATCGCCCCTAGCGCCAGTTTCTTATCATACCCTCGCTCAAGCATTTTGGGCAGTGCAATGGTGCCCATTGTCACGACCGCCGCGCCGGAGATTCCCGACATGGCGGCAAAGATCACGCAGATCAGAACCGTGCCGATAGCCAAGCCGCCGCGCAGGCCGCCAAACCATTGGTGCATCATATCGTAAAGGTCATTCGCGACCCCCGATTTCTCAAGCAATATGGCCATGAACACAAAGAGCGGCACCGCCATTAGGGTCGGCGATTGCATCGTCTCCCACATTTTCGAGGCCAGCAAATAGAACCCTATCGATCCCATCTCAAAATACAAGAACACCACTGAAACACCGCCCAGCACAAAGGCCAGCGGGGTGCCCAGCATCAAGAACAACAGCAATGCGCCGAAGAACAATAGGGTAAGAAGTTCGACGCTCATCTTTGCATCTCCTGTGCATCTGTTTCATTTTGGTCGGGCTCACCCGGTTTGCCAAAGACATCCTCAGGGATCGGCAGCCCACGTAACACGCGGATGTCGGACCAAAGACGCACGAGGCCTTGCAACAGCAGCAAAATAGCTGCGACCGGGATCAGCGCCTTGGTCGGCCAAAGCGGAGCCTTCCAGACAGAGTTCGACCGCTCCAAGTCTGCAATCGCCTCGGATGCGATATCCCAGCCCTGCCAAAGCAACACACCGACAAATAACAAGAACAACGGGAATGTAAGAATATCCAGCGACGACCTGCGCCTGCGCGACATGCGGCCATAGAAAATATCTACGTTCACATGCCCGCGCTCAGTTAGCAGATAGCCGCCGCCGATGACCGCGTAGACCCCAAAAATCAACGTAGCTAGTTCGGCCGTCCAGATCGTCGGGCTGCCAACAAGATAGCGCATGACAACATCAGCCAGCAAAAGGACAAAAATAATCAACACACCCAGCGACACCCATCGCCCGATAAATTGGTTCACTCGCGTAATCGTACGGGCCAGTTGCATCATCGCTGCATGCTCCTTTTGTGCAAAAAGGGGGCGGCGCACCACATGCGCGCCGCCCGTCTGTTCAGATATTCAGGTAGACGGGCCTAGACGTAGCCCATGTCCTTCATCAGTGTGCGATAGATGTCTGCCGCTTTGGCTGCTTTTTCACCCTTCTGGCCTTCGGCCTCGAGGATCTGCGCCGAGGCAACAGCCAGCATTTCCAGCACGTCGTCCGGCAGTTCCAGCACTTCGATGCCATTGTTGGCAACACCTTCGGCCAACGCGATCGCCTCGAAATGTTGGTATTCGGCCGACCGCAGGAAGAACCGTGTCGTGATCGTATCAACCAGCGCGCTGCGCAGGTCGTCGGGCAGACCGTTCAAGGCATCTTGGTTAAAGATAAAGGCATCGGTGGTTTGGGCCAGAACCGGCTTATAGTGGTACTTGCAGACTTCCCAAAGTGACATGGATTGCGCGCCAATGGCCGCGCCCCAGTGTGCGCCATCCACAACGCCGGAACTAAGTGACTGATACAATTCTGAACCGGGAATGTATTGCGGAGCCGCACCCGCGGCCGCCAGATAATCCAGCATCGCGCCCGAGGATCGAATTTTGAGCCCTTGGAAATCAGCCGCGGATTCGATCTTTTTGGACACGACCATTTCGGTTGGCAGTACCTTTTCGGACATCATATGCACGCCGTCTGCGTTCAGGTCCTCGTTAACCAATGCCTCGATACCGAGGTTCTTCATCGCATGTTCCATTTCCCACGCCTGACGCAGGGTGCCGGGGATGCCGTATGCAAATGTCGCAGCTTCAGCTTGGTCCGAGATATAGGATGGGCTGATCGTACCCATGGGAACAACGCCCTTGCGCACGATGTTATAGATGTCAGGCCCTTTGGCGAATTCGCCAGCTCCCAGCAATTCGAGCTTGAACGCGCCTTCGGTTTTTTCCTCAAGCTGTTTTGCGACAACACCCAAGCTATCGTTAAAGGAACTAGAGGCTTTTGGCCAATGTGCCTGTACACGCCACGTGACTTCGCCTGCTGCAATTGCTTTACCAACAAGCGCTGGCGATGCGACGGCAGCAACTGCGGCTCCCCGCAGAACGGACCGGCGGTTCAGCTTCATATTCTCTTTTGTCATGTCTTCCTCCCGTTGAATTGATAAATTGACGCGCCTCGGTCCGGCCCGTCTATTCCGCCTGCGTATACAGCGAAAAATCTTCCCGTAGGGCGACCCTGACAAATGTCCGGATGAACCTCAACTGATTTGTTTACAAATTTGAGTAAGGTGTTGGCTAAGCGATCACAATTGCGCCAATCTCACGCAATAGTTGGATCTAAGGCGCAACCGTTCCCTTGGAAACGCTTTGGGGCCCGACGATGATACGCCGGGCCCCATCGACACAAACGTGCCGGCGCGTGCCTTCATATGGGTGGATTTAGCTTAATTATCGCGAAACGCGCGGGTGAAATAATCGGCCAGCGGTTTGACGAGATACGTCATGGGGGAATGGTCCCCGGTCCGGATAAATGCCTCGACTGGCATGCCGGGTAGCAAAATGGTCCCTTTGGGCAATTTTGCCATTTCGCCCGGACTTAACATGATCTCAACCCGGTAGTACGACATTCCAGTCACCTCGTCCTCAAGAGCGTCAGCCGAAATTTGGGCGATCTCCCCTGTCAGTTCTGGCGTCTCACGACTGTCTAGCGCTGACATACGTAGATTTACCTTCTGGCCGACCGATACCTGATCGATATTTGTTGGCATTACCCGAACAATGATGACCAATGGCCGGTCCTGAGGCACGAGATACATCAATGGTTCCGCAGCACGCAAAACAGAACGCGGCGTCTGCACCTGCAGACCGTAAATGATACCAGATACAGGCGCATGGATATAAAGCCGGTCAATCTCGGCCTTGAGGGCACGGCGTTTTTCCGACAGCTCCAACTCGCGGTACCGCAAATCACGTAGGCGCGTGATCGCCTCCTCTTGGCTGGCAGTGCCCAGCTTGAGGATTTCAATGTCGATCTCGGTTGCGCGTTCAAGCGCCTCGGCCTTTGCTGCGACGACTTCCCCGATCTGACCGCTTAGCTTGGCATCTTCGCGCTGCAGGGACAGGACCGCCGATGATTTCGCAAGGCCGCGATCACGTAGTGATTGTTGGTTCGCCAGCTCCTCTTCGATGAACTCAAGCTGGCGTCTTAGCGATTTTGCCTGCGCATCCACACCTTCAACCTGCGCCTCGATTTGGGATCTGCGAAGCCCGAACTGCTCAATCTGTTGGGCCACCGAAGCGCGCCGCGCATCAAAAAGGTTTTGTTGCCCTACCATGAGTTCCTGCAACTCAGGGCTCTGCTTTCCGGCCTCAATCAGTTCAGCATCAAAGGTGATGGTGTCCAGTCCATCGCGCTCTGCCTCTAGACGGCCCCGCCGCGCGACAAGTTCGAAAAACTGTCCTTCTTCGATTAATATCTGGGTATCAAGCTGTTGGGGATCGAGACTGATCAGAACATCCCCGGCTGAAACCGTATCACCTTCTTTTACGAAGATCTTTTCCACAACGCCGCCAGTTTCGTGCTGGACAACCTGCTTGTTGCGCTCGACCTCGATCTTGCCTGATGCCACTACGGCACCGGCAATTTTGGTTTGCACGGCCCAAGTACCAAATCCGCCTATCAACACAAGCAAAGAGACAAAACCGATAGTCAGCGGGCGCGCTGCGGGCCACTTTTTCGCGCTGGCGTAAGTCATGCTACTCCCGCCATACCAATCGATCTCGTGCGGATTTGCTTATGGTTGGAAACCATATCTTCCAAAACTTCGTCTTTTGGACCGAAGGCCACACGCTTGCCGCCCTCCAAAACCAAAAGTGTGTCACATTCCTGAATCACGGCTGGCCGGTGTGCCATAATCAACACCGATCGACCGCTTTCCTTTACCTGTCGGATTGCGTGATTTACGGCCTGCGAGCCGATATTATCGAGGTTGGAGTTTGGTTCATCCAGAACAACAATCGCCGGATCGTCATAAAGAGCACGCGCAAGACCTATTCGCTGCATCTGCCCGCCGGACAAACGCACCTTTCCTGCCATTACAACAGTGTCGTATCCGTCTGGCAATTCCAGGATCAGCTCATGGGCCGCAGCAAGTTTAGCAGCGGCGATCACTTTTTCATCGTCCGGGTTCGCCAGAAGTCGAGCAATGTTTTCGGCGATCGTTCCATCGAACAATTGCACGCGTTGCGGCAAATAGCCGATGTGCTGCCCCAGGGTCTCGGACCCGTAGTGTTCCAACGAAGCACCATCAAAACGTACGTACCCACCCGTAGGTGCCCAGACCCCGGTCAAGGTCCGGGCCAGACTTGACTTGCCTGCCCCTGACGAACCAATGACGCCCACCGCCTGCCCCGGCTCCACTACAAAGCTGACTCCTTCGAGCGCCGCGCGTTTTTCGCCCGGAGGTACAACGGTCAAGCCTAAAACCTCGAGGCGGGCACGTGGTTTTGGCAACTTTGTTCGCCTGGGCTCGGGCTGCACTGCGCCAAGCAACAGTGCAAGATTGTCCCAACCGGTGCGGGCGCGTTGAACCAAAGACCATTGGTTCAACGCCACCTCGATCGGGGCAAGGGCGCGCCCCAGCAAGATCGACCCTGCGATAATGGCCCCCGCCGTCATTTCATCGCCCAAGACCAGCCAAGCGCCCAGACCAAGCATGGCCGACTGTAGAAACATGCGCAGTGTCTTGCTGAAAGAAGAAAACGAGCCACCAACATCAATCGCGCGCATTTGATGATCCAATGCATCATCTCGTGCCAACTGCCAACGTTCAAAGGTGGCGTCGCGCATTCCCATGGCTTGAACCGTTTCAGCCTCGTCTCGCATCTGATCCGAAATCGATCTGGCCTTCTGTGCTGACAGACCTGCCTTGGCCTGACTGTCACGTGACAGCACCTGATTCGCGATGGTGATCAATATCAAAACGGCTGCCCCGCCCACGGCAAGCCAGCCAAGCATGGGATGGAAAAGAAAGATGGCGGCAAAAAAGATGGGCGTCCAAGGGATATCAAACGCAGCCAACATGACAGGCGACGTGATTAACCGCTGAACAGCTTCAAGGTCTTGAAGGCCGGCGTTTGTCTTTAAATCGGGCGCGACCGCTGATTTTCGAACAACAGCATCAAACACGCGGCGGTCCAGATCAACCTGAAACCGCGCCCCGATCCTCGCCATGATTCGGCCACGCACATAGTCGAACACACCCATCATCGCATATAGGAAGACTACTAATAGAGAGAGCGCGATTAACGTTTCTTCTGACCGTGATCCCAAGACGCGGTCATAGACCTGCAACATGTACAAGGGTCCGGTAAGCATCAATAAATTCGCGAAGAAACTAAAGATGGCCACAGACCAATAGAGCAATCTTGCGCGGCGACGCACTGCGCGTAACTCGTCTAATCCACGGTTAATTATATTGGTAGTCATTGGGAGCCCTTGATGTCTAGAAGAGACGAGTTCTTATACATATCGTGGTTAATTAATAGTGGCGCATTGCCCGTTATATTTCGACGATTAGCATGATCCGGCCAACAGACCAGCAAGTTTTAGCCATATTTTAGTCACTGAACCAAATTAACTATCCAGCAGAAGTTCATCGTGTATGACCGCTAACCTCAAGCAGTCGATTTGTGCTTTGCAGGGATAACCCTCAATCAAAGCATAAATAGTTGAATTAATCAGGAGGCCTTAGATGGCAACTTACACAAGAGTAATCGAGAACCTCACGCTAACATCAACAATGGATATTATCGGACACGAGTGGGACAATACACTCATCCGCAATGTTACAATCAAGGACGTAAGAGGCGACGGCATGATGATCCGCAATGTCGACAACTTGCGCATCGAAAATGTTACTTTCGAGAACGTATCTGGCTACGGTATCAGGCTTAGCTCTACGGGATCGACTTCCAATGTCGTGATCGAAGACAGCACGTTTACCAATATCGGCCGCGATGGTATTATCGCAGCACAGGATAAAGCAAAGGGTGTTGATCACCCCGGTCTTCAAATCCTTAACAATACAATTGATTCCACCGGTCTGAACGGTGGTACATCCAACATGATGCACGGCATGTACATCCAAGCCACAGATTTCCTTATCGACGGAAATCACATCATAAATTCCACCGATGCCAACGGTATTTCGGTGCGCAGTTCTGGCGTTATCAGTAACAACCTTATTGAAAACGCACGAGGAAGCGGTGTTGCTTACTTTGCGGACCACTATAAAGGCCCTAGCGATTTGCTGGTGATCGAAAACAATACGATCATCAATACCGGTATCGGTACGAATAGGTCAGACGTCAACTTGCTGGGTATTCCATCTGGTCAGACAGATGCTGCGGTCTCGAACTTTATTGTTCGTGACAACAATTTTTCTGACAACGACAGAACGCCTGTTGCAGTATCGTCCGATTATAGCCGTTTGGGCGGTGATATTGTGATCGAAAACAACACCCAGGGCGCAACGGTCGCAGACTATAACCCTGGCAATCCAGTCGTTCAACAATCTGTTGTCGAACAGCCAGTTGTTGAAGAGCCTGTTGTGGAACAAGAGCAAGCTGTGGAACAACCTGTTGTCCAACAGCCCGTTGTGGAACGACAGCCTGTTGTGGAACGACAGCCTGTTGTGGAAC